>JBAXKJ010000020.1:0-115515 GCA_037137375.1 Prolixibacteraceae bacterium
CGCCGCCGTCTTAAACCAATCCCCGGTTCATGTATTTGAGCCGGGGATTTCTTTTGAAGGTTAAAGGATAAAGGTTAAAGGTTAAAGGGAAGAACGCCACTCCTTAACCTTTAACCTTTATCCTTTATCCTTTACCCTTTACCCTTTACCCTTTGCACTTAAAATAGCAGCATCCCCGCGATCCCCGCTAGGGGTATCATCCAGATAACATTCATTTTAAATTTTACAAGCAGCAAAAGTACTGTCAGAAATATCAAAGCGGAAGGCCAACTTAGTTCAGCCCCTTTCCCTACCGTGATGGCTGCAGAAAAGATCATCCCAATAATGGCTGGTCTCATTCCCCTGAAAATGGCATTTATAACATCTGAATCTTTGATCTTCTTTAGAAATCCAGAAAGGATAATCATTAGAAATCCCGGAGGATAGAAAATTGCCAGCGTGGCAAAAAATGCGCCCAGGTAACCTGCAACCTTATACCCAATAAAGGTGGCAGTGATAATCACCGGCCCCGGTGTAATCTGTCCCATCGCAATGGCATCTGCAAATTCTTTCGTGGTCAGCCAGTGAAAGCCATCTACGATAACCGACTGCATTGCCGGAACAATCACATATCCTCCACCAAAAAGGGTCAGACTCATTCCGGTAAAAGTCAGGAAAATCGTTCGGTTGATCTTGTACCAGGAAGAATTGTAAATATCAAAATAATTGATAATCAGGGCAATAATAAGAATCAGGAGGATGCTCCCAATCAAATAATTGAAGAATGAATACTTGTTTGAAGATTTTTTGTTGGCCAATATCAATTCGATCTCTGAAGATTTATTGCTACCTGAAAGGCTATTGCCTTTACTTTTGGCGGCAGGTCTCATTGCAGAAACGGGAGTACTGTACAGGAAATATCCTGCCAGTGCACTTGTAATGATTACCACAAGTGTGACGATAAAGGAGTGAATAGTTAGAAGTCCAACTCCCGCTAAAAGGCAGATAATAATTTGCTTGTAATCTTTTACCTGTTTCTGAGCCATGCCAATAGCCACACTTAAGATAACTGCCGAAATAGCCGGCAATACTCCGAGGAAAAATTTATTAAACAGAGGCATTTCTCCATAAATTGAGTAAATGGTTCCAAGACCTATGATAGCAAAAAATGCCGGTAAAATCGTAGCGGTCAGACAAATGAGTCCACCTTTTATGCCCCGAAGATGATAACCCAGATAAGTGGCGACATTGATGGCAACGGCACCCGGCATGACGGAAGCCAGCGAAATTCCGTCCAGAACAACTTCTTCCTTAAGGACCTTATCCTTATCAACCAGCTGTTTCTTCATGACGGCAATGAGCGCCATGAAACCTCCCCACGAAATCGCACCAATCTTAAGGAAAGTGAAAAAAAGGTATTTCAGTGATATTTTGGAGCCTTCCTGCATAGTGAATGAAATTTCCTCCAATTTAGCTAATTTAATTTCCGCAAAGAAGTGTGATTGTTTTTTTCGGATCATGCAAAAAAGTGTATTCCGGAATACAAAGAAAATCATGTAAAAGCTATATTTACATACGATTCAATAAACTACTGCTTAAAATGAAAAGAGAAGAAATATCCAGCCTTAAGAAAGAGGCAGAAAATCACTTGCTTAACGAATTGTTACCATTCTGGACTTCCAGAATGAAGGATGAAATCAACGGAGGATTCCTGACTCACTTCGACAGGAGCGGTCTCGATACTGGGGAAGATGAAAAATCACTTATCGCTCAAGCCCGATGTATTTATACTATTTCCTCGGCACACAGGGCTGGTTATGGGGAAGGTAAACTAGCCGATCTGGCCAGGCATGGCGTCGATTTCCTAATTGACAAGATGTGGGATCTGCAGTATGGTGGATTCTTTTGGATGATGAACCGCAAAGGTGAGGTGAAAATCGATCAAAAAATTATTTACGGACACAGTTTTGCCATTTATTGCCTGAGCGAGTATACTCTGGCAACTGGGGATCCAAGGGGAAGGGAATACGCAGAAAGAGTTTTCGATCTGCTGCAGAAGTTTTGCGCCGATACGCGCTATGGAGGTTACTGGGAAATGTTTCACCGCGACTGGACCCTATGCGGACCAGGAAGTCAGGGAGGTGACAGAAAAACCCTCGATGTGCATATGCACCTGATGGAGGCCTTTACCACTTTATATGAATGTACTGGTCTAGAAGTTCACCGCAGAAAACTTCTTGAAGACATTGATCTGCTGATTAATAAGATTATTCATCCGGTTTATAAAACAGGTATACCGCAGTTTTTCAAGGACTGGACCGTGGCTCCGCAGATAAAATTTGATATCATCTGGGGCTGGGACAGGTTCTCAGAGGAAGGTCAGAAGGGAAATGCAACAGACAATACCTGTTATGGCCACAATGCCGAGTTTGCCTGGCTCTTGCTGCATTCCCTCGAAATTCTGGAAGCCGATCCGGAAGAATACAAGGTATTGTTGAAGATTATTTACGACCACACCGTCGATAATGGCGTTGATACAGAATATGGAGGCGTTTATGTGGAAGGACCACATTCGGGTGGTGTCTACGATAAGGAGAAGGAGTTCTGGCAACAAGCTGAAGTGCTGATCGGCCTGCTTGATGCGGTCATTCTTTTCAAATCGGATAAATACTGGAATGCCTATAAAAATGTGCACCGGTTTGTGTATGATAAAGTCGTCAATAAAGGAGTAGGAGAATGGTATCCATTGCTTTCCCGGAAGGGAGAACCGATCTGGACGCACATGGGTCATTCCTGGAAAATTAATTATCATACGGTCAGAGCTGCGATACAAAGTATTAAGAGATTGAATATACTGTTAAATTAGATTTTCAATCCGGGTACTGAGTGATTCTTATTCTGGTCATTGGGCGAAATCGAAGGAGATATGGATGCAGATGGTTAATCTGCATCAGCAGGGTGCAGGAAACCGGATCCTGAGCGAAGTTGAAGGGAGGATCTGGGAGATATTAGATATGAGAAATAAGAAATAAGACATAGTGCGAATCAAGGCTAATTGCTAATATCCTTATAGAAATTACTATTAATACCATAATCAAATGCAATATAAAGGAAGATACGAGGTTTTTGATCCAACTAAAATTAAAACATATCCTGTTAAAGGAAGAAACAATAAGGTAAAATACAGTGATTTAAGAACGATAGATGAAGTCCTGAATTCAGTTATCGAACTTCCCGGTAAGGTAAAAAAGGAGATTGACGACTTGGCGTTAGAGATCGTCCAAAGGCATGCAAAGGGTCAGCCAATTCTTTTATTTACGGGTGGACATCTGGTGAAAAATGGTTTGAACAGGTTATTGGTGGATCTGATTCACAGGGGTCTCTTTGCCGTAATTTCCGGGAATGGAGCCACCTCCATCCATGATTTTGAGCTGGCATTGATGGGCGAAACCAGTGAATATGTTCCACAAGCACTGGAAAAAGGTGAGTTTGGCATGGCGTGGGAGTTTAATTTTATGAATGCTGCGCTGAGTGTCGGGAATAAGAAAAGCCTGGGTTACGGTGAGGCGATAGGTAAAATGATCAGCAAAAAATCCTTCCGGAGAAAGGTCGCTAAATACCTTGATATTGAACCTCAAATAATTGATTTTAAGCATCCTGATCTGAGTATTGCTGCGGCTTGCTATCAGGAGAAAATTCCCTATACCGTGCATGTTGGCATCGGTACCGATGTACTCGATCAGCATGAATGGTTCGATGGTTGCGCCAAAGGCGGATGTTCGGGGCGTGATTTTCTGATCTATACGAAGGTCGTCTCCAAACTCATGAGGGGTGGAGTAATTCTGAATATCGGAAGCGCAGTTACAGGGCCGGAAGTATTTCTGAAGGCGGCTTCCATGGTAGGAAACATTCAACAGACACCCAACGATATCCTGACCGCCAATTTTGACTTAAGACCCTATAACCCCGAGACCGCTACCAATGAATCGTCTGTTGGATATTATTTCCGGGACCAGAAAAGCATCGTGGCCAGAATCCCGCAGGCTTATGGGGGGAAGGGATTTTATATTGAAGGTAATCAAATTAATACATTTCCCTATCTTTATCAGCAACTAATCAAGCTTTTGTAAGGATTTCAAGCAATTAACTAAACTAACATTTCATGAGTCTCTCCTTAACCTTCCTCGACTGGTTGATCTTCTCAGTTGTAATTACGGGCAGTTTATCTTTTGGGTTGATCATGGCCTACCGGAAGAAAGCTAGCCAAAACAGTTCGAATTTCTTTCTGGGCGGTAGAAAACTTAAATGGCCAATTGTCGGTGCATCCATGTTTGCCACCAATATTGGAGCCGAACACCTGGTAGGTCTCTCAGGCGATTCCTATCGATATGGCCTGAGTGCGGGCTCAGTCGAGTTGACATGCGCCATCACCCTGGGTTTTGCTTGCGCCATTTTGTATCCATACTACATTAAGAATAAGATATTTACCATTCCGGAATTTTTGGAAATCCGTTATGATCGACGGGCAAGAACTTTCTTTTCCGGGTTGATGTTGGTTATCAGTGTGATGACGAAACTGGCATTCACTTTATTTGCCGGGGCACTGGTACTGAACAGTATCCTGGGATGGAATATCATGACAACTATTGTAATCATTGGCGTCGCGGTAGCAACCTTTACCATCATTGGCGGATTCACTGCCGTAGCTTATACAGATACGATTCAGGTTTTTGTGATTCTTATTGGCGCCTCCACCATGCTCTTCTTTGGCTTGGATAAAGTGGGCGGTTGGCACGGATTGATGGAAAAGGTACCTGAAATGATTAAGATCTCGAAGCCAATCGATGATCCTGTTTATCCTTTCTGGGGTATTCTGGCCACTGCTTTTTATGCCGGTATTTTTTACTGGGGAATCGATCAGGTAAATGTGCAACGGGCGCTTTCAGCCAAGGATCTCCACAACGCACGATGGGGTGCCATGTTGGCTACTACATTGAAATTATTGCCCATATTTATTTTCGCACTACCGGGAGTAATAGCTTATGCGTTGTTCCCTAATGAGTTACATGGAGATGGCACCAAGCAGACTTTCGTGCTACTCTTGAATAAGTTACTCCCAACAGGCGCCAGAGGGCTCTTGCTTGCTGCCTTGGCAGCTGCCCTGATCAATTCGCTGATAGCTGTTTTGAATTCTGTTTCCACCCTGGTTGTAAGGGATTTTGTCCTCGAATTCAAGCCAAACATGTCTGAGAAGAGACAGGTAAGGCTTGGACGCTACGTCATTGTCTGTGTGACCTTGCTTGGTCTTGGGGCAGCCTGGCTAGTCTACAAGAATGATGAAGGTTTGTACAAATATCTGCAAACCATCTCTGCATACCTGGTCGTTCCTGTCTTTCCTGCAATTTTCTTCGGCATCGTAAGTAAGAAAATTACCATGAAAGGTGCAATTGCATCAGTAGCAGTCGGGGTCGTTTTATCCACAATTTTTGTCGTTGATCAGCTGATGGGTGCGGAAGCAGGAAAGCAAATCTTTCCGTTGCTCCATCACAAAATGACTCTAAATTTTGGTTTCCGGGGATTATGGGCAGAGATTTTCATCACGGGGGTTCTTTTTGCGGTCTCTGCTTTTACCGAAAAGACGGCACCGGAAAAGCTCGAGAAAACTACCATCAACTATTCCAAGGGCGTCGCTAAATTTGAAGGAATTACCGACTGGCGGTTGCATTGGAGCATTCTGGCATTGATTACACTAGGGTTGTATATCTGGCTGAGTTAAATACCTTAATTCTCAAGTTAGAGTAAGGTGGACTTTTAGTAATTTTATTTCTGAAATGGATCCTGCCAGACATAATGCACTTATTTTGGCTCTGAAAAAGGGCGAGAAATCGGCTTATAAGGAGATTTATGACGATTTTTTCGGCGTGATGTATCATCTTTCCTATCAATATCTTCACGATGAACTTATGGCAGAAGAAATCGTACAAGACACTTTTTTAAAACTATGGGAAATCAGGAAAACTTTAAATGAGCGGTTTAACGTCCGGAACTACTTATATACGCTGACGAAGAATAGCTGTCTTAACTGTCTCAGGAATCAGAGAATAGCCATGAAACATCAAAAAAACATCTTATACCTGGAGGTTCAGTACAATGAGATGGCCCTGGAAAAATTAGGTAGTTATTTAGAGTATGATGAGCTCTTACAGAGAGTAGACCAAACAATTTCCATGTTACCGGAAGAAATAAAAAGCACTTTTCTTTTAAGCCGGGATGAGGGGTTTTCATACAAGAAAATCGCTGAAATACAATCGGTTAGCGTAAAGACAATTGAAGCGCGTATCTCCAAGGTACTGAAGATCTTGAGACTTGAGCTCAGAGATTATCTCACAATCCTTTGGCTTTTCTTTTCATTTTATTTTTAAGCTGTTGTAGAACATGTTTTCTTAATCTGTTTTCCATTAGGGTAATCTGCCACTTCGGTGTATAGTTATCAATTATCCTAACAATGAAAGAAGATATCTACTTAAGCATCCTCAACGGTTCTGCGTCAGAAACCGAAAAAATTAAATTTTTCCAGGAACTCGAAAAAGATAAAGAGTTACTGGAAGGGTATCTCCAATTTAAGACGATCTACACAGGTTCAATTCTCTCAGGGAGCAAGCACTTTGCCACTTCCGGTAGAAATTTTGAAAATTTATGGAACAGGATGAATCCTGGTGTTAAATCAGCATTTGTTAATAATTGGCTTCATTATGCCGCAATTTTTATTGTTGCCCTTTCTCTTGGATTTGCTGCAAATTACATGATCCCTCAAGAGACAGGAAATACTACCATCACCAGCAACATTGAATATTCCTCTGAAAAGGGTGCTGTCTCAAGGATACATCTTGAAGACGGTTCCACGATCTGGCTAAGTTCCGGCTCAAAGATTGCCTTATGCAGAGAATCGACAGGTAAAATAACAGCCACGTTAAATGGTGAAGCTTATTTTGATATGATCCCTGATAATAAGCGGGATTTAACGGTGGATCTTGGATATTTAAAAGTAAAAGATATTGGTACCAAATTTGATATCAGGGCCTACCATGACGAAAAACTGATCTCTGCAACCCTTGTGAATGGACAGATAGATGTATCAGGTAGCACTGTTCAGCCGTTACTTTCCCTCAAACCAGGAGAATATCTGCAATTTGACAAACAAACGAATCAAATGAATGTCACCAAGCAAGATCCTTCTATTTCTTCTGCCTGGAAAGATGGAAAATTTGTGTTCATCCATAAATCATTAGCCGAGATTTGCCGTGAATTGGAAGCCTGGTATAATGTTCGAATTGAAATTAATAATCATACGCTCGCCAATACCCGGTATACCAGTGTGATCAAAAGAACAACTACCGTGAAATTAGTCCTGGAAATGCTATCGTTAACAGATAAAATTCACTATAAAATTACAGACAGAAAGGAGGGCAAAGACTTAGTTTATATTTTCTAAAAAAAAGGTGCACCCGTGGAGGGGTACACCCGATTTCAGTATTCGAAACTGAGGGCTATCAGTTTCTAAGTTAAACTTAAATACTTAACAAAACTATGAAGAAAAGTTATGATTTGCTATGCCGTGCACAGCAAAGGTGGAAAAAAACTATCCTGATTATGAAATTAACTATCGGACTGATCTTATTTACGATGATCACTGCTTCTGCTGCCAGTTCCTATGCTCAGAATGCACGTATCAGCCTGAATATTAACAATGCAACCATTGTCGATATTTTCAGGGAAATTGAACGAAACAGCGAATTTGGTTTTTTCTTTAAGAGCGAGGAGCTTAACCTGGAAAACCGAAAATCAATTAGTGTGAAGAATGCGACGATCGAGGAAGTCATGAAGAAGGTCTTGGATGAAAATTATACCTACAAGATTCTGGATAAAAATATCGTTGTTACCAGAGAAATTGCCGTAGCCGGCCAGCAAAGCAGAAAGGTTAGCGGTCGTATCACTGATAAGTCCGGAGCTTCACTGCCAGGAGTCTCCGTAGTAGTGAAAGGCACGACCACGGGAATGATAACAGATAGCAATGGCAACTATTCACTGGCAAATGTGCCGGAAAACGCTACGCTCCAATTTATGTTTGTCGGAATGAAGATGCAGGAGATAGCTGTAAATAACAAATCCATAATTAATGTTGTTCTGGAGGAAGAAAACATTGGTCTGGAAGAGGTTGTGGTCGTCGGCTATGGAACGATGAAGAAGAGTGATGTAACAGGTGCACTGGTAAGTGTGTCGGAAAAGACGATCAAGGAAAGACCCGTTCAGAACGCTGTTCAGGCAATCCAGGGAAAAGTCGCAGGTGTTGATATCGTATCCAACGTTAGACCAGGCGAAATCGCTTCTGTTACTATTCGAGGCACGAGATCTATATCTGCTTCAAATTCACCTCTTTATGTTGTTGATGGAATTATCCTGATGGGAAGTGTGAATGATATCAATCCAAATGATATTAATAGCATGGAAATTTTGAAAGACGCTTCAGCTACAGCCATCTATGGAGCACGTGGTGCCAACGGTGTCGTTCTGATCACAACAAAACAAGGAAAGAAGGGTCGGCTTTCCGTTAACTATGATGAAACAACCTCTTTCGATAACATTCATTCCGCTACTAATTGGGCAAGCTCAGGTGAAGCTATGGACCGTATGCGTTTGGCCGAGATCAATGGTGCAACCTATAAATTAGGAACAACAGCCTTAAGTTATCCTGATCCACAGGCTGATATAAATAAGTTTGGTAACTCTGATGTGATGACTATCAATGCCATTCGCCAGGGGTATGAATGGAATGATCCTGGAACTTTTTCCTCTGTGAAGACCCGTGCTGCTACAACAGATGAGATTGCAAAGGGTTATCCACAACAAGTTCCGGTTTACAATCCTGGTAATATTCCAACAACAGATTGGCAAGATATCCTGACCCGCACTGGAGTAACTCAAAATCATCTACTCTCTTTGTCTGCAGGAAATGAGACCTCTCGCTTATACATATCCCTTGGATATTATGACAACAAAGGAACCCAGAAGAATCAGGGATATACTAGATATACAACTAAAATCAATGGCGATATTACTCCTGTAAAATGGATGGTTGTTGGGGCTTCATTTAACGCTTCACTATCTAGTCAGCAATATGGAACCATCAACCGTTCAGGAAGTGCCACCGGACCACAAGATGCTTATGGTATGGCATTATCTCAATACCGGATGGCGAAACCTTATGATGACAACGGTGATATGATTATCTATCCGGGAAACAATAAGTCAGGTCCAATGTGGAACCCGCTAATTGATATGGAAAACAGCAATGATGAAAGGCGAGCAGTTAACTTACAAGCTAATCTCTTTGCTGAAATTAAGTTTACCCCTTGGTTGAAATACCATATGAATTTTGGATCAGGCTTTCGATATCAAAGAAATGGTGCCTGGCAGGGATCACAATCAACGCTCAGAAGAACTGCAACCCCTCAGACTTCTGCCGCCAGTTATTCCACGACAGATAATTTCCAATATATGCTCGAGAATCTGCTCTATTTTGATAAAACATTCGGGAAGCACACCATTGGAGCAACTCTGCTTCAGTCTGTTCAATCCAATAGAACGGAAAGCGCTAACATCGGAGCCTCAAAGATTATTTATGACTCATCCAGTTGGTATAATCTCTCTGCAAATCTGAATGGTAATCCGGATAGTTACGGTACCGGTTTTACAGAAAATTCCCTCATGTCCTATATGTTGCGACTCAACTATTCTCTCATGAACAAGTATTTGTTCACCGCAACAGGCAGAAATGATGGTGCTTCTGTATTGGCGCCAAGTCATAAATGGAGTTTCTTTCCATCTTTCGCCGTTGCCTGGAAGATGCATGAAGAAGGGTTTATTAAGTCAATAAACTGGATTAATGAATTAAAATTTCGAGTAGGTTATGGAGTTGTTGGAAACTCAGCTGTCGGTCCTTATTCCACCTCCGGACCTCTCACACAGTACAAGTATGTATTTGGAGATGTTCCGGCAATTGGGTACAATCCATATAACATGCCAAACCCCAATATGCAATGGGAAACAACTGCCCAGACGAATATTGGTGTTGACTTCTCTCTACTCAAAAGCAGGGTTACCGGTACCATTGAACTTTACAGATCCAATACAGATAATATTTTGATGGACAGGAGTATACCCGCCATCGTTGGCTTTCCGTTTATTACAGGAAATATTGGAAAAATGATGAATCAAGGTATTGAATTCTCTGTCTCTACGGTCAACGTACAAAACAAGAAGTTCAAATGGACGACGGATTTCAACTGGTCGGCTAACCACGAGGAAATCGTTCAACTGGTGAACGGAAAAGAAGACATGAAAGGAAACAATTGGTTTATTGGTCAGCCGTTACAGGTATTCCGCACGTATGAAGTGGATGGGTTATGGCAAAATACACCCGATGATCTTGCCAGCATCGCCTTATGGAAAGCCAATGGATACAACTTTGCTCCCGGACAATATAAACCAGTTGAACAGGGAACTCCTAACTACAAACTGGAAGATAACGACAAGGTAATCAGGGGTACTGTTCGACCCAAATGGGTAGCCGGTATTACCAATACCTTCTCTTACAAGAATTTTGAACTAAGCGCGATTATGTATGCCCGTGTCGGACAAAAATATTTTTCCTCACTTCAGCCAGGAGGTTCGGCAGGGGGTAATTTTGTGGGTTATGTTCGGTCTGAAGATCCATCCAACTTTTGGTCTGCTACTAACATTGATGCAAGATGGCCTCAGCCAACAACAGATCCAAAAGCTTCCAATGCAGATGTAAACCGGGCCATGTTCATCAATGACGGATCGTTTATTTCTGTCCGGAACATTTCCCTATCTTACAATATTCCTTCTGAGATTTTGGAAAAATACAAGATTAAATCTTTTCAGATTTATGGACAAGTACTCAATCCATTTCTTTTTGGCGGAGACGTAGTTAAAGCAGGTATTAATCCTGACGATACCAACGGTTGGACAAATGTCAATTCAGTCGGCGATCCAACTGGTGGTTCCAACAACAATACAATGGTGATCAAAAGCTTTGTATTAGGTGTAAGGATAGGATTATAATCGTTAAATTTTAAAGACAAAACTGATGAAAAAATATATTATTTTACTAGTTCTGATTCTTTCCATCGCTTCCTGTAAGGATTTTCTGGAAGAGAAAACGGTAACAACTCTGACACAGGATTTTTATAAAACCTCTGATGGATTGGAGGCTTTGGTTAAAGGTTGTTATCAGATCCTGCGTTTTAAGCCGGACTACAATCAGGGCCATTATCTTTTCGGTACCTGCAGTGATGTAGAGGTGTTTGCCTGGTCATTGGCAGACCGGATTTCAATGGGAACTTATGCTGTTGATGGCTGGGGACCAGCTGCCACAGGTACTAGAATGACCCCAAATGTTACCTCGTTAATAGGGTCCACGAGTGGTGGGGTATCTGAAGGTGTATATCCTGAAGTTAGCCGCTGCAATATTTTTCTTGAAAATTACAGTAACCTGGATGCCGCTTCTCAAACCAAACTTGCTGCGAGAAAAGGTGAAATTCTTTTCATGCGTACATATGCCTATTATCTTATCACTAATGTGGTGGGTGCATCCCCGCTGATTTTAAAGAGTTATGCAGGGATTCCAGATAATTTCTCTTTCCCAAAGGCCTCCCTTGAGACTATCTACAAACAGATAATTAGTGACTTAAGATTAGCCGTCACGCTACTTCCGGCAACAAGTACGGAATTGGGACGAATTACCAAACCTGCTGCAGCACATTTTCTTGCAAAATTGTATCTGCATCGGGCGCAGGCTGCTGGCTGGGCGAATGCTGAGACCTATCTGAAAATGCTTTACAAAGGGAATGTTGCAACCGACCTCGATTCTGCAAAATATTTTTCCACCATGGTTATAGACCAGATGAAAGGTTATACCACTTCAGATGGTCTGGAACCCAATTTTGCTACACTTTGGAAGAATGCAACAGGAGACTATACGCGTGATAAGAGCAAGGAAATCATCCTTTCTGCCCAATACGAGGCAACCCAGACTTATGATGGCCGTTATGGAAATAACCTGGTCCATCTTTACAACAGCAACCATACTTCCCTTCGTGCATGCACTCCCCGGACAATGGATTACGGCAGACCTTATGCAACAGCTGGTCCGACTGACTGGGGCATCGATATGTATGCAGACCGTGCAAACGATTCCCGTTATTACAAGACTTTTTTGACAGACTATATTGCAACTGATGCGACCGAAGCTGGGGGCAAACCATGGGATGCCGCAACAGCCTATTACTATAATAACAGGCTAAAAACCGCCACAGACCCAATCGTTACAGTAACTTCCGCCAGTAAGATAAAATATCAGAAAAGATCGATTCTCTATATTGAGAACTCAAAAGATCAGCCAATAGATTCTCTTTGGGCAAATAGTCAGCCATACATTGTGATGGCCCGGTGGACAGTGGGCAGTCCTAACAGCGCTGGTTATTTTACCCGGACCGGATCAACCATCACTGGTTTCAAGACGGGTGCAGATGTTGATCCAAACAATCCTGTGATTACCAATGCGACAGGGAGGAAGCTGATGTATAGGGTTAACTGCGACAAGAGTGAAGCCTTCGGCCTCGATCGTGGTTTAACGGTGGCACAGTGGTACGTTGGTCCAAAGAAATGGTTGGATATCAACCGCGGGAAAGGAACCGATCCTAATGGTTCAGGCGCAATTGACTTCCCGATATTTAGATTGGCAGAGACCTATCTGATTCGTGCTGAGGTACTTGGAAGGCAAGGCAATTACGCAGGAGCCATCTCTGATCTGAATATTTTAAGGAAACGAGCCGCCTACCATGTGGGCGAAAAACGCTCCGATGCGCTCGTTAAATATGAACCGGCAGTGATTACCGGCAGGCTGACCATTCCTGCAGCTGAAAAAATCGATCCTTACAATGTTCTAACAGACTCCTATTCAAAGATTGCCATTGATGGTTCTGAATGGCAGTCAGGTTCTGCGAAAACAAGACTTGAAAATTATCCACCAAATGTTCTTTCTGATATGGATCGATTTATACATTTTGTCTATAACGAAAGAGCGCGCGAATTAATTTTCGAACTTACCAACTGGGAAGATCTCCACAATGCAGGTATTCTTTACGACCGGGTATACTACCGTGATAACATGGGTGCACCTGCTGCTTCCAAAGGAACCACTGATTTTCCTTTCCCAACAGATGATATCTCAACCGGAACTATTGGGGCAAGAGGAATTGGAAAAGGTTTATTTCAAAAATATCATACTTTCAAGGCATGGCCCCAGTCATTCATTGAATTACTGACAGATGATAAAAATAGTCCGATGTCAGCTGAAGCCAAGGCCGCCTATCAAAATGATGGCTATTGATTTTTTGTATCCTAATAAATAAAACTTAGGGGGTGAGCTTGATTTTGCTCACCCCTTATTTGATTATTTATTGACCCGTTTACGAAGCGGAGGAACTCTGAACAATAGCTCTTTCAAATTTTGATCCGTTCTTATTGATAGACTCAAATTCTATTGTTACCTTGGTTAAAAATTCAACTCCCATAATGCTATGCTTAAAAATCTGAAAAAATCCATCTCTTTTGGGATCTTAACATTAGTTTTTATACTAATTTTTTATCCTTGCCGGAGTCAACAAAAAAATCCCCCTTCGTTATGGCCAAAAATCACTAAGGAAACCAGGCCATGGAGCCGTTGGTGGTGGATGGGAAGCGCTGTGGATGAGGCAAATCTTACCAGACTAATGGCAGAATATAGCCAGGCCGGATTCGGCGGACTGGAGGTTACACCCATTTACGGAGCAGTGGGTTTTGAACAAAAGTATCTGTCTTACCTGTCACCAGAATGGATGAAGATGCTGGATGTCACTGTGCGTGAGGCAAATAAAAATGATATGGGGATTGACATGAATACCGGAACAGGCTGGCCTTTCGGCGGACCCCAGATCACCCCAAAGTCGGCGGCTTCCAAATTAATCATCCAAAAATATACCATCAAAGGCGGAGACAGACTCAGTGACAAATTAGTACCCACAGATCCAAAACAACAGGAAGCCGGTGCTCAGTTGCAAGCCGTGACCGCTTACGGTGAAGAAGGGAAGATCATAAAGGACCTGACATTACTGGTAACTTCAGATGGATTGTTAAACTGGACTGCCCCCAAAGGAGACTGGGATATTTACGCTGCATTTAGTGGCAAGACCTTGCAAAAAGTAAAAAGGGCGGCCCCTGGAGGTGAAGGACTGACTTTTGACCACTTTTCGAAGAGTGCGCTCGATCTCTATCTCTCAAGGTTCGATTCAGCTTTTAAGAATTCAAATCATGGTGTGGGGGCATTTTTCAACGATAGTTATGAAGTCTACGGGACTAATTGGTCGGCGGGTCTGTTTGATGAGTTTCAGAAGCGGAGATTCTATGCACTGCCCCCATATTTGAGAGAATTGGCTGAGAAGAAACCTTCGACAGAAATTTCCAGAAGGGTACAAAGTGATTATCGTGAGACGATCTCCGATATGCTTAGGGAGAATTTTACCCTTTCCTGGACAAAGTGGGCAAATAACATGGGAAGTTTGACCCGCAACCAGGCGCATGGGTCACCTGGAAATCTACTTGATTTATATGCTACCGTTAATATTCCTGAGTGTGAAACCTTTGGAAGCAGCAAGTTTGATATCCCGGGATTACGCCGCGACAGTAGCGACATCCGCAATGTGGATCCCGATCCGGTGATGATGAAGTTTGCTTCTTCTGCGGCCAACGTTTCGGGGAAAAGAATTACCTCCAGCGAGACCTTTACCTGGTTGGCAGAACATTTCCGCGTCGCGCTCTCCCAGTGCAAACCAGAATTGGAACAGGCTTTTCTTGCAGGGGTCAATCATGTTTTTTACCATGGTACGGCCTATTCTCCGGTCGAAGCCGGATGGCCCGGATGGCTGTTTTATGCATCTGTAAACTTCTCGCCCTCAAACACTTTCTGGCCGCATATCCGAGGATTAAATGATTACATTGCCCGCTGCCAGTCTGTTTTGCAAGACGGTGTTGCGGACAACGACCTGCTGGTTTACTGGCCGATTTATGATATCTGGATGTCGCAGACCACGCCAGATCTGCAGTTTACGATTCATTCCATCGACAGATGGTTGTATCCCACGCCTTTTTCCAAAGATGTGAAGGAGTTGATGCAAAAGGGTTATTCTTTGGACTTCGTTTCCGATCGTCTCCTCAATAATCTGACCATAAAGAATGGTTTGATCGCCACGAAATCGGGCAGTACTTACAAAGCTCTGGTGATACCTGCTTGCCAGAATATGCCGGTAGAAACACTGAGGCGGATCATTGAAATGGCGAGCCATGGTGCCAAAGTGGTATTTCAGAAGTTGCCGGAAGATGTCCCAGGCATGAAGAATCTGGAGTCAAACAGGCTAAAGATGAATGAACTAATAAAGACATTCCAGTTTTCTAACGTACCCGGAAAACTTCAGGTTCAGAAATTGGGAGGTGGGGTTGTTTTACTCTCTGAGAACGTACTGCCGGCACTGGAAATGATTGGCTCAAATCGCGAAACCCTTGTAGATACAGGACTGAAATATATTCGCCGCAAGAGTGATCAGGGCGTTTATTATTATCTGGTGAATCATTCTGCCGTCGCGGTCGACGGATTTGTGTTACTGAATGTGAAGGGAAATAGTTGTCTTTTGCTTGATCCGCAGACTGGCGTAACTGGCAATGCACAAATACAGCAAGAGAATGAGAAGCTGAAAGTACGGCTCCAACTGAGTCCGGGAGAGGCCATGTTCGTGTTGGTTTCCGAGCAGAAAGCAAATGCCGAAAACTGGAAGTATCCTGGTAAGGTATTGGCTTCAGTAGAGATCCCCGGTCCGTGGAAGTTGAAATTTACTCAGGGCGGAGCAGTGATTCCTGCTGCGACTGAGTTGAAGAGTTTGGTGTCTTGGACGGAATTGCCTGATGCGGCCGCTCGGAATTTCTCTGGATCGGCCAGGTATTCCACTACTTTTGAGTTAAAGGGAACTTTAGCAGGAGAGTACATTCTGAATTTGGGAAAGGTATGCGAGAGTGCGCATGTTTGGGTAAACGGCCAGGACGCAGGAATTTTATGGAGTATCCCGTTTACAGCCCGTATTAAGAAATTCCTGAAACCGGGAATTAATACACTCGAAATTGAGGTTGCCAACCTGATGGCCAACAGGATCCGGCAAATGGATCAGGAAAAGGTCATCTGGCGTAATTACCATGAAATCAATTTCGTAAACATCGACTATAAGCCTTTCGATGCTTCTGTTTGGAAACCGATGACGTCCGGATTACTCGGGCTGGTGAAATTAATTCCTGTGAATTTATGACATACCCAGCCTATTGACCGAAAATGTGGTCTGAATTTAAACTTATAACCAATTGATGAAAAAAAATAGAATCCTTGTTGTGCTGACTTTTTGTACGGCTGGCCTTTTAACGCAATTGACCGGTCAGGCACAAATTGGCAAACGCTTTCCTTCTGAAAAGAAAATTGTCACGGATCCGGTGACCGGTGTTCGGCTTACTTTCCTGACCAGCACTCCCTCCGGTGATTCCAAGATTTATCAGACCCATAACCAGTGGACATCAGACGGAAAATGGGTGATCTTCCGGTCCGACAGGGTGAAGGGGGAAGCCATGGCTGTCAACGAGAAGACGGGCGACATTGTGCAGGTTTCCGAAGGGGGTTTTATCGGGATGTTGAATGTGGCCCGAAAATCCATGAAACTTTATTTCATGCGGAAAAACCCGGATAATTCAAACAGAAATTCTACGGAAATTATTGAAGTTGATTTGGCCAGATTGTTTGCCGACAGCAAGTCAGGAGCACTAAAGAAGGCAACGGATTACCAGAGAGTTTGTGGTAGTACGCCTCCCGAAATAGAGGCAGGGGGAGATATGGCACTCGATGGCGGGGAGGAGTGGGCCTGGTTCAGGGTTGGCGCCAAGGAGGCTTTGAAGCATCTTCCGGTAGGAACAAAGATTGAAGAACCATTTGGTCCGCGGAAAATGGGTGCCGGTCCTGCCGGAATTGCAGGGATGAATATCCATACGGGGGAAATTAAATTTGTGGTTTCTGTTCCTTTTCAAATAGGTCATATTCAGAATAATCCCTGGGTGCCCGGACAGATAATTTTCTGTTGGGAGACTGGCGGAAAGGCTCCACAGCGTACCTGGATAGTCAATTCGGATGGTACAGGTTTGAGGCCTCTCTATCCCGAAGCGCCTAATGAATGGGTTACTCATGAGGCGGTAATAAGCCCGGATGAAGTAGCCATGGCGATCATGGGTCACCGCAAAATACCAAATACAGTCGGAGAGGCGGCTCCTGGCACCCCGGTTTCCGGGGCCAATCCCGGACAAGAGGCTGCATGGGGTCCTTCGGGCACCCGCGAAAAGCCTACAGGACTTGCTATCGTCAACATCAAAACAAGGGAAATGACCATCGTCGGACAAACGCCATCCGGCAGTGGTCTCTGGCATGTGAACGGATCGGCAGACAGACGATTTGCTGTGGGTGATGATTTCGAACGGAATCTTTACCTGATAGATCGAAAAACGCATGAAATGCTGCTCTTGACAACCGGCCATAAAACGACGGCTGCTGATCACCTTCATCCGACTTTTAGTCCGGATGGCACAAGGATAGAGATACAATCGGCTATGCTTTCAAAAGATAACCGATCCATGAATATCTGCATCGTTCCGGTTCCAAAGGCTTGGCTGACAAGAAAATAGGGCAATATTCGGGCGTGGAATCGCCAATAATTGTCTACCACAAACCAAAATTAAGTTAAATGCCAAGACTATCGCATTTTGAAATTAAAATACAAAACGACCATCAAATGCAACATTTTTTTCTTTTGATCTTATCGCTCCTGTTATTTCTGGTGAATTTCGAGACTGCAAAGGCGCAAGGCGTTTCCGGCGATACTGTTTCGATCCGGGTAAATTTCGATAAACAAAAAGGTGTGATGAAACCGATCTGGGCGTGGTGGGGATATGATGAACCAAACTACACCTACATGAAGGATGGCAAGAAGCTTCTCTCAGAAATTTCCGCGCTGAGTCCGGTCCCGGTTTACGTCCGGACGCACAATTTGCTGGTGACCGGCGAGGGTACATATGGTCTTAAGTGGGGCTCCACAAACGTTTACACAGAAGATAAAAATGGGAATCCGGTCTATGACTGGACGATTATTGACAGAATATTTGATACGTATATCGAAAGAGGCATGAGACCCCTGGCCCAGATTGGTTTTATGCCCGAGGCTCTTTCATCAAATCCTGAACCCTATCGTCATTATTGGAAACCAGGGGTTAGTTTCGGTAACATTCACACCGGTTGGGCCTATCCGCCAAAGGATTACAAGAAATGGGCAGAGTTGGTCTATAGGTGGGTGAAGCATTCGGTCGACAGGTATGGAAAGAAAGAAGTAGAAAGCTGGTACTGGGAATTGTGGAATGAACCGAATATTGCGTATTGGAAGGGAACCGTAGAAGAATATATTAAACTTTACGATTATTCAGCCGATGCCGTCAAGCGGGCCTTGCCCACGGCTAAAATCGGAGGGCCCGAGACTACCGATCCGGGTGGTGAGTCGGCTGCCAAATTTCTAAGGACGTTCCTGGATCATGTAGTTTCAGGTACTAACAACGTAACCGGGAAGACAGGTACACCTCTGGATTTCATCACTTTCCATGCAAAAGGCAGTCCGAAGTTGATAGATGACATGGTGCAGATGAATCTGGGCACGCAATTGCGCAATATCAGCAAGGGGTTCGAAATCGTGGCTTCTTATCCAAAATTAAAGAAGCTTCCTATCATTATCGGTGAATCGGATCCGGAAGGGTGTGCCGCCTGTTCTGAAGCCGCTTACCCGCAAAATGCCTACCGCAATGGAACGATGTATGCCTGTTATACTGCCGCCGCCTTTGCCAGGAAATATGAACTGGCAGAACATTTTGGCATCAATTTGTTGGGAGCAGTTACCTGGGGATTTGAGTTCGAGGAGCAGCCCTGGTTTGCCGGTTTTCGCGATATGGCCACCAACGGGGTAGACAAGCCTGTTCTCAACGTCTTCAGGATGTATGGGATGATGGGAGGAAAGCGTGTAACGGTTGAACAGGATAATTTGGCTTATAACTTTTTGACTGTCAGGGATGAGAGTGTCAGGGGTTCCAAGCCTGACATCAATGCCCTCGCTTCCAGACAAGAAAAATCAGCTACCGTGATGGTCTGGAATTACCATGATAACAATGACCTTAAGGTTCCTGATTCCCCGATAAATCTTGATTTGTCTGGCATTCCGGCTGGACGTGTCATAATGGAACATTTCAGGATCGATCAGCAACACAGCAATGCTTTTGCCGTTTGGAAGGAGATGGGATCACCCCAACCTCCGACACCTGATCAGGTAAAAATTCTTGAGAAAGCGGGTCAACTTCAATTGCTGACTTCCCCCGAATGGGTAAAAACGAATAATGGAATGGCCAAAATTCAGCTGAATCTTCCCAGACAGGCAGTTTCGTTGATAAGGCTTTCCTGGTAAGAATAAAAATTAAATAGGATGAAAAAGATATTGATTCTGTTTTTTTTCGCCGGACTGTTTCTGCAGTTCAACACTTTTGCGCAGAGAAAAGCAGTTGTGTATACCATCGGTGACTCGACTGTGAAGAACGGACAAGGCAATGGGGCTGGTGGATTATGGGGCTGGGGTGATCCTTTCGCACTCTATTTTGATACCACTAAGGTGAGTGTGGCCAATCATGCATTAGGCGGTACAAGCAGTAGAACCTACCAAACCAAAGGATTGTGGCAGGCAGTGCTTGATAAGCTGCAAAAAGGTGATTTTGTGCTGATGCAATTCGGGCACAACGACTCTGGAGCTTTAAACGATACCTCGAGGGCACGCGGAACGATCAAAGGAACCGGCAAAGAATTTGAAGAGATTGAAAACTTGCTGACCCATCAGCACGAAACAGTGCATTCTTATGGTTGGTATCTCCGCAAAATTATACGGGAGGCGAAGTCGAAAGGGGCTTTCCCGATAGTCATTACCCCCATTCCGCGAAATGATTGGGAGAATGGAAAGATTCGCAGGACTCCCAATAGTTATCCTCAATGGGCCATGGAGGTTGCCATTCAGGAGAAGGTGCTGTTCATCGATCTGAACAAAATGATGTCGGAGAAACTGGATGGTTTTGGTGAGTCTGGTGTGACCGGGAAATATTTTTATAGCCGCGATCATACCCATACTTCAGCAGAAGGCTCCGTGTTGGCGGCTTCACTGGTGATTGATGGTTTACGGGGCTTATCAAAATCGGCCATTGCAGGTTACCTGTTGAAGGATCCAAAAATTATTTTCCCCGTGAAGAGAAGGGTCTTTATCATCGGTGATTCTACTGTGGCCAATGGAAATGATTCGATTGTAGGATGGGGTCGGGAGTTGCCCGCTTTTTTCGATACTTCCCGTGTTGCAATTATCAACAAGGCGCGGGGAGGGCGTAGCAGCAGGACTTTTTTGAATGAAGGACTCTGGAAGGAGATACTGCCGCAGATTAGAAAGGGAGACTTTGTGTTGATGCAATTTGGCCATAACGATGGAGCCAGGCCGGATGCTGAGAAGTCCAGGGGATCGCTTCGGGGTACCGGAGAAGAGACCCAAGAGGTTACGAAGCCCGACGGATCGAAAGAGATTGTACATACTTACGGCTGGTACATGAGAAAGTACCTTCAGGATACGAAGGATTTGGGCGCTACGCCGATTGTTTTTTCTCAGATACCAAGGAATGAATGGCCTGGTGGAAGAGTGGAGCGAGTGTCTGAATCTTACGGGAAATGGTCTAAGGAGTCTGCTGCACAGACAGATGCATTTTTTGTGGATCTGAATGAATTGGTTGCGCTCAAATATGAGGCCTTTGGAGCAGCGAAGGTGAAGGCCTTTTTCCCCGGAGATCATACCCATACTAATCTGGCCGGCGCTATATTGAATGCCAAAACAGTAGCCGAGGGAATCAAGTCCCTCAGAAAATGCGAGTTAGGTGCTTTTATTGAATTAAAAAGAGAATAATCCATGACATCACGATTGACTTCCATAGGTAAATTGCTATCGGCTGGTTGTATAACCTTATTATTCAGCGCTTCTTTGCAGGCGCAAAAAATTAATGATTCAACTTCTCCTTTGCATTTGATGGCGCCGGCTTATGATACACCTTACGGGAAACCTGAGATTAAGGGTATTACTGCAGTATTGGACAAGGTTTTTTCTTACCTCGATCAATGCACTCCCATGGCGCTGGTCAACAAGGAAACGCAGGCAGAAATAACTGATTATTCGAAGATTGACAAGAATACAATCTTTAAACCGGGCGATTTCCGTTTGCTAAGTTATGAATGGGGAGTCACTTATGCGGGAATGTTACTGGCTTCACAGGTCACTGGCGACCCTAAATATGCGGGCTATACAAAAAGCAGGCTAAAATTTGTTGCTGCCGTCAGACCTTACTTTCTAAAACTGGAAGCAGCTCAGCCAGAGGTGCGTCATGCCATGTACCGGACGCTGCATCCTCAGGCGCTCGACGATTGCGGGGCAATTTGTGCGGCCATGATCAAAATGCAGCGGCAGGGATTTGAAGGAGATCTGAACCCGATGATCCATTCATTTATAGATTATATCTCGACGAAAGAATTTCGTTTTCAGGATGGAACATTGGCTCGAAATCGTCCACAGCCTAATTCTCTCTGGTTGGATGATTTATTTATGAGCGTCCCTGCTCTGGCTCAAATGGGAAAATTGACCGGAGAGCAGAAATATTTCGATGATGCAGTCAAGCAAGTTGTGCAATTTTCTGAACGGATGTTCAACAAAGAGAAGGGACTGTTTATGCACGGCTGGCTGATGGGGATGAACGAACATCCGCAGTTTCATTGGGCCCGCGCGAATGGATGGGCGGTGATGACCATGGTCGAATTGCTTGAGGTCCTGCCTGTTAATCACGAAGGCCGTCCAAAAGTGCTGGAGTTACTCCGCAAACATATCCGCGGACTGGCAAATTATCAGTCCGACAAAGGATTCTGGCACCAGTTGATCGATCGCAATGATTCCTACCTGGAAACCTCTGCCACAGCAATTTACACCTATTCGATCGCCCGTGCCATCAACCGCGGTTATGTCGATGCCAAGGTTTATGGTCCGATGGTTTGCCTGGCCTGGAATGCTGTTGCCAGTAAGGTGAATGAAAAGGGTCAGGTCGAAGGCACCTGTGTGGGTACGGGAATGGGTTTCGATCCGGCATTTTATTGTTACCGTCCTGTCAATGTTTATGCCGCACATGGCTATGGTCCGGTGCTTCTGGCAGGTGCCGAAATGATTGAATTAGTCAGGACACACAAGATTGAGATCAATGACAGCGCGGTGCAATTGTACGAAGGAGAGTCCCTTTTTACCCGGGCACGGAATTTTTCCTTTGGCGGTGGGAAGGTAAAAGAAGGGTTTGAGCAGATTACTGCGACCTCGGTTTTCTCGGTAGAAAAGGGATTTGGACTGATAACTTCCAGTCCTTTGGAATCCGGTGAGGCTGCGGCAAAGGGCACTATTAATTATCTGTCCGGTCAGAAACCGTTCTATTTTTCTGTTTCCCTGCCTGAAGGCCATTACCAGGTAACCCTGAAACTCGGAGGAAACAAAGGCGGTTCTTCCACTACCGTGAAGGCCGAATCTAGGAGGCTGATGCTGGAGGATGTGAAAACTTCTGGCGGTAAAACCGTTGAAAAAATCATTATTGTCGATGTACGTACTCCAAAAATCAACGAAACCGAGAAGATCCGGTTGAAAGATCGAGAGTTGAATTATCTTAACTGGGACAATAAATTAACACTCGAATTCACGGGAGAACACCCATGTGTTTCGTCTGTTGAGATCAAAACTGCCGACAACTTACCCACCATTTTTTTGGCTGGAAATTCTACTGTGACCGATCAAGAGAATGAACCGTGGGCTTCGTGGGGACAGATGTTTCCGAGATTTTTAAAACCGGAGATTGTGGTTGCAAACTACGCTGAATCGGGTGAAGCTTTGCTTTCATTCCGGCATGAGAAAAGACTTCAGAAACTTCTGAGTCAGATGAAAAAAGGTGACTGGCTATTTATTGAGTTTGCCCATAACGATCAAAAGCCGGGCGGAGGCCACCTCGATGCCTTCACCACCTACAAAGCGGAACTTAAAAATTATATTTCGGAGGCGAGGGCAAAGGACGGCAATCCGGTGCTCGTAACCTCTATGCATCGCCGACGTTTCGATGATCAAGGCAAGATTATCAATACACTCGAAGATTATCCGGAAGCCATGCGACAGACCGCAAAGGAAGAGAATGTTCCGTTGATCGACCTGAACGCGATGAGCAAGCAGTTTTATGAAGCGCTGGGTCCGGAACTTTCGAAGAAGGCCTTCGTGCATTATCCTGCCAATACTTATCCCGGACAGGACAAAGCCCTTGCCGATGACACTCATTTCAATCCTTATGGAGCCTACGAACTGGCAAAATGTATTGTCGAAGGCATAAGGCAAAAAAAGATGGACTTAGCAAAATACCTGATCGACGGACTGCCTGCCTTTGATCCTGCGTATCCCGATCCGGTCGCCAAATTTAGGTGGTTTGAGAGCCCCGGTTCCAGTCTGCTGAAGCCGGACGGCAATTAATTTATCCAGATCGTGTTTGTCAAAATATTATATCCTAATGATAAGTATATGAAAGTATTAACTTTAATCTGCGCAATTTTTCTACTCACTTTGATGTCCAGTGCACAAAGTGGGCGGGATGTTCCAAAGGATTTTCATTCCTGGGCACCGACTCCGCCGATGGGCTGGAACAGCTGGGACTGCTTTGGTCCAACAGTAGTAGAGAGTGAAGTCAAGGCTAATGCAGATTATATGGCCACCCATCTAAAAAAATATGGCTGGGAGTATATCGTCATCGATATCCGCTGGTATGTCGATAATGACAAGGCACATGGATATAATGAGAAGGATCCTTCTTTTGTGATGGACCAATACGGGCGTTTTCTGCCTAGTCCGGTCAGGTTTCCATCTTCTGCCAATGGAGCAGGATTCAAGCCAATTGCCGATTACATCCATTCCAAAGGGTTGAAGTTTGGCTTCCACCTCATGCGGGGTATTCCAAAACTTGCAGTTCAAAGGAATACACCGGTACTTGGAAGCAGGGTTAAGGCGGCCGGTATCTACAACGAAAATCAGTTGTGCAAGTGGTTGAAAGATATGTATACTGTTGATTATCAAAAAGAAGGTGCCCAGGAATATTATAATTCCCTTTTTAATCTCTATGCTTCCTGGGGATTGGATTTCATCAAGATTGATGATCTTTCGTCTCCCTATCACCAGGGAGAAATTGAGCTGATCCGCAAGGCTATCGATCAATGTGGCCGTAAGATTGTGTTGAGTACTTCGCCAGGTGAGACGCCGGTTGAGTTTGCCGGGCACATCAGGGATCATGCCAATATGTGGAGGACTGTCAATGATTTATGGGATAACTGGAAACAGTTGAAACAGGAATTTGAAGTGTGCAGCCGATGGTCAGGATATATAGGAGAGGGACATTTTCCGGATTGTGACATGTTGCCTTTGGGTCACATTGGGATACGCGCTGAGAGAGGCAACGACCGAATGAGTCTGCTCACTAAGGATGAACAGATTACCATGATGACCCTCTTTGCCATCTTCCGTTCGCCCCTGATGTTTGGCGGAAATTTGCCTGATAATGATGAATTTACACTTTCTTTGCTGACTAATAAAGCAGTTTTAAGTGTTAATCAGCACAGCATCAACAACAAGCAGCTATTCAACAGGGAGGGATTGATTGCCTGGACCGCCAATGATCCCGATAATGGGGATATTTATCTGGCGGTTTTCAATACAAGGGATTCTGACTCATCAAAGGGTGTAGCCGGAGAAAAAACGGCCGGGGAGAAAATTGCGGTTCAGATGGATCAGCTTGGCATCAAGGGGTCCTGTAAGATTAAGGACTTGTGGTCTGGAAAGTCGGTTGGGACTTTTGAAGGTACATTTGCTCCGGTTATCCGGCCCCATGCATCCGGACTCTATCGGATCACTGCAAAAAAATAAGGGAAAGGATTTCCTGGTAAGAATGGTATAAAATTAGTGATATGAAGAAGTTATCTATTTTGTTGATGATAATTTTCGCCGGAGCGGAAATATTGAATGCGCAAAATTTGCCGTCCAAAAAGGAGATCATGGAAACAATGGTTCTGACCAATAGTTATTTTATGCAAAAGTGGCCGGATCCGGGTAAGAGTATCGTGACCAATCGTGAACGGCCGAGTAATATCTGGACGCGTGCCGTATATTACGAAGGACTGATGGCTTTGTACGCGTTGAATCCGGACAAGACCTTTTATGATTATGCGGTTTTATGGGGGGAAAGGCATAAATGGGGATTGCGTGATGGGGTTAATACCAGGAACGCTGACAATCAATGCTGTGGACAGACTTATCTGGATTTGTACATGCTTGACAAGAAGCCTGAGCGCTTGAAAGATATTCAGGCATCCGTGGACCTGATGATGGCGACTGAGAAAATTGATGACTGGACCTGGATTGATGCGCTTCAGATGGGGATGCCGGTCTATGCCAAGTTGGGGAAAATTACTGGAGATAAGCGATATGCTGAAAGGATGTATAAGATGTACTTGGATTCGAAGGAGAGGCAGGGTTTTTACAATCCAAAGGATAAGCTCTGGTGGCGTGATAAGGATTTCAAGGCTCCGTACAAGGAACCGAATGGCGAAGATTGTTATTGGTCGCGGGGAAATGGGTGGGTTGTAGCGGCACTGGTGAAGGTTCTTGAGATTCTGCCCAAGGATGATCCGCATCGGAAAGAGTATCGAAAGACCTATCTGGATATGATGAAAGCGCTCTTGCCGCTTCAGCGTAAAGATGGTTTTTGGAATGCCAGCCTGCACGATCCAAACAATTTCGGAGGGAAGGAGACCAGTGGGACGGCCTTGTTTTTATATGGTATGGCTTGGGGTGTCAACAATGGAATACTGAGTGCGCGAAAATATTCGGCACCGATAAGCAGAGCCTGGAATGCCCTGGCAAAGGAGGCGGTCCATCCGGATGGCCGGCTCGGGTATGTTCAAGGCACTGGCAAACAGCCTTCAGATAGTCAACCGGTTACATTTGAAAGTAAGCCTGATTTTGAGGATTATGGTCTGGGCTGTTTATTGCTGGCAGGCAGTGAAGTTTACAAGTTAAAGTAATTATTTACTTCCTGCATAGGTCCATTCGATGGATTGTTTCAACAATTTTCTGAAATTTTCATTCTGAAAAGTTGGGGTAGCGTGACCGCTTTGTAATACAACCACTCTGGCCTTGCCGTATTTCTTGGCCCAGCCGATTACATTGTTGCTTGAAGTTTCCGTGGTGGTGAGCAACTGTTGCACGCCTTCTTCGACATAATATCCTTTGTAAGTTTCATCGAAGATTTCGAAATCTTTCACTCCTTTCGTGACCGGGTGTTTCTTTTTTGCGACATTAACCATGAAGTGGAGATCGTGAATATAGCTGCAGGCTGCGTATTCCTTGCCTTTGAAAGAAGTGGGTTTGTGGAAATATTTTCCGCCGATAATATTCCAGTATTCTGGCCATTCGTCGAAGGCGCATATGCTGTGATGCAAGACTACCAGCGGTTTACCTTCCATGATGCAGTCTGAGAAAACCTTTTCCTGTTCGGGTGTAATTTTTTGCCACATGTGGTAGAACACCAGCACATCGTATTTAGCGCGGTTTTCGGGGAGAAAATTATCGAAAGCGGTGGGGAATTCGACGACCTCACTGGTGATATTTTCCCCGAGACTGGCAAGCATTTCATTGAAAGTCGGCTTGTCGTAACTGTGTCCACCGGTTACCACGAGGATTCTTATAGGCGATTTTGCCGGGGAACTTCCTGGTAAGGACAAGAAAAGAAATAAGAGTAAAAAAGAAAGAGAGGTTCTCATAATCTGAATTTTTAAACGGTCTTTAAAAATACAAACTATTTACCTCTCTTTTTGGAATCGGAACTATGGATGCGGAAAAATTACATCATGCCCGGACCCATTCCCTGCGGACCCATTCCCCTTGGTCCCATTCCTTGAGGGCCCTGGCCTGGACGCATTTTTCTACCCTGGTTCTTACCAGGCTTTCCTTTACCTTGCTTCATGCCTTTGCCATGTTGCATTTTTCCTCGCATCATTTCAAGTTTCGCACGTTGTTCTTCGGTCAATTTTGAACGCATCTCGAGGCGGAATTTAACCATGTCCTTTGCCATCTCGACTTTCAGCGCGGCAATTTTCTCGATATTCTTATTGATTGCGCCTAAATCGGTTTTTTCCGCGTCCATCAATGTTTTCTGATGTGCTTCTGCCTCACCTAATTCATTTTTAAGCGGTTTGATTTGTTTGCGCAAGGCCAGTGCACTTTCTTTGAAAGCTTTCTTCTGGTCATCGGTTAAATTGAGTCCCATTGCGGCACCCATCCGCCCGTTCATCTGACCCCTCTGTGCACCCATCTTATTTTTCAATTCATTCAAACGGGCACTTCTCTGAGCCTGGAAAGCATCCATCTTTTCTTTTGTCATTTTGACCTGATCAGACTTAACCTGTTGTTTGGGAACGACTTCTGTTGACTGAGCCATCAGTGAAGCCGACAGACCCAACAACATCACTACCATTAAAATTTTTGTTTTCATACTACTGCATTTTATTTTTCTCAATCCGAAATATTGTTAAAACTGTCTTTTAGATTGAGTTGAAATGAAAAGGTTTATTCTTAGAATTTTTTTTAACAGTGTTTAGCAATTGAAACTAAAACAATTAACCCAATTCTATATAAAAAGGCTTGTCAATAGAACAGTTATGATACCCACAACACCGATGATCGATTCCATTAATGTCCAGGTTTGAAAGGTTTGTCTGACGCTAAGGTTGAAATATTCTTTGAACATCCAGAATCCGGAATCATTGAAATGCGACCACATCACACTGCCTGCGCCGGTAGCCAGGACCATCAATTCGGGTGAAGCCCCGGTCTGTTGCATTATTGGAAACATGATTGGAGCGGTTGTCAGGGTTGCCACGGTTGCTGAGCCGACTGCGAGTCTGAAAATGGAGGCAACCAGAAAGGCCATAAAAAGCGGATTCATGTGAATTGAGGAGGAAATGGAGCGGATATATTCGATTACATGACTGTCTTTCAGGACTTGTGAAAAGGCTCCGCCTCCGGCGATGATCAGGACGATCATCGAAACGGCGCCGATAGATTTTGATGAACTGTGCATGACATCTTCCATCGTTCGTCCGCGGCGCAAACCGAGTGCAAATATACCAACCACCACGGCGGCGAAAAGTGCGATATTGGCGTCGCTCATGAACTTGATCACCGCGAAAATCAGCGAAAGGACATAAACGGAATTCGCGGAAAACCCTTTCCCCGTAAATAGTTGTGTGTAGAATCCGGATATATTTTCGAGGCCAAGTTTAGTGAGTTCTGCTTTCCCCGGAGGGGGACCAAAAGAGAGATCAATGATGGCGCCGAGTAACATAAGGATAATAGGAGTGATGGCGCAAAGGATACTGATTCCAAGACCAGGGAGTTCGCTTTTTTCGAAATCTCTCTCTTCGAAAAGGTCCGGTGGCGGAACGGATTTTAGTTTTTTAGTGTACCTCGAAAGCCAAACCCCGCCGATCAGACACGCCGGCACCATTGGGATCAGGCCATAGAGCAAGACCTTATTGACATCAGCGCCATAAATAAATGAGACATATGTCGGGGCGGGGTGGGGCGGCAGGAAGCAATGTGCGACGGATAACGCGGAACAAAGAGGCAGTGCCAGCCAGATCACCGGGAGTTTCGTGATGTTGGCGAACGTAAAAATGATTGGAATCAATACCAGGAAACTTGCGTTATACATCATGGGCAAGCCTACCAGAAAACCGGTTATCAGCAGCGCATACTGGATATTTTTCAGTCCCATGAAGTCAATCATTCGAAAGGAAATGGTGTGTGCCGCGCCACTTTCCTCCAGCAGTTTGCCTAGCATGGCCCCGAAAGCCAGAATCAGTAAGACTTTGCTCATGGTGTCGCCGACTCCCCTCAGGACGGAATCCAATATATCCATCAGGTTCATATCGCTTAGTAGTCCAACTGCAAAAGTGGTAATCAACAGGGAGATGAAGGCGTTGATCTTAAACTTGCCGTTTAGAATCAGTAGTATGAGAATGCCAATGCCAACAATCAGGAGGGGCATAAAAGTTTGGTTGTTATGTTTGAGCTAAAGATAGAAAAATAAACATTTACCCCATGATTGGATTGGTCCCTTGGCATTTAGCGGCTGGCATTCTGCATCTTTATATTTTCAATAAGAATTCTTATGCCATCTTTTGGCGATGTTGCTGAAATACCAAATCGCTTCTCAAATTTAGTGCTGTCAAAAATATAATCCTGTTCATATTGGTACATCATCTCCGGAAATTCTTTCATTATCGGAATGAACAATCCAAGAATTTGGATCATCCAGGTAGGAACCGACTGAATTCTAGCATTTACATTTAACTCATCCGCAATCAGTTGAATCCATTGAAGAGTAGATAATTTTTCTTTCGTTGTAGGAACGTGCCATACCTGATTATAGGTATCAATTGTGTTTCCAAGTAACGCCGTAGCCTTTGCTGCATCCGGCGTATAGGTATAGGTGTGAATTTTGGTGATGTCGCCAAATGCCTGAGCTTTTTTACCTTTTAAGAGATTTTCAACGACCATCATGTTAAGTGCACTGTTTTTATTATCAGGCCCGTAGAAATCAGCTGCCCTAGCGATAAGAGCCGTTAAGGTGTTCTTTCCTACTTCATTCATGATCATTTCGTGCAACTGTTGCCTTATTTGTCCTTTTTTACTCGGAGCATTTACAGGAGAAGTCTCAGTCATAAATGGAATGGCCGTTTTATCATACATATATACATTGTCAAAAAAGACTAGTTTAGCTTGATGATTTTTACAAGCATCGATGACTGCCTGTAAGAATGGGGACCATACTTTCTGCCAAACACCTATTTTATACTCGAAACCAATCACTAAATAGACCACTTCACTTCCAGCTATTGCTCTGTCAATTTGAGAGAGGTCATTAACATCCAATGGGAAAAGTTCATCTGATTCGTTTACCTTTTTTGGATTTCTACTGACCAGTCGAATCTCATTAGTATAATTCTTTAATTCTTTGGCTAATGGTATTCCAATAGCTCCTCCAGATCCTAGTATTGTTTGCATATCGAAAATTTTTATTGATAATGTCTGAATATGTTTATTGCCAAATGAATCAATAAGTGAAACTATCTATTGGTATCGATTTTAGTTTAGTTGAAGATTATTGTATCTGATGTCTGTCATGTGAAAATACAGATTAGAAATTAGTTTTCAAAATATTTCAATGATAGCTTGATTTTCTGTGAATTGAAGATAATTACGAGGAAGATTTTACCTTCTCCTAATAATTACGTAGAAGTCTACAGTAAAACATTTTATTTCATGCGCAGACTAAAACAAGAACAATTCTTACCCATCAGTTTAAAAGAAGCATGGGATTTTTTTGCCACACCCAAGAATCTGAATGAGGTGACTCCCGAAGATATGGTTTTTGAGATCACCTCCGAACTACCTGAAAGGATGTATGAGGGGCTTTTAATTACCTACCGGATCAGACCGCTGCTGAATATTCCATTAAACTGGTGCACGGAAATCACACATATAATGAAGGAAGAATATTTTGTGGATGAGCAACGACAGGGACCTTATGCCGTTTGGCACCACGAGCACCATTTTAAAGCAGTAGACGGCGGGGTATTAATGACAGATTTATTGCATTACGATATCGGTAAATCGATTTTCGGTTGGATAGCAGGCATACTCTTGGTGCACAAGAGAGTCAGTCAGATTTTTGAATTTCGACGCAAGTCTCTGGAACAGAGGTTTCCCGGTACAGTCTGATACAAGGCAAGCTTCCTGGTTTCCTGTTATTGGATTCCAAGAAGTTCAAGTAATTCCCCCATTTGTGAAAAATCCGGAATAACAATGTCTGCCCCGGCTTTGATCAGTCTGGTCCGTTTATGTGCATTCAATCCGTAACGGCGTTGCTCATTGCTGGCAAGTCCGACCGTGGTGCCGCCTCTTTTGTGCGTCTCACGAATCTCCACCGGCCCGTCGCCGAAAGTAATGATCTGTCCGGACTCCGTACTTCCAATTGAATCAAGAATTCTGTCCAGGACAATCTTCTTGGCCTCCTTGGTTATATCGCCGACTGCCCCGTAGATCCTTCCTTCGAAGAGATATTCATAGCCAAGCGCCTTGGCTTCATGAATTACATCTTCCTGATCTGTGCCACTGGCCAGATAGAGTTTTACCCCGGCCTGGTATAAGCGGGTGAGGAAAAGGAAAGAATTTTTTACCGTGAAATCTTCGAGTGAGAGTTCTCCACGTTTAAGCTTCATCTCCCTTTCTCTGACCATTAGGAGGAGCTCGTCGTTGTAGATTTTTTTGTAACCGAAGATATCCAGAATCTCGTTATCGGGGACACAACCAAATTCTTTGACCAGGTTAATCAATCCCTGCATCTGAATAAGTGTTTGAATACCAGTTGTTTTGTCGATATATTCTGCTACGTGTTCTTCTACTTTGTGATACAGGCCCAGATCTGCATTCTTGTAGTTTTTGCCCAAAATAGCTTTGACCATCATTGGTTGCATGATTTTCTCCCAGCCTTCCCTTAAGGTTGAAACAGTGCCATCGTGGTCGAAAATCGCATATTTTGGATAGAGGTCCCTGCTTAGAACCGTCTTATCGACAATTTCTATTTCCGTGTTTTCCAGGTAATGAGCCATCCTGATCTCTTCTGCCAGTTCGTGGTTGTAGATGAAATCGCCTTCCTTGCCCAGGTGCAAGATCTCTTCCGGTGAGGCAGTCCCGGTAGTGAAGAGTTTTTGAACCGTCACCCCTGCTACTAACGAACCTAGTTCGGCAGCTATTTTCATCGGATAGCCAGCCGCCAGTGCGGATGCAGCCCCGGCCAGGTAACTGTCGCCGGCTCCTACGGTATCTACTTTCGAAAGGATCATCAAACCGGGAATCTCGCAGATGCCTGATTCATCAATGGTAAGGGATCCCTTGCTGCCGCGGGTGATAAAAATTGGTTTCCGGAATCTTTCGAAGAGCGTCTTGGCCGATGACACGACCTCGGAGTAAAAGACTACCTCATCCGGTTTCTTGTTGAGGCCGCACAGTCTAGCCGCTTCGGTATCGTTCATTTTCCTAAGCGTTCCATCGTAGAAATCATTGAAATTGCGGCTGTCCACGATAAACAACTTACCAGGAAATCGCTTTACGACCTCTACCAGCCGCTGCTTGAAATACTCAATGTGAATACCGGATGGCACCTGCTGGTTGATGATCACTACATCCACCTCCGGCACCTCTTTGATGAGGTTGGCAATGAGCCGGTCGGCGGTTTCCTGCGATAGCCGGTTATAATTTCCAAAATCTACGCGGTTGAGTTCAAAATCGTCGATGTAAGGTTTCGCGTAAGTGTGGGTATACCATTCCTCCTGCTGGATCAGCAGATTGTTGGCATTGATACCTGTGGCTTTCATCACACGCACCATCTCGGCGCCAAAAGGATCCGTACCGATGACGCCAAAGGCTCTTATGTCCTTGATTCCCATGGCGGCCAGATTGTTGGTGACATTTCCTGCACCACCCAAAGAGTACCGTTGTTGCCTGACCGGTCTGGTGGCCTGATTGGTTTCGACCGAAATTTCGCTCATGGTCTCATCGACAAACCAGTAGGCATCCAGGCAGAAATCGCCGATGACGGCTATCTTCACTTGACTAACGTCGGACAGTATTTTCTTTAGTTGATCAGGATTCATAGCAATATTACATTAATAATCAGTAGGTTAATAGTAGATGATAATCTAGGATCCGAATGAATTATCCTTTCCTGACGTACAAGGATACCCAGAGAATATAGAGCATGCAGACGCCGACAACCGACATACTAACAAGTGGTCCGAATGTAGTCGAAACGAATCCCATAATGAGCGGTACGAAGGCTCCGCCGGAAACTGCCATGATCAGCAACCCGGAAATCTCATTGGCACGGTCGGGCATCTTATTGAGCGCCATGGAGAAAATGATCGGAAACATGTTTCCGGCACCTAGTCCGATTAAGGCAATCGATGCAAAGGCGATCGTGTTATTTGGGGCGAAGTACACTCCCAGAACCCCGGATAGGGCTACAAGCGCAGTCAACAGAAGGAAAACCTTAGGCTTGATAAAATTAAGGATGACAGCCCCGAGGAATCTTGAAATCATTTCACCTGCAAAGAACCAGCTGATACCGATGACGGCCTGGTCGAGGGTGATGCCATATTTAGCGATCAGGATGTTGGCAATGTTGGTGTTAATGGAGACTTCCGTCCCGACAATCAGGAAGATAGAGAGTGCCATAAAAGCGATGAACCTGTTTCTCAGCAGGCCGAAGCAGGAGGCAAAAGAGGCGGGCTTACGATTGGGTTTGGATTCTTTAATTGGGGTCATGGAAAGCCAGAAGGCTGCGAGCAATGAAGTCAGACCATAAACCACGAAGACGAGTTTCCAGTTGCCGAAATGAATCGCCATGAAGGATGCGATAATAGGTCCGCCGAAAGAGACGATAGCCTTCACAAACTGTGAGGTACTCATGTAGCTGGCCAGTTTATCGTCGGGGGAAACATCTTGCAGCAAAGGGTTCGACGACACCTGGATCACCGTATTTCCAATACCCAGGAAGATAAAGGAGGCAAACATCATGGGAAAAGAGTAATGGATAAAAGGAAGACCCAGCCCAAAGGCCTGGATGACCATCCCTACATTCAAGGTATTTCTTTTGCCATATTTGTCCTGAAGAACGCCAACCGGAACGGAGAGGACGAAGAACCACAGCAGTACCATCATGGGCAGGAATTGGGCGATAAAATCTGTTAGCTGGAAGTCCTGTTTGACGTAACCTGTTGCGGCTCCGATGATGTCGACAAATCCCATCACTACGAAGGAAAGGAAAACTGGAAGCAGTTTCTGAAGGCTGATGTTTTTCGAGGTCATAAGTAGAAGTTATAAAAGTTATGTGGTTTTACCGAAGAAATGGTGTTCTATTGCCAGGCAAAGAAGGTGATAGACAGGTAGATGCAGCTCCTGAACAAAGGCAGTGCGCCTGCCGGGAACATTGATCAGGATATCGCAAAGAGACTTCATCCTTCCCCCTGTTTCGCCGGTAAGTCCGATGACTGACAGATTCATAGCTTTGGCAACCAGACAGGCATCCACCACATTCTGAGAATTTCCGGAGCTGGAGATGGCCAGAAGCACATCGCCCTCTTTGCCGTAGCCAATTACCTGCTGGGCAAAAATGATGTCACCATGAATATCATTGGAAACGGCTGTAATCAGGGCAGTGTGAGCAGTCAGCGAAATGGAAGGCAGTCCTTGTTGTAAGTGGCTCGCTAAATAGTTTCCCCTTTCAGGATCGAGGACGGCCAGCTTTACCTGTATCTCAGAATGGATGGGTCTTTTCAGTTCGAAGCTCTTCATCAGCTCCCCGACGATGTGGTCTGAATCCGAACAGCTTCCGCCATTGCCACAGACCAATATTTTTCCGCCTTGCTCGTAGCAGTCAATCAGTTGATTACAAGCTTCTTCGATGGCTGACTTCACGGTAGTCAGGGAAGGATACCTTTCGCAAAGCTCGTCAACTAAATGCAAAGTGACTGGTGAAGTCATCATATTGGATTTATTTTATATTTAACTATTTGACAGACAATTAATTAGACAGTCTGCAATTATTCAAAATTTATTTTCGTAGTGGGCGACGCATAGTGCGGCATAATCGCCAATGGTATCACCCAGTGCGGCGGGAACAATTCTACAGACTTTCATTGACAACGGAATCGCCTCTTGCGCAAGAATTCTGTCGATATGCGGCCGGAAGAGATTCTCGTTTCTTGAGAAGATGCTTCCAATGACAATGCACTGTGGATTAAGGACATCGATTAATATTGCAAGGCCTCGGCCCAAATATTCACCGGAGATTCTTATGATTTCAAGAGCGGTTTCGTCACCCTTTTGTGCAGCTATGGCGACCGTTTTTGCATCGAGCTTTTCTGCTTCTTCAGGTGTCGGACAAAACCCTACCGGGATATTGTTCTCCAATCTTTCCAGCACGACCGATTTTGCGAGCTGGGCGATGCCGCCTCCCGAGCAGAAACCCTCGAAAGATCCGGCTTTCCCAAACCCAACAGGACCGGTTTCTGCCAGTCGCATATGGCCGACTTCACCTCCCAAATCGTTGGTTCCGGCGTAAAGAGCGCCATTCAAAATGAGCCCTGATCCCATGCCCGTCCCGAAGGTCAGGAAGATCATGTTGCGGGTTCCCTTGCCGGCGCCCATGAGCCATTCGGCTAAAGCACAGGCATTCGCGTCATTTTGAATAGCGGTGGGAACTCCATAAGCCTCCTCAAAAATTTTCACGATTGGCACATTGTCCCATCCCGGAAGGTTCGGTGGCGAGTAGATCATGCCGGCCTCCGAATCAAGAGGACCACCACAACTGATCCCAATTTTCTTCAGTCCGCTAAGGGGAATTTCCGTTAGCAATGTATCGATGTGAGACTTAAATTCTTCGATAATTTTAACCCATCCGCGCTCCGTTTTCGTTTCAAAGAAGATCTTTCTGAGAATCTCAAATTGGTCGTTTCCAACAATGACGGCGCATTTAGTCCCGCCAATATCGAGACCGATGTAAAAGTGACCGGAGTGCTGCTCCATAAAGTTCGTTTCTTTTATGTCCCGTTTAATCTGTTTTCTCCTTCTACCGAACGGGTTTAGTGAGTTAATTGACCTTCAAAAATAGCTATTTTTTGTTAATTTTTGCACCGGAAAAGTTACCTTTGAACCGGATCCAACTCTGCAAATACTACTATGATGATCTTAAAATTGATCAATGGAAAACTACGTATGGCCATCCCGTTTCTTGTGGTTTTCCTGGAATTTTTTATTACTTCCTGCCGGTTGCCTGTCAGGGTAGAAGAGAAGTTTCTTTCTGACGACTGGCTGATTATTTCTTCCAAAAATACTACCCTAGCCGGTAACGATCTCACAATTAGCAATAATCTAGACTGCACGGGGTGGATCCGGACAAAAGTCCCAACTACCGTGATGGGCACTATGGTTGAGGCAGGTATTATTAAGGATCCATTTTTTGGTAAAAATCTGGAGGCCATTCCAAAATCTGATTTTCAGGTCCCCTGGTGGTTCAGGACCACTTTTGACCTTGAAAAATTCAATAATAAAGCTGAAGTAGCCCGTTTGATACTTGATGGTATCAACTACCGGGCTAATATCTGGCTTAATGGAGCGATGATAGCCTCGAAAGACTCTGTGTATGGTGCTTTCAATCAATATGACCTGGATATCTCAAAGTTTGTAAAGGCTAAGGATAACATTCTTGCCATCGAAATCTTCCCACCGAAGCCACGGGATTTCTACATGGGTTTCGTAGACTGGGCCCCAACTCCTCCCGACAATTATATGGGAATTTTCAGGGAAGTGCACATCAGGCGCAGTGGAAAGATTTCATTGAATCATCTCTTTGTTGCGCCGGATGTAGATCTGGCTACACTCAAAAATGCCACACTGAAGGTCAGCGCCGAAGTGACCAATTACTCCAATGAAGAGAAACAAGTTGAGGTCAGGGGGAAAATCGAGAACATTACTTTTAGTTCCTCTTTCCCGGTAGGTCCGGGGGAAAAGAAGCCGGTGTCCTTTGATCTAAAGGTTGAAAATCCACGGCTCTGGTGGCCCAACGGATTGGGTAAACCGGAGTTGTATCAGGTGACCATGGAACTTAAGGATGGCAAGCAAATAGCTGATTCTCAATCTACCCGTTTCGGAATAAGGAAAATCGAGACCTATCTCACCAAAGATACAGTACGAGGTTATAAGGTAAACGGACGCGAGGTGCTCATCCGGAGCGGGGGCTGGGTCGACGATCTTTTCCTTCGGTACATGCCTGAAAAGGATGCCGCTCAGATCAGGATGGTGAAGGAGATGAACATGAATTCAGTAAGGTTCGAAGGCATCTGGGGCAATAGCCAGCACCTCTTCGACCTCTGCGATGAGAACGGAATCCTGATGATGCTGGGCTGGAGTTGCCAGTGGGAATGGCCTGACTATCTTGGACTTGAATTGAAAGTTGATGCCGCCGATGCCAATATCCCCATCAACGAAGGAGTAGATAAATATTCGGTGAAACTTACTCCGAAAGAGGAGGATTTACTTACAGGATACTTTAAAAGTCAGGTCATCTGGTTGCGAAATCATCCCTCTGTTTTCGTCTGGGCTACCGGAAGCGATGCCATGCCTAAAGCTTCCCTGGAGAAAAAATACCAGGATGTTCTGGCAAAGTATGATCCGACGCGATCGTTACTGGTTTCGGCCGGAAAATTCACCAGCAAGATTTCCGGTCCATCCGGGATGAAGATGAACGGTCCGTACGAATATGTCCCGCCTGTGTACTGGTACGAGGACAAAAAACTGGGAGGCGCCTTCGGATTCAACTCCGAAACCGGTCCGGGTCCTCAGATTCCTCCAATCTGGTGCATCAAACAGATGATGCCGGCGGAGAAGCTCTGGCCACCAATGAACGACCACTGGGACTGGCATTCAGGACGAAAGGATTTTAGCAGCGTTAAGGTTTACTTGAATGCGTTGAATAAGAGGTACGGTGAACCCAAAAATCTGGAAGAGCTGGCGCTTAAGTCTCAACTGATGAATTATGAGGCGATCAGACCGATGTTTGAGGCTTTCGTGGTTAACAAACCAGTCTCGACCGGGGTGGTACAATGGATGCTCAATTCCCCCTGGCCTGAATTCTACTGGCAGTTGTACGACTATTCATTGATGCCTACCGGAGCGCTATATGGCACCAAAAAGGCATGTCAGCCATTGAATTTAATTTACAATTATTGGGATAAGAAGGTGTATATCAGCAATGATGGAAGGGGCCCAATAGAAAATTATGATGCCGAAATAGAACTTTACAATCTTAAGTCGCAAAAGGTTTTCACCAAGTTAGTGAAGGTTACACTAGCCGAGAATAAAGTTCAACTTCTGAGTGAACTGCCAAAATTAAAAGGGAACCATGAGGTATATTTTCTGGGATTAAAACTTAAGAACCCTTCCGGGGATGTAGCTGCCGATAATTTCTACTGGCTGTCTACCCAGCCTGACAAACTGGCGTGGGAGAAATATCTTTGGTACTATACGCCACAGAAGGAGTATGCAGATTTCAGGAAATTGAACCAGCTGACGCCTGTAAAACCGGATATTACCAAATCAGAAACCACCGAGGGCGGGGAGGGGATTATTACTTTAACCTTCAGAAATAATTCCAAAGCGATCTCTTTCTTTACGGAAATGGTTTTGGAGAAGAAGGCGTCCGGGGATCCTGTACTTCCCCAATTTCTGAGCGATAATTATATATCTTTATTTCCCGGGGAGACCAGGAAAATCGTCGTCCGATATCACCAGAAGGATTTGAAAGGCGATCAGCCGGTGATAAAAATTCAGGGAATTAATCTTCCGGGGAGGATATTGTTATGAGAGGTCATTTCAGTCGGATTAAACTATATTTGCCATATCCTGATATTTGAAAATGGAACCAACACAACCAAATAATCCCCTTCACGGGAAGACGCTGGAGATGATCCTGAATGAACTGGTCGACTTTTACGGCTGGCCGCAGTTGGCCTATCTGATCAGAATTAACTGTTTTGCGAACGATCCATCGGTAAAATCGAGCCTTGTTTTCCTGCGAAAAACCCCTTGGGCGAGGAAGAAAGTCGAGGAACTTTATGTGGAAAGTCTGGATATCAGGAATAAACGTATCTTACGAAGATGATAAATGCCTGACCAACAGATAGCATACGTCTAAGTTGCCGATTTACCGTGAGTTACCCAAAAAATTGTTACCTTTGCGCAGATTTTCAGACAATCAGCAGTAAGAATGGGACATAAATCAGGTTTTGTAAATATTATAGGCAATCCAAACGTTGGCAAGTCGACTTTGATGAACGCGATGGTTGGTGAGAAGCTCTCGATTATTACTTCGAAGATGCAGACCACCCGTCACCGGATCAAAGGAATTGTGAACGGAGAGGATTTCCAGATAGTTTATTCTGATACCCCCGGAATTTTGAAGCCTGTCTATAAACTTCAGGAATCCATGTTAAAAACTGTCGACACGGCGCTTTCCGATGCCGATGTTTTACTTTATGTCACGGATGTGGCAGAGAGTATCGACAAGAACCACGAATATCTCGAAAAACTGAAGAAGGCAGAGGTGCCGGTCATGATACTGATCAACAAAATTGATCTGACAGACCAACCGGCACTGATTAAATTAGTAGAGCAATGGAAGGCTCTCGTACCTCAATCGGAAATCATTCCGATTTCGGCCAAAGAGAAGTTTAATCTGGATTATGTCTTTAACCGCATTCTTGCAAACCTCCCGGAAGGGATGCCCTATTTTCCGAAAGATGAACTGACCGATCGCAACGAAAGGTTCTTTGCGCAGGAGCTTATCCGCGAAAAGATATTGCTTTTTTACGATAAGGAAGTTCCCTATTCGGTAGAGATAGAGGTCGAAACTTTCAAGGACGAAGAAAAGATTCTCAGGATCGCGGCCGTCATTCATGTGGCACGCGAGACGCAAAAGGGGATCATTATCGGTCACAGGGGAGAGGCCCTCAAGCGGGTCGGAACAGCTGCCCGGATAGATATGGAGGAATTCTTCGGCAAGAAGGTCTTCCTGGAATTATTCGTCCGGGTGACGAAGGAATGGCGAGATAAGGAGATCCAACTTCGTAATTTTGGATACGAACAACAATAAGGTACTTTTCAATTCATGAGCAACATAATAGCAATCGTTGGACGCCCGAACGTAGGCAAGTCAACTTTTTTCAACCGTCTAACTGAGTCCAGGATGGCCATCGTCGATGATGAGCCTGGTGTGACGCGTGACCGTAACTACGGCAGATCCATTTGGAATGGCAAGGAATTTTCGGTCATTGATACTGGCGGATATGTTTCCGGATCGGAAGATGTTTTCGAAGGCGAAATCCGCCGTCAGGCAAAATTGGCCATCGATGAAGCCGATTTAATTCTCTTTCTTGTGGATGTTGAGATGGGGGTAACCGATCTCGATCAGGAGGTCAACAACATGTTGCGTAAGAGCAAGAAACCGTACATGTGTGTGGTCAATAAGGTAGATAACCACAAGCGCGCCCTCGATGCCAATGAATTTTTCTCCATGGGAGTTGAGGAGATTTATTGTGTTTCTTCCATCAATGGATTAGGTACAGGCGACTTGCTGGATGAAGTGGTCAAACATTTTCCCGCACCCGTGGAGCAGGAAGAGGAGGCGCATATTCCGGTATTTGCCATCGTCGGACGGCCTAACGTCGGAAAGTCTTCCACCATCAACACCCTCGTTGGGGAAGAACGCCACATTGTAACGGAAGTTGCGGGCACGACCCGTGATTCGGTTGCCCAGCGATACACCAAGTTTGGGTATGATTTCATCCTGATCGACACAGCAGGATTGCGCAAGAAAGCGAAAGAGAAAGAAGATGTCGAATTCTATTCCGTGATGCGTTCAGTACGAACCATCGAGAATTCGGATGTTTGCATCATGATGCTGGATGCCACACGTGGCGTTGAGGCGCAAGATGTTTCGATTTTCCACCTGATTCACCGGAACAAAAAGGGAGTGGTTGTTGTGGTGAATAAATGGGACCTGATTGAAAAAGACAACAAGACGATGAAGGCGTTTGAGGCTCAGATCCTCGAAAAATTCGCCCCTGTCACGGATGTTCCGATTGTCTTTTCATCGGCCGTCACCAAACAAAGAGTCCTGAAAATACTGGAGGAGGCCATGCGTGTTTACCACAACAAGACCAAGCATGTTCCGACTTCACAATTGAATGAACTTTTGGCAGAGGCTCTTGAGGCTTTTTCTCCACCGGCCTGGAAGGGGAAATACATCAAGATCAAATATGTTACGCAATTGCCGAGGTACCAGACGCCCTGTTTCGCCTTCTTCTGCAATTTGCCGCAATACGTCAGAGAACCTTACAAGCGATACCTTGAGAACAAAATCAGGGAGAAGTTCGACTTTACAGGTATCCCAATTCAGCTTTTCTTTAGACAGAAATAGCTGATTAACAATGCTTTCCTGGTAAGGAAAGTCAATTACAAAAAATAATTTCAAAAGAGGAGGTAACAAAACAGTTTTCCTCCAACAATTCAAAAACAAATGCAATTCAATGAAATGGGGCTCGACCCCAGGATCTTAAGAGGGATTGAAGCAATGGGCTTCGAAACGCCTTCACCGATTCAGGAACAATTTATTCCTTTATTTTTAAAAGAGCCGAAAGACATCGTCGGACTGGCTCAAACCGGAACAGGCAAGACTGCCGCTTTCGGATTACCGATTTTACAGACCGTTAACCCGTCGAACCGGGTTCCTCAGGCTTTGATTCTGAGCCCGACCCGCGAACTCTGCGTGCAGATCGCACGGGAGATCAAGGAGTACTCTCAATTTTTGCCCGAAATCGTGATCACTCCGGTATATGGAGGAGCCGACATGACGGCACAGGTTAAGGCACTCCGGAATGGGACGCATATCATCACTGCCACACCTGGTAGGATGCATGACATGATCCGCAAAAACAAGGTGGATCTGTCGCATATTTCGATCATGGTGCTCGACGAAGCCGATGAAATGCTCAACATGGGATTCCAGGAGGATGTCGATGCCATTCTGGCGATGACGCCAAAAGAGAAACATACTTTGCTGTTTTCGGCTACGATGCCTAAAGAGGTCGCGGCTATTGCAAAGAATTATATGACTGATCCAACGGAGATTGCCGTTGGGAAAAAGAACAGCGGGGCCGATAATGTGGAGCATATTTACCACATGGTACATGCCAAGGATCGTTATGTAGCACTCAAGCGGGTGCTCGATTTTGTTCCTGAAGTGTACGGAATTGTCTTTTGCCGCACCCGTCAGGAGACCGGCGAAATAGCTGCCCAGCTGATCCAGGATAATTACAGTGCGGAGGCGTTGCATGGCGATTTGAGTCAGCAGCAGCGTGATTTCGTGATGAATAAATTCCGCAACCGCGGGGTTCAGATTCTGGTGGCGACTGATGTGGCTGCCCGTGGGCTGGATGTCGACAACCTGACACACGTTGTCAACTATAATCTTCCCGATGATTCTGAAAATTATATTCACCGAAGCGGCCGTACCGGTCGGGTAGGAAAATCAGGTATCTCAATATCGATCATTCACCTGAAGGAACATGGTCGTATCCGGATGATCGAGAAAAGCATTGGTAAAAAATTCGTTCGCAAACCAGTTCCTTCCGGTAAGGAGATCTGCGAAAAACAACTCTTTTTCCTGACCGATAAGTTGCAGGAGGTAACTGTTAATGAGGAGGAGATTGCTCCTTTTTTACCGGCTGTCTATGAAAAATTTGAAAGTTTATCCAAGGAAGACCTGATTAAACACATTGTTTCATTGGAGTTTAACCGCTTTCTGGATTATTATGGCAGTACGCCTGATCTTAATATTCCGGATGGCCATGAAGAGAGAAGGAGTCCTCGTGTGGTCGTTACCGAAGGTTTAACCAAGTTTAGACTGAACGTAGGGCTTGCAAACGGAATTTCACCCAAGGAAGTCATTAATTTTGTGGTTGAAGCTACCGGTAGGAGAAATGTCGAGATTGGCAGGATCGATCTTTTCGGCAGCTATTCTGTTGTCGAAGTAGAAGATGCGGCAGGTAAGGCGCTTCTGCGTAATTCAAGAGGTATGTCCTTCCGGGGAACCTTCTTCGATGTGGAAGTTTTCGAGGAAAACCGCGAAGACCGTTCATTCCGTGGAAGAAGAAGCGGAGGTTTCGCCAGAGCGGAGAGCAGGGGCGATTCTAAAAGGTTGGAGCGGAAGCGGAGATATTAGCGATAAATTTTTTATAGAAAATCTACATTAGCGAAACTACGTCTTATACCCCGGTCGTATTTCACTCCGGGATATCCGAAAATCAGAACCAGGCCTTCACGGCTCTTGAAACGGATGCCATATTTGTTTCTGAACTTTGCAGCAACCGATCCATTTTGAAGAAAAGGATGGATCGCTCCCAGCATACAAGTTCCCAATCCGAGTGATTCGGCAGCGATCATGGCGTAGGTGGCCGCGATGATCGGATCGGCAGGATCGCAATAGGGGGATCCATAGAAATAGATAGCAACAGGCGCGTCATAGGTCACCACATCTTCCCCTTTCTTCATGGAACCTATGTAGATGTCGAAGACTGGACGCATGAATTTTTTATAAAAGCGCATCGTCTTTTTGTCATTAAAGAGTCCCATCAGGGCCATGAACCATCCGGAAACAAACCATCTGGTTTTATCGAGCAAATTACAGAAGTCAGACGAAAATTGTCTGACTTTTTCTTTTCCATTCATCACCAATAAATTGACATCGGAGGGAGGGATGCCCATTGGAGCAGTCTGTGCGGCTTCAATGATTTTGGCTACTACTTCCTCTGTCACCGGTTTATCTTTGAATTCACGGATGCTCCTTCGATTTTGAAGAAGTTGCATTATTTCACCATATTGGGGTTTTGCCGGCGATTCGGTCAGCAGGAATAGATCATCAGGCGTTAGGGTTCTACCTGATATTTTGATAGCGCCTTCGGGGCAGATCGCCATGCAGTGACCGCAGGCGATGCAGCCGAACACTGGCTTGCCAGTGAGTACTGCTTTCCGATTTAAGATTTTAAACTCAAAATCCTTGCAAACTGACACACACTTGCCACACCCGTTGCACTTCTCTTGATCGATCGTGATGACGGCTGCTTCTTCCGTTCTGCTGGTTGGTATAGACATGATATTCAGGTTTTTTGGTAACCCTAAATTAATAAAAAATATTTTGAGTGTTCACCATATCTGGACTAAAGCACAGAATTTGTAGCTGCAACTTTACAAAATCGCCTCTGCGGGATTTTTTAAGTCAAATTGTAGTATTTTTGTAAAAAAGATGATTATGACAACAATTGAAATGAAGAATCAGGTGATTGGGAAGATAAATCAATTGACTGATATTGAATTATTAATGGATGTTTATAAACTTCTTAATGATAGCCCTATGGATTCAGAGATTTATAGGCTGTCGGATAATCAAAAGGTTGCAATAGACACAGCAATAGACCAAATAAACAATGGGGATTTCTTGACAAGTGAGCAAGCCAATAAAGAAATCAACGAATGGTTAAACAAATAATTTGGTCAAGACTAGCGCAATCAAATAGATATCAAATACTTGATTATTGGATTAATCGAAACAAATCAATTGATTACAGCAAAAAACTCAATCTAATTTTTGAGGATATTGCAGACTTCCTTAGTAAGCACCCCAAGATTGGTAAGGAAACTGATGTGCAAAATGTTAGGATAAGAATTGTAAGGGATTATTTTTTCACCTATCGTGAAACAGAAAACACAATAGAAATTCTAACAATTTGGGATAGCAGACAAGATCCGTCAAATTTTGATAGAATTATTAAGAAAAGCGGCTGAAAAGGAGTAAGGCTTTAAACAATCAGCATGAAATACTTTATCTTATTGCTATTAGCGGTAATTTCAAATGTTGCATTTGGTCAGCCAATTGAACCGTCGAAGTACGGCATCAAGGTTGAAGTTTCTCCTGGTACCGACAGATTTTTTACCAATGATCCTGTCTGGCGGGGCGCCGATGGAGCTGCCTCTGTAGACTTGGGTAATGGTAAGGTATTATGGCTTTTCAGTGACGGATTTATCTGCAATGATTCCTCAGGTTCGAGAAAGAATTCAAAAATGATCCGGAACAGCATTGTCCTTCAGAATGGCTATGATCTGAAGAATGCTTCCCTGAAATATTTCTGGGATAATTCTGGAAGGAGTCCTCAGGCTTTTTTTCACCTTCCTGGTAAGACGTGGTTCTGGACTGGACATGGAGCCATGGTGAAGGATAAGCTCATCATCTTTCTGATGCACATGAAGAGTGTTAAGACTGGTCTAGGCTTCGAAGCGTTTGGTTGGTATGCAGTAATAATCTCTAATCCGAAAGACGACCCTTCGAAATGGGTGAAAAAATATATGAAAGGTTCGGATACCTTTGGGACAATTGCCGGCTCGGCAGCAGTACTTACGGATGAAAAATATCTTTATGCCTACGGCGCAGTTGAACCAGCCACACATGAAGTCTATTTATTGCGATGGAAAATTGAGGAGGTGTATTCCGGCAATATTCAAAAACCGGAATGGTGGATGAATGGAAAATGGGGAGAACGTCAAGCAAAAAATCCAGTTCCCGAGCCCTTATTTATTGGGGGTACCGAGTATTCGGTCCATTACGACAAATCGCTGAAAAAATATCTTCAGATTCAGTCATTCGGTTTTGGAGAGGGAACCTTAGGGCTAAGGATGGCGGATAGTCTTCAGGGTAAATGGTCGGAACCTGTTATTTTTTATAAACCAGAGTATCCTGGCGTCAAAAAGCCTTTCATGTATTCGGCCAAGGCCCACCCCGAGTTAAATGCCGATGGAATATACATTACCTACAATGTAAATAGTTTTGATTTTGGTGAGCTAATAAGGAATCAGTCGATTTATTTTCCAAAGTTCATCCTGGTCAAAATTGGAAAATAATTTAATAGTCTTTGATACACAAATACCAGATGATAAGTATTTTTGTATAAGTTCTTTGTAAGGAGTGAGTATTTATCCAAAATAAATCATCATAAATATCGATAATTATGGAAACGACACTTACAGACAAAAAGCGAAAGATTTTAAGAAGGATTTTTGGTGTTTTGAGTCTTTCATCCGCATTATTTGTATTTCAGGCCTGCTACGGTACTCCTAAAGATATGGGAAGTGACGTTTATATTCAGGGAGTCGTAAAATCAAAAACTACCAATCAACCAATTCCCGGGATTAAAGTCTCAATCTTAAATCAACCGCAATATGAGTTGACAGATCAATCGGGGACGTTCAAAATTTATAGTTCAAGAGAAAATTCTTATACTGTGAGATTTGAGGATATTGGTTCTAATCAAAGTGTTAAGTTTTTATCCAAGGATACGGTTATTGTAATTGCCAATGAATCGACCATTCTTAATGTAAGCCTGAATGCTAAATAGGTTTGCTCAATTTCTCCATAATTCCTTCCGTAAAAATGAAACTCAAATTCATGAGTTAAGTTATTTGTTTTGGGAGTGTACCCAGCGGTGCAATTTAAGATGCCTGCATTGTGGTTCCGACTGCCTTTCAGATTCAAGAATTGAGGATATGCCCTTTGAGGATTTTCTTCAATCAATTTTGCCCTTAAAGCGGAAATATAAATCAGATTCTATCACAGTTGTTATAACCGGAGGGGAGCCCTTGTTACGCAAGGATTTAGCTCAATGCGGCAGACGTTTAAGGGAAAACGGATTCCGATGGGGGATTGTAACAAATGGCTATGCATATCATGCAGAAGTACATTCCAAATTACTTTCAGCCGGCATGGGGGCTATTACGCTAAGCCTTGATGGATTTAAGGAGTCCCATAATTGGTTGCGATCAAATGAAAATAGCTTTGACCATGCTTTACTTGCGTTGGATCTGATAACCTCGTCAAGTAGATTATTCTATGATGTTGTTACCTGCGTCAATCCAAGGAATATAAACGAATTAACTGAGTTTAAAGATTTCCTGATAACCAAAAATGTAAAGACTTGGCGACTTTTTACCATAGCGCCAATCGGTCGGGCAGAGAATAATCCAGCCATGCAGCTAACTAACATACAGTTGAAGCAGTTAATGGATTTTATCGCTCAATCGCGAAGTGACAAGCGTATGGATATAAAATTCAGTTGCGAATCTTTTGTTGGTGAGTATGAAAAAAAAGTAAGGGATTCTTATTTTTTTTGTCGGGCAGGGATCAATATTGCTTCTATTTTGGTTGATGGCTCAATTTCGGCTTGTCCGAATATTAACAGGCATTTTGTTCAGGGGAATATTTACAAGGATAAATTTCTGGATGTCTGGGAAAACAAATTTGGGATGATGCGTGATCGTACCTGGACGAAGACAGGGATTTGCCTTGATTGCAAGGCCTATAAAAATTGTGATGGAGGGGCCATGCATTTATGGAATGAAAAACAGGATTGCATCATGACCTGTATCCATTACAAAATGTCGTGATTAAGAAAACAAGGTCAGGAACCGGTGTGGGGTAGGAGTTTCAAAAGTGAGTTCTTCGCCTGTGACCGGGTGTTTGAAGGCTAATAAATTGGCGTGCAGGCAGGTTCGGCGCAGGGGATTCACCTTTGATCCATATTTTTTATCTCCGGCAATCGGGTGACCCAATTCTTTCATGTGAACCCGAATCTGGTTCTTCCTGCCGGTTTCCAATTCCACCTGGAGCAGTGAAAATTCTTCGCTGCGCTTCAATACTTTGTAATGCGTGATAGCCTCATCGCCTTCTCCCGGGACCTTCGTCGAATACATAAACAGCATTTTATTCTCTTTCAGGAAAGAACGGATGGTATCCTCGTCTTTTTCTACAACACCTTCAACAACAGCAATATAAGATCTTCTGATGACCGCCTCCTGCCATGCTTTTTGCATAACCTCCTGAATCTCTTCATTTTTGGCGAACATCATCACCCCTGAAGTATCCCGGTCGAGGCGATGCAGGACAAATATCCGGTTGGTCGGATCTTCCTTTTTCACGTGCGCACTAAGAATTGAGTAAGTTGTGAGCAGTTTTTCCTTGGCGGTTGCAATGGAAAGCATGCCAGCTTCCTTCTCAATCACAACGACATAGGGATCTTCAAAAAGTATCTTGACACCGCGTAAACGTTTTTGTTCCGTAACGACACCCCAGTTAATGGTCACCATGTGTCCGGGTTCCAAAGGGTAATCGAATTGAGTAATCGCATGGGCACCAACAGAAATTTGCCTGTGTGCCAGCAATGATTTCACGGTAGTCCTGCTCTTACCAGGAAGTTGTTCGATAAGAAACTGCATCAGGGGAGTCGGTTTTTTTACCGTTAGCTGAGTTAGCTTTCCCTTCTCTTTATTCACTGGCTTTGCTATCATTCAGTTTTTGGTATTGGAACCAGGATCTCCTCCGACAGGAATGTGTCCATCGCCTCATCGTATTTGAACCCTTTCCGGGTGAGTAATTCATAGAATTTTTTGACGACTCTGGCGCTTTCCCTGGTAGGGTTCGACTCGATAAAATGCTGATAAGAGGCTAAGTATGCCGGATCTATTTTTTTTGTATCCGGATCGAACAATGGCATCTGTTCCAAGCCTGAAAGATAGGCAGTCAAGGCGTCGAGGTACTGAGAATGAATATCATCCTTCATTATGTACCCTGGATATTTAGCCAGAAAATCTTCCCATGTTACAAATTGAAAAGCAATGGAATCAGGAAGTGAGCTTGTCGGATTCTTGTTCAAGGATGGATCGCTGGAAAAATTCCGGGCGAGTTTAATCCTGGTAGTCAGATATTCCATGCTGCTTGAAGTCAGTACCTTTCCTAGCTTCTGGCGGATGAATGAAAGATCCGGCTCGAGGTAGAATTCTCCATCATTAAAGTTAAGATGAATACCATGAATAGCCAAGGTTTGAGTCAATTTCTGGGCTTCAGCCTGATCCTCCTTGTTTCCAAAATGATCTGTCAACTCCTTGTTACCTAACAACTTGTTGTCATAATATTCCTGCATGACAGAATTCATGAACTCGTTAAACGAGACGAGCATGGAATCCCTCCCGACCGAATCGGTCCTGTTGTTAATGAAAATCTTCAGTGCAAGATCAATATTCCGGAGGTTGTCCTTGTCCAGATCTTCCAGAATAGAACTGTAAATGGCATTATCCGGAACGTTAATCTGCAGGAGTTGGGTACTATCTTTGAAAATCGGGATTTCTGCGACAGATTTATCTTTGGCTGGTGTCTTGTCCTTCCCTCCTGAAATACAGGAAGAAAAAGCAAAAAGAATCAGCGAGAGACAAATACCGATAACGGCTTTCCTGGTAAGAGAATAGAACCCTGTATGCATGCGAATTATTTCAATCTTTCCTGAATGGCTTTGCTCTCCTTTTCGAAGCCGGGTTTATTGAGCAGGGCGAACATGTTCTTCTTATAGCTCTCGACGCCAGGCTGGTCAAACGGATTGATATCCAATAGATAACCGCTAATTCCGCAGGCTTTTTCGAAGAAATAGATCAACTGACCGAGGTAATATTCATCCAGTCTTGGAATGCTTATCCGGATATTGGGAACCCCGCCATCGACATGAGCAATCATGGTGCCCAGTTCGGCCATCTTGTTGACCTCATCCACACGTTTGCCCGCGAGGAAATTCAGACCATCCAGATCTGCCTCATCTTCAGGCACAAAAACTTCGAAATTGGCCTCTTCGATGGAGAGTACGGTCTCGAACAAGGTTCTTTCACCCTCCTGGATGTACTGACCCATGGAGTGCAGATCGCTGGAAAAGTCGACGCTACTGGGATAGATGCCTTTATTCTCTTTGCCTTCACTCTCGCCATAGAGTTGTTTCCACCATTCGGCAAAAAAGTGCAGTTTCGGATTATAGTTGACCAGAATTTCAATTTTCTTACCGGATTGATAGAGTGCGTTTCTTGCTGCAGCATATTGAGCAGCAGGGTTTTGCTCATATGGGACCTCAGGTAAACATGCCTTTTCCATATCTTTTGCCCCCTGAACGAGTTCACGGATATCAAAACCGGCCATGCCAATAGCCAGCAGTCCAACTGGAGTCAGTACAGAATATCTTCCACCTACATCGTCGGGGATGATAAAAGTCTTGTAGCCCTCTTCTTTCGCGAGTTTCTTGAGTGCACCTCTAGATTCATCAGTGATGGCAACGATTCTTTTACTTGCTTCCTCAACCCCATATTTGTCTTCCAGATCCTGTTTTAGCAGGCGGAATGCCAAGGCAGGCTCTGTGGTAGTCCCTGATTTTGAGATGACTGCACAAGCCCAATCTTTGGAATCAAGCAGATCACGCAATTCGAAAAGATAATCCTCACTGATGTTTTGTCCGGCGAAGACAATGAGAGGTGCTTCAAATGAACCTTTGATGGAAGCAAAAGAGTCTGAAAGAGCATCGATGACGGCTTTTGAACCAAGGTATGATCCTCCGATGCCTATTACCACGAAAATCTCGAGGTGCTTGACCTGAAGTTTTTGAATGGTTTTCTCCATGTCGGACAGCTCAGCTTCAGGAGTACCTCCTGGTAGTTCGACCCATCCCAGGAAATCATTTCCTTTTCCGGTTTTTTGATGAAGCGCTTTGTTGGCAGCTTCAGTCTGGGCTTTATAAGCATCAATTTTCGCTCTTGGGACAATCCCATAGACATTGTCGAAGTTTAATCCGATGTTCTTCATTCTTTACTCTTTTATAATCTTTATATCAATAATTTAATTTGGGCGACTCTTTCTCTCCAGTAGAATTGCAATCTGCTGGTAGACTTTTACCAACGGATTGCAAATTCGTTGGAGCGTGTTGGTTAGAGCACGTCTGCCCTTTGACAGGCACAGGGACCAGATTCTACCTAAGGTACTCGGTCAGCAACCGCATTTCGATAGCAGGCGAGATGTTTTCATAAACAATATTGTAAACAGTATCCGTTATCGGCATGTTGATATTATACTGTTCATTGAGTTCTTTGATGCATTTTGTAGCATAATATCCCTCGGCGATCATGTCCATTTCCAACATCGCAGAACGGACGGTATATCCTTTACCGATCATGCTGCCAAAGGTACGGTTTCTCGAAAAATGGGAGTATCCGGTTACGAGAAGGTCACCCAGATACGCCGATGATTTGATATCCCTGGTAATCGGATGAACGGTATCCACGAATCTCTTTATTTCCTGAATGGCATTCGACATTAGCACTGCCTGGAAATTATCCCCATAGCGAAGGCTGTGAGAGATTCCTGCTGCGATAGCCATAATATTTTTAAGTACAGCTGAATACTCCGTACCCCAGATATCATCTGAGATGTGAGTCCTGAGCTGAGCGCTCTCCAGCAAAAGGGCAAACTGCCTGGCCCTTTTTACATCCGGACTGGCGATGGTGAGATAGGAGAGAAGGTCTCTGGCCACCTCTTCTGCATGACACGGTCCGGCAATGACACAAAACTGCTCAAATGGCAGATCGTAGAATTCGTGAAAAAATTCACCGACAAAAAGATTCCCTTCCGGGATGATGCCTTTAATGGCCGAGACTACGAACTTGTTTCCGATTTCTGCCGTCATGTGGCGGAGTGTATCTTTCAGGAAAGCCGAAGGAGTCACAAAAACCAGGATATCTGAATCCTCAACGATCTTATTGATGTCGGTATAGAAGTTGATTTTTGAGACATCAAATTCGACAGATCTCAGGTAATTTGGGTTGTGCCGGAATTTCCTGAAGAGATCAATATTGTCTTGATTTCTGATGTACCAGTTGATTTCAGGTACATTGTACATCAATAATTTTGCAAGAGCAGTTGCCCAACTTCCACTGCCGATTATTGCAACACGGCTTTTCTCACTGATTTCCGTCATAGGAGTGAAATATTAGTTTAACCACTTCGTCACCTCATCCATGCCCGGGTTGGCAAGTCCGAGCTGATTTTTCTTGTTGAACCCGCAAAGATCATTAAACAACTTTGAAGCTTTAACTTCTTTCAGCTGAGTGATTTTCTTGTAGTTCATTTTCCGAAGTACTTCTACCCATTCGGAGGGAATGCCAAGTGCTTCAAACATTTCAGAAGTATCCTCCTCTATTTTTTTCTCCGGCTTCATCTGTGGAAAAAGCAGAACATCCTGAATAGAAGATGAATTCGTCATCAGCATCGCAAGACGGTCAATACCGATGCCCATACCGGATGTTGGAGGCATACCATATTCGAGTGAACGGACAAAATCCATATCGATAAACATGGCTTCATTGTCACCTTTTTCTGAAAGACGCAACTGTTCCTGAAATCTGCCAAGCTGATCGATCGGGTCGTTTAGCTCTGAGTAAGCATTGCAAAGCTCTTTGCCATTGACCATTAGTTCAAAACGTTCTGTCAATTCAGGATTTTCACGGTGTTTCTTGCAAAGCGGAGACATCTCAACCGGATAATCCAGGATAAATGTCGGTTGAATATAATGACCTTCGCACTTTTCACCAAATATTTCGTCTATTATTTTGCCTTTACCCATGGTTTCGTCGATTTCGACGCCAATCTTCTTACACGCTTCCCTGAGTGCTTTTTCGTCCATTCCAAGGATGTCAATACCTGTGAACTCCCTGATGGAATCGGTCATGGTAATTCTCTTGAAAGGCCGTTTAAAATCGATGATCTTGTCGCCCACCGGAACCTGTGTCGTTCCATGCAACGCGAGGGCGATACGCTCAATCATCTCCTCTGTCATTTCCATCATCCAATTGTAGTCTTTATAGGCTACATAGATCTCCATGACGGTAAATTCAGGATTATGGGTACGGTCCATTCCCTCGTTGCGGAAGTCTTTCGAAATTTCATAAACGCCCTCGAATCCACCAACAATCAGGCGTTTCAGGTACAATTCATCGGCAACGCGCAAATATAAGGGGATGTTTAGTGCATTATGGTGCGTCACGAAAGGGCGGGCGGAGGCTCCTCCTGGGATCGATTGAAGAACGGGTGTTTCCACTTCGAGGTATCCCTTTTGGTTAAAAAACTCCCTCATATTATTGATCATCTTTGCCCGTTTTACAAACACATCCCGCACCTGCGGATTCACGATCAGATCGAGGTAACGTTGACGGTAGCGCTGTTCGGGATCGGTGAAGGCATCGAATACCAATCCGTCCTTTTCTTTGACAACAGGAAGCGGATGAAGGGACTTACTCAGCAAGGTAAGTGTCTTAACGTGGATAGAAGTTTCACCCATCTGGGTGACAAAAACAAAACCGGTCACACCGATGATGTCGCCAATATCCAATAATCTCTTGAAAACCTCGTTGTAGAGGGTCTTGTCTTCACCCGGACAAATTTCATCACGGTTGATATAGAGCTGAATTCTGCCACTCTCGTCCTGTAATTCCGCAAAGGAAGCTTTACCCATGATGCGCTGGCTCATCAGCCTTCCGGCTACGGTCACGTCCTGGAAATTGTTCTTTTCAGGGAAATATTGATCTAAAATTTGCTTGGAAGAAGTATTGATTTTGAATTCGTTAGCAGGGTAGGGATTGATGCCCAGATCGCGGAGTTTCTGTAAGGAATTGCGTCGGATGATCTCCTGCTCACTTAACTCTATATTACTCATCTTTAATTAATAATCCTGTATTTATGAAGAAATAAGATGCAAAGATAAGAAAAGATATCTTTTTTTTCCGAAAGAAATGTCTCCTTACAAGTATTTATATTTGCCGCTACGAGGCAAAAGGGTATATTTGGGAAATAATTTATATCCCGCCAGCAGAAAAGCAAAAGCATGCAAAAACTTTGGAAACTGAAGGAACAGGCTGATATTAACGATATCAAGCAGCTTTCGGCCGCGCTGAATGTAGATATGGCTATAGCTAATTTACTGGTTCAGCGTGGAATAAAGACTTATGCTGCGGCAAAAACCTTTTTCCGGCCCAAACTTTCCGACCTCCATGATCCTTTCCTGATGAAGGATATGGATAAGGCGGTAGATCGTCTTGAGAGGGCTATTCAACAGAATGAAAGGATCATGGTTTATGGCGATTATGATGTCGATGGGACTACTTCTGTCGCCCTGATGTACACCTTTCTCTCCAAACGCGTTTCGGAGATAGAGTATTATGTGCCAGACCGTTACATGGAGGGATATGGGATCTCACGTATTGGAATAGATTATGCTGCCTCTCAGAAAGTTTCGCTGATTGTGGTACTGGATTGCGGGATCAAGGCGGTTGAAAAAATTGCCTATGCCAAAGAAATTGGGATCGATTTCATCATCTGCGATCATCACAATCCTGATGACCAGATTCCAGACGCCGTGGCCGTTCTCGATCCAAAACAACCAGGTTGCAACTATCCCTATAAAGATTTATCTGGCTGCGGTGTCGGCTTTAAGCTGATCCAGGCCTACTGTTTTAAGAATAATCTTCCGCAGGAAATTGCCTACGATCTGCTGGATCTCGTCGTAGTGAGCATTGCCTCCGATATCGTTCCGCTCACCGGCGAAAACAGGGTGCTTGCCTTCTTTGGACTTCAGAAACTGAATACAAATCCCTCCGTCGGATTAAAAACACTCATCAACTATTCCGGAATCATCGGTGAAATCAAGGTACAGGACATCGTCTTTAAGATCGGTCCGCGACTGAATGCTTCAGGAAGAATTGAGCACGGCAAGAAATCAGTCAAAATATTACTTGCAGAAGATACAGTGGAGCTGGAAGAGCTTGGTATTGAGATTAATTCTTACAACGAGATTCGTAAGACCCTCGACCGCGATATCACCCAGGAAGCGTTGGAAATGATCTCACAGAGTCAATTTTATGAGGGGCGAAAATCGACGGTGATATACAATCGCGACTGGCACAAAGGTGTGGTGGGAATCGTAGCCTCCAGACTGACAGAACATTATTACCGGCCAACAGTGGTGCTGACAGAAAGCAACGGTATCGCTACCGGATCCGCCCGTTCGGTGGGTGAGTTTGATCTGTATGAAGCGATCGGAAAATGTGCGGACCTCCTTGAATCTTACGGCGGACATATGTATGCTGCCGGTCTCTCCATGAAACTCGAAAATGTCGCCGAATTTTCCCGCCGTTTTGAGCAGGTTGTCAGGGATACCATAACCGCCGATCAGATGATTCAGACCATCGACCTGGATGCGAAAATTTCGCTTTCTGATCTCTCTCCCAAGTTTTTGAGGTTGTTGAAACAATTTGAACCTTTTGGCCCGCACAACAATTCGCCTGTCTTTCTTACGGAGGATGTGATGGATTATGGCACCACCAAACTGGTAGGGAAAAACAACGATCACGTAAAACTGGATCTGATGGAGGCCAACCGCTCTTCTTCCCGATTCTCAGGAATTGGATTCTCGCTGGCTACTCATTTTGAAATGATCAAGCAGTCGCTGCCATTCGATATTTGTTATTCTGTTACTGAAAACCAGTACAAGGAAAAGACCTATATGCAACTCAATGTTAGAGACATAAGGTCTCGTATGGATTATTAATTTTTTCTGGCGATCTTGAATACTAACGCTGACCTGCTCCTCCAAAAGCTGAAGAACCGGCTGATTAATCCGCTGCCAGGAAGCATTTCGCATCAAAGAATGCTCCCACCGGGCAGAACTTTACAGCATCCATCCGAACAGGGCCATTACCATGAAAGCGCAGTCCTGATCCTTCTTTTCCCATCCGAAGGTCAACTTTATATCTGCCTTATTCGCCGGCCAACTACCATGAAAAACCATGCCGGGCAAATAGCTTTCCCCGGAGGAAGAAAGGAAAAGGATGATAAGGACCTTATATACACCGCCTTACGCGAAGCCGAGGAGGAGATTGGCCTGGGTCGGGAGTCAGCTGAAATTCTGGGTCTTTTGAGTCCCGTTTATGTGCAGGTCAGTGATTTTCTGATCACGCCGGTTGTAGGATGGATGGCTCACATTCCAAAAATACGAATGGATTCGAGAGAGGTGGATGAGGTTATTTATATCTCACTGGAAGCATTGACGGATCCGGCCAATCTTTGTGAAAGGGAAAAGGAAACACTGACTGGAAGGATCGCTGTGCCGGGTTATGAAATTGATGGGAATTTTATTTGGGGTGCGACTGCGATGATGCTGGCCGAACTGGTTGAACTATTTGAGGATCAGTTATAGAAAGACCAGGAAAGCCCGAACAATAAGGTCGATGGAGGAGCTGCGTATCCGGGGGCAGTATAATATCCACCTTTGACAAACTGGTTGGCAAGGTTGGTATACTTGATGTAAAATGCGGTCCTCTTTAATTTGATATTGATGAAAGCGTCAACCCACGCGAAATCGCCAATTTTTTCTGTGTTTTGGCGGTAGAACATCCCGGTTGCCGGGGAGTACTTGTCCGCATAATAGGCGGTTTCATATCGGGTGTCAATTCCCAGCTGAAAGAAAAGCACCTTCGCATAAGTATTTTCGTAATACAATGAATTTCTTAAACTTACATTCGGAAGCGCCAGGTAAACACTGGTAGTGGTATGCTGAAAAACTGCCCAGTTTCGGATGTTAAGGCCCCCAAATTTAAAGTCTTTGTTCAACATGGCCTGAAAGACAGAAAATTCTGATGCGGCCTGTTCCGGTAGGGCTGATTCGTTGAAGAAAACGTATTTGCTGATAATGCTGTAATTTGCTGAAGCCTTGAGCCTCCATCCTGGTTTGTCGAGTGTGGCACCAATCTTCAGTGAGTATGTCTTATCAAAAGCATTTTCCCACTTGTAATGATTGGAGTAATAATGTTCGAAGAAATAGTTGGGTGTCTTGCTCGACATGTTGGCAAAGATTCTGATGAAAGAGGTATCCTTCTTCGACCTCATGGGTTTTTCGATGGATCCGGACAGTTCATAATCCAATGCATTTCGTCCCTGAATATATGATTTGCCTGCAACATTCCAGCTCCAGAAACGGCCATCATTCCGGTAGGCTGAACCCCCAATATAGGTGTTTGAAAAATTATGCGGCTGAGTGAGCCCGAGTGGTGAATGCTTGACGCCAACAGAATCAACAACTGGATCCTGCTGAGGAAAATAAGTGTTTGTCAAATCGTTGGCAATGAAGACCTGTTTTCCGAAAGTGTATTTTCTGTCGGGAGCCTCCAGGAATTTTACGAGAAAACGGTTAGAGATCACATTTTGTCCTGATTTATCGTTCGTTGCAGGTGCAGTTGCAGAGCCGGCAGTAGCATTAATATTGGCAACATTCCCTTTTCCATAAAAATAGACGGTTCCCCTTGAATCACCGAAATCGAAGGATGGATTTGGGTCCACCTCTGTATAGATTCGTGAATCCTGCTCGAAATTAAACACATGCATCACAGCTACCCTTGGAATGAATTTCTGAAAGGTTTCCTTTTTATCCTGCATCTCTTTCCAGATTCCAAGTTTGTACTGATGAGTCAGCGCAATGAAGAAATTGTTGTTGAGAGATCTTACATCGGACAGCCAGACAGCGATGTTTTCCGCTTTTATGTCAGGATTCTCAATGTCTTTCGGATTTGTCAGTCCTCCATTTTCCTGGTTGTCAAAACTATTTTTCCCTACGGTAAACCAATAATCATAACGATCAAAGGTGCCACTTGAAAAAAGGCCCAGGCTCCGGTCTTTTGCCTGCTGATTGAGGTATTTTCCGGCAGATCCAATGGAATTGTAATAGAATCCGAAGTTAATATGCTTGTTGATATTTTGGGTCTGAAATACTTTCAAGACCGTTTCACCCTTTGGCTTATTGGCGAACAATTGTCCGTAGGTAAGCAAAGTATAGGGCTTCGTGGCATCGTAGAACATAATCCTACCTGGAAATAAGCCGTAATCGGTATAGTTCTTTTGAAACAGGAAATCCCTGTCGGAGGATTGTCTTTGGAAAAAATCCATAGACTGGTATGAATTACCTATATTGCCCAGTGATTCAACCGATAATGAATTCTTAAACGGAGGATGGTAGATGTGGAAATCGGTCACGGTGGTGTCAACTTTCACCTGTTTGATGCGTGTCAGGTCATCCACGAGCTCATAAGAGCGTATCCTGAAGACAATAGAATCCTGAGCTGTTTTGGCTCCTTTCTGCTTGTTCATCCCACCCCCTCCAGAGGGACGCTGATTGCCAGAACCCCTGTCCATGCCCTGATTCTGGGCATTTGAAATGAGAGGGCCTGATATTAGAAGTAATATAATAAGAAGTTTCAACGTGACATTCATTTGGCAAATATAGGCATTTTAAAAAACCTGACTAGTTCGCCAATCCATAACACGACAGAAGTAAGGCCAAAAATCATAATCCACTCTCCGGCAGGGAGGGGAACCGTTCGAAAGACATTCCCACCAAAGGTCACAATCAGAAATTGACCAAGTAGAATAGCCACTACCGTGATGACGAAACCAATACTCTTGTGCATTTGATGAAAAGCCATATGTCCTGAGGCAAAAGCTTTTGCATTGAACAGATTCCAGAATTGCAGCAATACAAATATGGTGAAGAAGCGGGTCAGGTCGTAACGCGAAATATCTCCGTTTTTATCCGTGAAATGGTAAAGAAGCCACAGGAGCAAGACCACGAAGATAGTGCCGACAATTAATATGAAAGCCCTCATAGCATTGGTTATGATGAAATCTTCGTTTTTTCTGGGTTTGTGCCGCATTACTTTTTTGTTTGGCGGTAGGGAGGCAAGTGCGGCTGCCGCGAAGGTATCCATGATCAGGTTTACCCATAACATCTGTGTGACGGTCAGCGGCATTTCCCGGCCAAAGACTGAACCCAGCAGCACGATCACCAGCGCGGTCACATTAATCGTTAGCTGGAAGAGGATGAAACGTTGGATGTTCTGATAAAGTGACCTGCCCCACATCACCGCCGTGGCAATGCTGCTGAAGGAATCGTCGAGCAGCGTGATGTCGCTGGCTTCTTTCGCAACAGAAGTCCCAGAACCCATAGACAGCCCTACATGAGCGAAATTGAGCGCTGGAGCATCGTTGGTTCCATCACCTGTCACAGCCACTACGGCGCCTGCCCGCTGAAGCAATTGCACGAGCCGCTGCTTGTCCGTCGGACGTGCACGGCACATAATTTTCAGCTTCTGAATGATTCCAGACGCTGCCTCATCCGTCATGGCGGCAAACTGTACGCCCGTGATCAACTGGGACTCACCGTCTTCTTCCTTCCAGATTCCGATCTGGCGGCCAATCTCCCTTGCCGTACCCGGAGTGTCACCTGTCACGATTTTCACATCTATTCCAGCATTAAGACAATCCGCAACTGCTGCAGGAACATCTTCCCTGACCGGATCGGAGATCGCAGCAATACCGAGGAATTGAAGATGGGCATTCTTTAGGTGGCTATTGACAATCCTAACGTTGTCATCCCTGATTTCTTCAAAAGCGAAACCCAATGTTCGCATGGCTTGATTCTGATAGCCTAGCAACAAGGTCTCAACCTCATTTCTGTAGCCGGCTACAGCTTCGTTTCCTTGCGTGGTTCGAACCGTTTCGCAATGATCCAGCACGATCTCAGGGGCTCCCTTGACGAATAAAACTTTCTTTCCAGGAGCAGTTTCCACGATAGTTGCCATGTATTTCCTTTCGGTAGAGAAGGTCAGTTGTTCCTCCACTTCATAATCGTTCCTGATATCGAGATAGTTGGTTCCCTGGTCATGCAACCAGAAAAGCAAGGCGGCCTCTGTCGGATTCCCAATAGAGTGGACATGTTGTGGGTCGGTGAAATCCAGGTAGGCAGTCGAATTGGTTGAGATCGAAAGCCTGATCAGATCACTGGATTCATCTTCACCCAAAATTTGATTACCCAGACAGAAGAAGTTGGTACGGTAGACCTGCATCTTGTTTTGGGTGAGAGTTCCAGTCTTATCCGTGCAAATCACGGTAGTGGCGCCCATGGTTTCGCAGGCATGCATTTTTCTTACCAGATTGTTTGACTGCAACATACGTCGCATGCTCAAGGCAAGGCTCAGGGTTACACTCATCGGTAGTCCTTCTGGAACCGCCACAACGATAAGTGTCACTGAAACCATGAAATAGGAGAGTATCCGGCCGGCAGTCACCAGGGAAACCCAGGCTTCGGATTGAGTCAGGTTGATACCGGTAAGGTAAAAAATACCGGACAATAATAGGAAGCTTCCAGCGCCGATCAATAGCCATCTAAACCAGCTGCCCTCTTCAATGGAACTTGGAGTATTAAGATTTTGTTTCAAGTAAGCCAGCCCGTCGAAGAGAATTGGGACCCAAACCTTCGAGAGCGCGACCATAACGGAGAAGATGGTAATTGAAGTGGATACCTTCTGGGCAAGGGTCATGACGGTGGTTCCGTTGTGAAGGTCTTTGAAGAAAAGTGCGAGAAAGGTCAGCGCGGCCAGAAGAAATCCCACGACCCCGATGAGCCTTGCAAGACTATCCAGCTGCTTGTTCAGTGGTGTCTGCTCGCCGGTCATGGTCGTAGCTTCATGTGCCACCCGGCCGTATTCGGTTTGATCGCCGACTTCCGATATTTCAACCGTGCAATGTCCGTCAACGACAGTGGTGCCGCGATATACCCTATTGGATGGATAAGTGGCTTCTTCATCGAAATCTTCTTCATGGATGGTCTTGCCGATGACAGGTTCACCGGTCAGGGAAGACTCATTGATCTGCAGGGAGACGGCTTCGATCAACTTGCCGTCGGCAGGAACTTCGTCTCCGGTGGCAAGTATGACAAGGTCTCCAACCACGATTAAACCCTTGGGAACTTCACAAATATTTCCACTTCGGACAACTTTTACAAGCGTTTCATCGTTGATTTTGTTAAGCAGATCGAATTTTCTGTTGGCATCCAGTTCGAACCAGAAGGCAACGCCTGTAGCCAGGAAGATAGCAAAGAAAATGCCAATGGTCTCAGCAAATTCCTTGTGAACGAAGGATATTCCCAGGGATAGAAATGCGGCTATCAATAGAATCCTGATAATAGGATCTTCGAATTTCTCTATAAAAAGAGACCAGATGGATGCTCTTTTTGGTGGTGTCAGGAGGTTCGGTCCATGTAATTTGCGGCTCTCGGCAACCTGCGATTCGGTCAACCCGGTCAGCTGTTTTCTGTGTTCCATCCGTTCTTCTGATTATTCACCAAATATACGTCAAGAAATTTATAAAAAAATATTTTCAGATTTAACCAAATAGTTTAACCAAATGGTTAAATTTGTCTGGAATTTTGATCGCTATGAATTCAGACAGTACAAAAGTAAAGATCGTGCATGCAGCCAAACTTGTTTTCATCCGAAAAGGGATGGACGGTGCCCGAATGCAGGAGATAGCCGACGAAGCAGGAATTAACAAAGCGCTGCTTCACTATTATTTCCATTCGAAGCAAGAGCTTTTTAACGAGGTATTTTATGGAATCCTCAGCAATTTAATACCCGGTCTAATCACCATTTTCAAGCGGGAAATTCCTTTTGTGGAGAAAATTGAATTGATTGTGATGCAATATGATTCGTATATGCTCATGAACCCTTTTCTTCCGCAGTTTGTGATCAGGGAGATCAACCGCGACCCGGATCAGCTATCCAGATTCATGACTGATCAGGGATTGGATTTCGGGAGAGTGGAAGAAATGATCAAGAAGGAGGTCGAAGCCGGAAATATCAGACCCATCACTTTTCAGCATCTTTTCGTGAGCCTCATTGGCATGATCGTTGCGCCATATATTGGCAGGCCATTGTTTCAAAGAAAATTGTTCAACAACGACACAGAAAAATATGAACAGTTTTTGAAGGAACGGCGGAACTTTGTTACCGCATTTATCAGGCAGGCGCTGGTTTGTGGTCCGCCTGCCGAAAACGCGAAATGCTAAGATTAATAACGCATATTATTGATTTATAAGATGAAACGAGTACTTTTTCTTTTATTGTTATTCATTGCCGGACATGGATACGGTCAGGTGAGCAGCATCAACCTGGATGATTGTTACCGGTTGGCAAGGGAAAATTATCCACGATTGCCGGACACAAAAAGACAAAAAGAGATCAGCGATCTCCGGATACAAAATATTGGGACCTCCTGGAATCCGCAGTTGAACCTGAATGGTCAGGCGACTTATCAGAGTGAGGTAACCAAGGTGAATGTTCCTCTGCCGGGTGTAACAATTCCTTCACCGAGCAGGGATCAGTACAAGGTTTACCTGGATGTGAAGCAGACCATTTACGACGGTGGCGCTTCGGAGGCATCCAGGTCGGTCGAAAAATCTTCCCTCGCTGCCGATTTGCAGAATCTGGAGGTGGAACTGTACGCGATCAACGACAAGGTCAATCAGCTTTATTTTAATATTCTGCTGATGAAGGAAAATGAGGCGATAATCCGTCTTAAGCTATCTATCCTGGATGAAAGGATTAAAATTTTGGAATCGGGCTTCAGGAATGGTTTGGTTACTTCCAGGGATCTGGAATTATTGAAAGCAGAAAGATTACTTACAGAACAACAAATCAGTGAGATACACTCTGAGAAAATTGCACTTTTAGGTACATTGGGAATCCTTACCAACCAGTCGCTGAACGAAAATACCACACTTGCGGAACCGGTTCTGAAAGAAAAAAGTAAGGAGATTTCGCGTCCGGAATTGAAATATTTTGAATTATTGGGAAATAAACTGGATAAGAGCTCGCAATTATTGCAGAAAACCAGGAGTCCAAAGCTTTTTGGCTTTGGTCAGGCCGGATATGGGAAGCCTGGACTTAACATGTTAAAAAGCACTTTCGATTCCTATTATCTGGTGGGTCTGGGGGTATCGTGGAACATTACCGACTGGAACCTGACGAGTCGGAACAGAAAAATCCTGGAGGTTCAAAAAGAGATTGTTGGCAGTCAGAAGTCTGCTTTCGACCAGAATCTTTCCATCTCACTCTTTAAAGCAAATGAGGCAATTAATAAAGTAGATCAGTTGCTGAAGATTGATGGTGACCTGGTAACGCTCCGCAATAAGATAGCGAAGAACTCGGCCTCGCAACTGGAAAATGGCACCATCACTTCGGCTGATTATATTGTCGATCTGAATGCTGCGACACAAGCGGGAATCAATCAGAAGAGTCATATGGTGCAGTTATATTATGCAATAACGAACTATAATACGCTGGTGGGAAAATAGTAAGGATTACCAGCAGATTGCAAATCTGACGGAGCAAGAGGACTAGAGCAAGTGGGCTGGAGCAAAAAAAGAACAAAAAAAGAGCAAAACAAGAGTAAGACTGGTGCAAGACAAGCGCAAGTGCGCTGAAGCAAGATGAAAAATGAAAAACAAATAAGGATATGAGAACAAAAAGATTGAATTTAGGGATGAGTTTAGCGATGGGTTTGTTGTTGGGAATGACAATAATCTCCTGTAATGGCAAAAAGGAAGCCTCGGATGCCTTCGGTAATTTTGAAGCGGATGATCAGATTGTCTCTGCTGAAATCCCGGGCAGACTATTGACCTGTAATTTTGAGGAAGGAACCACCCTGACAAAAGGAACAGAAATTGCCGTTGTCGATACGGTCCCTTTGATCCTGCAGGTGGCTCAACTGGAATCTCAAATGGCTACCATCCGGGCCCGTAAACAGAGTGTACAGACCCAGATTGCGGTGATTGAGCAGCAAAAGAAAAACCTCGAAAAGGATCGGAGCAGGATCGGTAACATGTTCAAAGACGGGGCTTCCACACAAAAGCAGGTAGACGATGTAAACGGCAACATGGAGGTGTTAAACAAGCAGATTGCCAGTACCCGTTCTCAGGAAACCGTGCTGACCGGCGAAACTGAAGTTGCTGTCACACAGTTGGCCCAGTTACAGGACAAGATTTCAAGGTGCCGGATCCAGTCTCCCATTAACGGACTGGTGCTCGAACGTTACAAGAGGACCGGAGAGTTGGTAGGGCAGGGGCAGTCTTTGTGCCGCATCGCAGATATTTCCTCGCTCAACCTGCGCGTGTATGTGAGTGGCGATCAGCTGCCTCACCTAAAAATTGGACAGAAAGTCAAGGTGCTGATCGACGATACCGTGAGTCAGAATAAGACGATGGAAGGTACCGTAACCTGGATTGCCACAGAGGCAGAATTTACCCCCAAGATCATCCAGACAAAAGTAGAGCGGGTGAAACTGGTCTACGCCGTAAAGGTGAAGGTCGCCAACGATGGATCCCTCAAAATCGGAATGCCGGGAGAAATCAAGTTTTTACAGTAAGGCAGGCATGATAAAAATTTCGAACCTCGAAAAAAGCTACGGCGATGTGAAGGCGCTGAAAGGAATCTCCCTTGAAATCGGGAAGGGGGAACTCTTCGGCCTGATCGGTCCGGATGGGGCGGGCAAGACGACACTGATGCGGATCCTGGTTACTTTACTGACACCGGATAAGGGTTTTGCTACCCTCGACGGAAAAGATGTCGTAAAGGATTACAGGGAAATCCGCAAAATTGTCGGGTACATGCCGGGTCGTTTTTCGCTGTACCAGGATCTTTCTGTCCAAGAAAATCTTCAGTTTTTCGCCACGGTTTTTGGTGGCACCATCGAGGCTAATTATCACTTGATCAAAGATATATACAGTCATATAGAGCCATTCAAAGACAGGCTGGCGGGTAAGCTTTCGGGCGGAATGAAACAAAAACTAGCCCTTTCCTGTTCGCTGATTCATGCGCCAAGGGTGCTCATTCTGGACGAACCTACGACCGGTGTGGATGCGGTTTCAAGGAAGGAGTTCTGGGAAATGCTGGATAACCTGAGGAAGAAAGGTATTACCATCATGGTTTCGACACCCTATATGGACGAGGCAAATCTTTGCGACAGGGTAGCATTGTTTCAGAATGGCGCTGTCCTCTCGATCGATACACCGGCAAACATCATTGCCGGATTTACCCGCAAATTGCTTGGTGTTAAGGTTTATAACACCAGTCAGCGCTATGGGTGCGTTGCCTTGCTAAAAGGACTGAAAGGGGTGGAATCGGTATTTTCCTTCGGTGATGCCATTCACATTACCAGTGCGGATAATGGATTAAGTGCGAAGAACGTGCTGGAATACCTTCATGGTAATGGACAGACAGAGGTAACGGTAGAAAGCATTCAACCGACTATTGAAGATGTTTTCATGGAGTTGATGCAGGAAAAAGGATATTGAAAAAGGAGTTATGGAGGTACAGATGCAGCATAAGGAGCCGATCATTCAGGTAAGGAATCTCGTGAAGAAGTTCGGAAAGTTCGTGGCCGATGACAACCTGACATTCGACGTCTATCCGGGCGAGATCTTTGGATTTTTGGGGGCGAACGGTGCCGGCAAAACAACCGCTATAAGGATGATCTGCGGACTCCTGGAGCCTACTTCGGGTCAGCTGAAAGTGGCGGGTTTTGACGGCTACCATGAGCGGGAGAAGATCAAACAAAATATCGGTTACATGTCGCAGAAATTTTCGCTTTACGAAGACATGACCGTTTACGAAAATATACGATTATTTGCTGGAATTTATGGGATTAGCAGGAAGGTTCGGCTCGCCAAGACGGATGAACTACTAAAAAAACTTCAGCTGGAAGAGAGCCGGAACAAACTGGTAGGTGGATTGCCACTCGGTTGGAAGCAGAAGCTGGCATTCTCGCTGGCGGTGTTTCACAGTCCGAAGGTTGTCTTTCTGGACGAACCCTCAGGAGGAGTGGATCCTCTGACGAGACGTACTTTCTGGGACCTGATTTATGAGGTGGCTCACCAGGGAATCACCATCTTCGTGACGACCCACTACATGGATGAAGCCGAATATTGTGACCGCGTAGCGATCATGTCGGAAGGGAAAATTGTGGCGCTTGATACGCCAACAGCACTAAAAGTCCAATACGCTGCGGATAGTATGGATGGGGTTTTCCTAAAAATTGCAAGAAATCGAAATGACTTGTAATTTCTATATCGGGAGGTTAATTTTAAATAAAGAATTTTAATAATATGAACCAACTTTTGGGATTTGTCAAAAAAGAGTTCACCCATATATTCAGGGATACCCGCACGATGGTCATCCTGTTCGGGATCCCTATCATCCAGCTAATGCTTTTTGGCTACGTGATCACCACTGAAATTAAGGATGCCCGGATTGCTATCCTGGATCATTCCAACGATAATGTCACGCGGGAGATCAAGAACAAACTGTTATCGACAGGATACTTCAGACTGGATGCTTACCTGATGCACGAAAACGAGATTGAACCGTTGTTCCGGCAGGGCAATATCAAGGAGGTGGTAGTCTTCGAAAGAAATTTTGCCCAAAAACTGGAGCGCGAGGGGAGGGCGGATATTCAGGTTATTGCCGATGCTTCCGACCCGAATACGGCGCAGTTGCTCTACAATTATACGAATGGGATCATTCAGGATTATACAAAAAAGAAGTATGCCGGATTTACTATTCCTGTTCAAATTAAGAGTGAGGTTCGGATGCTTTACAACGAAAATATGGTTGGTGCATTTATGTATGTTCCGGGTACGATGGCATTGATACTCATGCTAATATCTGCCATGATGACCTCCATTACCATCGCCCGCGAGAAGGAATTGGGAACCATGGAGATTCTTTTGGTTTCTCCCCTGAAGGCACATCATATTGTGCTAGGGAAGGTCGCTCCTTACCTGTTACTATCCATTATTGATGCCTTCGTAGTGGTTGCCCTGGGAAATCTGGTCTTCGGGGTACCGATACGGGGAAGTATACTCGTACTGGTATTTCTGGTTGTACTTTATATTACCATGGCGCTTTCGTTAGGAATCCTGATTTCCACGATTGCTAACAGTCAGCAGGTTGCCATGTTTATTTCAGGCTTCGCCTTGATGTTGCCGACCATATTGCTGTCCGGTTTTATTTTTCCGATCGAGAACATGCCGGTGCCCTTGCAGATTCTAAGCAATTTCATGCCTCCGCGCTGGTTCATCGATGCCATCAAGCAGGTGATGCTCAAGGGTAACGGATTCGAATACATCTGGCCTAATGTTTTGATTTTAAGTGCTATGACTGTATTTTTTCTGGGAATGAGCGTAAAGAAATTCAAATTAAGATTGGAGTAAACACTTTATGAAAACGATATTATACCTGCTTCAAAAGGAATTTATCCAGGTCTTTCGAAACAAAGCCATGTTGCCGATCATTTTTATCATGCCGTTGGTGCAGATGCTGATCCTGGTTTTTGCCGCCACGATGGAAATCAAAAGAGTCGACATCACGGTAGTGGACCTTGATATGAGTGAGACGTCCACCCGGCTGACGACCAAGTTTGAGGCCAGTTCATTCTTTCATGTGACGCGGGCCAGAATATCCCCGTCTGAGACTGATAAGTTACTCTTGAAAGGAACGGCCGATGTGGTGGTGACTTTCCCGCAGGATTTTGAAAAGGACTTGAAACGTAACGACCTGGCTTCGGTACAGATCCTGATTGATGCCATAAATGGCTCTGCTGCAGAGCTTTCCAATGCATATCTGCAACAGGTTATTGGGAATTTCAACCAAAAAATCAGGGCTGAGATGATGGGTGTGCCTAAATTTACGCCACCGCAACAGATCTCAGTCATCCCTTCTTATTGGTATAATCCCGAGCTTAATTTCAAATTTTTTATCGCTCCCGGGGTTTTGGTGATCCTGGTGACGATCATCGGATTATTTCTTTCCTCCTTGAACCTGGTTCGGGAGAAGGAAATGGGAACCATTGAGCAGCTGAATGTTACACCTATAAAGAAGTACCAATTCGTGATCGGGAAATTACTGCCTTTCCTGATCATTGCCTTGTTGGACCTTACTTTTGGGCTCCTCGTCGCCAAGCTGGTATTTGGATTACCCTTCCGGGGAAATATCCTCACGTTATATGTGTTCACGTCAGCCTATCTTTTCCTGATCATGAGTATCGGTCTCTTCGTATCGGCAATTTCAGAAACCCAGCAGCAAGTGTTGTTCGTCAGTTTCTTTTTCCTCATTGTCTTCATCATCATGAGCGGACTATTTACTCCCGTGGAGAGCATGCCTTTGTGGGCCCAACGGCTGGATATGATCAATCCGATTTATTACCTGATCAGGATTATCAGGAATGTGGTACTGAAGGGATCCGGATTATTCGACCTGGTACCCGAACTTATCCGGCTCTCCGTTTATGGATTGATCATGTTTTCGCTTGCCGTTTGGCGGTACAGGAAAACTGTTTAATACCGATATTTTTGTATATTTCGACCATCGAAAAGTGTACCCTATTAACGGTTTTATGGCTCGTAAAAAATATTCTATCATACTGACAATCTGTGTTATATTGATTTGTCAGTTGGCTTTTCAAGCTACTGGAACGAAAATCCAGCCAGATAGGAAATATAGGAAATCAATCAATTCCCCGGACTCACTTACCTGGAGTATTTCTTACATGAAGAAAATCTTCAATAATTCAGGACAGTGGTTTTTGACAAAAGACTCTTTTAAGAAATCCATCAAAGGTGTAATTGATTATGCGGTTAACGATCCGATTGATACCGTTGTGACCCACATGAATAAAATCCTTGAAACCGATTCCATACGTTTGATATTTAATCGAAAAGCCGAAAATATTCCAAACAAAAAGATAATTTCCGGGTATCTGACGGCTGATGAGATGGACAAACTTGTGGAAAGCAGGAGGAAAGCTATGGCTGACAGTATCAGGAGTACTTTTATACAGGTTCCGGACGCCTTTCTGAATGAGCATTTAGCCGTCGTCTCCTTAATTCCTTCAGGCGATCCGCATAAGATGCTGGTCGACATTGACCATACTTTTCCATCCGCATTCAGGAATAAATTCAACAGGAGCTGGGAGAAGACGCGACTGCCTGCCAATGTCACTCCGGCGGAAATAGATACTTTAAAAGCCAAGCTTTTCGCCTGGACGCGCCAAACTTACAACGATTCAATTCTTTTCTTCAAGCGGGATTCCCTGATCAGGCAATACCGTGAGGATCTGATTTTACAGCTTTCCGCGGATGCGGCTTTAAAAAAACAACATTTTCTGAGTGAAAAAAACCTGGAGCTGCTGAATACTTTCAACGATGCCGAGATTGCTCGGGTCAATGATTCCATCAGGGTTGCATTGCGCTACCTAACCGACCGGGCGGCAGGTGATTCATCTTTGGTGGTCATTTCCAATCTAACAGGCATGCAGGCGAAAACCTGGACCGCTAATCAACCGATGTCCTCCATGCGGATTTTTCTAAAGAACGAGCAAAATGATTCTATTGGCGTCACCCTTTACAACAATGGGAAAGGTGGTTTGAAACTGATCATCGATGACGGGGTGAAATTTTTGCGGATGACAGAGTCGCAGAAAAAGGAGATCACTTTTGTCCAGAAGAAACTGGATTCCAAACTGCACAAGGTCGTGATCAGACAGGTAGACCCTTTGGCCTGGCGATTTCTGGGTACAGGTACGGTGGGATTTACCCAGACTGCCTTATCGAACTGGGCAAAGGGGGGAGAGAGCTCACTTTCAATGTTGCTAATTGGAAGATATACTGCTAATTACAGTAAGAAAAATATTAAATGGGAAAACGCTGCAGAATTCAGGCTCGGATTTTATTCTTCTAAGACAAGGGGGATTGAGAAGAATGATGACAAGTTGGAGTTCCAGTCGAGAATCGGCTTTTCGGCATTCAAAAAATGGTACTATTCAGGCGAATCAAATTTCAGGACGCAAGTAGCAAAAGGTTATAAATTTCCTGATAAAGTCAATCCAATCACGGCTTTTATGGCACCAGCCTATCTGACGTTCTCCTTAGGGATGGATTACAAACCGAATAAGCGATTTTCACTTTTCCTCTCTCCGCTGACCTCTAAGAGCACCTTTATCAGGGATACAGCCTTGATCGATCCTACCCATTTCGGAGTCGAGCCCGGGAAGAAAAGGTTATGGGAAGCTGGTGCGATTGTGAAGTTGAACTGGCATTATCCGATCCTGGATAACATTACATATGATACCCGTGCAGAGATTTTCAATAACTATCTCTATCCATTTCAGAAATTCAATGTCGACTGGGAGCAGACGCTGGTGATGCAGGTAACACAGCACATCAGCACCCGCATCATGACGCAGGTCATCTATGATTATAACGTCAAGTTTCCAATAAAGGATGATGCAGGAAAAGTGATTAATCAGTTGGCCAAATGGCAGTTCAGGGAACTTTTTACCATAGGATTTAACTACAGATTCTAGATTCTCAGCTGTAAGAAAATACTCCCTAAAAATACAAGGATAGTATCACGAAAAGTGCAAAAATTACCCCTGCGATGCCGTTGGTAGTTCCGAAAGCCAGGTTCACCCTGCTGAGGTCGTTCGGCTTGACAATCAGATGCTGATAAACCATCAGAACCGCAAAAATTGCCGCACCCACCCAGAAGATAATGTTGGCTTCAAGGGATATTCCTGCGAGAATGACAAAAACCAGGGTTAGCACGTGTCCGATAGCAGAGATCCTGAGGGCATTCTTTATTCCCACTAGTACAGGGATGCTCTGCAAGGAATACTGGTGATCGAATTCGATATCCTGGCAAGCGTATATAATATCGAAACCACTCACCCAAAAGAAGACGATTCCGGAAAAAAGCAGGGGTGTCAGGGCAAAATATCCTGTCACAGCCAGCCAAGCACCGATTGGTGCCAGGGAGAGGCCTAAACTCAGCACAAAATGACACAAGGGTGTAATCCTCTTGGTGTAGCTATAGCCCAGTATGACGAAGAGGGCCACCGGGGATAGAGAGAAGCACAAGGGGTTGATCAGCCAGGTTACAAAGCTGAAAAGCAAGGCGTTGATGATGACAAAAGTGAGTGCCTTAGGTGCGGAGATCTGTCCTGCAGGTATTTCCCGCTGTGCCGTGCGAGGATTGGCGGCATCAAAACGGCGATCGAGGTATCGGTTGAAACCCATTGCCGCATTTCTTGCAAACACCATGCAAAGGATTACTTCTGCAAGTAATTTCCAAAAACTGACCTGATCGGTTACCATGGTTGCCATGAAGAAGCCAATCAGGGCGAAAGGCATGGCAAAAATGGTATGCTCGAATTTCACCAGGCGGGCGTAAAGGACGAGTTTATTCATAGTTGAACAAATTTAGTAACTTTAGCTCATCAAAGAACCAACCATCATGAAAGAATTTAAAAAACGTTACCTGCTTAACGCTCCGCCGAAGGATGTTTACAATGCGATGACTAATCCGCTGATGATTGAAATTTGGACCGGTGAACCCGTGGTCATGAGTACCGAACCGGGTAGTGATTTTGAAATCTGGGATGGCGCCATCATTGGCCAGAATGTAGAATTCGTTGAGGATAAGCTGATTGTGCAAAAGTGGTTCTTCGGAGAGGAAGAGGATTCAGTTGTCACCATCAAACTGCATGCCGACAAGAAGGGTACTCAGGTTGAGCTGCACCAGACCAATATTCCCGATGATTCCTTCGAAAATATGGTGGAAGGATGGGATCAGGATTATTTCGGGAATCTTCGCCAGCTCTACGAATAAGGCTCTACGAATAAGGCTCTAAATATAAGGTTCAACTGTTAGCCTCATCATGTAATCGTCCATGACATAACCGGAACCGATGTCCGTAACGACTTCCCCATACTTTTCGAAACCCAGTTTCTCGTAGGACTTTATGGCAACATGATTGTTTTTATTTACAGTTAATGTCATGTATTCCAAGTTTTTAGCCCTACATCTGGAAAGCAGGAAATTGATTGCAATTCGCCCGAAACCTTTTCCGCGCTCGCTTGCCAACACATACAATTTACTTAAGAACATCTCTCCGGGTTTCTCAATGATTGAGAAGTACGAAATAGGCACCAAGGCCGTATATAAAATGTAATATTCAGTTTTTTCCTCCCTGATCTGGGTACTGATAGCCTCCCTGGATTGAAATTTCTCCAGCATATAGTCTATCTGAGCCTGTCCGATGATGGGCACATAATGTTCGTTCCATATCGTATTGGCCAGGGCTGCAACGGTTGAAATCTCTTTTTCTGAATCTACTGGCTTGATAAGAATACCCATATTATCTGATTTGAGCTCCTAGCTCCCGTTTGAATGCATTGATTAATTTCTCCATTGTCTTTTCTATCTGCTTATCGTTGAGAGTTTTAGAATCGTCTCTTAGCAGGAAGCTTACGGCATAGGATTTTTTACCTTCCGGTAGATGTTGTCCTTCATAAACGTCGAAGATAGAAACAGATTTTAGAAGTTCTTTTTCCGTTCTCAACGCCCACAATTTAATCGAACTAAAGGTGACGTCACTATCCACCAGCAGCGCGAGGTCTCTTCTTACTTCAGGGAATTTTGGCAGTGGGGTATAGGAAACTTTGTGCTTCTTAATGGCGTTCAGCAAGAGTGTCCAATGAATATCCGCATAAAAAATCTCTGACTGAAGGCCTGATTGCTTCAATATATTTTTGCTAACAATGCCCAGTTGGGCGACCTTTTGATTGTTAAAAGAATAGACAATCGCTTCAGAATATAAATCAGAAGAAAGTGTTTCCATCTGACAATTGTCCGGTGAAATTCCAAGTCTGGATAGAATCTTTTCGAGGTAACTTTTTAAGGTATAGAAGGTCGTTGGCTGAGCCTTCGCAACCCAGTTTTCAGTTTCTTTATTCCCAGTGAGCCAGAATCCGATGTGCTCTTCTTCCTTGTAATTTTTTACCGGATTATTGTAGGTTTTTGAACCATCGAAGAAATATACATTGCCAAACTCATAAAGTTTGAGGTCTGCATTCTTGAAGTTGGTATTTCGCAGGATGGTTTCTAGTCCGCCGAAGAGCAGGGTCTGCCGCATGGCGTTCAAATCAGAGCTAAGCGGATTGTAAAGCTTGACGCAATGCTCTTCCCTGAAACTTTTTAATTGCTCGTAGTAAGTCGATTTTGTGAGCGAGTTGCACATGATTTCATTAAACCCATGCGCGGTAAGTATCTCAGAGACAAGATTCTGTAATTTCAGTTTATCCGGATGACTGGCGTGCTGAATGGTTGATTTCACGGACGCTCCGGGTTCCACATTGTTGTAGCCATAGATGCGAAGCAACTCCTCAATCACGTCGGCTTCCCTGCGGACATCCACACGATAAGGAGGAACAGAAAGCTCCAGACCGTTGTCATCTTCCTTAACAATTTCTATTTCGAGGCAAGACAAAATATGCTTGATCTGTTCTTTTGGAATCTCTTTCCCAATGAGTCTTCTGACGTTATTGTAACTAATTTGAACGGAGAATGGAGCCAAAGCTGCAGGATCAGCAATGATATCTACAATTTCCGAGGCGATTGTTCCGCCAGCCAGCTCGCAGATCAGCAGCGCAGCTCGTTTGAGAGCGTAAATAGTGCCGTTAGGATCAACACCTCGTTCAAAACGGAAAGAAGCATCCGTGTTCAGTCCATGCCTGCGGGCAGTCTTACGAATGAATACAGGATTGAATAAGGCGCTTTCCAGGAACAAGTCTGTCGTTTCATTTTTGATGCCTGAATCAATGCCGCCGAAAACTCCGCCAATACACATTCCTTCAGATTCGTTGCAAATCATGAGGTCTTTATCATCCAGCAAACGGTCAACCTCATCCAGCGTACGGAACTTCGTGCCGCCAGGCAATGTTTTGACAATAATCTTCCCTCTTTTGATGGCTGAAAGATCGAATGCATGCAATGGCTGACCCGTTTCGAAAAGCACATAATTGGTAATATCCACCACATTGTTAATGGGCTTGAGACCAATTACCCGAAGCCGGTTTTTTAACCAGTCGGGAGATTCCTTTACTTGAATGCCTAAGATTGAAACGCCTGCATATCTGGCGCATGCCTCAGGATTTTCAATGCTGACTTTTACCGTATGTGTTTGTTTGGTGACGCTAAAGCTTTCGACGGATGGCCGGGTATAATGTGTTGTTTCTTTTTGACTTAAGAAGGCGGCAAGATCCCTGGCGACCCCAATATGAGAAGCACTGTCGATGCGGTTGGGCGTGAGGTCGACCTCCAGACAATAGTCGCTTTCGATGTTAAAATAGGAGGATGCAGGGGTCCCTGGCAGGGCAGAAGGATCTATTACCATGATGCCATTGTGGTCGTTTCCAAGTCCTATTTCGTCTTCAGCGCAGATCATTCCGACTGAAATTTCTCCACGAATTTTGGATTTCTGAATGGTAAATGATTCATCTCCTTTGTACAAAATTGTGCCAACTGTTGCCACGATTACCTTCTGACCGGCGGCAACATTCGGTGCACCGCAAACAATTGGAGCAATTTCTCCATTTCCCAGACTAACTGTTGTTACACTTAAATGATCCGAACCGGGATGAGGCTGACAAGTGAGCACTTCTCCGACAACCAACCCTTTTAATCCGCCTTTTACGGACTCTACCTCCTCTATACTTCCGGTCTCCAGGCCAATTTGTGTGAGGGCTGCAGCGATTTCTTGCGGACTGAGCGAACAGTTCAGATAATCCTTCAGCCATTTATATGAGATGTTCATAACAAAGTAATTTTGGGCGAATTTAGACATTTATACCCTAAAGTCAAATTACACCTAACGAACGTGAAGATTATTTGAGCTGGAGTGTCAATATATTTATTTCAGATGGATTGAACATCTGCGTAGTTTATATGTTCATTGACATTGTTCTCAGTTTTTGAAAGGGGAAAACAGAATTAACATTAAAAAATAAATATTTTTTCCGTAAAATATTGTTTGAATTTAATGAATTGCTATTTTGCATCACTTTTAGGATTTGAGACAACTAACAACGAATTAACTGTATCTCATTAATAATTAATAGGATAAAACAATTTTACATATGGCTTTGAGCAACAAACCTCGATTGGTAAAAGATTACGACAAGCTTCCGATGGATATTCAAGGGCAAATTAAGCTCAATTATCCGCAGGGTTTTGCAGGCAGTCTTATCACCTACATCGATGCCAAGGGTAAAGTAGTATCTGCTTTGCCTTATGAAACAGACGATTATTACTATCTGGTCCGGATGACTTTGGCGGAAGCTTACGACATCATCGAGAATGATGAAGACTTTGGTGATGACGGAATTCTGAGAGATGATTTCGCCCTTCAGGGGTTCGAAGGAACTGAGGAGGAGGATGATGTGGAGGATATTGCCGATGAGCCTCTCGAAGATGACGACGATGATGATATCTAAATAGAAAGCCGGGTGACCGGCTTTTTTATTTCAGGACATTCAAAACATCCTGAACCTGATCGGGGTGAAACCATTGAATCGCCTGATCTCTTCGGAACCAGGTGAGTTGCTTACGGGCATATTTGCGGGAATTTGCCTTAATCTTTTCAACTGCTTCACTGAGTGAGGTGATTCCATCAAAGTGCTCAAACAATTCCCTGTATCCAACCGTATTTAAAGTATTCAAATGACGATGGGGATAAAGGCTTTTGGCTTCCTGTTCGAGACCGTCAGCCATCATCTCATCCACTCTTTGATTGATTCGGTCGTACAATTCTGTTCTATCACGGTTGAGACCGATCTTTACGATTCTGAAATCACGTTCTTTCTGCGTCTTGGTGCGCTGCGAGGAGAATGGCAACCCGGTAGAATAGAAAATCTCGAGCGCATGAATGATCCTGACAGGATTATGGAGATCAGTTTCATGGTAATAATCGGGATCAACCAGTTTCAATTCGTTTCGCAGACTTTCAATCCCTTCCGTTTTCATCCGCTCTTTCAAACCCTCCCTTAATTCAGGATCGATATCCGGAAGATCATCAATCCCCTTGCAGACTGCATCAATATATAACATTGAACCGCCGGTCATCAGTACAATATCATGATTGACAAATAACTGTGGCAAGATGTCAAGTACCTCTGTTTCAAACATTGAAGCATTATATTTTTCAAAAATGGAATGGGAATGAATGAAATGATGGCGAACCTGATTCCTTATTTCGACTGGAGGTACCGCTGTGCCCACGCTCATTTCCCTGAATATCTGACGGGAATCGCAGGAGATGATTTCTGTGTGAAAATAGCTGGCTATCTGAATGCCAAGTGCACTCTTGCCGATCCCGGTGGGACCAACCAGGACAGCCAAAGTTTTGTTAGGGAAGTTATTCAAAAGGCGTTTTTCAGATATTTGGACGACTGGAATTGAATTTGGGAAAATTCGAAAATAAGTAAAAAGTTAAAGATTATAAGATTGGTTCATCTTAAAAAAGATAGACGTTCAGTAAAACAGGATCATCAGATGATGTCGTCCTTGTCGCCGTAGAGTTCAGTTAGATCTTCCAGTTCACCAAGATCATTGAGTACACTCATCATTTCGGTGTTCTCGTCCAGAAGTAAATCTGTGTCGTTCTGTAAGTTTCTCATTCTTAAATCAGACTTAATTTTATTCGCCATCATGTCATAAGAACTTGAGCCTTGTTTCATAGTTGATAATTTTTTAAGGAATTAACCAGATATAAAAAATTGCTCGATACAACGGTCAAATTTATTGAGCAATGACATATATTGTTCAATATTTGTCTTAAAAAATGTTAATTTTTCGAACATTTTAAGGGGCGACCATTCAATCAGACGATTAGCATATCCATTTTAAATAGCAAAGGGCGGAAAATTTTTCCGCCCTTTTACAGTATATTTAAAAAACCAACCTATCTATTCTACAGGCTTAATGACCCATTTTAATATAATTCAAACAGGATCCGCTCTGGAACCATTTGATCTGTTGATCATTGTAAGTATGTTTTGCTAATATCTCATGAGAGGTCCCATCCTTGTGATGAAGAACAAGCTTCAGCGGAACACCTGGAGTGAAGTTTTTAAGTCCGAGGATATCTATTCGGTCCTGCTCCTGAATAAGGCTATAATCCGCCGCATTGGCAAAAGTTAGCGCCAACATTCCCTGTTTCTTCAGGTTAGTTTCATGAATACGTGCAAAGGAACGTGTCAGCACGGCTTTCACTCCCAGATGTCTTGGTTCCATGGCAGCATGTTCGCGGGAAGAACCTTCTCCATAATTCTCGTCACCGACAACAATAGAACCGATACCGGCTTTCTTATAACTTCTGGCAGTATCCGGAACCGGACCATAGATGCCAGTCAGTTGGTTGCAGACCGAATTTGTATTGCCGTTAAAGTCGTTCACAGCTCCGATCAGCATATTATTTGAGATATTGTCAAGGTGTCCCCGATATTTCAGCCATGGGCCTGCCATAGATATATGGTCTGTCGTGCATTTTCCCCTGGCTTTGATCAGCAGTGCTAGCTCAGTCATTTCTTCACCATCCCATGGCTGGAATGGCTCCAGAAGTTGTAGCCTGTCTGAGGCAGGGTCTACGGTAATCACAAGGCTTCTGAATTCGCTGGAAGGAGGGATTAGCCCTGCATCCTCTACCGCGAAACCCTTAGCAGGAAGATCTTCCCCGAATGGTTCATCGAGTTTAACTTTTATGCCGTCTTTGTTGACCAGGTAATCTGTCACAGGATCAAAGTCCAGTGTTCCGGCAATGGCAAAGGCAGTAACAATCTCAGGTGAAGCCACGAATCCATGCGTCTTTGGATTACCATCCGTTCTCTTGGCAAAGTTCCTGTTGAACGAAGTCATGATGGAATTTTCTGGCAGATTATCCGCGTTTTCCCTAGACCATTGTCCGATACAGGGGCCGCAGGCATTGGCTAGTACGACGCCACCGATAGATTCGAAGGCTTTGAGATGATGGTCGCGGTCGACGGTATATCTTACCAGCTCAGATCCCGGGGTAACAGTAAACCGGGCTTTTACCTTCAAATTCTTGGCATTTGCCTGAAGTGCGACGGAAGCGGCACGGCTGATGTCCTCATAGGATGAATTGGTGCATGATCCGATGAGTCCAACCTCCATCTGCATGGGCCAGTTCTTCTCTTTTGCAACTTTTTTGAACTGAGAAAGCGGCGTAGCCAGATCCGGAGTGAAGGGACCGTTAATATGTGGTTCGAGCTCAGAGAGGTTGATCTCGATGAGTTGATCAAAATATTTTTCAGGATTCTGGTAGACTTCAGCATCTCCGTTCAGGTGTTCGGCAATGCCATCAGCCATTTGTGCAATGTCTGCCCGGCTGGTAGCCTTCAGGTATTTAGCCATGTTTTCATCGTATCCGAAGATAGATGTAGTAGCACCGATTTCCGCACCCATGTTGCAGATGGTTCCTTTTCCTGTGCATGAAATGGTTGAGGCGCCTTCCCCAAAATATTCCACGATAGCGCCAGTTCCCCCTTTGACGGTCAGCAAACCGGCTACTTTAAGGATGACGTCCTTTGGCGAACTCCAACCTTTAAGTTTTCCAGTGAGCCTTATTCCGATCAGTTTCGGAAATTTTAGTTCCCATGGAATTCCTGTCATTACGTCTACCGCATCGGCACCACCCACGCCAATGGCGATCATGCCTAAACCACCGGCATTCACGGTATGAGAGTCTGTTCCGACCATCATTCCACCGGGGAAAGCATAATTTTCAAGCACCACTTGGTGAATGATACCGGCTCCTGGTTTCCAGAAACCTATTCCATATCTTTTGGATACTTCGGAGAGGAACGAATATACCTCTTTATTAATATTTTCAGCGTTTTTCAGGTCTGTCGTGGCACCATCCTTCGCCAGAATCAGGTGGTCGCAGTGGACAGTCGAAGGTACGGCTGCCTCATCTTTGCCTGCCTGCATGAATTGAAGCAAGGCCATCTGAGCAGTAGCATCCTGCATGGCAACACGATCCGGATTGAAATTCACATAGGATATTCCTCTCTCAAATGGTAGCTCAGGAAGAGATTCCGAAAGGTGAGCATAGAGAATTTTTTCGGTCAAAGTAACCGGTCTGCCTAGTAATTTTCTCAGTTTTTGCGTCTTCTGAGGAAATTCAGCGTACACTTTTTTGATCATTTCAAGGTCATATGCCATAATCGGTCAAATATTTAAATAAACGGAAAATGAAATTTTTCCAAAATTGGCAATTATTTCCCAATAAAGTGAAAAATGAAAAGTGAAAAACGAAAAATGAATGACGCTCCAGCAGATTTGTAATCTGCTGGTTTAAGATTGCCAGCAGATTGCAAATCTGCTGGAGCAGGAAGGGTGCAGATTGCATATCTGCACTAGCGAATAAATAGCAAAAAAAGCGAATGTTGTAAATTGAAGAGTGTAGCTTGAAAATGCGTAAATTTGTTACAGAAGATTAAAACGAAACAACTCATTTTTTATGGTCGTACTTATAAAACCTTTGGTCGCAGAAAATGTGAGCATTGCTTTTCAATCAATCCGGGGCAATCTTCTTCGATCTGTACTGACTATACTGATTATTGCAGTCGGAATCGCTGCACTGGTAGGCATCCTAACGGCTATCGACTCCATAAAAAATGCTATTACCGCCGACTTCACCCGGCTGGGTGCCAATACTTTTTCCATCCAAAGCAGAGGAATGCGGATTCAGATCGGCAACCAGCGCTATCGTTCCAAAAATTACAGTTACATCAGTTATTATCAGGCAAAGGAATTTCGTGACCAATATCATTTCCCTGCTTTGGTATCCATTTCTGTGATGGCAACAGGTAATGCAACTGTAAAATATGAGTCAAAGAAGACTAATCCTAACATAATTATCCGTGGTGTGGACGAGAACTATCTTCAGACAGCCAGCTATACCTTGGAGCAAGGAAGAAATTTCTCTATGCCGGAGGCATACGATGGGGCCAATGTGGCCCTGATTGGCGCTGAGATGGTACCGAAGCTGTTTCCCAAAGATACCGATCCAATGGGTAAATTGGTTACGATCGGAGATGGTAAATATACTATCGTGGGAATCCTGCAATCGAAGGGAAGCGGATTCGGTGAGACGGGCGACCGTCTGGTCCTTCTGCCTTTCACCAACGTCAGGCAGTATTTTAACCGTCCCAATATGAACTTCAAGATCAGCATTCACCCTAACTCCGTCCAACTAATGGAAGCCGCGACCGGTGAAGCTGAGGCAGTTTTTCGAAACATCAGGAAGTTAAATATTCTCGATGATTCTGATTTTATTGTTGAAAAAAGTGATAACCTGGTCAATATTTTGCTGGATAACATTAAGTACGTGACCATGGCGGCGACAATTATCGGCCTGATTACCCTGCTGGGAGCGGCGATCGGTCTGATGAATATTCTGCTGGTAACCGTTGCAGAGCGTACCCGAGAAATTGGTATCCGGAAGGCGATGGGAGCCAATTCCAGGACTATCCGGCAACAGTTCCTGATTGAATCCATCGTAATCGGACAGTTAGGGGGGATCCTGGGAATTATCCTTGGAATTATGGCAGGTAATGGCGTCTCCTTCCTGATAGGAAGTTCCTTTATCATTCCATGGAACTGGATTATCGGTGGCGTTACCCTTTGTTTGATGGTAAGTTTTGCTTCCGGCGTATTTCCTGCCATCAAAGCCGCCAAACTCGATCCGATTGAGGCGTTGCGGTACGAGTAAAAATCAGAATTTGAAATTTATCGTCAGCTTGTAAGCCATGTTCAATGCATTGTTGCTGAGCCGGTATGGACCATATCTGTAATAAGTACCAAAGCCGATACCGGTAATATTGGAATTAAGGATCTTATTAAGTTCTATTCCGGATTCATAATATCCTTTCCTGAAATCGGTCACTCCCGCCAGAGTCGTATATTCCTGTTTCAGAGAGCCAAATCCCATATTCTGCACCAACACCAGCTCAGGACGGATGAAATACCAGGATGGGATAAATCCTGTTCCAAAATTATGTCTGATGTGCAGAGCTGCATACTGATCTGCAGAGAATTCATTCAGTCCCATGGTGGCAAAGGCAAAATGGGGCAAAAGGGTGAAGCTGCCCGCATTGCTGCCGTAACCGTGAAACCAGTCGGTGATGGGAGCTCTGTTGAAAATCTTTCCACCTCTTATCATGACTGTGGTAGTTCCCAAAGCTGAAATTGGGAGGCGGAATTTTGCCTTTGAATCAATCTTGGTAAATTGATATTCGCTCTTAAATAATTTCAACCCCTGAATAATGGAGAAGAAGAAATCCGATTTGGGTTGCGCACTCTGAATCAGGTCTTCAGAATTGTTCATGAAAGCAATTCCGGGGGAGTATCGTAATTCCAAGCCGGTCTTGGTCAGAAAGAATGGATCCCATAAAAGGTCAGAGAAATTTCCGTAGGAGTTTTGCAAATTTCTTGCACGGTCGACATAAAACTTCACATTCAGCGGTTCGATAGGCCTGATCTCCAGGCTCGCCGACAGATTCTGGGTACGGTACATATTTTTGATCAACAGCGAACGGAAATATTCCGGCTCGAATATATTGAAATCCGTCAGCAGTTCCTCCTCTCCAAAGTCACGCTTGACATCCCTGTATCCCAACTGAATCCTGAAGTCGGCATACCCCTTTGGATAGATCCTCAGCCACTCTCCGTGCCTGAATTGACCGTCCCTGGTACCATAAGTAAAATAATTTCCCAAGGTGAAATACCTCGAAAATCTGCGGTTGGTTTCCAATCCCAGACCGACTTTGTAGCCTTCGTTGATGTTATATCCGAAGAGGTACATGAAGTTGATGCTGACCGGACCTAACGGGATCGTCCCTAGGGAGAGTGCGTGCAGGAATCTGACTTTCTGGTAAATCCTGGCTTTTTTGCCCAGGCTATCCAGGTATTGATAAGTGGATGAATCTTTTGGTGTCAGTGGGATATACCTGAATCCTGTCTCCATCAGCGAATCCTTCTTTCCGGGTGCCATGGTCACTCCGTATTTCGGGAAGGATTTCGGGTCGAGCGGGGGATTGATAACTGTCTGATAGAGGTAAGACCGGCTGTTCGCCGTGATGGACACTACCAATGGCTGTCTCTTTTTGGAAAGGGAATCCACCGGTAGGGTAGTGGTCATGTTAAAATTGATGGCCGCATTAAGCTCAGAAGGAAACCACCGGTTATTATCGACCAATTCGTAATGCTGCCAAACGGAAGCAAAAATCTCTCTCTTGTAGTCGCTGGCTGGTTCTGCAATGACACTCTCAACAGCATAACTATGGGTGTTGATGTGAAGAAATCCTTTTAATCCATCGAAATTTCTATCCCTGGCTGGTTGAAATCTGATCCTGAAGGTGGTATCCTGATGATCGATTTGCAGGGTATCTTCCAGGTAAAAGGCATAATTTCTAAGGGCGGATTTACTGATTGGCGAAAGATAATTTTTCCCGAGAAGGGTGAAATTTTCCTTGTAAATAGAGAAACTCTGGAGTTGGTTGGAAAGGAGAAAGAAGGTCTCTTTTTTGAGACCGGCGACCTTCGAAGTAAGGATTTCTTCGTTCTCGTGGGTCGGTTTCAGGAATCTTTTCTTACTGAGGGTCTCGATCAGAAGCATGTGACTCGCCTCGAATTTTTCCTGCAGTTTCTCTATCTCTCTGGCCGAGATCTTCTTCTTCCCGCTGATTTTCTCTTCGGAAGGCACATCCGCGGAAAGCCAGAATTTATGATAGGAAGTATACTGGTAGCTTTCCAATTTTTCAGGATCGTTGGAGTCCGCATGGTTCAGAACCATTTGAATGATCCGGTAAGCAGGATCTTTTCTGGGGTATACTTCAATGGTATTGAGTAGGTTATCGTCAGGGACGAGATAAATCACCATGTTGGTTACGGCAGATTTCCTTACCTGCATATTCATTGGCCGGAACCCGATATAGCTGAACTGTACCTGGCTGACAGTATCCGGAATGGTGAAATTACCATCAATATTAGTGGTCGTTCCCCTGTTACCATGGTTAAAGCGGAGATGTACAAAAGGTAATGGAGAGTGGTCGGTGCCGTTCAGAACGCGACCCTGGATGACGCCTGTCTGGGCCGGTAAGACAACACTCTTCAACAGGAAGCAAAGTAGTAAAAGAATAAAAAGACGGCTGCTATTCTTCTTGCTCCTGTAACTCATTTAAAGACTTGATTAATTGGTCGCGGTACTTTCCGAACAGATGATTATATCCCTTGTGAAAGATATAAAATATTGATCCTAATATCAAGCCCAGCAGCAGAAGCATGGCTACAACGACAAGCGCCACGTTCATGATGGAAGGTGGCTGACTGATCTGAACGGATTCGAAGCCTTTGTTTGCACCGGACAAAAAGCCCAGGCTGATGCCTGACAAGAGAATGATAACTGCCAGGTAAAACTCTTTTTTGAAGGTATCCAGCAATTCGAGTACTTTCTCGATGGTTCCTTTAAGATCCTGGTCTGCGAGCGTTTTTGCCTGCAACCTGCGGTATCGTACAATGAAAAGCAGAATGGACAACATCAAAATGAAATTCACGATCCATTCGAGCAGGTTGAGCCATCTAGGAACCTCCAGCGAAACCTTGTAACCTGAAGGAAAAAGGAGATCGGCGGGTAATAACTGATCAGCGAGTGTAAAAAGAAGGAAAAATACGAGAAAGCCGATGCCGAATTTTACACTTCTATCCAGTCTGGATAAGATACCCTTGCTTCTGCGACGAAGCAATTCACTGATCTTTTTAGCGTCCAAGCCTTCACTCTGACTTTTTTCAGAGTTAACTTTCTGCCATGCCTTTTTAAAATCGTGTAATTCCATTTAGTTACGTTCTTTGCTTTTAACAAAGGATTCCAATTTCTTCTTGATTCTATTCATTTTTACCCTGACATAATTTTGAGAAATCCCGGTTATCTCTGATATTTCTTCATATTGTTTGTCTTCAAGGTAGAGTAAAGTGATTGATTTTTCTATTCCCGTAAGTTGATTAATCGCTTCATACAAGAGTTTCAGATGTTCCTCTTTTTCTTCGTCGTATGGCTCGTCTGCCAGTAAGTACAAGTCTTTTCCTATCTCACTCTTCTTTCTGGATTTAGCCTCCTTCTTGAAATTAGTGATGGCTGTGTTGATCGCGACCCGGTACATCCAGGTGGAAAATTTCGATTGCTCCCTGAATTTGTCGTACGACTTCCACAACTGAATCAGAATCTCCTGAAAAAGATCTTTGCGATCATCCTCATTATCACAATATATTCTTGTGACTTTGTGGATGATCCCCTGATTCTGGGTGATATTTAGCAAAAAATCCTCTTTCACTGTTTATTATTAGTCTCCCGATAGAGAAAAACATTACTTGGTTCCAGAAAAAATTAATTAGAGCTCATCTTTAGCATATTGACCTCATCCTGTGTCAGGAAGCGCCATTTGCCGCGTGGTAGGTTTTTCTTGGTTAAACCGCAGAAATAGACTCTGTCGAGTTTCTCAACCCTATAACCCAGGTGTTCAAAAATCCTTCTTACAATCTTATTTTTTCCTGAGTGGATTTCGATGCCAACCTGCTTCTTGTCCTCCTCGTCGGTATAACTGACCGAATCGGCAGCCACGAATCCATCTTCCAGTGTGACTCCATTGATGATCTCATCCAGATGGGCTTTGGAAACTTTCTGATCCAGAAATACATGATAAATTTTCTTTCGGTTGTATTTTGGGTGGGTCAGACGTTTGGTCAGATCGCCATCGTTGGTGAACAGCAGAAGGCCTGTCGTGCTTTTATCCAGCCGGCCAACCGGATAGATCCGCTCATTACAGGCGTGCTGCACCAGGTCCATAACCGTTTTATCGGCGTGTGGATCCTCTACTGTGGTCACGAAACCCTTGGGTTTATTGAGCAAAACATAGACTTTTTTCTCGATGGAAAGCAGTTTGCCATTGAAACTTACTGAATCGCCGGGTTGAACCTTGAAGCCCATTTCCGATACGATCTTTCCGTTGATGGTTACACAGCCGGTGGCGATATACGTATCGGCCTCCCTGCGTGAACACATACCCGAGTTAGCGATGAACCGGTTCAGGCGGATGGTTCCGTCGTCCTTAGGTTTCCTGGTAAGGGGTTTGCTTTTTTCCCTGTCCAGGGATCTTATCACATTCTGTTTGCCCAGGCTTCCACGCAGAACTTTACCTTTTGTGGTAAGGAAACTGTCGGTCTCGACCTCTTCGAAGCGTTTTGGGGATGGTTTATTGATTACTTCGCGGCGAAAAACATCTGATGTCCGTTCTTTAAATGGTCTGCGGGCGACAACAATCTTTTCTTTGGAGGCCTCGGGTTTGGATTTTCCGATCCGTTTCTTCAACCCTGACGGTGGAGGGATGTCGACTTTTTTTCGCGCTTTTACGATCTCTTCCGGATAAGCGATTCCCGTCCGGATTACTTTGTTTCCTCTTCCTGAAGTGCCAGTGGCCTCTTCTTTTCTGATGCGGGGTCTGCTCCCCGGACTACGTTTATCGACGGTACGCCGTGTGTCGCGCTCCTGTCCTCTTTCTCTCTTCATGGTACTCAACTAATTATACAATTCCGGTGCAAATTTCGCAAAAAAAACGGAAATTATGTGCTGCTTTGAAAAGCAGGATTTTTTTTAACAATTTTGCAGGCCCTTTTGTTTAAGCTGAAATCAAAATTAAACTATTGAAAAGATGGCATTGATAAAATCAATTTCGGGTATCAGGGGTACCATCGGAGGTTCTCCCGGAGAGGGACTTACTCCACTGGATGTGGTTAAATTTACTGCAGCTTACGCCGTTTGGGCGAAAGAGAGGCAGCCCGCCGGGCAAAAGATGAAGATTGTGGTGGGCCGGGATGCTCGTCTTTCCGGTGATATGGTCAACAAACTAGTGACTGGAACACTGATTGGCATGGGCGCGGATGTGATTGACATTGGCCTTGCCACTACTCCGACCACTGAGCTGGCAGTTACTGCCGAGCAGGCTCAGGGAGGTATCATCCTGACGGCCAGCCATAATCCGAAGCAATGGAATGCATTAAAGCTCTTGAATGAAGATGGGGAATTTCTGAATGATGCAGAAGGCAAGAAGATCCTGGCCCTGGCCGAATCCAATGACCTGGTTTTCTTCACAATTGACGAGCTGGGCAAAATTTCCACTGCCGATTATGCCGCTTATCACATCCAAAAAGTACTGGATCTTGAGCTTGTCGACGTAGAAGCCATCCGGAACGCAAATTTCTGCGTCGCGGTGGATGCCGTTAATTCAGTAGGTGGAATCGTTGTACCACAGCTTCTTAAGGCACTTGGCGTCTCAAAGATCGTAGAAATAAATTGCGACCCTACCGGGAATTTCGCCCATCAGCCCGAACCGCTTCCTGAAAACCTGGTGGAGACGGCTGGAGAAATCGTGAAAAGCGGTGCGGATGTGGGTTTCGTTGTCGATCCGGACGTCGACAGACTCGCCATCATCAACGAAGATGGCACGATGTTCAACGAAGAATACACCCTGGTGGCAGTAGCTGATTATATCCTGTCCCATACCCCGGGGAATACAGTCTCTAATCTATCCTCATCGAGGGCTTTGCTGGATATTTCCGAAAAATATGGGGTGACTTACACGCCCTCGGCTGTTGGTGAAGTAAATGTTACCCGTGCCATGAAAGATACCCATGCGGTCATCGGCGGAGAAGGCAACGGAGGCATCATCTATCCGGAGAGTCATTATGGTCGCGATTCTCTCGTGGGGATTGGATTGTTCCTGACTCATCTGGCGAAAAGCAAAATGAAATGTTCAGAACTCCGTGCCCAATATCCATCTTATTTCATGGCCAAGAAAAAACTCGAGCTGGATGAGAAAGTCAACCTGGAGGAGGTCTTGCTGAAAATTAAGGCGCTATATCATGATCAAAAAATCACAGACGTGGATGGCGTTAGAATCGATTTCGACAGGGAATGGGTACATTTGCGGAAATCCAATACTGAACCGATTATCCGGATTTATTCTGAAAGTGGTACTTTAGAAAAAGCGGAGGCGCTGGCCGACAGCATCATTGAAGCTGTCAAAAAATTGATCTGATAGTTGGATTTTTCCGTTTTTAAAAATAAATGTGAATCAAAGTGGATACCCTCACATTATTTTTACGTAAATCTTAACACAAAAAAATATTGGTATCGATAATCTGAACTATTTTTGCAAGCAATTTTACAGGAAGATACCTTGACATATTAGAAATTGAATTCATTGATACATTAAATAATTATTCGAATGAAAGTTACAGTTGTAGGAGCAGGAAATGTAGGCGCCACCTGTGCGGATGTACTGGCATCCCGCGAAGTGGTTAATGAAGTGATCCTTCTGGATATTAAAGAAGGGATTGCTGAAGGAAAAGCACTTGATATCTGGCAAAAGGCCCCAATCAATAGTTATGACACCAAGACGACCGGTGTAACCAACGATTATGCTGCAACAGCTAATTCTGATGTGGTTGTTATCACCTCCGGTCTTCCGCGTAAACCGGGCATGAGCAGGGATGACCTGATCCAGGTAAACGCCGGAATCGTAAAATCAGTCACTGAAAATATCGTAAAATATTCGCCGAATACCATCCTGGTAATTGTTTCCAACCCACTAGATGTGATGACTTATCAGGCTCATGTCACCTCAGGATTCCCACGTGAAAGGGTCCTTGGTATGGCAGGTATCCTGGATACTGCCCGTTACCGTGCCTTCCTTTCTGATGAACTGAACATCTCACAGAAGGAGATCACGGCAATGTTGCTTGGAGGTCATGGCGACACCATGGTCCCTCTGACGCGCTACACCACCGTTGGTGGCATCCCGGTAACGGAATTAGTTTCTCCGGAAAGACTGGATGCTATCGTTCAACGTACAAAAGTAGGTGGTGGTGAGTTGGTTAAGCTCATGGGAACTTCAGCCTGGTATGCTCCCGGAGCCGCTGCTGCACAGATGGTGGAAGCCATCGTAAAGGATCAGCGCCGCATCTTTCCAGTGTGTATCCAACTGAAAGGCGAGTATGGCATCGATAATTGCTATCTGGGTGTACCCGTTGTCTTAGGCAAGAACGGTATCGAGAAGATCTTCGAACTTCAACTCAACGATCACGAAGCGGCAATGATGAAAGACAGTGAAGGCCACGTTCGGGAGGTTATGAATGTGTTGGATGAGCTGAACAAACAGTAAGGAGTAAAAAGATCGCTCCAACGGATTTGCAATCAGTTGGCATTTCCTTACCAGCAGATTACAAATCTGCCGGATCGAGAATAACAATGAATAAATGGAAGAAGGGATTCTTCCATTTTTCATTTAGTTTTGCCAGATGAAGAAATACAAAGAAATTCTTATGGAGGTGGTGGAGTTGGAAGAGGAGACCATCCACTTATTGGTGAAAGCCGAACGTCCCGGGTTGGAGAACCACTGGTGGGTGGTGGATACAGGTGCCTCCAAGAGTGTGATCGACAGGGCTGTAGCATCTTTTTTTGTTGGCGAAGAATCCGAAGGATCCATGGCCACCGGACTGGGGAAAGAGATGGTTGAAACCTCTATGGGGGTAATAAGTGATTTCCGCCTGGATGGTATAGATTTTGGATCACTGAAAGTCGCCATCGTAGATTTGCACCACATCAACGATGAATATTCCAAATATTCGGATAAACGAATTGCCGGGCTACTGGGCAGTGATTTCTTTTACCGCGAAAATGCGACGATTGATTACAAAAGCAGGACTATAAAATTAGATTGATTATGACATTTCGATGTTCCGGAATGGTGGCCCCATCCATCTTATTCCTTTCTTATCATAGCGTTAAATATTGAATTAAATTGCTGATATTGTGCAAAGTAATTCACCTGAAAGAACTATTTTAAACTAGCGTAATTCTTCAATGTTTAATATTAAAAAAATAAATATCTTTGCGCTCTATTGAATAAAAAATAAATAACCGAATTCCCAATGCAGAATAAAGGATTGATCAGGCTCATAGCCATTTTGATAGGTTTGGTTTGTTTTTATCAGCTTTACTTTACGTACAAAGCAATCAAGGTAGAAAACGACGCAGCCGCTTTTGGTACACGTAAAGCCAAAATTGAAAACCCGGGCGTTTCACAGGTTGAGCTGGAGCGTTTGGCTAAGATTCAGGAGACACGTTACCTCGACTCCATTCAGAACCAGCCGGTTTACAATTTCTTCGGACTGAGAAAATATTCGTTCAAAGAGGTAAAAGAGTACCAGTTGCCGCTCGGTCTTGACTTAAAAGGTGGAATGAACGTAATTCTCGAAGTTTCGGTCGTCGACCTGATTCATGCCCTATCCGGTTATAGTTCAGATTCCACTTTCAATGCAGCCATTCGTTTAGCGCTTGAAAAACAGAAATCCAGCCAGTCAGATTTTGTTACCCTTTTTGGACAAGCCTTCGAACAGATTGATCCGAATGCCAAGCTGGCTTCCGTATTCAATACGCTTGACTTAAGAGATAAAGTCAGTTATAATTCTACGAATGCACAGGTACTGTCTGTCATCAGAAAAGAGACAGATGCTGCGATCGATAATTCATTTCAGATCCTAAGGACACGTATCGACCGTTTTGGTGTGACGCAGCCAAATATACAACAACTTCAGACCAAGGGTAGAATTTTGGTCGAATTGCCTGGTATTACAGATGCCAATCGTGTAAGAAAGCTCCTTCAGGGTACTGCCAACCTGGAATTTTGGGAGACTTACGAAAACAGCGAAGTTTACTCTTATCTGCTGGAAGCCAACAAAAGGCTGAAAGAACTGAAGTCTGTTCAGGCGTCTACTGCGGCTTCATCTCTCGCGAGTGCAGCAACAACCGCAAAGAAAGACACAACCAAGTCCAATAGCCTGGTCAGTGAAATTAAGAAGCAGGAAAAAGACTCTCTTGCAGCAGGTACCGCAGAGGATATCGCAAAAAATTTCCCCTTGTTTTCTGTGCTGACACCTAATACTTCAAGAGATGGACAGATTGCCCGCGGACCAATTGTAGGTTTCGCCCACATGAAAGACACCTCTACGGTCAATTCATATCTAAAACTGAGCCAGATCAGATCGGTCTTCCCACGGACGATGGTCTTCAGATGGACGGCGAAACCAATGTCTGCTGAAAGTCCTTATTATCAGCTTGTCGCAATTAAAATTTCCAGCCGCGACGGTCGTGCTCCTCTGGATGGAGACGCAGTAACTGAAGCCCGTCAGGATTTTGGTCAGAACAAGTCAAGCAGCGTGGTTGATATGACCATGAATACAGAAGGCGCCAAAATTTGGCAGCGTATGACCCGCGAGAATGTAGGTAAGAGTGTAGCCGTCGTGCTCGACGATTATGTTCAGTCTTATCCAACCGTTCAGGGAGAGATTCCAAATGGCCGTACCGAAATTTCAGGGCAATTTACCGTTGATGAGGCGAAAGACTTAGCTAACATGTTGAAATCAGGAAAGATGCCTGCTCCTGCACGCATCGCCCAGGAAGAGATTGTCGGTCCAACGCTTGGTAAAGAATCCATCACAAGTGGTATGTATTCCTTCCTCATTGCGTTTATCCTGGTTCTAACTTATATGTTGTTCTTCTATAGCACAAAGGGAGGATGGACTGCCAATGTTGCGTTGCTTGTCAACCTTTTCTTCCAGGTAGGTATACTTGCATCTCTTGGTGCTGTACTGACCTTACCGGGTATAGCGGGTATCGTCTTAACAATGGGTATGGCAGTGGATGCCAACGTATTGATCAATGAGCGTATTGAAGAGGAGGTTCGTGCCGGAAAGGGCATGCGACTGGCTGTTAAGGATGGTTACCGCCATGCTTTATCCGCGATCATCGACGGCCACGTTACTTCCTTCCTCACGGGTGTCGTTCTCTATGTTTTCGGTACAGGTCCGATCAAAGGATTTGCTTCTACCCTGATCGTTGGTATTGTTACTTCTCTTTTCACAGCAGTCTTCATCTCACGTTTTATGTTCGAGAGATGGTTGGATACCAACAAGAAGATTACCTATGTAACTAAATTTTCTGCAGAGTGGTTACGCCATGTAAGCCTTCCATTCATTCAGAAAAGAAAAATATTCTATGTTTTTTCAAGTACCTTGATTACCATAGCTATCCTGTCAGTTGCCATTAAAGGAATGAATTTCTCCATCGACTTCAAGGGAGGCCGTACTTATGTAGTGCGTCTCACTAAGGATGTCACAGTTGAGGATGTTGCCAAATCACTGGCGGTTGAATTTGTTAATGCTCCTGAGGTGAAGACTTTTGGTGCCAATAATCAGGTCAGGATTACTACGGATTACCGTATCAATGAATCAACAGAAGCGGTCGACTCGGAAGTAGAAGCAAAACTTTACAAGGGGATGAAACCATACCTGGATTCCGATGTTACACTGGAAAAATTCCTTTCCAATTATAGGATGAGTTCTCAGAAAGTTGGTCCTACCATCTCGGATGATATCAAGAAACATGCTGTACTGGCGGTTATTTTTTCCTTGCTGGCCATATTCCTGTATATTGCAGTTCGGTTCAGAAACTGGCAATTTGGTCTGGGAGGCTTGGTCTCACTGGCCCACGACGTAATCATCGTGATCGGTATGTATTCCTTGCTGGACGGATGGCTCTCTTTCTCACTGGCCGTCGATATGTCGTTTATCGCTGCGGTGCTGACCATTATCGGTTATTCTATCAATGATACCGTTATTGTCTTTGACCGTATTCGTGAATATGTTGGACTGCATCCGAAACAAGATCCGGAGAAGACCTACAACGATGCCATGAACAGTACCCTGCGCCGTACCTTCAGTACTTCACTCACGGTATTGGTCGTACTTTTTGCCATCTTCCTTTTCGGCGGAACCTCCATCAAAGGATTCGTGTTTGCCCTATTAGCCGGAATTGTTTTTGGAACATATTCTTCTGTATTTGTTGCGACACCTATTGCTTATGACACCTTGCTCTGGGCAAAGAAGAAAAAAGAACTGAAGAAATAAATTTCTTACATACCTTGAAAGCCCGGAACCAAAAATTCCGGGTTTTTTATTGCCTAATTCCGATAGGGAAGGTTCTGTTTTAAGAGGAATGTTATCTTTGCAAAAAATGCATCGTTATGGCATATATTTTACTATTTTTCAGTGGAGGTGAAATGCTGGTCATCGTACTTGCCGTGCTGCTTTTGTTTGGCGCGGACGCCCTTCCCGGCATTGCCCGGACGGTTGGGAAGCTGATGAGTGAGTTTCATAAGGCTACTGATGATATCAAGCGGGAAATCACAGATCATACCTCAGAAATCAAGAGCGATATTGAAAAGCTTAAGGATAACGTTGCCGGTAAGGGCAGTGATTTCACCAGAAAAATTGACGAGGAACTCAAGTAAATGATGCTGGAAGCAAACCAGATAACCAAATCTTTCGGAACGCTCCAGGTACTCAAAGGCGTTTCGCTGACCGTCAGGCCCCACGAGATCGTGGCCATTGTCGGGGTCAGCGGGGCGGGAAAGACTACTCTTTTACAAATATTGGGATCCCTGATCTATCCCGACTCCGGTAAAGTGAACATTCATGGTAATGACTTGTTTTCCCTTGGTGAGAAGGAGTTGTCGAAATTTAGAAACAGTCAGATTGGCTTTGTATTCCAGTTTCATCACTTGCTACCCGAATTCTCCGCATTCGAAAATGTGTGCATCCCAGGGTATATTGCCGGGACGAAGAAATCCGATGTGGAGAGAAGGGCGCATGAGCTCCTGCAGATACTCGATCTCCAGCCGCGCGAAGATCATAAACCTTCCCAACTTTCCGGCGGTGAAAAACAACGGGTGGCCATTGCCAGGGCGCTGATCAATAATCCTGCCGTGATTCTGGCGGATGAACCATCCGGCAACCTCGACTCCCGTAACCAGGAGGAACTCTACCGGCTGTTTTTCTCTTTGCGCGAGAAGTTTGGTCATACTTTCGTCATCGTTACCCACGACGATCATTTTGCGGGAATGACCGACAGGATGATCCATCTGAGGGACGGATGTATCTTTGAGTAAGGTACTTCGCTATGGGAAATCCCTGGTTTCAATTCAAAAAATTTCGTGTTTCACAGGAAAAATCGGCTCTCAGGGTAGGTACAGACGGGGTATTGCTCGGGGCTTGGTGCGGCATAAATGGGGCTAAACGTATTCTGGATGTTGGGACAGGAACCGGTGTGATCGCCCTGATGCTGGCGCAAAGAACAGAAATCCTGATTAATAATTTTGAGGTCTACGGTGGGGAAGGACAAATTCATGTTAGCACAGCAGAAATTAATCCCCATTCAGACAGCGTAATTGCTCATATGAATGAACCGAGCGCTGACGATATTGCTGCCAGGATTGAAGCGGTTGAAATCTGTGTGGAGGCTTGTGAGGATGCCACTTTCAATTTCCGTGAATCGCCCTGGAATGACCGACTCAACCTGCATTGTGAAGATTTCAGGAAATTGCCTGTTTCAGGCAAAACCTCTTTCGACCTGATCATCAGCAATCCTCCCTTCTTTAAAAATTCGCTTCGCTCTGCCGATCATTCTTCCTCGGTTGCACGACATGATGTTACGCTGACTTTTGAACAATTGGTACTGGGAGCAAAGGAATTACTGACACCACAGGGTCGGTTGGCCGTCATTGTTCCTGCAGAATCTTTCAGTGATTTTCGTGAAACAGCCCGTCTGGCAGGATTTTACCTTTCCCGCAAGACGCTTTTGATTCCAAAGACAGGCAAGCCTCCGAAACGGGTGCTCCTGGAGTTTTCTGTCGTGCCCTGCTATCCGGTTGAGGAGGAATTGGTAATATTGCTAAACGATCAGCAATATTCTGCTGAATTTATTTCACTCACCAGGGAATTCTATTTGAATTTCGAGTAATCTGGGGAGTCATTTTTTTTGGTTTCATGGGATTGTTGCACGCCGTTTTTTTGTAGTTTAGTCAAAAATCAATTCAACCTTAAAATCAGCTATGGAAACTTTTGATATATTAACTGGGGTAAATTATTGGTCGATATTGCTGGCCTCTGTCTCTTACCTTATTATAGGTTCTCTCTGGTATTCGCCGCTGCTATTTGGGAAAATGTGGATTAAACTGAACGGTTTCTGCGACGAGGATTTAAAATCTGATAAACCCATGTGGTTGATTCTATTGTTATCATTTCTTTCGGCTGCCGTCGCCTCCTTTGTAATTTCGGCCGTCCTTGGGAACAGGGCAAGTCCTGATTTTGGAGCAATCATCGGAGCGATCATCGCGGTCTGCTGGATCTCCATGTCCAAACTAACGGATGTCCTATTTGAGAACAGACCTGTAAAACTTTTCCTTCTACACGCCGGATTCGATCTTGTTTCCTTCATGGTAATGGGAGCGATTGTCGGGTATTGGCGTTAACCTAATCTTCTGGTATGAACAAAATAATTTTGCTCTTTCTAACTCTTAGCCTGTTTAGTCTAAGGAGTTTTTCCGATAATTTGTCGCCTTTGGCCAAAGTCAGCCTGCTTATTTGCGCACCGGGCGACGAGATCTATTCTCATTTTGGACATGCAGCCATCCGGATTAGTGATCCTTATTATCCGAAAGATATCGTTTTTAATTACGGACTGTTCAGCTTCCAGGCGCCTCATTTTATCTGGCGTTTTGCCAAAGGTGAGACCGACTTCGAGCTCGGGGTGATGCGAATGTCTTCTTTCATGAAGGAATACCAGGAAGATAAGCGCAAAGTCGTTGAGTATGAGCTCTTACTAACACCTGATGAAAAGGAATCCATCTACCAGGCGCTGCTTGAAAATTACAAACCCGAAAACAGGATTTACCGCTACTCCCATTTCGAAGACAACTGCTCGACCCGCTTGCGCGACCAGGTGGAGAAAGCTGTGAAGGGAAATGTCCATTACGAGACGACAGGGGATAAGAGAATGTCATTCAGGAATTTAATCGATCTATACCTGCAAGATAACAGCTGGAGCGGATTGGGCATCAAGCTGGCGCTGGGAATGCCAACCGACCGCATTTCTAGCTTCTCACAGAAGATGTTTCTGCCTGATTATCTCGGCAATGACTTTGCTAAGGCTACTGTGGTCAGGAAGGGAATCCCTGCACCTTTGACTGCTGAGCCTGTCGTAATTTTCGCTGCGCCTGCTCTGACGCATGAATTTTCACTTACCTCACCGGGGGTAATTTTGCTTATCTTCTTTTTGATCGTTGCTTTCCTGACGATTCAGGAAAAGCGCCTTGCAAAAAAATATATCTGGCTGGATGTGATCGTGTTTGCTGCTTTTGGCATCGCAGGGATGATTCTCTGGTTTACTACTTTTATTTCGGTGATGCCCTCTACGAAATGGAACCTGAACCTGATCTGGGCCTGGCCGACGCATTTTATTTTCGCCATTCTTTGGCTGTTTCCTTCGTGTCGGCCCAAAATGCAATGGTACCTGAAACTTACGGCATTGATACTAGCTCTATTTCTCCTTACCATGATCGTGCTGCCCCAGACTTTTCACTGGCTGGTGATTCCGATGTGCCTGACATTGTTTATGCGGACAGGAAGCTGGCTGGCACCATGGAAACTGCAATTTTTTAACAAGTCTCAAAAGCCTTGACAACCACCCCGAACAAATATGTAGAGACACCGCTGATGAAGCAGTATTATGCAGTCAAGAATAAATATCCTGACGCGGTATTGCTTTTTAGGGTAGGTGATTTCTACGAGACTTTCGGCGAGGATGCCATCAAGACAGCCGAGATTTGCGGCATTACGCTTACAAGGCGTGCCAATGGTTCCGCGAGTTTTGTGGAGTTGGCTGGATTCCCGTACCACGCGCTGGATACTTATCTGCCCAAGCTGGTTAGGGCTGGACAGCGCGTGGCGATCTGCGAGCAGCTGGAGGATCCCAAGCTTACCAAGACGATCGTCAAGCGGGGGATTACGGAGCTGGTCACCCCGGGAGTTTCTATCAATGACAACGTACTCGAACACCGTGAGAACAACTTCCTGGCATCAGTACACATAGAAAAAACCCTTGCCGGCGTGGCTTTTTTGGACATTTCGACGGGTGAGTTTTTTACGGCTGAAGGATCATTTGAACACATCGACAAGCTGCTGAACAGTTTTCAACCCAAGGAGGTACTGTTTCAGAAAGGAAAGGAGAAGCTCTTTGCCGAGCTCTTTGGTCCGAAGTTTTACACTTATAAACTTGACGATTGGGTCTATACTTTCGATGCGGCGAACGACCGGTTACTGCGCCATTTCGAGACTGTCAACCTCAAGGGCTTCGGCATCCAGAACCTCGAAATGGGGATCATTGCCGCGGGTGCCATACTATATTATTTAGATATCACCCAGCACAAGCAGGTTGGGCATATCACCGCGCTTTCGCGGATCGAGGAGGATCAGTATGTCTGGCTCGACCGCTTCACCATCCGAAACCTCGAGCTGTTTCATTCGATCAACGAAGGGGCGAAGACGCTGATTCAGGTGATCGACAAGACGATCTCACCGATGGGGGCCAGGTTGCTGAAACGTTGGGTGGCGCTACCGCTGAAGGAGCCTGTCCGGATTCACGAGCGCCAGGAGGTGGTTTCAAAATTTGTCGGTCATCCCGATCTGAGGGAGGAGATTGAGACGCAACTTCGCCTGGTGGGCGACCTGGAAAGGATCATTTCGAAGGCTTCCACGGGAAGGATTAATCCGCGGGAGATGGTGCAGCTCAAGCATTCCCTTGAGGCAATCGCTGTTATCAAAGCTTCTTGCGAAAGTTCGGAGAACAAGGTCCTGGTAAGGTATGCAGAACAGTTAAATCCTTGCAGATCAATATGTGAGAGGATCTCTAAAGAAATGGTTACGGATCCTCCGGTGATGATTGTGAAAGGAAATGTGATTGCGGCTGGTGTTTCTGCGGAGCTGGATGAGTTGCGATCGCTGGCTTTTTCGGGTAAGGATTATTTGCGTCAGTTGCAGGAAAGGGAGAGCATCCGAACTGGAATATCCTCGTTGAAAGTATCTTACAACAATGTTTTCGGTTATTTTATAGAGGTGCGCAACATGCACAAGGAGAAGGTCCCGGCCGAATGGATCCGGAAGCAGACCCTTGTAAATGCGGAACGGTACATCACCGAGGAACTGAAGGAATACGAAACCAAGATACTGGGGGCTGAAGAACGGATTTTGTCGTTGGAGACATCGCTTTTTAACGATCTGATTAGCTCATTGACAGAATATTACCAGGCCATTCAGCAGAATGCCAACCTCACGGCACAGATCGATTGCCTGCTTTCTTTTGCGACGGTAGCCGTGCTGAATAAATACAATCGTCCGGATGTGAACGACAGCGACGTGCTGGAAATCAAGGGTGGACGCCATCCGGTGATAGAGCAGCAACTTCCTGTGGGAGAGAAATATATCGCCAATGACCTGACGCTCGACAATACCGAACAGCAGATTATCATGATCACCGGTCCGAATATGGCAGGAAAATCGGCTTTGCTTCGCCAGACGGCGCTGATTGTGCTGCTGGCTCAAATTGGATCGTATGTACCGGCCGAGGCGGCGGATATCGGATTTGTGGACAAGATTTTCACTCGGGTAGGGGCCTCAGATAATATTTCATCCGGCGAATCGACTTTCATGGTGGAGATGACCGAAGCGGCGAGCATTCTGAACAACCTCTCGGACCGAAGTCTGATTCTCTTCGATGAGCTGGGACGTGGCACGAGCACGTACGATGGGATTTCGATCGCCTGGTCGATCGTGGAATACATTCATGAGCACCCCCGTGTAAAGGCTAAGACACTGTTTGCCACTCATTACCATGAGTTGAATGAGATGGAGAAGTCTTTTAACCGGATCCGGAATTTCAATGTCTCGATCAAGGAGATGGGCAAGAACATTATCTTCCTGCGCAAGCTGGTGCCGGGGGGAAGCAACCACAGTTTCGGAATTCATGTGGCGCAGATGGCGGGGATGCCGAGGAGTGTGGTCGCACGGGCGGAAGATATCCTTGCTCAGATGGAGAAGAGCAACCGGCAGGAGTTTCCTGTTAAGCCGGTGGGTGATTTGGCGCAGAACAGGGAAGGATACCAGCTCAGTTTTTTCCAGCTGGATGATCCGGTTTTGAAACAGATCCGTGATGAAATCCGTAATCTTGATATCAATAGGATGTCGCCTTTGGAGGCGCTAAATAAATTGAATGAGATTAAGAAGATAATAGGGATATAAGAAGATGGGAAAATAGGAAGATGAGAAAATGGGAAGATGAGAAGATGGGAAAATGAGAAAATGGGAAAATGGGAAGATGGGAAAATGAGAAGATGGGAAAATTGAACATTTAAAATTTATCAGCTATGAGTATCGGGAAGGAATTTAAAGAGTTTGCCATGCGCGGCAATGTCGTGGATATGGCAGTCGGTATCATCATTGGAGCCGCTTTCGGTAAGATCATCACCTCCTTTGTAACGGATGTTTTAATGCCGCCATTGGGGATGCTTCTTGGAGGCGCAGATTTTAGATCCTTAAAAATTCAGCTGAGTGAGCCGGTTATCTCAAGTGGGAAAGCGGTTTTGCCTGGGGCCAGTCTCAACTATGGGAATTTCATTCAGGTGACGGTCGATTTCCTGATCATCGCTTTCGCTATTTTCATGATGGTCAAGATGATGAACAGGTTCATGAAGAAAAATGAGGTCCCGGCCGCTCCACCTGCACCGCCAGAGCCTTCCAAAGAGGAGTTGCTGCTCACCGAAATCCGCGATCTGCTAAAAGATAGAAAATGAGAATATGGGAATATGGGAAGATGAGATCTCAGTTCCCATATTCTCATATTCTCATCTTCTATTTTTATTTTGGCGATTAATTAAAAATAATTACTTTTGCAGTCCGAAATAGTTCGGGCAGGCTCAAAAAAGAGGAGATATTAACCCGCCTGCCGGACCCAAATATTTAAATTGTAAACATGTACGCAATTGTAGAAATCGCCGGACAGCAGTTCAAGGTGGAAAATTCGAGGAAAGTATACGTGCACCGTCTTCCAAATGAAGTCGGTACGGAAGTAACTTTCGAGAAAGTATTATTGGTCGACAATGAAGGAGTGATCACAATCGGAGCTCCGGTCGTTGAAGGCGCTAAGGTGAATGCAACGGTTCTTTCTCACCTCAAGGGTGAAAAAGTGATTGTATTCAAGAAAAAACGCCGCAAAGGCTACAGAAAGAAAAACGGTCACCGTCAATTCTTTTCTCAAATTGTTATCAACGAAATAGTAGCGTAACCCTCTAAAAACAATTTACCATGGCACATAAAAAAGGGGCGGGTAGTTCGAAGAACGGCCGCGAATCAGAAAGCAAACGTCTTGGAGTGAAAATTTTTGGCGGGCAAGTTGCCAAAGCAGGAAATATACTGGTCCGCCAGCGCGGAACGGTTCACAATCCGGGAGCTAACGTAGGTATCGGCAAAGATCATACGCTTTTCGCGCTGATCGATGGTACGGTTGCCTTCAAGAAGAAGACCAACGCAAAATCTTATGTGAACGTTGAGCCTTTCAAGGAAGTAGAGTAACTCTTCGAACAACAAGAAATTTCTCTCCTGTTTTATTGCCCTGGCAATGAAACAGGAGTTTTTTTTTGTGTTAACTTTGCAACACATAACCCATAACACATTGGTCATATCTTTTATATCAAAATACCCTCACCATGTTAAGTTTAAAATTCATACAGGAAAATCCCGAAGTTGTCATTGAGAGATTAGCGGTCAAACATTTTGATGCGCGTGAAATTGTAGGGCAGGTATTGGCGCTATATCAGAAGCGCAATGAATACCAGCTGGAAAGCGATGGCTGCAAAGCAGAGATGAACCTGTTATCGAAGGAGATTGGAATTCTTTTCAAGGAGGGTAAAACAGAAGAGGCCAACAAGGCAAAGGAAAGAACGGTTGTTTTAAAGGACCTGATTCGTCAGCATGATGAGGATTTTGTAACCATTGATGCGCAGATGGCAGCACTGCAGGTACTGATGCCAAATTTGCCATCCCCATTGGTTCCCAAAGGCAGAACGCCTGAAGACAATGAAGTGGTTGCCTCCGGAGGTGTTATACCCAAGCTTCCTGAAGGGTCCAAACCTCACTGGGAACTTGCCGCACAGTACGACCTTATTGATTTTGAATTGGGTGTCAAGATTACAGGGGCAGGATTTCCTGTTTACAAGGGTTTTGGTGCAAGGATTCAGCGCGCGCTGATCAATTTTTTCCTGGATCAGGCAAGGGCTGCCGGGTACCTCGAAGTACAGCCACCTTATGTGGTGAATGAAGCCTCCGGTTTTGGTACGGGTCAGCTGCCCGATAAGGAGGGACAGATGTATCATTGTCCGATCGACGGATTGTACCTTATTCCGACCGCCGAAGTCCCGGTTACTAATATTTTCCGCGATGTGATCGTTGAAGCCAAAGATCTCCCTATCAAAACGGCTGCCTATTCTGCCTGTTTCCGCCGTGAGGCAGGGTCTTATGGCAAAGATGTGAGAGGACTCAACCGATTGCACCAGTTCGATAAGGTGGAAATCGTACGGATTGCACATCCTGATAAGTCCTATGAATCACTCGATGAGATGGTCAATTATGTGCAGTCGCTGGTCGAAAAGCTGGGATTACCTTACCGGATTTTAAGGCTTTGTGGCGGGGATATGGGATTTACTTCTTCCCTGACCTACGATTTCGAGGTGTGGTCGGCAGGGCAGGGGCGTTGGCTGGAAGTTTCGTCGGTTTCCAATTTTGAATCTTTTCAAGCCAATCGGCTGAAATTGCGCTATCGTGAAGATGGCAGTAAGAAACCTCAGCTGGCTCATACATTGAATGGGAGTGCATTAGCTTTGCCACGCATCGTGGCGGCAATCCTGGAGAACTACCAGACACCGGAAGGAATCCTTGTGCCGGAGGTGTTGATTCCTTATATGGGTTGTTCGATCATTAACTAAAATAATGTCCTAATCGCAAGAGTTAACTCTCTGACTATCCATCACGAGATGTAAAGCATCGATTAGATTTTCTTGAAGTTCCTTTACGGTTTTGCCTTGTGATACTGCCTCCGGAAACTCTTCTATCTGTCCAACATACCAACCGTCTTCACATTTTTCAATTATCGCATTGATATTCATCTTATTGTTGGAATTATTGTAACCAAAAACGGAATAATTAAAAACGAAGATATTAGTCAAATCCACATTAATGAATTAAGGGAATCGTTTATAAATATCTTTTCGGTGAGCGAATGCAACAAAGAGAACTGTATCTTTTTCGATGATTACGCCAATCCGATAGTCACCAATTCTAATTCGAAATGCTGATTTATATCCGGTAAGTTTTTTTAAGTTGATTATATCGTCTGCAATAGAAGCTTCTGACACTTGCTTAATTGCTTCCGATATGGCATTTGCCAATTCTTTGCTTTTAAGTTTTTTGAAATCTTTTACAAATGATTTCTCAAAATCAAAGTTCATTTAGCTCAATTCTTGAAGTTCTTTCAAAAAATCATTTTTTTCTGGTTCTGAGAGCAGATTGTTTTTGTGATTGCGTTTCATTTTTGCAACCAAAATAGAATTCTCAGAAGTTATTTCGATTCCTTCATTTTTTTGAGCCATAATTCGGGCTGTTTCTAAAAGTGCTTTACCTGCTTTCGTGCGTTCATTAATTTCAATTGTTATCATGGCAAGTCTATTATCTTTTGATGAAGCTCCTGCAGATTTGCAATCTGCGTGAGCAAAGTTAATTCTTAAACTGTCAAAGGCCTAACAATTCAAATTTTTTTATTTATTTCTTGGATTTCTCAAATAATATTTAGATATTTGTCTAAATATGTAATCATATGAACACTTTCTTTAAAGCACTCAATGATCCTACCCGGCGGGAAATCCTGGAATTGCTCAATGACAAGGATTTGACGGCAGGAGAGATTGCTGACAAATTTGAGATGAGCAAGCCCAGTATCTCCCACCACCTTGATTTATTGAAGCAAGCCAAGCTGGTAGTTAGTATCAGGGAAGGCCAGTTCATGAAATATTCTATCAATGCCACGGTTTTTGATGGAGTGGTGATGTGGTTGATGCAGTTTAAGAAGAATTGAAAAATGGAACCTGGCTCCTGCAGATTTGCAGTCTACAGGAGCGATAGAGAGTGAGAAGTGAGGAATGAATAAATAAAAGAGAAAAATGAAAAAAATTGCGGCGATTGTATTATTAGTAATGACTTATTATGGCGCTTTCAGCCAGGATATTACGGGTCAGTGGAATGGCGCCCTGAAGATCCAGGGTACTCAGTTAAGGATTGTCTTCCATATCTCCAAAACTTTAAGTGGATATACTTCTACCATGGATAGCCCTGACCAGGGGGCCAAGGGTATCCCGGTTACATCGACAACCTTTGAGAATTCGAAGTTGAAACTTGAAATCACCAACTTGAAATTCGAATACAACGGTGAGTTGAAGGGTAATGTAATTGAAGGTTCGATGAAACAAAACGGCATGGAATTTCCGATGAATTTATCAAGGGAAACGATTGAAAAACAAACTTTTGTAAGGCCTCAGGAGCCAAAAAAACCCTATCCGTACTACTCGGAGGAGGTAACATTTCAGAATCCGAAGGCGAACATCAATTTGGCAGGAACACTTACTTTACCCCAAAAAGAAGGACGTTTCCCTGCGGTGATCCTGGTTACAGGAAGCGGACCACAAAACAGGGATGAAGAAATCATGGGGCACAAGCCTTTTCTGGTACTTTCTGATTTCCTGACAAGAAAGGGTATCGCGGTGCTCAGGTATGATGATAGGGGAGTAGGAAAGTCGAAAGGGAACTTCAAGACTGCCATTACAGACGATTTCGCTTCAGATGCGGAGAGTGCGGTAGCCTATCTTAAGACGAGGAAGGAAATCGGTAAGATTGGGATTGCGGGTCACAGCGAAGGGGGGATGGTTGCTCCCATGGTGGCTTTGAGGACAAAAGATGTTAGTTTTATAGTAATGCTTGCGGGTACCGGACTGCGTGGTGACAAAATTTTGCTCCTTCAGCAGGAACTCATCGCCAGGGCATCCGGAGGGTCTGAGGCAGACATCAAGAAAACGAAAGAGGCTAATACCAAGGTCTTTGAGATGGTCATAAAATCAAAATCTGATGCTATGTTAAAAGAGGATTTGAAAAAATACCTGGCTGAAACGCTGAATTCTTTGCCGGCTGATTCCAGACCAAAGGGGATGACTGATGATGAATTTCTTTCTCTTGAGCTTAACCAGCTTGTCAATCCATGGATGCTGAATTTCATCAGGTACGATCCGGTCCAGGTGTTGGAAAAGGTAAAATGCCCAGTCCTGGCGGTGAATGGCGACAAGGATATGCAGGTGCCGTCGAAAGAGAATTTGCCAGTCATCGAAAAAGCTTTTAAGAAAGCCGGAAATAAGAATGTAACTATCAAGGAGTTCAAAAACCTGAACCACCTGTTTCAGGAATGCAAGACTGGATTGCCTGCAGAATATTCAGAAATAGAGCAGACTTTTTCGCCGGTTGTCATGGAGGAGATTTCGAGTTGGATTTTGCAACAAACCAAATAATGCAGTGTTCTGGTTATTGTATCCAGCGTCATATTGAATCTATTTCAGCATCCCATCTCAATATTCAAAAGATAACGAATCGAGTTAGTAATGACGTTAAAACATTAGGCGCATTATAGATTAATAATAATATTATCAAGAATTATGAAAAGAGAAACTTTAGTCAAAGAGTTGGTTTTGATCGTCCTGACCCTGCTTCCAGTTATTTACCTGGCAATGAGCTGGAATCTCCTGCCGGAGTCGATGCCGATTCATTTTGATGCGTCAGGTCAGCCGAATGGCTACGGATCCAGGTGGACATATGTCCTATTACCCATTGGACTTTATGTGATGATGCTGGTCCTGCCCTGGATCGATCCCCGGAAAGCAAATTATCCTGTGTTTTCAGATAGTTATTTCAAGCTTCGATTGATCATGTGCATTTTTATCGGATTCCTCGATTCGGCCATCATCTGGAGCGTAGTGAATAAGACGGATTCGGTCCAAAAATTGCTTCCGATCTCGATCTTCTTCCTTTTTATGCTGATTGGCAACTACATGGGCAATTTCAGACCCAACTATTTTGTGGGTATCAAGGTTCCGTGGACGCTTAACAGTGACGAGGTCTGGATCAAAACGCATAAGTTGGCAGGGAAGCTATGGTTTTGGGGTAGTTTTGCGGCAATTTTGTTGTTTTTTGTGGTTGACAAATTCGAATGGATTCTGATTCCGTTACTGATAATTTTGGTTATTGTTCCGATTGTTTATTCTTACATTATTTACCAAAAAGTGACAGATAAAAAGTAAAATAGTATCATTATTTCATTAAACTTGTATTGTCAAAATTGATCAATGCGGTTTAATTAATATCAGGATGCTGCTATATCTTTCAATAACCGGAATATCTCTCTCGTTGATCTTGTTTTATTTTAATGCAAGAAATTACAAATCAAGTATTTACCTCAGTATTTTTTTCTTTCTGATTAGTCTGTACGGAATCAATCAATATGCGCTCCTCTATTCCGGTTCCGTTCAGTTGGTCTCGCTGATTTACACCAATATTACTTTTCTTCATTATCTGATTGGTCCGATGTTGTACTTCTACATCCGAAGCATCATCAGGGATCATAGTCGGCTGACTAAGAATGATATCCTCCATTTCATTCCATCGGTGATTTTCCTGATAGCAGCGCTTCCTTATATTCTCTCACCCTATTCTCATAAAGTGGAGATAGCCAAATCGTTAATTGAGGTACCCGGATTTTTAATGTCATACAAAGTCACCTTCTTATCCGATCTTTTATCCGTCCCTTTCATGTATTTGAGCCGGCCATTGTCAGTTTCATTGTACACGCTTTGGTCTATTGGGATGTTTATCCCTTATTTGAGCAAGAGCAGAGCTTCTGAAGTCTTTTCGGGACAATTTTTTATGATCAAATGGCTTACAGCGCTTCTTGGGTTCACGTTTCTATTGTCAACGACTTCATTCTTACTGATTTTTAATACATTTTTACGTAGCTACCACAACCTCTTTTATTCTGTCAATGCCCTTCTGATCTTGTCGGCCATCGGATTAACCGGACTGCTGGTCTCACCTTTCTTATCGCCCAGCATCCTTTACGGACTCCCCCGTTTCGACACCACACGCAGTGAACCGGAAGCGGAACCGCAACTGGAAGAAGATCGGAAGTCCCGTGAGCAAAATTTTGAGTCGAATTACCTTCTCCTGATAGCAGAGAAAATAAGAAGTGTCATCTGTGAATCCCAGCCATATCTGGAAACTGATTTGAACCTGCCAAAATTCGCAAGTTACATAGAGGTTCCCCCGCATCATCTGGCTTATTATTTCAGGGAGGTCAAAAAGCAGACTTTTAACGATTTTCGCAATGAGTGCCGGATCAACCATGCCAAGAAAATGATCATGGAAGGGAAGGCCGAATCCCTCACACTCGAAGCGATTGCCCGTTTATCTGGTTTCACGACACGAAACACCTTTTTTAATGCCTTTAAAAAAATCGAAGGAATAGCGCCGGGGGCTTTTGTCGAGAAAGTCAATCACCGTATTACGTAGCTTTAGTTTTCTATGGTGATTCGTTTTTTTGCGTTTACATGTATCATTTTTAAAAAATGATACAAGGTTTAGTTTCTCCGAAACCTTAATGCCGAGATAAAATAGGCATATTTGAATAGTGGATAATTCATTTCTTTTGTGCCAAAATGCACAATTTTCGCACAACATTCGCACAATTGTACTTTTCGATTATTAGAACTAAAGAGATATTAATTAAAATCAGTTTAAATTATAAAATTTTTCAGACTGATTGTCAAGGTATTATTTGGAGTTGATTATATTTAGTCGTCGAAATAGAACTTCATGGTACATATATTGTCGGATTGAATTGTTTTGATAAATCCTTTAAAATCAAACCAAAGACTAACAGTTAAAATTTAGAGAGAAAAACTTATTGGAATTATAGCTAGCATTCAGCATTGCTTGGTATACCTACGTTTTTTAATATTTCGTCATGAACCGATCGTTCACGGGCATTTTTATGTACAAGAGAACGAATATTTTATTTGAAAATTCGATATACTCCATTTGAAAAAACTTATTATTACCATATCGTTATTGGTGATTTGTTCTGCAGCATTTGCTCAATTGATAACTCCATTTTCTATAAGAAAACAGGTTACGCAGCGAGGAGGGATCTTATTTCTGTCCAATACTTCATCAAAAGCGGTTCCGGATAATGTCGTTCAAAATGAGATGCCTCCTGCAGGAACCGGTTACGATAATAACTACACGAATGGATATGTTGATATTGATGGGGATGCCTCAACATTTATGTCGAGTAGCGATCAGCTAAGCATCGCATCATATTTCTCGACTTGTAGTGAGGTTACCTGGGCAGGACTTTTTTGGGGGGCAGATTGCTCGTCTGGGGAAAATAATTTCGCGACCAGGAACCAGGTTAAATTGAAGGCTAATAGTGGATCTTATGTTGATCTCACAGCTGATTACCTTAAAGATAATACTTCAGGTTTTAAGACTTATCATTGTTTCAAGGACATTACCTCTTTTATTAAGACCAATGGTATAACATCCCGCTATACAGTAGCAAATGTAGCAACACATATCGGTGGTAAAAATCTCTTTGGTGGATGGACTATTGTTATTGTTTACAAGGATAACAGGCAGACCATGAAAAATCTAACGGTCTTTGATGGTCTTGCAAATGTGATGGCTGGTACTTATTCTACGGTAGATATACCAATATCAGGTTTTCAAACACCTCTTTCTGGCCCGGTAAACTTTGAATTGGGCATGGTTACTTATGATGGAGACCGATCACTGACGAACGACAAACTACAATTCAAAGGGGCATCCAGTTTTGTGGATATCTATGATGGCTTGCATGCACTCGGCGATATTTTTAATAGTACTATTGCCCGAAACGGCGTGCTTACCCCAAATAGAAACCCAAGTTACAACAATAACCTGGGATATGACGCATCCATATTCGCACCGAACAACAGTGCAAAAAACTACATTGGAAACAACGCAGTATCCGCCACAATCCGGCAGACTACGGCTGGTGAAACTTATTTGACACAAGTAGTTACGTCGGCCATCGATGTATATGAGCCGGATATTCGTAGCGCTGTTCGCGTTACAAATATTACCCATCCGGCACAAGCAACTGCAAATCCGGGCGATATTCTGGAATATACGGTGGTTGGCATGAATATTGGATCGGATCCATCCATCAAAACATTTGTTACTGATACTATCGAAGGAAATGCAGCATTTGTTCCAGGTTCAATTAATATTACTTATGGTCCAGCAGCAATCTTAGGCGCAAAGACGGATGGCGCTGGTGACGATCAGGCGGAATACATTGCTTCTTCCAAGGTTGTGAGGGTTAGAATCGGCACTGGTGCAAATGGCTTCACAGGTGGTACTGTTAACAACTCTGCAACAGGTCTCGACAGTACGGTCTTTAAGTTTAGGGTGCAAGCAACAACTGATTGCGTTTATCTTAAATGCGATCCCATCATCAACAATAGTTCATATATTGTCGGGACAGGAAATATTTCAGGCAATACTTTCAATAATGCCAGTAATCCGGGAGTTTTTGACTTTGCCGGTTGTGCTATTCCTGGTTCAACCTCAACATCGATTGTGACTGCCGGATGTCCGACCTATAATGTCACCGGGAGTTCACCCGTTTGCCAGGGGAACACCATAAGTTTTACCAATGACTATGTTTCACCCAGTGCCACGTTTGTATGGTCCGGTCCAAATGGTTTTTCATCTACTTTAAGGGAACCAACTGTTACCAATGCTACCGTTGCCAAAGCGGGAGTTTACACCGCAAACGTATATATTACCGGGACTAACTGCCATTTTGTTCATACTGTAAATGTAGTGGTCACAGCAGCAGATGCAGGTGCAGATCAAACTGGATCTACTACATGTGGGCGGACAACTGTTACGTTAGCTGGTAATACCATTACAGATGGGGGTTTGTGGTCTGTGCAATCTGGGCCCGTGGGTTATAGCTTTTCAAATACTTCTAGTCCTACTTCAACTTTTACTGGATCAGCTGGCGCTTCTTATACCTTACGCTGGTCTGCCAATGGAGGATCTTGCCCTTCTACTTTTGATGAAGTGAATATCAGATTCAACCGGGCACCAACTGCCTCAGTTTTGTCGGGGACCACTTCTATTTGTTACAACGGATATGCCAATCTAAAAGCTACAATTACAGGTGGTACAGCCCCTTACACTGTAGTCTTAAACAATGGAGGCGGTACTTTTTCAAATTATACTTCCGGGAGTGATATGGTAGTTGGTCCGATTACTTCGACCACAACTTACAGCATTGTTTCAGTGACAGATGCGAATGGATGTACCTCAGCAGGATTAAGCGGAAGTGCAGTTGTAACAGTAAGCGGTTCCATTACAGGGACAGGAACTATCACGCAGCCTTCGGGTGGATCTGGATCAGTAGGGCATAACTTTGCAGGAACTGCTGCAAGTTCGGGGTCTAATTATTCATGGTCAAATCCAAATAATGCGAAGGCCAATGAACCGAATTCATGGACTACTCAGACAATTACTGGAAAATCAAGTCCTGCCTACCTTAATCTAACCAAATTTTTTACTACGATACCTACCAATTCCACAATAAATGGTATTGAAGTGATCGTTGATCGACATTATACAACCACCGGAAATAGGACTATCCGGGATAAATATATTTATTTGATAAAAGCAGGAACAGCAGTGGGGAACAACAAGGCATTATCCAGCACAAACTGGCCTTTGACAAATGATGCCACTGTGACATATGGTTCTCCGACTGATTTATGGGGTTCTACATGGTTGCCGTCAGATATTAATGCGACTGATTTTGGAGTAGCAATTCGAACCCAAAGGTCAGGAAGCTCAGGAGATCCAACTGCGTATGTCGATTACGCCACGATTAAGGTTTATTATTCTTCATCTTATTGTGATGATGCTTCCGGACAGATATTTAGTGTGTCGGGTTATACAAATGCCACTACTTACACATGGACACCGCCGACAGGAGGGAAGGTAACTGCGGGGCAGGGAACTGCTTCTGCCACCATGGATTTTAATGGGGCAGGACAAAGCGGTAATTATTCTGTGTCAGTAGCTGCATCGAACACCTGCCAGACACTAACAGCAATCTCAACGACTATTCCAATAACGAACTGCGTCAATGCTACCAAGTATATTAAAGGAAATGTATACTGGGACAAGAATGCAATGACTGACAACCTGGTCAACGGAACGGGAGTAGGAACTGCAAATGGAACTCCATTATATGTAACCCTGGAAGCGTCAGCAGGAACGACAGCCCTCCAGAATTCTGTAGCTGTTGGTACTGATGGCACTTATCAATTTGTGGTTTCAGCTAGCACTGCTTACAAAGTTGTTCTTAGCAAGAATAGTTATACTACTGGTCAAACGGTGGGTACTCCTGCTTTGCCATCCGGTTGCAGTTACACCGGCGAGATAGTCAATAATATTACTAACACAACTACGGGATCAACCGCTCCAACGGATGGTATACTCTATGCAACAAGTCTCGCAAGCGACAACTTGATAAATGTCAATTTTGGTATTAAAATTTCAACTCCGCCTGTAGCAAACAATGATGTCACCAGCACAAATGAAGATACTCCCGTAACTTATAACGTTACAACCAACGATACAGATGTTGATGGAACGGTGACAGCAAGTACGGTGGATTTAGACCCATCCACTGCGGGAATCCAAACTACTTTTTCAAATACTTTTGGTAACTGGAGTGTGATTTCTTCTGGCGTAGTCACCTATACTCCTGCCGCAAATTTCAACGGCAGTGCATCTGTAACTTATACCGTGAATGACAACGATAGCCCTGCCAATACCTCGAATGTAGGTACTTTATTGGTGACGGTAAATGAAGTCAACGACCCTCCGGTAGCAGTTAATGATGCAATAACTACCCTGGAAGACACCCCGGTAACCATCAATGTTACGACCAATGACTATGATGTAGATGGCACTGTTGATGTTACAACAGTTGATTTGGATCCTTCAACCTCAGGCATTCAAACTACTAAAACGGTGACCAATCAGGGTACTTATACTGTCAATTCTTCTGGAATTGTCACCTTCACGCCTGTCCTGAATTACAATGGAACTGCCACGCCAATCACCTATACCGTAAAGGATAATAACGGTTTGGTATCAGCAACAGCTACATTGACTGTTACCGTCACCTCTGTTATTGATCCGCCGATTGCAGCAAATGACAACGCTACCACCAATCAGAACACTTCTGTTCTCACCAATGTTACTACCAATGATATCGGGGTAGATGCAGCAGTTAATGTGGCGACAGTTGATCTGGATCCGCTTACTACAGGAATTCAAACCAGTTTTACTGTTGCAGGAGAGGGTTCTTATAGTGTTAATTCGTCTGGAATTGTCACTTTTAATCCTCTAAACACCTTCTATGGCGTTACAACTCCTATTAGTTATACTGTCAATGATGCAAATGGGAATACCTCCAATTCAGCAACATACACAGTAACAGTCATTGCTTCCGGAGCCCCTGTAGCAAATGACAATTCCGCTACAACCAATGAAAATGTTGCAGTAACCTTTAACGTCACCTCAAATGATGTAGCTTCTGCCGGTCGTACCATCAATGCCAGCCGTGTCGATCTGGATCCACTAACACCGGGAATCCAACAATCCTGGTATGTTTCAGGAAAGGGTCAGTTTACGGTAGATATGAATGGGGATGTAACCTTTTCCCCGGATTGGAATTACTTCGGCACGGCTACTGCACAATATACAGTCAAAGACAACCAAAATTTTGTCTCTAATGTTGCCAACATTACAGTAACCATTAATTGGGTAAATGCGGCACCTTTTGCGGTAGATGATGCAGCTACAACTAATGAGGATACTCCTGTCACATTTAGCGTTACAGCCAATGATTATGATGTGGACGGATCAATTAATGTTGCAACTGTGGATTTGGATTTATCAATAGCCGGACGGCAAACGACATATACTGTTACGGGAGAAGGAACCTATACAGTCGATAATTCCGGAAATGTAACCTTTACACCGGTTCTGAATTTCAACGGAATTTGCACCCCCATTAATTATTCGGTGAACGACAACAACGGACTCACTTCTGACGTGGTTGTCCCTGCTGCAATTATGGTAACCGTCAATTCTGTTAATGACCTGCCTATCGCGGTGAATGATGCCGTTACTGCCCCTTCCAATACAGATGTTGTCTTTAATATTACTTCGAATGATACAGATGTTGATGGAACAATTGATCCAAGTACGGTAGATTTAGACCCATCATTTGGAGGAATACAGAAGACTTTTTCAGTTGCGGGTGAAGGAACCTATACAGTAGATAATTCCGGAAACCTGACATTCTCGCCTGTGTCTTCCTTTGTCGGACCTGTTACCACAACTCCAATTTACTATACAGTTAAAGATAATTCCGGTGGCACTTCCATTATCAGTGGATCGACTTATGGAAAAGTAACTATCACCCTTGCCAATCCTGATGCACCTGAGGCTGTTGATGATGTGGGCTCCATGAATGAAGATGGCAGTCCGATTACGATCGATATATTAGCAAACGATATTGCAGGGAGTGGAAATATTGTTGATGCTACTGTTGATCTGGATCCTCTTACGACAGGCAAGCAAACCTCCAAAACAGTTACTGGAAAGGGAACATTTACCGTCGATGCAACTGGAATAGTTACCTTTACTCCTGTCGCTAATTTCAATGGAGTAGTCGAAATAATGTATAATGTTTATGATGATAACTCAACTCCTTTGTTGTCCAATAATGCGAATATTACCGTAACCGTTAATCCAGTTAATGATCCCCCTGTCATATCAAATTTTACTCTGAATGGATTTGAGGACATCACATTGGCTTTTACACCTGAAAACTTTACCACAAATTATTCTGATGTGGAAAGTACACCGTTGAATAGTGTTAAGATAACAAGTCTACCTTCGAATGGTACACTTAAACTCTATTCTTCCGGAGTTAATTCTGCTGTTACATTAAATCAGGTTATAGCATCTGCGGATCTGGGCAATCTTACATTTGTTCCAACAGCTAACTGGAACGGGTCAACTTCTTTTAACTGGAATGCTACCGATGGAACAGCTTATGCAGCAGCAGACAGAACTGTTACTATGGTGATGGCAGCAGTCAACGATGCTCCTTCATTTACTGCAGGAAGCAATCAAACGATCTGTAAAAATACTGGAGCTCAGAGTATTAGTGGATGGGCGACATCTTTGAGTAAAGGTCCTTCCGATGAATCCGGGCAAACGCTTTCATTTACAGTTACGAACGATAATAATACGCTTTTCAGTGCCCAACCGGCTATTGGTTCGACAGGAACTCTGACTTATACTCCTGCATCTAATCAAACCGGAACTGCAACGGTTTCGGTAAAAATCAAGGATAATGGGGGTACCGCTAATAATGGAGTAGACGAATCAGCCATTCAAACATTTACCATTACAGTCTCACCAACTTCGGTTGGAGGCAGTATTTCGGGCGGTACAACGGTCTGTTCGGGCACCAACAGCACTGCACTAACCCTCAGTGGCCATACTGGTTCTGTTTCTAAATGGCAATCGGCTACAACCTCTGGTTTTACAGGGACAGTTACTGATATAGCCAATACCACTACAAGCTTAACAGCCACGAACCTTACAGCCACAACCTATTACCGTGCAGTAGTCACAAGCGGAGCCTGTTCATCGGTCAACTCAGCTACTGCGACTATCACGGTCTCACCAACCTCCGTTGGTGGTAGTATTTCAGGTAGCACTACTGTTTGTTCAGGCACTAACAGCACAACCCTGACCCTTAGTGGCAACACTGGTTCTGTTACGAAATGGCAGTCTGCTCTGGCTTCCGATTTCACAGGGACCGTTACGGATATAGCCAATACCACCACAAGCTTAACTGCAACCAATCTCACATCCACAACCTATTATCGCGCTGTCGTTACAAGCGGGGCATGTTCATCAGCTAATTCATCTACCGGAACAGTAACTGTTAATTCAATTAGTGCCGGAACTATAGGAAGTGATCAAAGTCAAATTCCAGGGGGTAACCCAGCTGCGTTTACGGTAACTGTTCCAGCTTCGGGTGCAGGTGCCTTGACCTACCAATGGCAAAGCAGCACAACAAGCAGTTCTTCTGGATTTAGTGATATTTCCTTAGCTACTTCTTCAACTTATGATGCACCTTCAGGAATCGCTGTTACAACTTATTATAAAAGAATTGTAACCAGCACATTGAACTTGGTTGTTTGTACAGCGGAGAGTAACGTTCTGACGGTTACCGTCGGAGCATGTGTTGATCCTTCAATCACTGGACAACCTTCTTCTCCATCGTCTGTCTGTAATGGATCTGGTACTGCAACATTTACCTTGACTGCTTTGGGATCTGCATTGAATTATGCATGGCAAGAATACAATGGTTCGGGTTGGTCTGCTTTGACAGACGGTGGCATTTATAGCGGAGTTAATACTGCTACACTCACTTTAACTAACCCAACTACTTCAATAAACGGGTATAAATATAAATGTACAGTAAATGGTGCTTGCGGCTCTCCGCAAACCAGTGATGGTAATGCTACGGTCACGGTTAACCCGGTATTATCTGGTAACAGCAGTGGCTCTGTAGTATCGATATGCAACAGCAACAGTACGACGCTGACAGGCGGGACTGTTACAGGCGGTTCGGGCAGTTACACTTATTTATGGGAGAGCAGCGATGCTGTTGGCGGGACCTATGCGGCAGCCACAGGCACGAACAATGCTGCCAACTACACCACCGCCACCTTAACCACGGCAAGTACAGCTGTTTACTTCCGGAGGACAGTCACTTCGGGAGGTTGTACAAACGTGGCCACACCGGTAAAAGTAACGGTTAATCCATTGCCGGCACCAACATTGTACTCAGCAGGCAGTACCACTTTTTGTCAAGGTAATTCTGCTACGCTTAATGTAAGTGGCAATGCGCTGACTTTTGGCTCCAACAGCAGGGTAGAAATAGCTGATAATGCAAATTTACGTTTTACGAGTGCTCAAAGTTATACATTAATGGCATGGGTGTATGTCGCGAGTAATACAAATACATGGAGAGGGATTGTTACAAAATCGAGAGACCAGGAATCTTTTTATGGTATCTGGATAGATCCTTCCAATAATTGGATATATGGGTCAGGTTACTTGCCTACTGATAGTTATTATAATATTAGTGGCCCAAGTGTTACTACAGGTTGGCATCATATCGCGATTGTTCAAACAGGAAGTGTCCAAAGAGAACTCTTTGTCGATGGAGTTTCCGCTGGCACTGGAACAGCGCAGAACGCTGTTGGTACAGGGATGTTAAGATTTGGTCAGTCGGGAGATAATTTTGAAAAATTTGATGGCGGCATACTCGACGAAGTCTCTATTTTTAATACCAATTTGAGTTCGGCCACAATTAATACATGGAAGAATACATCCATAACGAATGCACATCCCAATTATGCCAGTCTGGTTGGATACTGGAAACTGGACGAAGGAACAGGCTCAGCTACCACTGCTGATGCAGGAACTAATGGTTATACAGGCACTTTGGTAAATTCACCGGTTTGGGTGGCCACAACTGCACCGGTCAATCAGTTCAGTTCTTATTTATGGTCTCCGGGTTCTGCCACCACTTCAACCCTGAATGTTACTGCTTCCGGATCTTATTCTGTTTTTGTTACCGATGCAAATGGTTGTTCCAATACAACTTCCAGTAAAACGATAACAGTCAATCCACTGCCTGTGCCAACAATCAGCGGAAGCACTACGGTATGTATCAATTCAACAGGAAATGTTTATACAACTGAATCGGGAATGACGGCTTACAGCTGGAGTATCGTTGGCGGAACCATCACTGCAGGTGGAACAGCCACCGATAATACAGCAACCGTAACATGGACTGTTTCAGGAGCAAAATCAATCAGTGTAAATTATACAAATGGCAATAGTTGTACTGCTGCATCTTCAACAGTGTATAATGTTACCGTTAATCCGGTTATCGCCACTAATACCATCAGCGCGGCACAGGTTATTTGTACAGGTTCGACACCATCAGCTTTGACCGGTTCCACCCCCACGGGCGGCAGCGGGACATATGTATATTTGTGGGAAAGCAGTACTACCAGCTCTTCTGCAGGATTCACCACCGCATCGGGGACCAGTGATGGCAAGGATTATACGCCTGGTTCATTAACCGCAACAACCTGGTACCGCAGGACAGTCACTTCAGGTGGTTGCAGCAGCACGGCAACTGCCATCGAGATCACGGTCAGCCCTGTCATCGCTACCAATACCATCAGCTCGGCACAGGTTATTTGTACAGGTTCGACACCATCAGCCTTGACCGGTTCCACCCCCACGGGCGGCAGCGGGACGTATGTATATTTGTGGGAAAGCAGTACTACCAGCTCTTCTGCAGGATTCACCACCG
>JBAXKJ010000021.1:0-112813 GCA_037137375.1 Prolixibacteraceae bacterium
GCCGCCGTCTTAAACCAATCCCCGGTTCATGTATTTGAGCCGGGGATTTCTTTTTAAGGTTAAAGGATAAAGGTTAAAGGTTAAAGGGAAGAACGCCACTCCTTATCCTTTAACCTTTATCCTTTATCCTTTAACCTTTATCCTTTAACCTTTATTCGATATCCTTTTTTAGATTATATTTGCTTTTCCAAATCAACGAAAATCAAATTAATTGGATAAATCATGACAATCGAACAGCTCAAATCAAAATTTATTGAAAAGTACGGGGAAGGTGAAATCAGCGGATATTTCTCCCCCGGTCGCGTGAACCTGATCGGCGAACATACCGATTATAACGGTGGTTTCGTTTTTCCATGTGCCCTTAGCTTCGGTATCTATTGCCTTATCAGGAAGACCGCACGCAAAACCGTGAGGTTCGCTTCCATGGATATGCCCTTCGAAGCCGAAGTAAAAGTCGAAGACCTGAATAAAGCAATCGGCAAGGAATGGGTCAACTATCCTATCGGAGTATTTGCCCAGTTTATGAAAAAAGGGTTGACCTTCGGTGAAGGCGCAGACCTTCTTTTCTATGGTGACGTTCCTACCGGTGCAGGACTCTCTTCTTCCGCAGCGCTGGAAGTATGTACAGCCGTTGTCATCAACGATCAGTTTGGTTTTGGAATTGATAAAGTTGAACTTGCCTTGATGGGTCAAAAAGCAGAACATGAATTTGCCCTCGTCAATTGCGGCATCATGGATCAGTTTGTTTCCGCCATGGGGAAAAAGGATTTCGCCGTATTCCTGAATTGCGACACCCTGTCGTATGAGCTGGTACCCGTTTTGCTTGATGGCGTAAAAATCGTCATAAGCAATACCAACAGTCCGCATAAACTCGATTCAGGAAAATACAACGAAAGGGTAGCCGAATGCCAAGCTGCTGTGAAGGCCATTCAACCCTATAAAAATATAAAGGCACTGGGAGAACTTTCCTGGGAAGACTTCCTGAAAGTAGAAGATAAAATTGAGAATGTTACCGTTCGCAACAGGGCCCGCCACGTCGTAAGCGAAATCAAGCGGACTGAAGATGCAGTAAAAGAATTGAAGGCCAACAACCTCGTGAAGTTTGGTGAACTGATGAACGGATCGCACGATTCCTTGCGTGATGATTATGAAGTAACTGGATTTGAGCTGGATACAATGGTCGAAGAGGGTCGTAAGATCAAAGGTGTGATCGGTTCCCGCATGACCGGTGGTGGTTTCGGCGGATGCACAGTGAGCCTGGTCAAGAATGAGGCCGTCGATACATTCATCGAACAGGTTGGCAAGAATTACGAAGCGAAAACGGGACTGAAGCCTGTATTCTATGTGGCTGAAATCGGCGACGGAGGCAAGAAGCTATTTTAAAACAAACTATCAATTAAACCATAAACAATGACAAAATCAGATTCCGGTAACAAGTATTTGTTCCCTTTGATCGTGATGGCATCCCTATTTTTCCTTTTTGGATTCATCACTACCATGAACAATTCGACCATCGACTTCCTGAAAAATGCCTTCGGGTTAGATGATGTTCAGAAGCAGCTTCCCAACACATTCTTCTACGGCGCCTACATTCTTTCCATTCCTGTCGGATTAATGCTGATGAAGATTGGCTATAAGAACGGCGTTTTGCTGGGTCTAGCCCTGATCTCCCTGGGTTTCTTCCTTTGTATCCCCGGTGTAGGCATGGGTTATTACGGCTTCCTGAGTGCAGTTTCCGTTTTCGCTATCGGCGTGGTCATTCTGCAAGTGGTAGCCGGTCCTTATGTTAATGCAATGGGAAGTCCCGAGACAGCCGCGAGCCGTCTAACGCTCACAAACGCGCTGAATTCTGTTGCTACCGTGATTGCCCCCATCTTCGTTTCTGTCTTGTTGGTGACGCCCAAGATTGAGGCCGGTTCCAAAATGTCAAACTCAGATATTTTGAGTATCGTAAAGGGCCCGTTCCTGATGATTGGCCTGGTGACCATAGTGATTCTGGCTATCATGTTTTTCCTCAAACTTCCTGAAATCAAGGAAGATGAAGGTGGAACCAAAGCAGATGCCAAAAAATACAAATCGAGCGCCTTCAAGTACACCCACGTATGGCTGGGATCACTGGCTATCTTCTTCTACATGGGAATCGAGATCGGTATCTCCAGCTTCTTCCCTGATTATGCAGCGCATCTCCAGCTGAAAGATATTTCGGCCATCGATATGCTGAAATTCTACTGGGGCGGACTGATGGTAGGTCGTATCGTCGGAATCTTTGTTCTACAGAAATACAAGGCCCGCCAAATTTTGACGATCTGTGCCTTCGGTGGAGCAGCCTTGCTGGCATCCTCTTTCATCCTTGGAACAGGAGCTCCTGTTGCTGCCATGTGGCTCTTCCTGGCTACAGGATTATTCCACTCCATCATGTGGCCGGTCATCTATAACCTGGCCCTTGAGGATCTTGGTCCGCTGGCCAAGGTGGCTTCGGGTGTAATCGCAACCTCTGTTATCGGCGCCGCCATCCTGACTCCGATGATGGGTGCGATCAAATCCGCAACCGGATCGGTAGTTATTGCCGTCAGCACCATGTTCATCTACTATACTTACCTGGTATTCTTTGCCCAGAAGGGCTCCAAGATCAGGTAATACAATAACTGAAATCTTTTAAGAAAGCTGAATTAGTCCGGAGGGATGGGTTCAGCTTTCTCATTTTACCAGGCAATCCCGTTAGGGTTGTAGTGAAATTTTATCTCCCTTTGCCGTTTGCACCTCCAATAATCCCGAAGGAATTTGCTTTGTTCCGCCGGCAGTTACCAGGTTGCCTCCAGCCTTCCAGGGTACTATTATTCTTAAGATGCCTCCAACTTCCGAAGTAATATTCACCTTCCTGACTACGCCATCTTTCAGGGTACAACTTACCAGGAAAGCCCCGGCCGCACGGAGGTTCGTAAATTCGGCATCCTTCTCCGGGGGCCAGTTGGGAAACAGCCGGATGGTGCCGTCATAACTCTGCATCAAACATTCGTTAACCACCACCGGCAGGCCAAAATTCTCAAACCAGATTCCCATTTTGTCCATGTATCCGTAACTTGTGCCATCATTGTACCGCCCATGCACCTGCATCACCCGGTCGGAAGCCGTTCCATTGGGCAATAGGCTATAGTTGACCTGCCTTTTGAAACGCTCAAGATCCAGCATTCCAATGCGGGCCGACTGAAGATTGAGAAACACCAGATCATTGCCTCCCTCATTCTGTTGATTGTGAAAAGTGTTTTGAAGCAATTGAGTCGTCGCAGCATCGGAATGCAGTCCGTGGTCCTCGCCCGGAAAGACCGTAAATAGTGCATTGGGGACGTTGTAAACAATTTCAGACTGCTCGCCCGGTACCGAAACGAGAACCTTTCCGTATTTTGAAGATAGGGCGGTAGGATAATCCGGCCAATGTGCTAAAAGCTGTTGCACCTCGTTCATCAGTACAGCCTCTTTCTTCTCGATTTTCAGCACCTTACATGCTTCCAGGAAAGCTTTGAAAATAAATTTTGAAAGTGAAAGATCTGCATTGCAATCATAATTGTTCTTAAAGCCAGGCAACAGTCCATATAATTCGGGCGGAACCGTCGGGAAGATATGGTATTTATCGTCTTTCCACTGCGGACCGCTTGCTTCCGGCCGTTTCATATAGCCCACCAGAAATTCCACGGCTGCCCGGATTGGTTCATAGGCCCTGTTCTGCAGGAATTTAGTATCTCCCGAATAGAGATAATGCCACCACAATCCCTGCACAGCCCACGGGGTCTCGCAGATTTCCCATCCCCAGGTTGGAACCGGATAGGGGATCATTGTCATATCTACCGGGAAGGCGCTATGAGGGAAATAGGCACCCGGAAGCTTGTAATACTCGCTCGCCCAGCGTTTGCTCACGGGCATCAGCCTTTCAATCAGGTTGACATAAGGAAGATTCTTCTCCAGATGATTGCTCGAAAAGGTAGCCCAGAATGGCTGCTGGGTATTGTAATTCATGTGGTAGTCTCCATGCCAGGCGGTGCCGATGTTATTGTAGCTCCAGTTGGCAAAGAGGCCTGGAGTGGTAGCGCCATCCTTCGCGGCACAGTTCAGAAAATAGAGATTCTGGTACCAGATCTGTTCCAAAAACTGATCACTGAGCCGGATGCCCGACTTGTTCCAATACTCTTTCCAGCTTGTCTGACTCCTTAATTTTGAGGCTTTTAGCTCTTCTTGCCTTGGTGTTTCAGTTTTTGGAGGATCGAGTGGGATCTGTTTGTTCAATCCTTCCTTCAAGGTAATACTGCCCACGAATCCATCTGTTTTCTTAATCAATGCTTCCAGTTTCGACAATACTTCCTTTTTTCCATTCTGATAGATGGAGGTCTGTTTTCCCAGAATATTGTTGACAATAGCAACCAGGCGGAAGGCTTTATCCTTGGGATGTCCGTTCACTGCATCATATTTTTCGGGTTCGGAATAGGGCAAAATCTGCCGGAATGAGAGTGTTCCCCTGTTCAGGTCTTCCTCAATTTTCGTGGCGGGAAACTCTTTTGGTGTCGACGGGTCGGGGAAAACCCTGATCCGGTCGAAAATATTCTCACACTTTTCTCCATGCTGACCGACCAGTTGAAACCAAAGCTGATCCGCATTCATGTCGACAAACAGCTGAAGTGTCAATTTCTTTTGCATCCTGGTAAGGAAGTATACCTCGCACAGACCGGTGGATATATCGAGATGATGTCCGATAAGTTCGGCATTCCGCCGGTCGAAGCCGAGCAGGACGGATCCGCAAGGGAAAGGACGAGGATAGGGCTTCCTGTAGTTTTCGGCTGTCATCTTGCTGTAACTTTCGTACCAGGGATCCTTTGTGAGAACAGATAAGGTATCGGATATGGCCTTCACCTTGTTGTAAACGTCCTGAAAGGTGCCGATTTTCTCCCGGTTGTTCTCCGCTATACGAATATCCCAAACATTGTTGTGCCCAAAATACAGCACGACGGCGTCAGGACGGGTGGTCACCACAACCCCCATGGCTCCGTTTCCCAGCAAGGCACCCTCGAAAAAGTCGGGTGCAGGCCTGTCGCTTTGCAACGGATGATTTTTTGCCCGTTCAAATGAATTTATTTCCTCCTGTGCGATTAAATTCACAACGCAAATAAGTAGGAGAATCATTGAAATGATCAGAAATATAAATTTCTTCATGCTGATGTTTTTATATGATAGCTTAAAATTATGATTAATCAGGATATGGTAAATTTAGTACTTTTAATAAATTTGAATAGATTGCGGATTCAGGAGTTTGGCGGCTCTCCTATTCAAAGAAATTGCTGAATTTTTTTGCCTGGAATGACTGAAATAGAACAACTAATTTTTGAGAAATTTAGAAGTGGAGACGAAGCTGCTTTTAAAGTGATATACAATAAATATGTTCCACGGTTGTATTACTTTATATTGGAGTACATTCCACAGCGTGATATTGCAGAAAATATAGTTCAGGATACCCTGATGGTCCTATGGGACAAGAGAGCTACCCTTACGTCGGATACCAATCTTTCGGCATACCTTTACACCGTTGCCAGGAACAACAGCCTTTATAAATTGAGAGATTCGAGGTATCGGAAAAAACTCTTTGATACCTCTGAAATCAGTGAGCTGGAATTACAGACCAATATGGATGCATTGATTTCCCTGGATACCTCCGTGTTGACTTTTGAAGAGATTGAAAAAATAATAAAAAACACGCTGGATCAATTACCTCCACAGTGCAGACGGGTATTCAGCCTTAGCCGTTTTGAAGATAAAAAGTACCGGGAGATTGCGGATGAGTTAAACATTTCCCAAAAGGCTGTTGAAGGACATATTTCAAAAGCGTTGAAGTTATTCCGTGAAAACCTCAAAGAATATTTACCCCTCATGGCTTTTCTGTTTATCCACTGAATATTCCGGGCGCTGGTTTCCGAAAAAAAATCAATCTGACAGGTAGGGTAAAGGTTCCTTTGTGCTTTAAATAATTAGAAAGACTTTTATATGCCAAACTCAGAGGAGCTGTTCAATGTAATTTCAGGGGAATCAGACTTAGAAAATAAGCAGCATATTCTCTCTGGTCTGCAGGAAGATCCTGAAGCAAAAGAAGAATTTAAGCAGTTAAAAAATGCCTGGGCACTTGCTGCTTCAGGTAGGGAGATGCCCCTGTATGAGGTTGAATCCATGTATGTTGATTTTCAAAAACAGCTAAGGTCCAGGGATAAATCTTCGCCCGTCAGATGGGTGTCGATTCTAAGATATGCTGCAGTTTTTATACTGGCAATCAGCTTGACGAGCCTCTTTTTTTATCAACGAAACTCTGCCTTTAAAAGTCAGGCAATTGAAAATGCCCTCGCATCCGTCAATCAGGAAATCTCAACAAATTTTGGCGCCCGTTTAAAGTTTCAACTTGCCGATGGAACCACAGTCTACCTCAATTCTGGTAGTAAGCTCATTTTCCCTACTGCTTTCAGCGGAGAGAATAGAAAAGTAGAATTGTCTGGAGAGGCATTTTTTGATGTTACGCCAAATCCAGGGAAGCCATTCATTGTCAGGGCAGGGAAGATTGATGTAAAAGTGCTTGGTACATCTTTCAATCTTAAGGCTTACAGTCATTCGCAAGAAATTAGTACCACCCTTGTACATGGCAAAGTGGTACTGGAGAGCGAACAGGGTGGGGTGTCAAAGCAATTTGCCTCTTTAAATCCTTCTGAAAGGGCAGTTTATAATTCCCGTAGTGGTCAAGTTCATGTCACCAAAGAAGAGGAACTGGATAAATTTATTGCCTGGAAAGATGGGAAACTTGTGTTTTCCAACGATCCCATCGAAGAAATGGCTGAAAAATTAGGAATATGGTATAATGTAAAAGTTAAGATTGACAGTGAGAGTCTTAAGAATCTGCGATTTACCGCCACCTTCACCGAGGAGCCGATAGAGCAAGTATTGGAATTGCTAAGTAAGTCAGCACCTATAAGATATAAGATACAAAAGGCTTCCAGGTTACCTGATAATTCCTTTTCCAAACGATTGGTTATTCTGAACTAAAATAAAAACAAAAAAATGTAATGCCTATTCAGTATGAATGAAGAAAAACGGGAAAGTGGTCCAACACCTTCCCGCCAGAATTAAATGCTTTTTTCTCAAGTAAAAGTTTACCAACATTTAACGAAACAAAATTATGAAAAAAATCGGATCAATTGCTCCGGACGGTGAGAGGTATGCCGTTTTAAAAAAAGCGCTATTCATTATGAGAGTTACTTTAATGATCCTTATCACTTCAACCTTCAGCCTCTTCGCGACAGGAACTTATTCCCAGACAGCGAAAGTGTCGGTTCACCTGAATCAGGCAACGATCAAGCAGGTATTGAAGGAAATTGAAAAATCAAGCGAATTTTATTTTCTGTACAACGACAACCTGGTTGACGTAAACCGGAAAGTAGATATTCAGGCAGATGATCAACAGATCAACACCCTCCTTGACCAGCTTTTCGACAGCAAAGAGATTAAGTACGAGGTGTATGATAAACAAATTGTTATTGCTCCAGTGAATATGCCACTCCCGCAGAATGCGCAGCGAAAAGTCAGTGGGAAAGTAACTGATCTAGCTGGAGCTCCGGTACCTGGAGTATCTGTAATTGCAAAGGGAACTACAATAGGGACAACGACTTCCAATGACGGAAGGTATTCTCTGGTTTTACCAGGTGATACTAAAATACTCCTGTTCTCATTTATTGGAATGCAAAGTCAAGAAGTAATGCTGGGTAATCAGACCACCCTGGATATTACAATGAGAGAGGAATCTGTTGGTGTTGATGAAGTAGTGGTAATTGGATATGGAACGCAGAAAAAATCCAATCTTACGGCAGCAGTTACACAAGTAAGTTCAGATGTGTTGCAAAACCGGCCAATAAAATCAGTTAATGAAGCGTTGCAGGGAGTTGTTGCGGGATTAAATATTGCCAATGTTAATGGTGCACCTGAAACAGCTCCTACCCTCAATATTCGTGGATTTACCGGATTTAATTCAAAAGGTAGTCCGCTTGTGCTTGTGGATGGAGTCGAACGTAACATGGCAGATGTGAATCCAAGTGATGTTGAAAGTATTTCTGTTTTAAAGGATGCTGCAGCCTCTGCAATATATGGATCCAGGGCTCCTTTTGGAGTGATGCTTATTGTAACAAAATCCGGGAAACAAGGTGAAAAAATCAAAGTTAATTATAGCGGTAGTTACCAGGTTGGGACACCCATAGGAATGCCAGCATGGACGAATTCATGGGAGTTCGCAGAAAAAATAAACGAAAAATACAGAAACAGTCTTTCGGTTCCTTTGTACACCGATGCAGTTATCCAAAAAATGAAGGATTTCGGATCTGGTAAGATTGATTACTGGAATGAAGCTCTTCCAAACGGCCAATGGGCTGCTCATTATGAATCTTTCGCCAATAATGACTGGTTTAAGGTTTTATTTAAAGATCAGGTCCCCAGCCAACAGCACAATCTTAATTTCTCAGGAGGAAGCAAGGGGACTTCCTATTATATGGGTCTTGGATACAATGATGCTGCTGGTATAGTCAGAGGATCCGATGATAAAAAGGAAAGATATACTACTTTACTTAAAGTGAAAACTGAAGTGACCGACTGGCTTAGCTTAAGTCTGAATATGAATTATGTCAAGACTAATGAGGTCGGAGCAAACTATCGTGGTGGTGGACGCAACTATACTGATATTATGAATAATGCTGCAGCATCATTCCCAAATTGGGCGGACCTGAATCCAAACGGAAGTCCATATTGGTTGAGTAGCGGACCAAGTTTGCGAGGTGACGGAGGATTATTAACCAATGATAGGAATGACCTGACAGTAACGGGAGGATTTGATTTGAAACCCCTTAAAGGATTGAGTATTAAGGGTAATTATACATGGAAAACATTTAATAGTCACTACAACTTGTCTTCGTTTCCAATTATTTGTGTCAATGCCGACGGAACAACAAGATTCTCAGGAAGATCTGTGACTCAAAGTGAAGTGAATCGTCAGATGCTGACATCCAATTATCATACAGCAGATTTTAATGCTTCCTATTTCAAACAAATTAAAAAGCACTTTTTTCAGGTAATGTTGGGTTACCAGGAAGAATATTATAAATCAGTCCAACTAATTGGAGACAGAAAAGATCTTTTTACAAACTCAATCCCGACTTTGCATACTGCTTATAATGCTCAGCCATTATTGGATGATGCATTGAGTCATTGGGCAACACAAGGTATTTTTAGCAGGTTGACCTATAATTATCAGGAAAAGTATCTTGTTGAGTTTAATGGGAGATACGATGCTCATTCAAAGTTCCCGCCAAATATCAGATGGGCTTACTTTCCATCATTATCTCTGGCCTGGAATATAGCAAAGGAAAATTTCTGGAAGTTTGAAAAAATCAGTAGCCTGAAACTAAGAGGCTCAATTACAAATTCCGGTGACAATGGATCAGGGAATTATCTTTATTTGCCGACTATGAGCACCGCCCTTGGTGCAAAGGATGTATTGCTGGAGGGAGCTAAACCCAATATGGTATTTATGCCAGGTATGGTAAGCCCGGATCTTACATGGGCCAAGCCCAGAACATTGGGCGTTGGACTGGACGTGGTTGCCTTGAAAAACAGGCTGGAAATGACCTATGACTGGTATCAGCGGACTACTTATGATCAGGCTGGTCCGGCGGAAGTAGTTCCTGTTACGCTGGGAGCTACGCCTCCAAGTGTAAACAATTCAGTAAGTGAGACCCGGGGTTGGGAATTTTCAGCAAAATGGAGGGACAAAGGTTTTCTTATAGCCGGTAAACGAGTTGGCTATTCTGCAAATTTCACTATGTCAGATTATATTGGTTATGTTGTAAAGTATAAGCAAAATACATCAGGTTCCAAGAGTGGTACCTGGACCCCGGGAGAAGTATTTGGCAGACTCTATGTTTATCCTTCAAATGGTATTGCACAAAATATCACTGATGTTGAAAAGAATGTTTCACAGGGAACTGCCTGGTATTATTCTGGTGATCTGATGCTAAAAGATACAAACGGAGACGGCCGTATTACTTCAGGTGATGGAGGTTACTGGTATTCACAAGGCGATCTAAAGCAGGTTGGGTATACCTATCCACGTTATACTTATGGTTTGAATCTTGAGGCTAACTGGAATGGTTTGGATATTTCTGTTCAATTGACAGGTGTCCCATACTGGAAATATTATTCAGGTGGCTTCTATGTCATGCCTGTTGCAGGTGATGTATTTAACTCAAAATGGTTTGTGGCTCAGAAAGAATTGGGGACCTGGACTCCACAGACACCGGATGCTTTCTATCCAAGGTATTCATCAAAAACCTACTCGTCCAATGATCAATATCTGCTTAATTTGGCAAATCTTAAGGTCCAAAATCTAAGAATAGGATATCAACTTCCTGCCGGAATTATTTCAAGGCTTAAACTTGACAGGGTTTATATATATACCAGCATAGAAAACCTGGGATACATTTATTATAAATCTTTTGTAAAGTACGATCCTGAAATACTTACAAATTATGGAGGAGCCGGATACCCGCCACAACGACAGATCTCTTTTGGAATTAACATTGGTATCTAATTTTAAAATTACAGATAATGAAAACATCTATAAAATATATGGGGTTGATACTGTTAATGCTGGTATTGCTCCTGGGAAGTTGTAAAAAGGATTTTTTGGAAAGATATCCACTTGATAGCATGAGTGATGCTACTTTCTTCTCCTCTCCAAATGATTTGAAAGTATTTGTCAATGGGTTTTATCAAATTCTTCCCCGTTACCACTTTCAATCTCAATATGATGGACCAAATAATGCTAATCTTGATGCGAATTCCGATATACTTCTTTCAATATCGCCAAGTGGTACCCTGATGCAAAGAGGGAGTAGCGGACAAGCACCTGCCACAAACAGCACCTGGACTAGTAATTACACCTGGATCAGGCAAATAAATTATTTTATTGCCAATTATCCGCGTGTCAAACCGAGAAGTGCTGCCTCAAATCAATATGTTGGTGAAGGATACTTTTTCAGGGCCATGGTCTATTACAATATGCTGGTGAACTTTGGGGATGTTCCAATCATCACTCAAGTTCTGAGTACTGATAGCACTAACCTATATAAAGCAAGAGATCCCAGGTATGAGGTAGCAAAATTTATTATTAAAGATCTGGATTCCGCTATTGTTAATACTGGATGGAAGGGCGCAGCAACTGTAGGTGTTGGTCGCGTTACAAAAGAAGCGGCGATGGTCCTTAAAGCCCGTGTTGCACTCTTTGAAGGTACTTGGGAGCGATACCATGGAATTAAGAATACCGCTTTCAAAGTAAACGGTAAGAATGGGGATGACTTAATTAAATTAATAGAACCTGTTATGTCGGATTTAATAGCCCATCAGGGTACGGCCATATTCACAACAGGAGGTCCTTATAACGAAGCTTATAATCAACTATTCTCCCAACAGGATGCTTCAAAAACCGCAGGGGTCTTTTTATACAGGGTCTATGATGCAACGCAGATTGTGGGTCATAACTTCTTTGATGATGTCGTTGACGTGAGCGTAGGCCTTTCGAAAAATCTGCTTGAAGCTTATCTCGATAAGGATGGAAATCCCCAGTCACTGACAACCAGGACTATTGATATTAAGAATCTGACGAATCTGGCCACCAATTTGGATCCACGATTTAGGCAGACAGTCTGGACGCCAGACAGAGGGCCTCAGAATAAACTTCAGGGACTGGGAACACAGGCATATCCTTCACGCTATCCCAATATTAATAATGCGTTGACTTCAAATTATCCGCCGGGTGGTTTAAGAGTTTGGAAAGGGGCAATTTTGGATGCAAATGAATGGAGAAATGGTTCAACTGATGATGTTCTGATCAGATATGAAGAAGGCTTGCTGGCATTGGCTGAAGCAAAGGCGATACTCGGAACAATCACACAGGCCGACTTGGACAAAACCGTTAATCTGATTCGCAGCCGGGTTGGCATGGCCAGCATGAATCTTGCAAAAGTTAATAGTTGGAAAGTTAATTATTTAAGAAGTAAAAGCTTTGAGCCAACTGAGACGAATATCGTAAACGAGATTCGTCGGGAAAGGCTGGTTGAGCTCGTATTGGAGGGTCATAGGGTAAATGATCTTAAAAGATGGGCTGTCTACGACGATGCAGTTAATGGTTGGAAACCAGTGGGGGCACATTATCAGGAGTATTTCGATTACTTTAATAATACTACTCTTCTTATAGCAGATGGCTTCAATGCGGTAACCGCAGCAAAATTGAAACTGACATTAGGAACCAATTTTAGTGTAGATGCTGATGGTTTCATCAATCCTTATTATACTAACTCAGATTTTAAGGCAACGGGAACAGGATTCTTTATTGAAGCTGGCAGAGCTTATCTCTCTGCAGTCCCCAAAAATGAAATAAATCTATATCTCGAAAAAGCTCAGGTGGTACTGACCCAGAACCCGGGCTGGTTTTAATATTTGAAATATTTAAAATGATGATTATGAAAAAGATTTTTATTCAGTTATTTATACTTTCCCTCATGGTAAATCTGCTTTATTCCTGCACACCCAGGATTGAAATGGATATGGCACAATGGGGGGATCATGCATTAATTGACAATGTAAAATTGTTCACACTAAAAGCGGACAATCAACAATTACAGGAATACTACACCAATGGTCAATTGACACCTGCTCGTCAAAAGGTTTATGTTTCTGTTGGAAATGCAGTAATTGATGCCAAAGCATTTACCGCGTCTATGTCAATAGCCGCCGGGACTGATCTTTCGAAGACTGGAATTGAGTTTTACCATCAGGGGACTAAGATTGAACCGCTTAATAATGCACCAATCGCAGGAGTTATAAATGACTTTTCTGCAAAACAGTTTGTTTACAGGGTTTACTCTGCAGATGGAACAGTCCATGATTGGTCGATAAAGATTCAATAAATTATCAAATCAGCATCACTCTCCGGCAAATATCTGGCGGAGAGTGATGAATTTTTGTCTGATCTCTGTTTTTTTGGTATTCTCCAGGCTAATAAACTTATTGGTCCTTTCCCATATTTCTTTTACAACTATCCGATTATGAAAAGTTGGAATATCTTGCTTTTGGCTATTTCTATATTTTCAAATTACTTGTATGCACAGGATCAAAAATCATTTGCAACTCATTGGGAATATCTTGGTATTGCAATTGAAGAACCCGGTTATTGCGTTTGGGGAGCCTCGCCAATTTTTGGTCCTGACGGGAAAGTCCATCTTTTTGCAGAGCGGTGGCCCGGATCAAGAGTCGAACCAGGATGGCGGGGAGAGAGTGAGATTGCCCATTATATCAGCGATAAACCGGAGGGTCCCTTTCATTTTTCGGATGTTGCTCTGACCGGAACCGGCAAGGAGACATGGGATAAATGTGCGGTTCATAATCCTAATATTCAAAAGGTTGGAGACTTATTTGTTCTGGTATTCATCGGTAACAATAACCCGAAACAGCCGCCTCATCCCTCCAACCAATGCATCGGCATGGCTGTTTCCAAAAACCTGAACGGTCCATGGAAACGGGTAGGAACCGACGGCAGGATCCTGGCTCCACCGGTCAACCCGAAATATTGGAATTACAAGGCGGGAAACGGGGTAAACAATCCGGCATTTCTCCCGCATCCGGATGGAGGCTTTTTCCTCTATTTCAAATCGAGTGATGGGAAAAATGCTAAAATGGGACTCGCGATTTCGGAAAACCTGAATGGTCCTTATGTTCAGCTTCCGTTTCCTGTAACGAAAAATGAGCAGACCGTAGAAGACGGGTACGCGTTCGTGTATGAAGGTAGATTCTGTCTGCTGACGACCGATAACCACGGACTGATCGAAAAAGGAGGTGGCGTTCTCTGGAAATCGGAGGATGGGATTCATTTCAGTGAGAAGGAACAAGGCTTTTTCCCAGTGGTTAAATACCTGGGAGAGGAGAAGTTGCAAAAGGCAATTAACTATTATTCAGGGAACATCATTAAATTTGAGAGACCACAAGTCCTTTTGATGGATGCAAAACCCGCTTTTTTGTATGTAGCGTCAGGGTATAATTTCTTTGGAGGTAAGAGTCCCGTGAATTATGTGCTGAAATACAAGGATTAAACTTATCTGTTGATATGAAAAAATTACTCAGTTTATTTCTGTGTTTGTTTGTTGGAATTACAATATCGGCTCAGACGAAACCGGATATCCTCTATTTTAAGGACCGGCTGCAACCGCTCAATAATGATAATATTTTTAAAACGGACGGATACTTTAACTGGTGTTCCTCCATCATCAAGGGTGATGACGGGAAATATCATCTTTTTTATTCCAGATGGCCCAAGAAAAATGGCTTCGATGCCTGGTTAACTCATTCCGAAATTGCTCATGCCATCTCCAAAAACCCGTCCGGGCCCTGGCAGTACAAGGAAACTGTCCTGACCAGTCGGGGCAAGGGTCACTGGGATGCCATCACCGTTCATAATCCCAAGATTGAATTTTTCGACGGAAAGTATTACCTGTATTATTGCTCAACCAACATGGGGACGAAAGATTATACGGAACAGGAGCTGATTGAAACGGCGCAAAAAGGAGGGTCTCATCCGAACTGGAAAATCCTGCGTCCGAATCAAAGGACAGGCGTCGCGGTGGCTCCAACGATCAACGGCCCCTGGACACGAATGGATCACCCACTGATTGAGCCCTCCGGTCCGATTACCACGCTTACTGTTAATCCTGCCATCGCCAGAGGTAAAGACGGAAAATATTACCTGATCGTAAAAGGAGATAAGCCAGGTGAGACAAAATTTATTCGCAACCAGGCCATTGCAATTTCAGACTCCCCGACAGGACCATTTGTGATGCAGCCAAAGCCGGTTATCGATTACCTTGATACAGAGGATGTTTCTATGTGGTACGATCCGGTACGGGATTATTTCTACGGGATCTTTCATGCGCATACATTTATCGGAATGGTCAGCTCGCAGGATGGAATTAATTGGAAGAAGGCGACTGAATATGTGATCACGCCAAAGAAATTGCCGCTATCGGATGGAACAGAATTGCAGCCTGATCGTTTGGAGCGGCCATTTATTTACCAGGAAGGTGGTGAACCAAAAGTCCTGAGTATGGCGGTAAAAAAAGGCGACGATTCCTATATCGTATTTGTGCCGGTGAAGGAGAATAAAATTCCACTGCCCAACAAGAAGCAGCTTGCCTGGCAGGAGGCTGAAATGGGGGCATTGGTGTCTTATGATCTTCATGTATTTGACGGAAAGAGATATATACAAAAGGACAACCGGATAGACCCGATTGATGACTATCAGATTTTTAACCCTAAGAAACTTAATACTGACCAATGGGCAAAAGCGATGAAGGATGCAGGCATGACTTTTGCGATCCTGACGGCGACACATGAAACGGGATTTGCGCTCTACCAGTCGGAAGTCAATCCTTATTGCATGAAGGCATTGAAATTTCAGGATGGGAAGGGGGATGTGGTCCGGGATTTCGTTAATTCCTGCCGCAAGTATGGGATCAAACCCGGAATTTACCTGGGAATCCGCTGGAATTCCCTGCTGGGTGTCCATGATTTTAAAGTGAATGGAGAAGGAGATTTTCGGGAGAACCGCCAAAAATATTACAACCATCTGGTGGAAGGAATGGTCAAGGAGATCTGTACCAAATATGGAGATTGGTTCGAGATCTGGTTTGATGGCGGAGCAGACTCACCGGAAAATGGCGCTCCGGATGTGCTTCCTATTGTTCAGCAATATCAGCCCAACTGCCTCTTTTACCACAACAAGCAATTAGCCGAAGCCCGTTGGGGCGGTTCAGAATCGGGTATTGTCAGTTATCCCTGTTGGGCTACCTTCCCCTACTATTCAACCGGAGCAGGGGAATTGGCACACAAGGAGATTGCCTTGAACAACTTCCAGCTATTGAAGACTGGCGATCCCAATGGGAAATACTGGATGCCGGCCATGTCGGATGCTCCTTTGCGCGGTAACATGGGTAGACACGAATGGTTCTGGGAACCCAACGATGAAGCGTCACTCTTCCCAGTAAAAAATCTGATGGACATTTATTGCAAATCGGTAGGCCGGAATTCAACGCTGATTATGGGTCTTACACCGGATCCGGATGGCTTAATCCCGGAACCGGATGTTAAACGGCTGAAAGAATGGGGAGATGAGATCAAACGCAGATTTACCAATCCAATTGGTTCTATTACCGGAAAGGGAGTGATAATCGACCTCAAACTTCCACAAAATCAGAAGGTCAATCAGATTGTTTTAAAAGAGGATATTGCAAAGGGTGAGCGGGTAAGAAAATTTGTTTTGGAAGGGAAGACATCAAAAGGATGGGAAAAAATTGTTGAAGGTTCTTGTATCGGACACAAATTTATCCATCTGTTTGATGCTATGGAAGTTTCGTCCGTTCGGCTGAAAGTTTTGGAATCAAATGGAGAACCTCAGATATTGGATTTTTCTGCATTTAATACGGTGGAAAAATAGCGTTCAATTAATTAACCTATGAGATCAAAATTTCGCGTTTTATTTATTGGTATATTCCTGGTATTTATCCTGTTGCCCGTTATTAGTGATGGCTGGGGCGAGAAAATGGTTAAGAAGAAAGTCGCTTGTATTGGTGACAGCATTACCTTCGGAGCCCGACTGGAGGATAGGGATAATTATTCCTATCCGGCTCAGTTACAAAAGCTTTTAGGTGATGACTTTATTGTGGAAAATTTTGGAGTAGGAAGTTGCACCCTTATTCGCAAAGGTAAACCCAATGTTTGGACGCAATTGGCAAAAATAAGGGAATCAAACCCGGCCATCATAGTAATTAGTCTGGGGACAAACGATACTTGTGGCGGTACCCGGGCATGCTGGGATCACAAAAATGATTTCCCAAAGGATTACCATGACTTGATAGATACTTTACGCTCAATTCCCTCAAAACCACAAATTTTTTTATGTGCACCTTCCCCCATGGTAATTGAAACTCCGGGGTTGGATAGTTCCCGAATAGCCGACTTGAAGGAAAGGCAGCCCAGGCTTCAGGAATTGATCTCAATCATCAAAAATTTAGCAACTGAAAAGAAGACCAAATTTATCGATCTTAATACACCGATGGCAAACAAGCCAGAATTGTTTACAGAAAAAGACGGAGTCCATCCAAATATTGCTGGCTATTTATTTATTGCTGAGGTGGTTAATCGTGCGATTCGTCAATCAAATGCCTTTGAAATTCGAAAAAAATGACAAAAAATGAAGAAAATAAATTTATGGATTGTTGCGGCTATCAGTTGTATTTCAAGCATTTCACAAGGTAAAGAAAAAAAGCCTAACATCCTGTTATTTCTTGTGGACGACATGGGTTGGCAGGATACATCGGTCCCTTTCTGGAAGGAAAAAACCCCTCTGAATGAGAAGTTCCACACTCCAAACATGGAGAAGTTGGTCGCTCAGGGAATGAAATTCACCATGGCTTATGCCTGCAGTGTGTGCTCTCCGACCCGCACCAGCCTGATGACCGGTATGAATGCGGCAAGGCATGGAGTGACAAACTGGACATTAAGAAAAAATCAGACTGTTGATGCAAAAGATGAGATTCTTGAATTTCCTGCCTGGAACCTGAATGGTCTTCAGCCTGATACTGAGAATTCTATAAACCAGACGGTCTCTGCCACAACGCTGCCACAACTTTTAAGAAAAAATGGATATTTCACGATTCATTGCGGGAAAGCGCATTGGGGAGCGGAGAGTACTCCAGGAGCGAATCCTTTAAACCTGGGTTTTGACGTTAACATCGCAGGGCATTGTGCGGGTGGACCGGGTAGCTATCTCGGAATCCATAATTTTAGTGCATCCTGGCGTAGTAATGATCTTATATGGGATATCCCGGGACTCGAAAAATATTTCGGGAAGGATATCAATTTGACTGAAGCACTTACATTGGAAGCAGAGTCAGCGTTAGACAGTGCGCTGAAAACCGGGAAACCATTTTATCTTTATATGGCCCATTATGCGGTTCATGTACCCCTGGAACCGGACAACCGGTTTTATAAAAAATACAAGGACAAGGGGCTCGAAGAACCGGAGGCGCTCTATGCTTCAATGGTGGAAGGGATGGACAAAAGTTTGGGAGATTTGATGAATTACCTCGATAAAAAAGGTGTCGCACAAAATACCGTTATCCTATTTATGTCAGACAATGGAGGCTTGAGTGCGACCAGCAGGGGAGGTATTCCCAATACCCATAATCTGCCGCTCAATAGTGGCAAAGGTTCTGCCTATGAAGGCGGCATCCGGGAGCCAATGATCGTAAAATGGCCAGGGAAAGTACAGCCGAAATCGGTTTGCAATGATTATCTGATAATTGAAGATTTTTTTCCTTCAATTTTGGAAATTGCCGGCATTAGAAACTACAAAACCGTTCAAAAGGTAGACGGTAAAAGCTTTATGTCCATGTTAATGCAGAAAGGTACGACCGCCAAAAACCGCGATCTGTTTTGGCATTTTCCTAACAACTGGGGACCGCATGGTCCGGGTATCGGATCCACCAGTACCATTAGAAGTGGCGACTGGAAACTCGTGTATTGGTATGTAAATCAAAGTTTTGATCTTTTTAATATCCGAGAAGATATTGGTGAAAAGAACAATCTGGCAGAAAAAAATCCGGAGAAAGTAAAAGAACTGGCTTCCAAATTAGGTAAGCATCTTCGCAGTGTCAATGCGTTGCGACCCACCTACAAAAAAACAGGTGAGATTGCACCCTGGCCTGATCAAATTATAAAAAGAGACAGACAATGAACGGACAAAAAATTTTGTTTCTGGTTGTCCTCACTTTGCTTTTGCCTGATGCCTTTGGCAGAATGGGTAAAAATGAGGCCGATCCTTCGTTCCAGCTTAACCTTCAGGCGCCAATAGATAAATGGGATGAAGCGATTCCGTTGGGCAATGGATTAACTGGTGGGTTGTTGTGGGGCAGTGGCAACGAAATCCGTCTATCCCTCGACCGGGGTGACTTGTGGGATCTCCGTACCCATCCGGGGTTCACGAAGCCTGGTTTTACCTATGAGACGGTCCGGAGAATGGCCCTTGCAGGGTTGGCCGACTCGCTTAATAAGGAATACTCGCGGGCGAATGACTATCCTACAAAACTACCCGGGTGCCGTTTGGTCATTACCTTACCAGGAAACGTAAAGGCTCAATCCTTTCATCTCGATATGGAAAAGGGAATCGGTAGCGTAAGTCTCGGAGATGGTTCCATTGATTGTTTTTTCAGTGCGGTCAGACCTGTTGCCTTGATGAAGATTCCTGGTAAGGTCGACAAAATCGACCTGATACCGAACAACGCAGTCACAAAACTCGGCAATCCGCTTCCGGTAATTGAAAGGGAAGCCGGAGTAGTCAGGCTGATTCAGGATACTCCACAGGGTTTCAGGTATGTGTTTGTAGTGAAATCCTTGGTAATTGGTAGTTATACATTGATTTCAATATCTTCTGCTACAAATAGCGAGGATAAAAATCCGGTACAAAATGCTGTCAATCACGTAAATGAATCGATTGCTGCAGGTTATGGCAAGTTGCTGGAAGAGCAGGAAACCTGGTGGAAAAATTTCTGGTCGAAATCTTCGGTCAGCATCCCCGATCCAAAGATACAATTGCATTACAACCTGGTTCAATATTATTATGGCGCTGCATCCAAAGCGGGTGCGCCACCAATGCCGCTTCAGGGGGTGTGGACGGCAGATGCAGGTACGTTGCCGCCCTGGCATGGTGACTACCACCACGATCTGAATACACAACTGACCTACTGGGCCTACCTTTCAGCCAACCACCTCGACCAGGGACTGAGTTTCCTGGATTTCATGTGGTCACTGAAATCGGTTCATGAAGAATTTGCCCGCAATTTTTATGGTACCAAGGGGATGGTAGTTCCGGGTGTGATGGCCCTTGACGGCAAACCAATGGGCGCCTGGTTTCAATATACCCTCTCCCCCACGATGGGCGCCTGGGTGGCACAGTCGTTTTACTGGCACTGGCGTTATTCGATGGATCCGGCATTTTTGAAGGATCGGGCCTATCCTTATTGTGTTAGCATTGCAGAAGGATTGGTCGGCCTGATGAAACCGGATAAAAACGGGAAGCTCAAACTCGATCTTTCCTCCTCTCCGGAGATTCATAATAATACACAAAAGGCCTGGCTGACACCAAACAGCAATTTCGATCTGTCGCTAATCCGGTGGATATTTGGTGCCAATGCTGAGATGGCAAAAGCAATGAATCTAGGAAAAGAGGTAGCACACTGGCAGGGTTTGCTGGCTAAAATGGATGATCTGGCCACCGTAGCAAACGGTGAAGCACTTTTAGTATCTCCCAACGAACCCCTGACAGAATCGCACAGGCATTTTTCGCATCTGATGGCTATCTATCCACTTGGATCACTGAATATTGAGGGATCTGCATCGGATCGGAAGGTTATTGACGCCTCGCTGAAACAGATGGATGAGTTTGGTTCAAAATTCTGGTGTGGCTATAGTTTTTCCTGGATGGCTTGCATGCGTGCCCGTGTAGGTCAATCCGAAAAAGCGCTGACATGTCTGAATGATTATCTGGATTGTACCTCAAGGAATGGTTTCCATCTAAATGGCCCTCAGACAAGAATGGAGCTATCCAGTTATAAAATGCGTGCATTTACATTGGAAGGAAATTTTGCAGCGGCTCAGGCGGTTCATGAAATGTTGCTACAGAGTTGGGGCGGCAGGATTCGTATCTTCCCGGCAGTTCCGGAGAATTGGAAGGATTTAAATTTCAAACAATTACGGGTAGAGGGCGGTTTCCTGGTAAGTGCAGAAAGGAAAGACGGAAAGACTATAAAAGTAACAATTACTGCAACTGTGGATCAGCCACTCCGGCTTGTAAATCCGTTCGGTAAGCTTGATTATAAATCGAGTAAACTGCTTACGAAATCAGAAAACGGCGATTTGCAGTGTCGGTTGAAAAAAGGAGAGACAATTAGCTTAAATTTGTAAGAAAGCAACTAAAATATTTCATTATGAAGTACTTATTAAGTTTTGCAGTAATCATTTTAATTTCAGGCTCTGCACTTGGGCAAAAATATGATTATAAGGTTAAAATGGAGGATAACCTGCGCGCCCAACAGGTGAAGGATATGAAATTCGGGATGTTTATCTGCTGGTCTTTCAGTACCTTCTCCGGACAGGAATGGACCCCGACCACCGGAAAGGATGCCTCTTTTTTCAAGGCAACTGGCTGCAATACAGATCAATGGTGCAAGGTCGCCAAAGATGCCGGCATGCATTATATCCTGTTCCTAACCAAACACCACGATGGATTTTGCCTCTGGGATACCAAAACAACGGAAAAGAAGGTAACCAATAGTCCACTGCATATGGATGTTTTGGCAAAACTCAGGAAATCATGCGACAAATATGGTATCAAGCTGGCGCTCTATTTTTCTGAAGGCGACTGGAACTGGCCGGGTGCGGCCGATGGGAAGGGATACAATGCCGGTGTGAGTAAGAATCCTGGGCTCAAAAAAGCTCAGCTGAAGGAGCTTTGCACCCAGTACGGACCGATCGAATTTTTCTGGATGGACCATGCCGTTGGGGATGGCGGATTGAGTCACAAGGAGACCAATGCATGGGTCGAATCATTTCAGCCCAACTGTTTCGTGGGCTTTAATCACGGGGAGCCCGCGGGGAGGTTGTCGTTAAGAGAAATGGGGAAGCCCGGCTTGCTTGGAGATGCCTCAACATCTGTCTATAACAAGGATGCGGAAAGCCAATACAAGGGCTATCTGGCCGCAGAATTTACCTATCCGATTCTTCCGAAGCACAAAGGCGGGGCCATGTGGTTCTATTCCCTTCCGGAACATGATAAATTGTGTATGCCGGCCGAAAAAATCTATGAGGATTATTTGGGCGCCGTAAAATTCGGAAATATCTTTTCGCTGGATGCTGGCCCGAATTACGAGGGCAGAATCAGGGATATCGATGTGAAAACATTGAAGCAAGTCGGCCGGTATATCAAAGGCAAAGACAAATTTCCGGTAAACCGGGAAGGCACTACCAAAGAAGATTCGCAGAAAAAATAAAATGGAATAGTCATGTTACACGATCCAAGCCATATCCCACAAATTCCTGTAGAACAGGAGATAATTCTTTCGGTTTCTGAAAAAGAACTATTGCGCAGGTTGGGAGCCGAGGTTGCCGCAATCGGCTCATTGCCAGTCCATCAGGAGAAGGCAAGACTCTGGCAAAAAATGAACGATTTGCAACAGGAGCGACCCATGGTTTGGGTAAACGAGATTCCCTGGCATGAAATGAATGTCAATGAGGAACTAACATTGAAGACCAGTCACCCATGGGCCAGAGATCTTGAACAGTCGCTACGCCGCACCATCTACCAATGGAAACATCTCCCCTGCGATATGGTTGTGAATGATTTTCTTGAATGTCCGATCGTTTACCATACAACCGATTTCGGTATCCTCGAAGATGTAGATACCGTATTTACGGATGATAAAAATGATATCTATTCCCGCCATTTTAAGATACAAATCAAAGAACCAGAGGATATTGAGAAGATCAAACTACCGGAAATCACCTACCTGGAGAAGGCAACTCAATACAGTCTGGACGCGATGAATGAACTCTTTTCCAATATCATTCCGGTAAAGAAAGTCGGTCAGACGCACATCTGGTATACCCCGTGGGACTTTCTCATCCGTTGGTGGGGAATTGAAGAGGCGATGATTGACCTGTATATGAGACCGGAAATGGTTCATGCCGCTTATGAAAGAATGGTAGATGCCTGGATGCATGAGCTCGATCAGTTTGAGGCACAGAATCTGTTGAGTCTGGATTGTGACAACACCAGAATTGGATCGGGTGGCTACGGTTATACCAGTCACCTGCCCGGACCGGATTTTAAACCGGATTATGTTCGTCCGATTAATATGTGGGGCTGTTCAAATGCCCAGATATTCTCCTCAGTTTCGCCGGAAATGCATTGGGAATTTGCTTTGGAACACGACCTGCGCTGGTTAAAGAGGTTCGGATTGATTTACTACGGATGTTGTGAACCACTCGACATCAAGGCAGATATTCTGAAGCGTATTCCTAACTTGCGCAAAGTCTCCATCAGTCCCTGGGTGAATACAGAAAATGCTGTCGGGGGATTAGGCAACAAATATGTCTTGAGCCGAAAACCTTCGCCCGCCATATTTATTGACTGGGATGCCGCAGAAGCCCGAAAGCAGCTGAGCGATTTTAAGGATGCAGCCAAGGGATGCAACATGGAATTTATTATGAAAGATATTTCAACCGTAAAATACCAGCCTCAAAGATTATGGGAGTGGGCTGACATAGCGATGAGACTAGTAAATGAATAACCAGAAGAGCAGTTTTATTTCTCCGGGGATGATCGTTCCATTTGTATTGGTCACTACCCTTTTTTTCATGTGGGGTATCCCCAATAATTTGAACGGAGTGCTGATCAAGCAATTTATGAAATCGTTGGAGTTGTCCAGGTTTCAGGCTGGATTAATCCAATCGGCATTCTACATGGGTTACTTTGTACTGGCCGTACCGGCAGCCTTGCTGATGCGCAAATTTAGTTACAAGGCGGGGATCGTTTTTGGGCTATTACTCTATGCGACAGGTTGTCTGTTATTTTGGCCCGCCGCAATTATCGGTAAATACGGAGTCTTCCTGCTAGCTTTATTTGTCATTGCTTCGGGGTTGGCTTTCCTGGAAACAGGAGCAAATCCCTTCATTGCCTTACTCGGCAAGCCTGAGACTTCCGAACAGCGACTGAATTTTTCTCAGGCTTTTAACCCGATTGGTTCTGTGACAGGAGTCTTGCTTGGCACGGTTTTCATTTTCTCGGGGATTGAACCGGATGCCAATAAGATCAATGCCATGAAATTGGCTGGCCAGTACGATAGTTTCCTGCAGCATGAAACGATGCGGGTTGTGACACCCTACCTTGTATTGGCGGTGTTTGCTTTTATTTGGGCCATCCTGATCATCAGGATAAAATTCCCATCGCTGGAGACTTCAAATGAGGATCAGTCTATTGGAAAATTCAGGGATCTGCTTCAATATCCCCAATTCTGGAAAGGTGTTCTCGCACAATTCTTCTATGTCGGTGCGCAGGTAGGGACCTGGAGCTATTTTATTCCTTATGTACAGGATTATACGAGTCAGCCGGAGAAGGTTGCCGGGTATTTCCTGACAGGCACCCTGGTGGCATTTGGCATTGGGAGGTTCTCGGCTACGTGGTTGATGCATTATATCCGGCCCAACAGGTTGATGGGCATTTATAGTATGATCAATGTGGTTTTGGTCGGATTCAGTGTTTTGGTCCCGGGGTGGATTGGCATGTGGGCCATCTTCTTAACCAGTTTTTTCATGTCGCTCATGTACCCTACTATTTTTGCTTCCAGCATCAAAGGACTTGGCAAGAACACTAAAATTGGTGGTTCAATTCTGGTGATGGCGATCATTGGCGGAGCCTTGTGTACGCCATTAATGGGCTATATTGCAGAAACTGCAAACAGTATGGCCATCGCTATGATTGTACCGTTGATTGCCTATTTGTATATTTTCTATTATTCCTGGAACCGATAAATTATGAAAACCTTGAGACTAAATCATTACATCATACTTTTACTGATTTGCCAACTATTCTTCCCTGATTCTTTGGCAGCTCAATCCAATAAACTTGCCATACCTTCTGAAGTGCAGTACAAATGGCATGAACAGGAGCGCATTATGTTTGTCGCACTCGATCCGTGTTCGTGGCAGGGCAGGGAATATGATAACCATTCCACTCCGCTGACAAGGATCAATCCTGCTAAGTTGAATACGGACCAGTGGTGTGAAGTGGCAAAATTATGGGGAGCCAAAGAGATACTCTTCGTAGCAAAACACACGGGAGGTTTCTGCTGGTGGAATACTAAAACCACGGATTATGGCATCCGGAATACGCCCTATAAGAATGGCCAGGGCGACGTGCTAAAAGATCTCTCGGTTTCCTGTAAAAAGCATGGATTGAACCTGGGCATCTATGTTTACCCTGGTGATGAGACATGGGGCGCAGGCATCGGAAGTGGTGGAAAGACCAAGGATCCAGCTAAGCAGGAGGCATATAAACAGGTTTACAGGCAACAGCTGACAGAGGTTCTTTCACGTTACGGAAAGGTTATAGAAGTCTGGTTTGATGGAAGTTGCGTCATTAAAGTTGATGATATTTTGGAGAAATATGCGGCTAAGTCCGTTATCTTTCAAGGCCCGAAGGCGAGCCTGCGCTGGCCCGGGACAGAAACTGGAAAATTGTACTATCCAGCCTGGAACACATTGAAAAGCAGTGCCTTGAAAACGGGAATTTCCACGCAATATGATGATGATCCGGATGGGGATGCCTGGGCGCCGCTCGAAGCCGATGTGACCTTGTACAACCATAATTGGTTTTGGTCGCCCGCCAATGAAATGAAGAGAAGGAGTGTGGAGGATTTAATGAATATCTACTATAAATCTGTGGGTCACGGAGGTGTTTTATTGCTCAACTCGACGCCCGACACGACGGGTTTAATCCCTTCCGGGGATGTTAAACTTTACCGGCAATTCGGCAATGAGATCACACGGAGGTTTGGAAAATCTATTGCATCGATCAAGAACAAGGAGGGGAATAATTTCGAAATTTCCTTCAAAGAACCAACGGCTGTGAACCATGTGATATTGATGGAAGATTACCGCAAGGGGCACCGCATCAGGGCGTACCAGGTCGAAGGATTGGCAGACAATCAATGGAAACTTCTGTGTAAAGGAAGCGCTGTCGGAAGGATGAAAATTGCTGCCTTTCCGACCATCAAGGTATTGAAAGTGAGACTTCTGGTGACTAAAAATGTTGAAAAGCCACTCGTTCGTTCTTTCTCATTATATGGCGTGGACAATTTTCAATATAAGGACGATGCCTTTGCGGGAAATGAATGGAACCTTTGCGGAACCTGGGATACGAAGGTATTTACCAAGGGTGCCGGAGAACAGACGATTGATTTGAGTCCGTTCATCAGGCATGCCGGGCAATATGAGGTGACATTTACAACTTCTGTTGTGATTACAGGAATGAAAGTAGTGAAAGCGGAAATCTATTTTGATGGAGACACGCTTACCCAACAGGATTTTATCCAGCAAAACGGGAAGTCCAATACGTTCTATATCAACCGGACAGCCCAGGTTGCGCAGGGAAGCAGTTCGATCTTAAAAGTAAAAATGACTTCCAACAATGCTGTTTTCCAAAACAAGGGGGAGATAAAAATCAGGGAAAGAAGCATTTTGCCGAAGTAATTTCCAAATTCGAACCTCACTCCTGGCGGAAATAGTTCAACTACGCCGGGATACTCCGGATCATTTTGACCCCATCGTAAACTCCCAAAAATTATCACGGGTAATGTAGCTGAAATTCGGACCATAGTTATCGATCCACGCCTGGGGAGCCTTTTTGCGAGCTTTGGAATATTTAATTTCAAAGGCATAAAGTTGGCCGTTCCTCTCCTCGATGTAATCAATTTCGGCGCCGGTATAGGTGCGCCAGAAATAGGAAGATGCTGCTATTCCGTGATTTCCCAGATATTTTAACCGTTCCGCAATGATGAAATTTTCCCATAAAGCGCCAGTGTCATTTCGAAGGCTTAGAGGGGCAAAATTCTGAATCAGACAGTTGCGAACGCCTAAATCCCAGAAATAGATTTTATCCCGCTTGCTGACTTCTTTCCTTAGATTTCTGTTGAATCCTGCAAAGTAGTCAATAATATGAAATAGCGTGAATATTTCGGATATAATCGAATAATTAGCGTGAATATTTCGGATATAACCGAATAATTAGCGTGAATATTTCGGATTTTACTTCAGGTATCGACTGTAACCGGCATATTTCCATGCTTTCGGAAAAGTATGCATTACCCATGGATGTTTATGATCATTTTTTTGATTCCCTGAAGATTGGCAAGATTCATAGATTCGCATAACTTTACGTGAAACTTCGAAATTACCATTCTTATGCAAACAAAATTACGTTTCCCAGTAGCATTGGTAGCCGCCGCAGTCAGTTTTCCGGCCTTCAGCGCTCCTAAACCAAAACTTCCCAATATCATTGTAGTGTTTATCGACGACATGGGTTATGGTGATTTGGGATGTTACGGAGCCACCGGTTACACAACACCCAACCTGGACAAAATGGCCTCCCAGGGAATGCGTTTCACCAACTTCGTCTCGGCTCAGGCCGTCTGCAGCGCTTCCCGGGCAGGGATCCTGACGGGCTGCTATCCCAATCGCGTCGGCATCTCTGGGGCTTTGATGCCTTACAGTAAAGTTGGTTTGAATCCTGAAGAGGAGACCATCGCGGAAGTATTGAAGAAGCAGAATTACAAGACGGCCGCAATCGGGAAATGGCACCTGGGTCACCAAAAGGAGTTCCTCCCATTGCAGCAGGGTTTCGACGAATATTTCGGATTGCCCTATTCGAACGACATGTGGCCGGTTAATTTTGACGGGGTACCTGCGACAAAGACCTCGAATGCCAATAAGGCAAGCTATCCGCAACTGCCTTTGATTGAGGGGAATGAGAAAATAAGGGAGATAAAGACATTAGACGACATGTCTCAACTTACCACTTTGTACACGGAACGGGCGGTCAAATTTATTGAAAAGAACAAGCAGAATCCTTTCTTTATTTACCTGGCGCACAGCATGTGCCATATCCCGCTGGCTGTTTCGGCCAAGTTCAAGGGGAAGAGTCAGCAGGGATTGTTTGGCGATGTGATCGAGGAAATCGACTGGTCGGTCGGTGAGATCCTGAAGGCTTTGGAGAAGAACGGACTTACCAGGAATACACTGGTCATCTTCACCTCCGATAATGGACCCTGGCTGAATTTTGGAAATCATGCAGGTTCCGCCGGTGGATTGCGCGAGGGCAAAGGCGTTAGTTTTGAAGGCGGACAACGCGAACCCTGCATCATGAAGTGGCCCGGACAAATTCCTGAGGGTACCATCTGTAACAAGCTTGCCTCTACCATCGACCTGCTCCCCACTTTTGCTGCGATTACCAATTCTGAACTCCCGAAGAAGAAAATTGACGGCGTCAATATTGTGTCGTTGATGAAGGGAGACGTTAATGCGAATCCCCGGGAAACCTTCCTGTATTACTATCGCAAGAACAATTTGGAGGGAGTCCGGAAAGGAAACTGGAAACTGGTCCTGGCACATCCCGGTCGGACCTATCATGGGTTTGAACCTGGCAAAGACGGCTTTCCTGGTAAGGTGGATGAAAATTTTAACCACCCGGAAGGACTCTACGACCTACGCCGCGATCCGGGCGAGCAGTACGATGTGAAGGAATTTTATCCGGAAGTAGTGGCCGAACTGAAGAAAATTGCCGATGCCGCCCGCGAAGATCTCGGCGACGACCTCATGAACAAACCGGGGAAGAACCGGAGAGAACCAGGGACGGCTAAAGATTAGTTAATCAGGCTTATAACAAATTATTTACGATTGAAAAGAAATATTATGCGCAATATTGTAAGAGTACTTAGTTTCTTAATCTTGCTTTTGTGGGGTTCTGTAACCGCCAGCGGACAGGTGTACGAAGATGAAAGATATGTCCCGGAGACGGATCCGCTGGTTCTAAAGAAACTGGCTGAATGGCAGAATATCAAATTCGGTCTGCTGATGCACTGGGGAACCTACAGCCAGTGGGGTATCGTGGAATCGTGGTCTCTTTGTCCGGAGGATGAAGGATGGTGCCAAAGAACCAAAGGAACCAACCCGCAGGATTATTTCAGTTATAAAAAAGAGTACGAAGCGCTGCAGACGACCTTTAATCCGGTCAACTTTGATCCTTCCAAATGGGCCAAAGCCGCTAAAGAAGCAGGGATGAAATATGTCGTCTTTACTACCAAGCACCACGACGGATTCTGCATGTTCGACAGTAAATACACTGATTATAAGGTTACTTCGACCAAATCGCCCTTCCATACCAATCCAAAGGCCAACATTGCCAAAGAGGTCTTCGATGCTTTCAGGGCAGAGGGACTTTGGACAGGTGCCTATTTCTCCAAGCCCGACTGGCACTGTCCGGATTACTGGAATCCGGTTTTTCCTCCCTTAGACAGGAACGTCAACTTTGATCCGGAAACGCATCCGGATCAATGGAAGAAGTATGTGGATTTTACCCACAACCAGATCATGGAGCTGATGTCTGATTATGGCAAAATGGATATTCTGTGGCTCGATGGCGGTTGGGTGGCGAAGACTTCCAAGGCGGAGATTACGGCCTGGTACAAGGAGCAGGTTGAACAGACGAAGAACGGATTTATCAAGCACCGTATTGTCAACCAGGATATTAACATGGATGCATTGGCCGCAAAAGTTCGCACCAAACAACCCGGACTGATCGTGGTCGACCGGGCGGTTCATGGCAAGAATCAGAATTACCTCACACCAGAGAACCGGGTACCGGATAAGACGTTGCCCTACCCGTGGGAGTCGTGCATCATCTCCGGTGGCGGATGGTCTTACACGCCGAATGCCAAATACATGAGCGGTCGCGAGGGGATCCAGACGCTCGTCAACATCGTGGCCAAAGGTGGGAATCTGCTGTTGAACATAGCCCCCGGACCGGATGGAACCTGGCAGCAGGGAGCCTACGACCTGCTAAAAGAATACGGCGCCTGGCTGAAGGTGAACGGAGAAGCAATTTATAGCAGTAAACCTATCGCACCCTATCGGGAAAGCAATATCTGCCTGACGCAACAAGCCAACGGCAATGTCTATTTTCTTTACCTGGCCGGGGAAGGTGAAGCCGCAATTCCTGCGACCATCAAAATTGGCTCCATGCAACCCGCCAAGGATGCATCGGTAACCTTGCTGGGGAGCAAAGTCCGCCTGAAATGGAAGAAGGATAGAAGCGGTTTCGTGGTAACGATTCCGGAAAACTTAAGGAAGAACAAACCATGTAATTATGTGTGGACGATAAAAGTCTCAAAAATAGCTAAAACGTGATGAACGAAAATTTGAAGATCTATTTGGGCGCGGCACTACTTTTAGGCAGTTTTACCGGACAAAGTCAGGGGACTCAAAAGCCAAATGTCCTGTTCCTTTTTGCCGACGACCAGCGGGCGGATGCCCTGGGTTGCACCGGAAACACTTATATTAAAACACCGAATATTGATCAGCTGGCACACAACGGCGTGCGCTTTACGCACAGTTACGTGATGGGCGGTCATCACGGGGCCATTTGCGCGCCAAGCCGGGCGATGCTGATGAGTGGCAAGAGTCTTTTCCATGTTTATGACCGCCTGGAAGGAGTGCAAACCATGCCGGCCTACTTCGCCAAAAATGGCTACGAGACCTTCGGAACCGGGAAATGGCACAACGGAAAGAGCACCTTCGAGGCTACTTTTCAAAAGGCAAAGAACGTGATGCTGGGAGGGATGAGCGACCATTTTAAGGTTCCCTGCAACGATATGGGACCGGATAGAAAACTGCACGAGACCGTTACTAAGGGTTTTTCGACGGATATTTTTGCCGGAGCGGCGAAGGAATTTCTGGACGATTATTCCAGGGGTAAAAAGGATCATCCTTTCTTCTGTTATGTGGCTTTCACTGCCCCGCATGATCCACGATCACCCCGGACAGATTACATCGGGATGTATCCGGATGAGGCTATCCCGGTACCGGGAAACTTCAAAAAGCTTCACCCTTTTGCCTTCGATGACCTGACGGTTAGGGACGAGAACCTTGCCCCCTGGCCACGGACGCCGGAGATCATTCAAGCGAATCTGGCAGATTATTATGCACTTATCTCGCACCTGGATGCAGAAATCGGGACAATTATTCAGTCGCTGAAGGATAAAGGATTATTTGAGAACACCATCGTGGTTTATGCGGCCGATAATGGATTGGCCATTGGAAGTCATGGTTTGCTTGGGAAACAGAGTCTTTACGATGACTGCATGAATGTACCGCTGATCATCACAGGTCCGGGCATTCCTAAGGAAAAAGTCACGGATGCGCTGGTTTACCTGTATGATCTTTTTCCTACGCTCTGCACGGTTTGCGGACTTCCGGCTCCGGGCGGTATCGATGGGAAGGATCTTTCCCAGGTATTGAAAGGAAAAGTGAAGGGAGTGCGAACCTCGTTGTACACGGCCTATAAAAATTCAGTGCGTGCAGTCAGGACGGATGAATGGAAGCTGATCCGATATCCGCGCCGAAATTATACCCAGCTTTTTAACCTGAAGAAGGATCCGCTGGAAATTGATAATCTTGCTGCATTACCGCAATACAAATCGAAGGTCACTGAAATGATGAAGCTTCTGATGGAAGGGTACAAGGCCTCGGATGATACAGCGACCATGAATCTTACTAACTTTCTGCCTTTGGAATACGATTATACCAAGCTGAAACAGACACCTGATCAGTGGCAGCCGGAATATACGCTGAAGAAGTATTTCAAGGGGGCCAGCCCTATCGGGAGCGTGGTGGATTGAACTGATTTTTCCCTCTTTTAACCTGACTGATGTATTCTGACGGAGTCTGACCGGTTTGTTTCTTAAAACAGGTGGAAAAATAGGTGTGTGAATTGAAGCCAACCATGAAGCAAATTTCGTCAATATTCGTCTCCCCACTTTTAATAAGCTCGATGGATTTGTTTATACGCACAAATTTTATGTATTCTGTGGCTGCCTGATTGGTGAGTGCCCTCAATTTGCGATGAAGCGAACTCCGGCTCAGGAGAAGTTCAGAGGCTAGAATATCGACAGAAAAGTTTGGGTCAATAATGTGATTTTCAATAATTTCTGTTGCCTTATCCAGCAAATCGCGGTCAGGTTGAAACTTTTGCATCTCCTCTTGCCATTCACCATTCGCCTTGAGGAATTTTTCTCGCATCCTGGATCTGGAATCAAGCATATTACGGATTTTAAGCAGAAGTACCCGGTCATCAAAAGGTTTTACGATATAATCATCGGCACCGGTTTCGAAGCCTTCAACCTGACTTTCGACCGAAGAAAGTGCCGTCAGCATAAGGACAGGGATATGGCTCGTACTCAAATCCGTTTTGAGAATACGGCAAAATTCATTTCCGTTCATTCCTGGCATCATGACGTCTGTCAGAACCAGATCGGGATCGAATTCCCTGACCTTTTGCAACCCCTCGGAGCCATCATCCGCCGTGATTACATGATAATGCTCAGACAAGATCTTGAAAAGAAATTTTTGCATCTCTTTGTTGTCTTCCACCACCAGGACTTGTGCCTCTTCTTCAGATTTCAACTTGTCGGTGGAAAGATGGAAAGGCAGTGCTTCCCGCTCATCGAAGTGAATGGATTGTGATATTGTTTCGTTGACTGCCTTTTCGATTTCCGTCTGGGTAACCGGGAGCCGAACGTAGAAAGTTGTTCCCAGGTTAGTTCCGGTAAAGACCTCAATCTGACCATGATGCAGCAAGATGTACTCAGCGCAAAGATGCAGGCCAATCCCTGTGCCGGTAATCTGACCCGGAGCCTGGTAAAAACGATCAAAAATATTTCCCAGATCCGAAGGTTCAATTCCGGGGCCCTCGTTTTTAACAATGACTGTCACAAATTTTCCGGTGATTGGCTCACCGAGGGAATGATGAAAAGGTTCTGGCTGAGCCTCAGGTTTCCATTCGGTATTTTTTATTGAAAGTAGAATGGTGCCACCGGGATTGGTATACTTCATCGCATTGGAAAGAAGATTGAAGATCAATTTATCAATCTTATCCGGTTCAATTAAAATAAAGAGAGATGAAAAATCTGCTTCGAAGGTGAACTTAAAGTTGTGGTCATTTTCCTGCAAAGAAAAGCATTGAAATATCTCCTGACAAAGGACAATCAGATCAAAGGATTGTGGCTGAAAGTCCACCTTTCCCAATTCGACTTTCCGAATATCAAGGATTTGATTTACCAACCTCAAAAGCCGGTTGGTATTGTTCTCGATCAGAGCTACCTGCTCCAGAGGTTCTTCGAGTCCGGAAATTTTTCTTTTTAGGATGGCAAGCGGAGAGAGTATCAGGGTTAAGGGCGTTCTGAATTCATGAGATATATTGGTGAAAAACTGAAGTTTCAATTGGTGAAGTTTTTCCTCGTTTTCACGTTGGATTCTCTCCTGAAGGATGGAATTCTTGAGCCGGTTTCTTATTCTTAATTCCCTTTGTAATGCATAAAAAAGCACTAAAATTACCATGAAATAAAAGGCAAAAGCATAGGCGGAACTCCAGAACGGTCTGTGAATGGTAATAGAGAGCCGGGTTGGCATATCGTTCCATTTCCCATCGTTATTGGCTGCCATCACTTCAAAAACATAGTCGCCGGGAGGGATCTTGGTATAGATGGCTTTGTTATCCTTTCTGATCTCGATCCAGTCGTTGCTGTATCCGTTCAAGCGGTATTTGAACCTGTTTTTCTGCGGCAATAGAAAATTATTCGCCACAAATTCGACCCGGATGGAATTCTGGTTGTACTCCAAATCAAGATGGCTCAGTGTTAAAAGTGATTGTTTGATTAATTTGGGGTCATTCTCAAAAGTAACTTTTTGATTATTAACTTCTAGACCAACAATAAAGGCTTTTGGAGCAATTGGATTCTCCTTCATTTTTTTGGGATCAAAGCGCGTAAATCCATTGGACCCACCAAAATAGATTTCTCCGTTTTTTGAGATGAAGGCAGAGCCTGGATTAAACTGATTACCCTGCAGACCATCGGAATAGTCAAAATTTCGAAAACTTTTGGTAGTAGGAGAATAGGCGGATATTCCATTTTCGGTACTCATCCAAACCACCTCGGTATCATCTTGCAGAATTCCATATACATCATCGCCAGGCAGTCCGTCTTTTTTGGAAAGTTGTGAAAATGTATCCGTTACGGGATCATAAATATTGACTCCGCCACCAGATGTCCCGATCCATATATGATGTTTGGAATCCTCCATCAGGGAATAAATCACATTGCTGCTGATGCGATTGTTCTCTTCTGGGTTGTAAAAATATCGGATGAATTTCTCGGAATCCTTGTTTTTTTTGTCGAGACCATTGAGTGTACCTACCCACAGATTCCCGTTTGAATCTATCAAAAGTGATCTGGTATCCTTCGAAGAAAGTGATTCAGGATCTGAGCTTTTAGGCAAATATTTTTTAATCTCATGATTCTGCAAATTATAACAAAACAAGCCGGCAGAAGAGCCAAACCACATAGACTCACCATTGGAGGTAATATCAAAGAATTGTTCCGTAAAATCGTCGATCGGATCAAAATGAACATATTCGTTTGATCCAAGCTTTTGGTAGAAAATCCCTGAAGCATAAGTGCCAATCCAAAGGGTTCCGTTTCTGTCTGTATGCAACGATTTGATACTAAAGACAAGTCCTTTGGATCCTTTGATCCGGGTTGGGGAAAATTTATGGGTTTTATGATCCAGATAATTGAGATGTCCTTCTTCGGTTGAGGCGACGACATTCCCGTCTGAAGTTTCTTCAAAATCACTCACCACATTATCACTTAAGGAATTATCGAATGATTCTCTCCTGAAATGCTCAAAACTATTCGCCCATTCGTTGATATAACTTAATCCACCCGACCAGGTACCAATCCATATGCCATTGCCTGAATCCCGGTAAATCTGGAAAATGCTGCTGTTCTGTAATCCGGGGTACTTTTCTTTCTCAACTATTTCAATTCCACCTGGTTTGATTCGAACCAATCCTTTAAAGGTACCGAGCCATATTTCATCCTTGTTCCTGAAAATACTCCTCACGTTTGAACTGGAAATCCAGTTTCGACCCTTCTGGTCGTCTCCGTAATGTTCGGTCAAAATTCCACGACTATCAAACTTATCGGCACCACCCCAGTAATATCCGGCCCAGATATGATCCCCGTCCGGCAAAATAGCATATACATTTTGAGTTCTCTGCCGAACAAAAAAGGAAATTTTCCGATAAGGAGGATCACAATAATAGATACCGCCATTAACCCCTCCCAACCAAATGCGGTCACTTTCTTTGCATTTTACCGCCATTCTGATCACATCCTGCGTCTGATTTTCGGGCAATGGTAAATAAGTCACCAGGTTTTTCTTGAAATCTATCGCGGCAAATCCATAGTCATCCACCATCCAATAACTGCTGTCGGCTGTCTGGAGAATCTGTAAAACATTGATTCCTTTGGGATTTCCATTGATATCATGAAATGAATATCTTCTAAAGTTTTCCTTTTTATAATCAAAAAGAGATAATCCTTTGTTGGTTCCGATCCAAAGGTTCTTCTTCAAATCAAGGAAAAGAGACTTCACGTTGTTTCCTGGTATGGAGGCCTTGTTACCTGGGGAATTGACATATTTCGCCGTTTCGACGCTATTGTAACGGTATACGCCATTGCTGGAGCCGAACCAAATGAATCCAAATTTATCTTCACTGATGGAACTGATTGCATCGTAAGAAAATCCCCCTTCCGGCGAAATTTTTGTAATCTTAAAATCTTCGGCAGAGACTTTGCACGGATTTGAAAGCAACAAAAATGAGATTGCTATCCAAATGAATTTTTTTGCAAAGTGAAAGTCAGCCATTGTTCGATTTTTTCTGTCGGTGAAGTTACTAATTCGGCCACTTTATTTTAAACTAGAATTACATTTTTTAACAAATGTGTCAAAAACGAGACAGATTTTAAATTTTGACACATTTTTGGAAGATAATGACACAAGATTTAACGAAATACGACATAAGTTCTTGGTATTTTGTTGCTTGACAAAATAGACCCCCAAGAGCAAAGAACGCCTGGGCTAATGAGAAAAATGTTTAACTGTATGACAAGGATATTTGCAACGGCAATTCTGTTGGTGTTGTTATCTGCGTGTTTCTCCGTAATCAGAGATGAGAACCCTCCGGCAGCATTAATTATCAGTCAACTAAAACTCTTATCAACCAATGTTAAAGAAAGCATTGGAAAAATATCTGATCCTGGCAAAGAGGTTGTTACTGTAAGGAGTCTGAACCCCGACGGAACGTTAAAACTTATTCCCTCCAAAGACTGGTGCAGCGGGTTTTTCCCAGGCACGCTGTGGTTGGCTGCTAATTTGACAAAAGACAATGAATTAAGACAATTGGCTTCTGAATTCACAACCCCACTCGAGCAGGAAAAGTTCAATGGTAAGACCCACGACATGGGTTTTAAAATGATGAGCAGTTTTGGACAGGGTTATCGATTTACAAAAGATTCTGCCTACCGGAGTATCCTGATACAATCTGCTAAAACACTGACAAAACGTTTCAACGAAAATGTTGGTGCCCTGCGATCCTGGGATCACAGCAGAGACAAATGGCAATTTCCTGTCATCATCGATAACATGATGAACCTGGAACTGCTCTTCTGGGCATCCAGGCAAACCGGTGACCAGCAGTATTACAATATCGCGGTAAAACACGCTGAAACCACGCTTGCCAACCATTTTCGTGCCGATAACAGCTCTTATCATGTGGTAGATTACGATAGTATAACGGGCAAGGTGATTAAAAAAACCACGCATCAGGGGTATTCCGACGCATCAGCATGGGCCAGGGGACAAGCCTGGGGTTTGTATGGTTATACCATGTGCTACCGCGAAACAGGAATTGTAAGTTTTTTATATCAGGCGCAAAAAATTGCAGGATTTATCCTTAATCATCCTAATCTTCCCGCCGATAAAATTCCCTATTGGGATTTTGATGTGACAGGATCTTCTCAGACTCCAAGAGATGTTTCCGCCGCAACAATAACAGCATCAGCCCTTTTTGAATTAGCCGGTTTTGTACCCTCTCAAAAAGATTACTATATCCAATCAGCCAGGAATATTTTGAAAAGCCTTCAAAAGGATTATTTGTCCAAATCAGGGACCAACAAAGGATTCCTGCTGGGTCATTCGACAGGATCATTTCCACAGAAAACTGAGGTGGATGTTCCGATCAACTATGCAGATTACTACTTTCTGGAAGCGCTTCTCAGACAGAAAAACCTTAAAAAATAAATCATTGATAAACCAATATAAATATGGAATTCAACATTATCATCGAACCACTTCAAGACTATGGATAGTTAAAATATCGGGGAACAAACAAATTGTATTAAATCAAAAGTATACGACCTTATGTGTAACGAAAATCAATTAAATGGACAAGTATGAAAAATGATGCAAAGCAAAAATTTTTCCTCAAGAATCATTACCGGTTCTTGGGAACGTTTTTTATAGTTGGGATACTTCTGTTCTCTCAGCTAAGTGCATTCGCACAGAGAAGAACTATTTCCGGTACCATTACCGGAGACGATAAGGCCTCTATTCCGGGAGCCTCAATTGTTGTGAAAGGAACGACGACAGGAACAGTAACAAATTTTGAAGGGAAGTTTACCCTGGAAATTCCAACAACGGCCAAGATCCTTGTTGTATCTTTTGTCGGACTTGCTCCACAGGAAATTCCGATTACCAATACCAATGTATACAATGTGACGCTCACTGAGAACAAGATCAAAATCGATGAGGTCGTTGTAGTTGGTTACGGTGCTCAGAAGAAAGAGACCGTAGTAGGGTCTGTCGCACAGGTATCCAATGAAAAACTGAAACGAACAGGAAGTGTCAGTGACCTTAGGCAGGCACTGGAAGGTCAGGTACCAGGGGTCGTTGCATTGACGACATCAGGTGAGCCTGGTGGAATTCTTACCGGGGAAAGTGCCACCAACATCTTTATTCGCGGGCAAAACACCTGGAATGGTGGACAGCCGCTGATATTGGTCGATGGTGTTGAAAGAAGCATGAACAACCTTGATGTCAATGAAGTAGCGAGTATGTCTGTCTTAAAAGATGCTTCAGCTACTGCAGTTTTTGGGGTAAAAGGCGCGAATGGTGTTATTCTGATTACCACCAAACGTGGTACAGAAGGAAAGACCACCCTTAATTTCAATTACAATTGCACGGCATCCATGCTGTCTAAACAACCGGCGAAACTCGACTCTTATGCTGCGATGATGGCAAAAGACGAAATTATTGAGCGGGAAGGTGTTTTGAACCAACAATCCTGGAATGCTTATGTGCCTTTCGATATTGTACAACGTTACAAATTACCTCAAACAGCTGAATATGCCCAGATCTATCCAAATGTTGACTGGGAGAAAGAAATGTTCAAACCAATGGGATTTGCCCATAGATTGACCTTGAGCGCACAGGGAGGTAGTAAAGCAATTCAATATTTTGGTTCACTGGCTTATCTTCATGAGGGTGATATGTTTGCGGATTACAACAACGCAAAGGGTTACGATCCTAACTACGATTTTGACCGTTTCAACTTCAGAAGCAACATTGACATTAAATTAACCAAAACGACCAAATTCAAACTGAATTTATCGGGTTATTTCAGTCAGAAAAATACCAACTACAACAATGAAGGAAGCACCAGCAGGGCTGATTCATGGATGTGGAGCGCTACATATAAATTGGCTCCTAACCTGTTTTTACCTATGTATGACGACGGAAGATGGGGGGCAAATCAGGAAGGTGGAAACAACACGGTGAATCCGCTTGCGATTGTGTATAATCTTGGAATCAGACAGACACGTACCACACAGCTCAACTCTGATTTTACTCTTGACCAGGATCTTGGTTTTATTACCAAAGGATTGACTGCCAAAGCTTCACTTTTCTATGACAATAGTATCCGTTCGGAAGGTGGTATTTACGATGTTAACAACCACGGCCGGGCCGGAGAACCTGCCACTAATATTCTGTACAAACAGATTTATCCGATGAAGTATACAGGCCCGACTCAAAATCCGGCTGAATATACCGTACTTCTACCCGTTAGTGATGAAGAGTATGGATGGGTCCTCAGACCTTGGACTGTTCGCGATGAAGTGATTGCCGACGGCGCCAACTGGACATCGGGTATTCCTGTCGACCGCCGTTTGATGTATCAGGCACAATTGAATTACGCCAGAAAGTTCGATAAGCACAATGTTACCGCGATGGGTATCTTTAAAAGAGAGGAATATGCCTCCGGCAGTATGTTTAAAAACTACCGCGAAGACTGGATTTTCCGTACTACCTACGATTACAATTCAAAATATCTCTTTGAAATGAACGGGGCCTACAATGGATCTGAACAGTTTGGACCGGGTTACCGTTTCGCATTTTTCCCTTCGGTTGCTCTTGGCTGGAATATTTCCAACGAAAAATTCTTTAAGGTTAAATGGGTTGACAATTTAAAATTGAAGTTCAGCAGGGGAAAAGTAGGGGACGACAAAGTGAGCGGAAGCCGCTGGTTGTACGCCTCCCAATATGCTACTTCCGGGAAAGCCGGTTTGAATGAAATCACCAACGGATTAAGCCCATATACCATGTATAGGGAATCTGTTGTGGGAAATCCGGATATCCAATGGGAAACCGCACTTAAAAACAATGGCGGTTTGGAATTGTCCATTTTCAAAAAAATGCTGACACTGAATGTTGATTACTATACAGAAGATCGTACAGGAATCTTATTATCCGGAAGCCAGCGTAACATTCCCGCTTTTTTCGGCGCTACTCCTCCCAGTGCCAACCTGGGACAGGTAAAATCGAAGGGATATGAAATTGAGCTGGGATTCAACAAGAAGATCACCAATAACGTCAGCATTTGGTCCAATCTTTCATTATCCCATAATGAAAATAAAATTATTAACAGAGATGATCCTGCCCTGCAATACGAATACTTAAAGCAGGCAGGGTTTCCTATCGGACAGCAAAAGAGGTTGCTGAAAACGAAATTTTATAATAACTGGGACGAAATTTATGCAAGTGTTCCAACGGAAACCGCAGATCTACAGAAGCTTCCTGGCTATTATGACCTGATTGATTTCAATGCCGATGGAATTATCAAAGGCAGCGATGATACGCCTCCCGTTGGATATTCTGAAATTCCACAGAACACAGCCAGTTTCACGCTGGGGAGTAATTATAAAGGCTTGTCATTCATGATTCAATTCTATGGTGTGACCAATGCAAACCGATACGTAGGGTTTGATAATTATGTCAATGACACGGATATCCTCTATGCACATGTGGCTGATTACTGGTCAAAAAATAACGAGAATGCCTCGTCCTTTCTGCCAAGATGGAAAACTCAGGCTGAAAATATTGGGGACTATTTCTTGTATGATGCCTCCTATCTCCGACTCAAAACCGTCGAAATTGCCTATACCTTCAATGACCTCAAATGGGTAAAGAAAGCAGGATTCTCCAATTTAAGGGTTTCACTGAACGGAAACAACCTTTACTTCTGGTCATCCTTGCCGGATGACAGGGAACTGACTTACACCGGTGGTAGTGCTACCGAAGGTGCCTATCCGACCGTCAAGAAGATTATGTTTGGACTTGAAGTAACTTTTTAAGCTGTAAGAAAATGAAAAAGACAAAATTTTATATCAGCTCCGTAATCATTTTCCTGACATTAATGTTGGGCTCAACCTCATGTGAAAAATACCTAGACAAGGCGCCTGAGGCTAGTATTACGGACAAAGACGTATTTGGAAACTTTACAAGCTTTCAGGGGTTTGTGGAAGAATTGTACAACTGCATCATCGATCCGGATAAAGCCGGAGCCTGGAACAAATATCTGTTCGCGGACGAGACCCTTAACAACTATATCTACAATTTCGATTTGGGAAATTACTGGGGTAATGAAACATACTTTTTTGGTGTAACTCCAACTTCTGCTACTTTGTCCAGTAATACAGCAAGAGACAGGAGAATCTGGGAATATGCCTGGTATGCCATCCGGAAAGCCAATATGGCACTTGAAAAATTAGAAGAACCCGGTTTATTCCAGGGAACCGACGAGGAGAAAAATCACATCAAGGGACAGGCACTCTTCTTCAGAGGATGGTTCTATTTCGAAATATGCCGTTACTGGGGAGGAATGCCCTATATAACCAAAGTTGTTGATCCTACAGAAGATATGTTTGCCGCCGATTACAACCGGCTTAATTTCCAGGAAACTGCAAAAAAGATGGCAGCAGATTTCAGGGCCGCGGCTGATATTCTTCCCAATCATTGGGATCTTTCAGGTCCGGGACAAAAAACGCTCCTGAACAACCGTGACAGGATTAACAAATTTCATGCCTTGGGGTATCTTGGTAAAGCACTTTTGTTTGCAGCCAGCCCGATGATGAACCAGGAAGCCAAAGGAGGCAATACCTACAATGCCGCATTGGCAGGACAGGCAGCTCAGGCGTTTGGCGAACTGCTTAAACTAGCCGATCAGACCGGCATCTACAAAATGCAAACCTGGGCAACCTGGACTGACAATTTCATCAAACTGAACAACCTTCGGCCAGGGGGAACAGAAGTCATTATGTCTCCTACCATCTACGACAGGACCCGAGTACGGAATTCAACACTTGGCGCAATTTGTCCTTCTTCGATGGGATTGAACAGCGGAACCAATGCGGATGTACCTACACATAATTTCACCAAGAATTATGGAATGGCAAATGGTTTGCCAATTACTGATCCTGCGTCAGGTTATAATCCAAATGACCCATGGACAGGACGTGAGCCCCGTTTCTATAAGGATATCGCTATCGATGGAGAAAAATGGTGGTCAACCGCCGGAGCCGACCAGTTTGCGGAATTATACAATGGCGGCCGTCACCGTTCACAAATTAATCCTCCAAGTGTCACTGGTTACTACCAAAAGAAATTCAGCGGTTTAAGTCCTACTTTCTCCCTGACCGTAGCCGGTTCTATAATGGAATTTGTTCCTTACCTGCGCCTGGCGGATGTATACCTGATGTATGCCGAAGCAGTCATTTACAGCGCAAATGGCACGCCACAGAGCACTTCAGGCAATTATACCCTGACCGCAGAACAAGCTATTAACGTAGTTAGAAACCGCGCACAATTGCCAAACATCAATGCTAAATTCACCTCCAGCACTGCCGCATTCTTCGAGGAAATCGTAAGGGAACGGGCCGTTGAACTCTCTTTCGAGGGTGCACGCTTCTGTGATTTGCGGCGTTGGAACAGGAATGGAGACCCCCGATATTTAGACAAAACAGCGATCGATTTTGGCAGGGGTAGCAACGGAAAACCAATCAACCTTGTTGAAAGGCTGGTGGTAAGGAGAACAGCAGAAGCCAAGCACAACTGGCTGCCGATTCAGGTGAAATACACCAAGCAATATGCAGGTTTCCCACAAAATCCGGGATGGTAAGGTTAATAATAAATTAAAAGCTTTAACAAATGAAGAAAAAATACTCAATTATATTGGCTTTTCTAAGTTTGGCCATATTATTTGTACCGAATAATACCAGTGCCCAGGATGAGAAGTTAATCGTAGTAAAATCTGTTGTGAATGACAAAGATGGAAACCCAGTCGCCAATGCGGAAGTTTTTAGCGGAAACGCTTATACAAAAACTGATGCCAACGGCAAATTCTCCATTTCCGTGGAACCTGGGTCAAAACTGATCATCGAAGCGAATGCATTTGATATTGTCACCTTTACAATTGATGAAGTAAAGAATCGGACGAAGATCGTCCTGAACGCGACCAAATTCCTGTATGAGAACGATGAGAAAGTTAACCTCGCCTTCCGGCAAGCTTATTCAGGCGATGTAGTCGGGACTGTTAGCAAGGTAGATGCAACCCACGTCCGCAGTTATGACAATGCCATCTGGGCTGATAACCTCTTAACAGGAAGAACATTGGGAATGTTGGGAAGTAACAACATTCGCGGTATCGGTATTGGCATTAACGTAGCGGATTTAACCGGAACAGGATTGAATTCAGGGAATGCCCTGTTTGTAGTAGATGGATTACCCCGCGATATAACCTCCTTGAGATTATCCGAAATCGATGACATTACTGTTCTCAAAGATGCCAATGCTTCGGTTCTATATGGAAGCGCCGCGATTAACGGGGTCATATTGATTACTACAAAACGCGGAGAGGCATTTAAGAATCGGTCAGACTTCTCTATTAATTACGGAATATCTACGCCGAGGGCTACAGCACAATACCTGAATTCGGCCGACAACATGACCTATTTCAACCAGGCCAGGGCGAATGATGGCCTTACACCTCAATATACGGAGGCTACTATTCAAAACTACAGGACCGGCAATAAATATCGCTATCCAAATACAGACTACTATTCCAGTGAGTACATGAAGTCCTTTAAAAACTACGTTGACATGCAAGGTGAGTTTTCAGGAGGTAATGATGTTGCAAAATACTATTCCAATATTGGCTGGTATTCTGATGGAGGAATTCTCAATTTCGGTCAGGGGGCAAATGCCAGGAACAATGTTTTCAACGTACGCGGGAATGTCGATCTGAAGATCAATAATTGGATCAAGACAGCCATTGACGGAACCGCAACTTTTGGTGACAATAAAAGACAAAGGGGAGATTACTGGAGTGCAGCTGCAACGACCAGGCCCTTTGAGTTCGCCCCGCTGCTTCCGTTCTCACTCATGGATCCCAAGGATCTTATGTTAACCGGAAGGAAAAATGACGTGGATGGCCAATACCTCCTTGGTGGAAATACCAACTTCCTGACCAATGCCCTTGCCGATAGTTATTCGGGAGGTGTCCTGGAGAGCATCCAACGCAAGTTTGCTTTCAACAACAGGGTGGATGTCGATCTGGAATCCATTACCAAGGGCCTTTCTTTTCATTCAAACATCAGTTTCGATTATCTGATGAGTTACGATCAGACAGTGTCCAACCAGTATTCAGTTTATGAACCAGTTTGGGATGCAACGACTGATAAAATTCTCAGCCTGAAACAATATGGTGTAGATGCACGTCCTGGTACCCAAGTAGTTGGAAATACCTTCTTCTACAGGAAGTTTGGATTTTACGGGCTGTTTAGCTATGACAGGACCTTTGGGAATGTACACCATATTACCGGATCTTTTCTGGGCTATGGAAGTAATTCCAAGGAACAGGGCGACTTTCAGGGGGTAAAACAAGCTCACCTCGGATTACAGGTTACCTACGTATACAATAACAAGTACCTGGTCGACTTCAGTGGGGCACTGGTTAATTCTGTTAAAATACAGCAAGGCAATAACGTCGGTTTTTCTCCAACTTTGGGTTTAGCCTGGATGGTCAAGAATGAGGATTTCCTCTCTTCAGCTAAGGCCATTGATTATTTGAAATTAAGAATCTCCGCAGGAATTGTAAATTCTGATATCCCTATCGGGGGATTCTACTACTACGACAACCGGTACACCACTTCAGGCAGTTATGCCTGGGATGAAGGGGTAAGAAGCCGTTCAGGTGTCATGTCGAGCTGGCCAAACAGTCCCGATCTGGGTTATGTAAAACGAAACGAAATAAATTTGGGCTTAGAAGGCCTCTTCTTCAAGAAAACCTTAGGCGTCGAAGCAAATTTCTTTTATGATGTTTACAACGGTTTAGTTACAAGGCCTGCGACAGCCTACCCAAGTTTTTACAGCGATTTTATCCCTTACCTGAATTTTGGGGCGGAGAATTATAAAGGTGTAGAAATGGGTTTGAATTTCAACAAGGCCATTGGTGCCTGGAAATTTTATGTTGGGGTGAATGCGCTCTATGTTACTTCAAAAAGGACCAAAGTGGACGAAGTTTACAACAATGCCTATCAATACAGACAGGGACAACCGGTGGATGCGACCTTTGGCCTGCAGGCGCTGGGACTATTCAAGGATCAGGCAGATATTAGTTCCAGTCCGATACAATCTTTCGGTACAGTGAGGCCCGGTGATATCAAGTACAAGGACCAAAATGGCGATGGTGTGGTTGATTCCAATGATGAAGTATACCTACGCAGATATCAGACCCCATGGTCAGGTGGTGTCCAATTTAAAGCTTCTTACAAAAACCTAACGTTGTTCGTTTTAGGTGAAGGCAGAAGTGGGGCTCAAAACTTTAAGGAAGGCGACTATTACTGGGTAGACGGGAGCAAGAAATATTCAGAGGTTGTTCTAGACTCCTGGACACCTGCTACTGCAGCAACGGCGACCTATCCGGCCTTGAGTTCCCAAACCAACAGCAACAATTACCGCAGGTCCAGTTTTTGGCTGTACAACAACGATTATTTCCAGATTCGCAAGATACAGCTATCCCTTAACATGCCTGAAAAAATTGCAAAGAGGCTGCTCATGAAGAATTTAGACTTGTTTGTGGATGCATCCAATGTGTTTCAGTTTGCAAATAATCTGAAAATAAGAGATACCAATGTAAGTTTTACAGCTGGTACATCCACGACACCTTTCAAAGGATATGAGCCCTATTACCGTACCTACTCTATGGGTTTAAAAGCTAATTTTTAATTCATTAAAAAAGATTAAATTATGAGATCCATTAAGATATTTTCATTGCTGATGGTTTCCCTGCTGGTCATAACAGCCTGTAAATTTTTGGAACCAGAAAATGACAATCACAGCACGATCGAAAGGGTTTACGACGATCCTTCCTATGCAGAAGGTTTGCTGATCAGGGCCTTCACCTATATTACAACCAACGATTACAGATGGGATGAAGTGGCCACCGATGATGCCGTGACCAACGACAAACTGAACTCCTTCATGCGCATGGCTAAAGGAGAATGGTCTGCTCTTTACGATCCACAAAACCTTTGGGATAACTCAAACAAGGCAATTTTATACATCAATGAATTTTTGAGCATTGTGGACCAGGTTAACTGGAAATGGACCAGCCCGGAACAGAACACTTTGTTTATCAAACGACTGAAGGGTGAATCCTATGCCTTGAGAGGGATGTTCAAATATTACCTTTTAAGAAATCATGGTGGCGTCGGATCCAATGGCACCCTGCTTGGAACCCCTATTTACAATGAATTCCTTGCGACACCGGATGCATTCTCCAAACCCCGGGCCACTTTTGCCGAATGTGTAACCAGTGCCAATGCTGATTTTGCCGAAGCGCTTAAGTATCTCCCCATGGACTACGGCAACGTAGCAACCTTAGCTGGATTGCCTGCTGGATTTACCGATGTGAAGGACATCAACTCGTACAATACGGTTATGGGAGATTTTTCCCGTCAACGGGTAAGTGGCCGAATTGTTAACGCACTGAAAGCCCGTCTGGCCCTTCTTGCTGCAAGTCCGGCATTCAATGCCACCAACGACTTGACTTTGTGGCAAAATGCCGCTAATATTGCCGGAGAGGTTTTAAATGGCATCAACGGGATTTCAGGGTTGGATTCAAAAGGTCATATCTTCTATCTGGCAGCCCAGGTAACTGAGGCCAATCTTTCCAGTGGCGACCTGAAAGACCTGGGTGAAATCCTTTGGAGAAGGCCCGTATATACCGACCAGGTTCGTGAAGTAGCCAATTTCCCTCCTTCCCTTTATGGAAACGGCAGGGTCAATCCGAGTCAGAATCTTGTGGATGCATTTCCAATGGCCAATGGTTATCCTATCGGCGATGTGAATTCAAAGTACAATCCTGCTGCCCCATATACCGGCCGGGATCCAAGGTTGGCGCTCTATGTGGTGTACAATGGCAGCAGTATGAAGAGTACGGTCATTACCACAGGTGTGGGAGGTGGAAGCAACGCACTGGATGCAACAACGACCTCAACCAGAACAGGATACTACCTGAGGAAACTGCTGCGTGAAGAGGTGAATGCCAATCCTGCGGCTTCCTCTACTCAACAACATTTCCAAACACATATCCGCTATACTGAAATGTTCCTGAATTATGCCGAAGCTGCCAATGAAGCCTGGGGACCAGATGGAAAAGGGACCTTCACTTTCTCTGCCAAAGACGTAATTGCTGCGATTCGTAAGCGCGCAGGGATCACCCAGCCGGATAGTTATCTGACATCAATAACAGATAAAGTCCAGATGAGGGCCTTGATTCATAATGAAAGAAGGCTTGAACTCTGTTTTGAAGGATTCAGGTTCTGGGATGTGCGCAGATGGAAGGATGATCTGACTGTCCCTGCAAAAGGAGTTTCAATTAATGGGACAACTTACACCTATTTCACTGTGGAAAATCGCGCCTATAACAACACTTTTATGATGTACGGACCGATTCCCGATAAAGAAATTATTAAGTTTAATTTTGTCCAGAACAATGGCTGGAAATAATTTGTATACCGTTAATATATAGAAATATGAAAAAAATATTATTAATAATAGTAACAATCGTTGGTCTGTTTTCGTGCAAAAACAAAGACATCACCTTTCCCGATTTTGACTATCAATCAGGTTATTTCCCCTATCAGTTTCCTGTCAGAACTTTGGTTTTGGGTGATTATATCTATGACAATGCGAATGACAACGCCCATAAGTTCGTGATCTCTGTTGCATTGGGGGGATTGTATGAAAACACCAAGGATCGCAAGTTTACATTTGCAGTGGACAACACACTTTGCAACAACATTCTTTTTGTTGCTAAGGGTGATCCAATCAAGCCGTTACCAACTAATTACTATACACTTAGCTCTCCTGATCAGATTATAGTACCTGCAGGAAGTTACAACGGTGGCGTAACTGTTCAGCTTACTGATGCTTTTTTCAACGATCCGCTTGCAATCAAGAATACTTATGTGGTTCCATTGCGTCTAAAGTCATCAGCTGATGTTGATACCATTCTTTCTGGAAATTCATCCAATCCTGCAGCTGATCCTCGTATTGCTTCACAATGGAATGTCGCGCCTAAAAACTTTACCATGTTTGCCATTAAATACATCAATGAATTTCATGGTAATTATTTCCATTATGGTACGAATATTGTGAAAGACGCATCAGGTACACAGGTAGAAACGACCACGTACAGTCAAACCTACGTCGAAAATAATCCGGCTGTATTGCTGTCAACGACCGGTCGCTACCAGGTAACGTTTCCTACGTCTTTCCGTTCGACCAAGATCACAGGTGCCTACAATGTAGTGCTGACTTTTAACGGCACCAAATGTACCGTTTCAGCACCAGCCGGATCTCCTTATACCATCACCGGGACAGGCGAATTTCTAACCAAAAAGTACAATTGGGGGAACAAAGACAGAGATGGAATCACCTTGACGTATAAAGTTTCAAGTAGTACTTATTCATACGAAGCAACCGAAACTTTGGTTGCCAGAGACAGGGCTGTCATCATGGAAGTCTACACCCCTGCTCTATTTTAGATGAAATAAAAGAGACTGCAAAAAGGCTGATAGCTATTTTTTGCAGTCTCTTTTTTTTGTGACACTCCCAATTATTTGCTCCGAGTGCATCGTTTCTAATATATGCCTGAGTAAAAGCCCATTTTAAATATCCCTATTGCCAGGAGCCAATGACAAAACTGGACTATCCAACTTCGATGCTGGAATATGAAATAATGAACTTATGCTGAAGAATCTATGTGTGTTAGCTTGTTTGCTGGGACTCTTGCATTCCGGTTTTGGGCAGATTAGCGGTCCGATTCAGAGAATATCACTTTCACCCGGAGAAAGAGTCTGGTCCGGAGTCATAAAAGACGGTCAGAAGATGCCATATATCGTCGGCTCCAAGTACAACTTCTGGGCCAACAACCAGGAAAATCAGATTCAGCCAATTTTGTTAGGCAACAAGGGTCTGTGGGTCTGGAGCGAAGAACCTTATGCCTTTGAGGTTCAGGAAAACGAAATCATCATTACGAATGCCAAAGGTGAAGTGAAATTTGGTCATGCAGGAAACTCACTTGCCGATGCCCGAAAATATGCTTCAGCTACCTTTTTCCCTGCCTCAGGGATGATGCCCGATGAGTTGTTGTTTTCAAAACCTCAGTATAATACCTGGATAGAGCTCACCTACAATCAAAATCAGGCAGATATTCTGAAGTATGCTCAAGCGATCCTGACCAATGGTTTTGAACCTGGAGTGCTGATGATTGACGACACCTGGCAGGAAGATTACGGCAAGTGGAATTTCCACCCCGGAAGGTTCACTGATCCCAAAGCGATGATAAGCGAGTTGCATCGGATGGGGTTCAAAGTCATGCTATGGGTTTGCCCCTTTGTTAGTGCCGACCAGACCATGATCCTAAAGAAATTGATGAAGTCCAAGGCATTCCTGATGCAGCAAAATCAGGATAAGCCAACCTGGAATAAAGCGACAGATCCTGCGATGATCAAATGGTGGAATGGTTATTCTGCGTTACTCGACTTCACTAATCCTGCCGCCGTGCAATGGTTCAATGAACAGTTGGATGGTCTTGTCAGGGATTTTGGTGTGGATGGTTTTAAACTCGATGCCGGTGATATGAATTTTTACCCGGCGGATGCCTTGTCTATGATCCCGGTATCGCCCAATCGACAGTGTGAATTGTGGGCACAATTTGGCTTGAGGTTTCCATTAAACGAATACCGTGCCTGTTGGAAAATGGCCGGACAACCTTTGGCTCAGCGCCTGCACGATAAAAATCACACTTGGGAAGATGTTCAGAAATTGATTCCTCACATGCTGACAGAAGGTTTATCAGGCTATACATTTTCGTGCCCCGACTTGATTGGAGGTGGAAACTGGACGAGCTTTCTCGATCCTAAGACCTTCAATCCGGATATTGTTGTCCGCTCGGCCCAAATCCATGCGCTAATGCCCATGATGCAGTTCTCGGTGGCACCCTGGCGCGTTCTGGATGCTGAACACCTTCAGGCAGTAAAAAAAGCCGTCGAAATCAGAAAGAAATTTACCCCACTTATTCTGGAACTTACCAGGAAATCGGCAAAAACGGGCGATCCGATCATCAGTTCAATGGAGTATTCTTTTCCCGATCAAGGATTCTTTGAGATCAAGGATCAGTTTATGCTTGGAAACGAGATAATTGTCGCGCCAATGGTCGGAAATGGAAACCAACGTAAAGTCGTTTTGCCCAAAGGGAAGTGGAAGGCAGATGATGGCGTAATCTACACCGGTGGGAAGGTCATTGAAATTAATATACCCATCGACAGGCTTCCTTATTTTATGCTGGTTAAGAAGAATCTAAAGGCGAAACAACGGTAACATCCTGAACTAAATAACAATGAAAGCAACATTTTTTCTCCTGTTTATTTGCCTAAGCTTGCATGCAGAAACCTTTTCACAAGAATCGAAAGGCCAAAGCCTGCCCTGGAACACCAATACCAAGCTTAACATTTACAGGCCATTACAACAGCTTCCGGGTACGAAACCTGAATTTATTGATCTCGATAACGATGGAGATCCGGACGTAATGAGATATACCACGGCCAATGGTTTTCCTGTGCAATGGATCGATGATGACGATGACATGAAAGTGACAGACACAGAGGGTGATACGGACAACGATTGCCTGATGGTGGATGTGAATAAGGATGGAAAATATGGCAGCTATTCAGATGCAGTGATCGACTGGGTGGATACCAACAATGATGGGAAAGCCGATATTCAAATCTTCTCTGAGTTTGCCAGCGAAAAGGATAAGGACAAGCCCTGGGGCCCGGGTCATTTCATGGTAAACATGGATTTGGACAAGGACAACATCCTTAACTACATCGACTGGAATACCTTTCAGGTTCGCTGCTGGATCCACGATGGGAAATCAGACTTTTTCGAGGACTATTCAGGCAATACCTTGTTTTTGAAGATCCATTCTTCGCCTCAACACATTAATGACCTGAGGTTGAACTGGGAGAATCCATTCCTGTTTTTTGACCCAGATCATGATGGATTAACCGAATGCGCCATCCGCCTGCTCGACAGGCCGACCTATGGCGTGACAGGAGATAAATACCTCACCAAACTGACCGGGAAAATTGATTACGTAACCATGGCGTATGACCTGGACAACGATAATTCACCAGGAAATCCCTTCGATTTTGACATGACTATTACCTTTCGGGGAGGTGGCTTCGATTACATGGACCAGGTTCATCCGTTTAAGAATCTTCGCGGACTGCCTGCTGCAGACCAATATTTTATGGATCCCCGGATTCGTCAACTGGAGGAGTTCATCTATCCCGATCATGAGAAAGCGCTGGACCTTGTTTTCAACCGGGGAAAATGGAATGAAGCCTGGCTGGTTTTCGATGAGGATGACGATTGTGAACGTTGGGAAAGAGTTGAATTACTCGACCCAAAAGATCCTTATACCATTGGCGTAAAGAAGGGTGGACTGGACGACAATCCCCAGTCGGATCCTGTTGGAGATCGCGGCGAATGGGATCTGGATAATTCGGGGAATGGAAATTTGTATGTGAGTCCGTTGGATGGGAAGATCCATCTCTTCGGCGCGGAGACAGGCTATTGGCGGGTGGACCAAAACGCTTTTTACTACCAGGGAATGGGCGGATTATATGACGGCTACGGACCGGTAAGGACACCTGCCGATCCTACCATTTTTCCGCTGATAAGCTATAAAGATACAGACGGAAACGGCTTCTTTGACAGCATCAGCTATGATCTGAATGGAGACAAGACTGCTGATTTCACCTTCTCTTTAAAAGAATTAGGTATCAGCGATCAAGCGGAAGTGATTAAAATTAATAAAATGAAATATCCCGATTTCAACAAACTGAATACAGCAGTTTCTGAAAACACCTGGAAGAAAGCACTTGCTTTTCAGCAACTTGCCGGGAAGCAGGGAATTAATACCCAGTGGTATGCCCTGCTGAAGAGTCCAAAATCAATCAGGCAAAAATACAGCTTTGGATATTGGCTTAAATTTTACTTGTTTATGGACTGCCTCGAAAAAGCAAAAAGGGAGAACAATGGAACACTTGCGAATGAAATTTCAAAGGCCTATTTTAGCAATTAATATGAGGGAAAAAACAAAAATACTGTTTGCATTTATTCTTCTTAATGCTTGTTTGATTGGTGGGGGCACTTTCCAAAGCCGCGCAGCTTATCCTTTAACAGGCCATCCCCGGTTATTTTTTCTAACTGGAGAAGAAGCTCTTTTAAAGCAAAAATTGAGTACCACCCCTAATCTTAACAAGGTACACAACGCAATTATTACCGATTGCGATGACATTCTCACCTTGCCGGTTCAGCAAAGGGTCTTGACGGGAATCAGGCTGCTTACCGTATCCCGGGAGGCCATTCATCGAATTAGTTACCTGAGCTACGCCTATCGGATGACCAATGATGTTCGCTACGCAAAACGGGCAGAGACCGAGATGCTTGCCATGGCAGCGTTTTCAGATTGGAATCCTTCCCATTTTCTCGATGTGGCAGAAATGACCTTGGCTATGGCGATCGGCTATGACTGGCTGTACAATTATATGGGGTCTACTTCTCGTGTTTCTATTGCGACGGCCATTAAGAATAAAGGAATTGAACAAACCACGGGAACCAAGGCCAATCAGTCTTGGATGACCGATAACAACAACTGGAATCAGGTTTGTAACGCAGGAATATCGGCAGGCGTGGCAGCTGTTTTCGACGAGAATCCAACTTATTATCAGCCACTGATTGACAGGGCCGTGAATTCCATTAAAATCCCAATGGGGGTTTATTCTAACAATGGTGCCTATCCTGAAGGCATGGGGTACTGGGAATATGGGACAACCTTTAATATCCTGTTTATAGATCTGTTACAACGAATGTGGGGCACAGACAGAGGACTTACAGCCATCGATGGGTTTCTGAAAACAGTCAACTTCGTGACGCACATGCAGGGAACTGCCACCAAACAAATGAGTGGCGGAGCACTCAAAGCGATCAATCCGCTCCCGTTCAATTTTGCAGATTGTGGCAATGGAATTGGAGTCCAGGTGGGAATGTTCTGGCTCGCATCACGCGCAACCGACAAGAGTGTTCTCTACAACGAATTACAAAAACTCGATTTCACGTTAACCTCCAACGTGTCAAGCCTTGTTGATAACCGACTGTTGCCATTCCTGCTGATCTGGAGCATGGATCTGAACTTGACCAATCTGCCTGCACCTGTTGAAACCACCTATATTGCCCAGGGTGCAAGCGCCGTTGCAGCGCTTCGCACGGGTTGGGGAGCCAACGATATCTACCTGGCAGTTAAGGGAGGCACCCCTTCCGGCAACCATGCTCATATGGATATTGGTTCGTTTGTGATGGAAGCGATGGATATCCGCTGGGCCATGGATTTTGGGATGAGTGACTACAATAATCTGGAAACAAATGGGGTAGATCTATGGAACATGAGCCAGACTTCTCAGCGATGGGATGTATTCCGCTTGAACAACTTTGCACACAATACTTTAACAATCAATGGAAATAAACAGCTGGTTGCCGCAAATGTATCGGTCGATAATCTTGTCAATACGGCAAGCCTGAAATCGGTCGACATGAATCTCACATCGGCCTATAAAAACGATGTAACCAGTTGCAAAAGAACGGCTTCTATCGTTTCGAACCGATATGTTGAGATCAATGATGTCGTTCAGGCAGGTGCAAAACCACTGACTATCCGTTGGAACCTGCTGACACAAGCTATACCGCAAAAGGTCAGCGATAAAGTGATAAAGCTTACGCAGTCAAACAAAGCGCTCTATCTGGTCTTTAGCGGAACAGATGCAGTAACTGCCAAAGCATGGTCGACCAAACCTCCCACAAGTTATGAAGAACAAAATTCCGATACTTTTTTTACCGGATTTGAATTTACCGTTGCTGCCGGCGCTACCCAGAATGTCTCGGTTAAACTGGTGCCTGAAGGTGATGCTGCCTTAAATGGCCTTAATATAAATACTTCCGGAACCGTTCTGAACGAGAGTTTTGAGTCATTCAATCTGAATTCGCTCTCTTACGAATTTGTCAGCTGGAAAACGAATCCGGCGACCAACGGTGCCTTGAAGGCAATTTTAGGCGATGTAGTTGTCAACCCATATAAGACGGGAATAAATACCAGTAATAAGGTTCTGAGGATCATAAGACAAGATGACAGTGAGTATGTTACTTCAGCGAATGCGGGAAATTTCACTTACCGCGGCGTGCAGGCTTATGGTTACGATTTAAATGTCACTAAACTCAGCGTGATCGAATTCAAATATTACAAAGAAGCTGCCGGCAAAGTAGGAGTGCGTATTTACGATGGCAACGGGAACGTGCTGATAGTCGACTTTGCCGATCCCAATGAAGGTACCTCAGGATATTCCACTGCCCAATGGAGAACCGCGCAATTCGCCGTCGGTACTCAGGATCTGTCTAAATTCAATTTTACGGCATCGGGATATCTGCTCATTTCACCCGAACGAAACGGGACTGAATACTATCAGGAAAAAGCAATAACCATGTATGTGGATGACGTAAAGATGTTGCCACTTTCAATTACAGCGGTTGAAACGCTGCAGAAAAAGCTCGAATTTACCGCTTTCTATGACCGTTACAACGAACGGATCTGTGTTTTGAACCTTCCGGCGAACAGCCGTGAAATAAGGTTGTACGATATGATGGGGCGGACCATTCAGGTGGTCAGGGTGTCAGGTAATTATGCACTGCTTGATGCTGGAACCACGCAAAACAAGGTCTTCATTGTTCAGGTGATAACCTCCGATGGTAAAGGCAGATCTATAAAGGTGAAGCGTTAAATTGGATCACGCGAAAGAGTGCCAAAAAATTCCAGATTAATGGAGTATAGTCGGGCAAACAGCAATCGCCCAGATATTATTCATTTCCGATCGGGGAAATTCTTAACAAGGGGTTTTTGAAAATATTTCAATGAATTGTCAACCAATAATATAGATGCGAATAGCTTCTAGCCCAACTTCCTTACTAACAGATGGAACTATAACATAAGTTGAATGATGAACAGACTACTCTTAATTCTTGCCTTTTCGTTTTGTTTTCCGGCCTTTGCCTTTACGGCTGATTACGCATTTGCCCGCAACGGGTGTCGGATTAGCTTGAAAAATGATACACTGACACTTGAAAACGGCCTGATTAAAAGGGTGTGGAAATGGAACAACGGAAACCTGATCACTTGTGGTTTACAAAACAAGGAGACTGGTAATCAGTGGAATACAAAGAATAAGCAGGCCGATCTTTTTCTGCCATCAGAGAGTCAACAGTCCGGGGAAGCGGAAATAGTCTCAGCATTTATCGAAGATTCTCCACAGTATTGCCAGCATATCCGCACGACCATTCAATACTCACTGGGCAAGCTGAAGATCAAAAAAATCCTTAAAATTTATCCTGATTGTCCGGCGATTGCGACGGAACTCTGGTTCAAGGGAAGCGCCGCAAAGTCCTGGTTCAATGCCTTGCCCAATGCCGTCGATCTGAAGAATATTGAGACGATTACCAGGAGTGCCGAAGCCGCCAAAATGCCTGTCATGGAACAATTGGTCATCCAGGGAAATCATTGGAAAATCAAGAGCATAGAATTTTTTGATGTCACGGATCGGTTCAACACCCTCGTTTTTCCGGTCAACACGATGCCTTATCGCCAGGATGCGTTATACAAAGGGAATCTGCTTTTTACTCAGCAAACTGAGACAGGGGAGGGATTATTTATTCAAAAAGAAGCGCCGAATTCCAATACCCAGCTCTATTATCCGCAGGGAGATTTCCTGGTAGGGCAGGGAACTTTCAAGGTAATCGGTTTAGGAATTGACAGTTGCGATATCCATCCTCAGGAATGGCATAAGGGCTACGGGTATGTCACAGGGGTGTACAAGGGTGAGACGCAGCGGGATCTGGCATTAAGGAATTATCAGCAGCGGGTTCGTCCGTTTCTGGCAGACAGGGATGAGATGGTGATGTCCAATACCTGGGGCGACCGCGGTCAGGATAAGCGGGTAAACGAAACGTTTTGCCTGAAGGAACTTGAGTTAGCTTCAAAAATGGGAGTCAGTCGTCTTCAGATCGATGATGGATGGCAAGCCGGGAAGTCGGCAAATTCGGCATTCGGTGGATCGTTTAAGGATATCTGGAGCAATCCGGACTATTGGAAACCCGATCCTGTTAAGTTTCCCAATGGACTCGCGCCACTGATCAAGCGGGGCAAGGAGCTGGGCATCGAGATCTGTTTGTGGTTCAATCCCAGTATCCAGGACAATTATGCTGATTGGGAGAAGGATGCCGCTGCGTTGATCGGCCTTTATAAGACCTATGGAATCCGCACTTTCAAAATCGATGGCACCAATATTCCCAATAAGGAAGCCGAAATCCGGTTGCGAAAATTGTATGAAACCGTCATGCAGGCTACGGAATGGAAGGCTGTCCTGAATTTGGACGCTACGGCAGGAAGGCGTGGCGGATATTTCTATTTCAACGAATATGGAAATTTCTTTTTGGAGAACAGGTATACCGACTGGGCCAATTATTATCCATACCGGACTTTGCGGAACCTATGGATGCTTTCGCAGTACCTGCCCCCACAAGGATTACAGATTGAGTTCCTAAATAAATGGCGCAACAGGGATAAATACGTCAACGACAGATTTGCGCCGGAAAATTATTCCTTCGATTATCTTTTTGCCATTACCATGATGGCGCAGCCTTTGGCATGGATGGAACTGGCCAATCTTCCTGAGGAAGCATTCTCCACCGGAGAAACGATCAAGAAATACCGGGCGATTCAGCACGATCTGCACAAAGGGATGATCTTCCCGATTGGGGATGAACCGGATGGCAGAAGTTGGTGTGGTTTTCAGTCAATCCAGCGGCAGCAAGGGTATTTGCTGGTTTTTCGTGAGGATAACGAGCAAAAAACAGCCCTTCTCGCTACCAGGCTAATGCCGGATAAACAGGTTAGGTTGAAGCTTATTTTGGGAGAAGGGAAAGATTTTCAATGCAAAACAGGAAAGAACGGCGAGATCAGTTTCTCTCTTCCAAAACCAAATAATTTTGCACTTTATCAATTTGAATATCAGGACAAAAAATGAACACATCCCCTTTAAAAAATCTTTGGCTGCTGTTGGTGCTTCTGTCAGCCGTCCTCTTTGTATCCGGCGCGGACAAAAAAAAGTCTGCTCTCAAAGAAATGTTCGTTACGGTAAAACCGGCAATTTCTGACAAGCCCATCGTCAATCCGGGTAAGGGCTGGGTAGCATATGGGAAAGCGGAAAATCAGCCCAAAGGGGTATTAGCCCTGTCTTCATTGGGCTACACCCGCTTTCAGTGGGGGGAAATTGAGCCGGAAGAAGGGGTCTATCACTGGGAAATCATTGATAATGCAATTAAATCCTGGTCGGATGCAGGCAAACAATTTGCATTTGGGGTGATGTGTGCCAGCACTCACTCCAGGAGTTTTTGGGTCACACCAAAGTGGGTTTTTGATGCGGGCGCCAAATATGATTCCTTCGAATTAAAGGACATCAAATTGAGTACAACGGGGAATCCGGGTACGAAATTGGTACCTGTCTTCGATGATCCGGTGTTTCTTACAAAGCTGAAAATCTTCGTTCAGGCAATGGCTGCGCGTTATGATGGTCATCCGAATGTGGCTTTCATCGATATCCGTTCCTATGGCAACTGGGGTGAGGGGCACATGTATCCGTTTGGGAAACCGGATATTTCGGCAGAAAAATTCAAGGAACACATTCAGATTCACAGGGATGCTTTTAAGAAGACACTTCTCCAACTCCCTACCGGGAAACACGCAGAATTTCTTCCGGTGCAGGATTGGGCAGTCTCGATTGGCGTCGGTCTTAGACGGGACGGCATTTGTGGGAACAGCGATGGCAGTGAGGTGAGCATTTGTGGCGGGAAGATGCCTGCCGTTTTTGAGTTTTACGGCTCTTACGAAATGATGAAAGGACTCGGATGGTGGGACGGAAAAAAGGACAAGGAAGGTAGAGGATTCCGACTGGCAGACTGTGTGGAGACCGGCAAGCCAACTTATTGCGATTTGAGCCGCGGCGGGACTTCCGGATTAACGATGTTGAAAGAAGATTCTGCGCTTGTTGCCAAGCTTACCAATCGTTTAGGATACCATCTGGTCATTTCTGAAGTGAAATATCCGGGGAGTATTCAGGCAGGAAAATCAGCCAAAATTTGGATTGACTGGTTAAACAAAGGAGTGGCCAATATATTTATTCCTTCTAGAGTTTCTTTTGCTTTGATATCAAAAGAGGGGAAAGTGGTTGGGATTTGCGATGCTGCTGCCTCTAATCCGGTTCAATGGCAACCTGGTCAATTAACGAAAATTCAGGATCAATTGACCTTCAAAAAAATTACACCCGGAGACTACATTTTGGCTGTCGGCATCCGCCAACCCAACGATGGGATGAAACCGTCTATCAAACTTGGGATTGAACTTAAGACGAATGATGGCTGGTATGAAATTGGTCCAATAACAGTTACAGGCAAAAAGAAATCAAACAAAAACTTGTGATATGAGATTGATTGCGTTGGTAGTTTTTTTTCTGGTTGCGTTGGCATTAAATGGCCAGACGAAGCGGAACCTGCTCTCCACTAAATACTCGGAAGAGTTCCTGAAAACAGTATTGACAGAACCTCAGAAGTGGTTTGCCGAACCCGGATATCCTACCCGGGACCGATGGAATGAAGCGACCACCATTCGCAGGGAGGCGATTCTCAAAAGGGCTGAAAAATATTTGAATTATGATTGGCGGGCGATTTCGGCTTCTTCTTTCCTGGCCTTTGATGCGATCGGAAATCGCGACTCCATGCAACAAATCGACGTGGAGCGAAAGGACGCACTTTATGCTTTGGTTGAGGCAGAGCTTCTGGAAGCGAAGGGTCGTTTTTTAAACAAAATTATCGACGGCGTCTGGTCTGAATGCGAGGAAACTTTCTGGGGTTATTCCGCGCATGTGAACCGGCAGAAGCAACCAGGATCCCTGCCAGATGTGAAAGAACCCATCATAGATCTCTTTGCCTCAGAAAAGGGGGCCAAACTTGCACGGATATATTACCTCATGCAGCACAAATTCGACTCCGTCAATCCATTGATTTCGGAGCGGATAAGGGATGAAATCAACAGAAGAATACTGGAACCATACTATACCAGGAACGATTTCAGCTGGTTTGGTTTCGATGATGGTTTCGTCAATAACTGGAATCCATGGATCAACAGCAATGTGTTGTCGACCATCTTATTAATGGTGGAGGACCCTGCAAAAAGGGCGCAAGGTGCATACAAAGCCATGCGGTCAATGGACAAATATATCAACTTCGTGAAGGCCGATGGCTGGTGTGATGAAGGACCGAGTTACTGGGGCGTCGCGGGTGCCAGGTTGTTCTGGTCGCTCGAAATGCTTTATCAGTCGAGCAATGGAAAAATCAATGTTTTCGATCAGGAGATCATTCACAATCTTGGAAAATACATCTACAACGCCTATATCGCCGATGATTATTATGTCAATTTCGCCGATGCCGCAGCCAAAAACACCCACGATCCTGAGATGATTTTCAAATGGGGCGAGTACAGCAAAGATGCAAAAATGATGGGTTTTGCGGCTTTCCTGGCTAAGAAAAGGGGGCACACATCCGACAAAAAATTGAACGATTATCCGGCATGGGAACCTTTGCAGAAAAGTTTCTGGTTTCCGGATAACCAGATTGCAGGGGGCCGTGACAGCGAAACTTCCAGTAATGGCTTTTATCTGGTTGCGAAAGGGGGGCATAACGAAGAAAGCCACAACCACAACGATGTGGGAACCTGCATTGTACATTATAACAACAAGCCCATCCTGATCGATGCCGGGAAACTTTATTATACCAAATATTCTTTCGGAGATAAACGATATACTTACTGGCCGACCCGCTCAAATTACCACAATGTGCCCACCATCAACGGGATTGAGCAACATGTTGGAAAGGAATATGCCGCAAAATCCGTCAAATTTATTTCAAATGACCGAATGCTTCAGTTTTCACTGGATCTCGCGAAAGCCTATCCTGAGGAGGCAAAAGTCGATTTCTGGAACAGGACTTATGCGCTGAACAGGGGCAAGTCTTTGGTGATTCAGGACCGTTACAAACTAACGGTAGTCAAAGGCGAAAACTACCTCAATTTCCTTACCTGCTGCAAGGCTTCCATCCTAAAACCGGGAGTAGTGCGGCTGCAAACGGAAGGCATATCAGTAGATATATCATTCGACAGTAGGGCATTAACACCAATAGTCGAGGAGTTTGACACCAACGATAAAACCGTGGAGGTTTCCTGGGGAAAAAAGCTTACCCGATTAAGGTTTAAGATTGTATCAGACAAACAGGAGAACAAGATTGAATTGACTTTTAAAGGATACAAACAGTAATACCCCCTCTGATAATTAGGATCACAAAAGATAAAGCCTGCTTTAGTTAGGAAAGCTTGCTTGAAAACCACATTTTCATTGAGAATTCATTTCTAATAATTACTGATAGTAGTTAGAATATTAATTATTTAACCATTACCATAAATAATAATTTATAGGGATAGCAAGCAAGAGTGTAAAGGAATAATATCTCCTGATAATTATTTCTTTTGTTACATCAGCGATGATTCTTGTTACAATACAGTTGATAAAATTGGAGCACAACCAATAACTTTGATTGCAGACTTTTCTCAAAAAAAATGTGATCAAACATCCAATAACTAAAAACTGATTATTATCTACAATGAAAAAAAATATTCTATCCCCGATTTGGGCTAAACGATAATGGCTCAATCTCAAAACTTAAAATGAGCTGAAATTTATGAACTCGAAAGGGCTGTACCCTCTAATTCTGCCTGGGATTATTAACTAACTAATTTAATTTATTTCAATGGGAAAAAAATCTAATGTTTGTTTTTCCTTTCAATGGAAAAAGTTTGAAGCAATTTTTCTAAGAGTTATGTTTCTTGAAATTTTACTCTTTGCCGGAATCCTGAGTTCTACTGCAAATACCAATTCAAGGGAGACTAAAAATTGTGATTTGTCAGAAAATCATTCAACTAGGAATAACTCCGAAAGCCCTTTGGCGCAGCAAAACAGAACTATCGGAGGATCAGTAAAAGACGCGACCGGTCAACCCTTGCCTGGCGTGACGATAAAGGTCAAGGGGACTACGATTGGGATCATTTCTGATTCAAATGGACAATTCAAAATTAGCATTCCGGCAAACGCCGAAATTTTGTCTTTCTCATTTATTGGGATGAAATCACAGGAATTATCCATTACCGGGAAAAGCACTTTCAATATAGTGATGTATGAGGAGACTGTTGGATTAGATGATATCGTTATTATTGGGTATGGTCAGGTAAAGAAAGCTGACCTTACCGGCTCTGTTCAAAGTATAAAAGGGGCTGAAATTTCTGTCGAAAAAACGGGCAACTTTTTAGAGGCGATGAATGGCAAAATTGCAGGGGTCCAAATCAGTTCTCAGTCCGGAGAATTAGGTTCAGGTGTTGATATCAATATTCGCGGTTCAAACTCTATCAATGCCGGTACACAGCCACTTTATGTGATTGATGGTGTTCAGATGGATGCCAATAAAAATGAGATTGCCATGGTGAGCTCACAAGGCGGATTTGGCATGAACCCAATGACTGGGTTGAATCCAAATGATATTGCAAGCATTGAAGTACTCAAGGATGCCTCTGCTACAGCTATTTATGGGTCAAGAGGAGCTAATGGTGTGGTGATTATTACTACCAAAACGGGGCAAGCCGGAAGAGTAAAGATTTCGTTAGATGTCTCTTTGGGCGCTTCTCAGGCAGGTAAACTATATGATGTACTTGATGCTGATACTTATGAGATGTATCAAATGGATGATGGAAACAATGCCAGAAAAACTGGAGGATATCTATTTGGTGCCGGATATGTCGATTGGAATAACCGATATCTTCAAACACGAAATTGGCCATCTGAGTTAAAGCATGATTGGCAGAATGAGATCTATCGCACAGGTTATTATCAGGATTATAACGCATCATTGAGTGGTGGCACCAAAGAATTAACGTTTTCTGGCGGATTGGGATTCAATAAAATACTCGGCTTAGTGAATGATAACAGTCAAAACCGAATTTCGGCCCGATCCAAAATTACCGGCAAGAGAGATAAGCTAGGATACGGGATCAACATGAATTACAGCAACGTTAAAAACGATGGCGTTGTGGGAGTTGGTGGTCCTGGAGGATATGGTACAATTACTTCTTTTTCAGTAACTGAACGCCCCATTGAGATTCTTCGGCCCACTGAGACAGTATTTGATTTGACTCCACCTACGTCACTGATAAAAAACGGAATTAACAATGTGAGAACCGAGCGATTTCTTGGTGACATCTATTTTGATTATGATTTTAACAAAGGTTTCAACCTTAGGGTTTCTGCCGGCATTACCTCATCTAATTCAAAGGGCAACAGTTTCTATGGAATAGATACACCCTGGGGGCGCACCAATCAGGGACAAGCAGCTTTGTACAACAATATTTCTTACTCTTGGTTCGAGCGAAATGTACTAACCTATCAAAAGGATTTTGATAAAAATAACAGTCTTAACGTGATGGTTGCTGCTGAGTTAAATAGCTATGAATTGTCATCTATGAAGGCAACGAACATGAATTTTGGCGGAGATGAGAGTACCACCTATTTTGATATCAGCAAGGGTGTCAATCTTCAGATTCCCACATCAGGTTACGAAAAAAACCAGCTAGAATCGTTTCTTGGACGTATCAATTACAATTTTATGAAAAGATATCTTTTCACTGTTAGTTTTCGTGCTGATGGTTCCTCGAAGTTTGGAACGAACAATCGCATGGCCTATTTTCCCTCAGGAGCCTTCGCATGGAAGATGAGCGAAGAGAAATTTCTGAAAAAGGTGAACTGGATGAACAATCTTAAGCTCCGCTTTAGTTATGGGGTAACTGGTAATGACCGTATTCCAGCCTATAGTGGTACGGGGAAACTCACTTCAAGCAAATATCCTTCCAACGATGTTCAAATGGTCGGGATGGCTCCTACCTCCTTATCTAATACCGATTTGAAGTGGGAAACAACTTCTCAGTATAATATCGGACTCGACTTAGGAGTGCTTAAAAACAAGATAAACCTTACTGCGGATGTATACAAAAAATATACATTCGATATGTTGATGAATACACCTATCCCCAATCAGACAGGATTTTCTACACAATACCGAAACATCGGCAATATGGAAAATAAGGGTGTTGAGTTGAGTCTCAACGGCACAATATTAGAAAAAGGAGCTTTCAAATGGACTACAACTATCAATTTTTCAGCCAATATTAACCAGGTGACTGATCTTGGGAAAACCGAATTCATCCCAATATCTGTTGGAGGTGGTTGGCACGCGGATGTGGGTAGAATTATCAAAGGTCAACCGCTTGGAATTATGTATGGAATGGAAAAGATTGGTATCTATCAACTGACCGATTTTACCTGGCAAAACAGTAGTGATCCTACTATTGATTTTCGGGATCGTATTTTCACGCCGAAGCCGGATGTACAAACAATAAAGGGGATTACCAACCTTTTACCGGGAGATATTAAATTTCTGGATGTTAACGGCGATGGAATTGTTGATCCGGCGGTCGACAGAAAAGTAATTGGAGATTCTAATCCTAAACATTATGGTGGGATGAACAACACCTTTACTTATACGAAATCAGAACTTGGTTCTTTTGATTTGTCTGTTTTTGTCAACTGGAATTATGGAAATCAAATTTATAATTCTGGTAAATATACTACTTCAGGGGCAGGAAATTCAGGCACCTATAATATTACCAAAGAATTTTGGAACAATCGATGGACTGAGACGAATCCAACCAATGAGTATTTTGCACGATGGAATCGCACTCGTGATATCGTTAGCAGCTATTTTGTAGAAGATGGTTCTTTTTTGCGACTTTCCAATATTACACTGGCTTACACCTTTCCGGAACGTCTGCTTTCAAAGATGCGAATCAGTAATCTCAGGTTGAATATTACTGGCCAAAACCTCGCTATCTGGACAAACTATACCGGATATGATCCTGAAGTTTCATCAAATGTTTCGGCATTGAAAGGTTATGACCGCGTGACTTATCCGCGTTCAACCTCTCTCTTTTTAGGACTCAGTGCAACCTTCTAAATAAATAGAAACAAAATATAACTCAATATGAAAATATTAAAATTTTATTGCAGATACTACTTTCGGCAGAAAGATCAATCGTGTACAGTTACCTCAGATCTTCGAATATTTTTTGCCGCTGTTCTTCTGATCCCATTTCTCTTTGGATGCTCCTCTTTTCTGACTGAGTATATGCCAGGTTCCAGTAATGTAAATGATTTTTATAGTTCACCAGCCGAATGCGAGATCGCGTTAACAGGTTGCTATTCCCCGCTCTCAACTTATGCAGGGTTTTCAAGAGATTTACCCTGTGCCTTTGCCACTGGAACAGATGAGTATAGTTGTCGGTCAGGTGCGGTTCTTTCAAATCCCACAGGTCTTGATTTCATCCATAATATGGGATATTCGCCTCAAAACTATGCTTATGGCGATGAGGTCATGCTGAATCTATATTCCGGTATTAATCGATGCAACACATTGCTCGAAAACATCGATAAAGCTCAATTCAATAGTTCGACAGATCCAAATCAGAAAATACGCATAATCAGCGAAACACGTTTCCTGCGATCGGTCTATTACATGTATTTATCGTTCTATTTTGGTTCTGTTCCGTTGGTAATGAAATCGCTTGGGGAAGAGAAGATTCCCCAAAGTCCGGTACAGGATATCTTTCAGGAAATTGAAAGCGGGCTGACTTTTGCCTATCACAATCTGCCAACAACACAAAGCCAGAATAGTAAAGTCAATAAATGGGCAGCTGGAGCCATGCTGCTTCGGATGTACAACTACCTGGCCAGTTGCAAAGAGAACAAGATTGGCGATATGTCACCGAATAACATTAGTGGAAAAAACTACCATAGTTTTGATTGGGTGAATGCTTCTGCTTATTGGAGTAAGGCGAAAATTTTGGGCGACTCAATTTATCGTTTCAGCAATTATAAACTGAACGACAGCTATCACCTTATGTTTTACGATTCCAATAAAGGTTATCAATACAATGAGTTTATGTTTACCGCAGAATGCGATTTGACCTCTATTTACTCAAATATTGCTACTATTTTGCTTGCCGGAAGTGGCGATTATCCTACGAATGGTGGTCAAAATGGCAATACCATGCCTCCTGTTGAATTTGCCCTTCTGTATGACACTTTGGATGCCCGATACATTCATAACATTATCAGTATTATACCAACAAAAACGACTTATCCCAATCCGCCAAAAGCCGGATCGAAAACAAAACTTGTCTATCAGGAAGAGATGGTTGCCGGAAAGGCATTCGCGATTCCTTTTGCTTTTGATACAATTTCGAAAAGAGATCCAAATGGGAATACAATATCTAATTTAAGTGTTGACAAGTTGAGGCACTTTGTGGCTGGTCAGACTGCAGGAATTGCATGGAACGGAAACTTCAATTTCCCTGTGATGCGTTTTGCCGATGTGGTTCTGATGTATGCTGAGGCACTGTACAAAACCGGGGATGAAGTTGGCGCGCGAACTATTTTGCGCGATATCCGCAATCGGGCTGCAGGTAAAGATATTATGCTTACCCAGCGGCTGACCGATAAATACAAAACCAAAGCCGGTGGTGATTTCATGAAAGAGTTGATGCAGGAGCGTTCGAGAGAGCTTAGTGGAGAAGGAATAAGGCGTATTGATCTGGTGCGTACTGCCACTTATAAATCGGCATTAAATGCAATTAATCCAAGAACTGATATTCGTTTTACGCTTAAATTCAACAATGTCAGTTGGAAAAATCTTCAGGACAACTATGCAGACTTTAAGATCTTTTTCCCAATTCCTCAAAAACAGGTGGATTTAAATCCTGTATTGATGCAACCGGATGGGTATAGATAAACTATGAATTTGTAATGACGAGTTATTTTAAAATAATATTATGAAACAAAATAGAATCTGTCGATCTTTTTTAGGTCTTACAATAATCGTTTTTCTTGCGGGATTGACCATATCCTGTGAAAAAAAGGGGGGACTTAAACCAGAATTTACTGTCACTTTCGACACACAAGGAGGTATTCCCGAAGTGCCTAAGCAAGATGTAACCGAAGGATATCACGTATCATTTCCAGACACCATAACTAAAAAGACTAATTATTATCTCGCTTATTGGTATGTTGGAAATGATGATACCAAACCTTTCGATTTTTTGAACTATCCGGTTACAACAAATATAACTTTAAAGGCAAAATGGGTTCCTGGTTATATCATTGTCTATGATGGGAATGAAATAAAATCAACCAATGTTCCCATCCCTTTGCAAGGGGTAGTTCCAGGTGCGACTATTAGCGGCCCCATTGCCCAGCCCTCAACTACCACAGCCAATGCTAGCTTCAACGGTTGGTTTAAAGACCTCGCGGGAGCGATTCCTTTCCGATTTAATCAGGATACCATCATGGGAAATCGAACCCTCTATGCCAAGTGGTCAACCACCCAATGCATGGTGAATTTCGAGTCCAATATATCCGGAGCTGTCGGTATGCCAGCAGCCGTATTAGTCGCTAAAGGAGGTAAGATCGCTCCACCAGATAACCCTACCAGAGCAGGATTTACCTTTGTGAGCTGGCATCTTCGGACGGACTGGTATAATCCGGTAGATTTTGCCAATACTTCGATTAGCTCCAATACCACTTTTTTTGCTAAATGGGCATCTTCGGCAGAAACGGTAACTGATGCATCGGGAAACATCTATCACACCGTAAAAATTGGTAACCAGATTTGGATGGTCGAGAATCTTGCAACCCAGAAATACAATGACGGCACAGCAATTCTTAATATTACAACTACCGCACAGGTTGATACGCTTACTCGTGGAAATTATCTCAACTATCCCTCCCCCAACGACCCGAAACTTAGTGGTCGTCTCTACAACTTCTATGCTGTGAAATCGGGAAAACTATGCCCGGCCGGATGGCATGTGTCTTCTGAAGCTGAGTGGCAAACATTGATTACAACTATTGGAGGAGGCGATGTTGCCGGTCGCAAGTTAAAACAAACCACTACGATAAATTCAACCGCGACGTTGATGTGGAATATTCCTTTCAATCCGGCCATTCAACGTTATCTCAAATACGAAGCGCTTGGAAATGCATCAACGAGTGGATTCGAAATCACCGATGCGACAAACGAAACAGGTTTTACTGCTTTTCCTGCAGGCTACTATTATAAGACTTCAAATAATTACCTGGATTATCACAATTCAGCTGCCTGGTGGACTTCCACCGAGTCAGGAGCCAAAACTGCAAAAGGATGCAGCCTCAACTACTTTTCTCCAAAAGCCAATCTGGGTGGAGATAACAACAAAACAGTTGGGTTGAGTGTGCGTTGTGTGAAAGACTAGAAATTATTCATTATCGAAAATCCTTGCAATTAGTCGGGGATTTCGATTTTGAATAAACATCAATTTGCATAATAAGTCCATTTAGCATAATATAATATTGGAATCTTTAATAAATCCAAAGTTCTATTATGATGATAAGCAAAATTTGATAAGGCCATTATTAAATACATACCTTAAAATCCTTTGGCCTTTTTGTAGATTAAATTGCTGTTTTTACAGTAACAGATTGTAGATAATAGTTAATAACATATTGGATCTGGCTGTAATTTTTATGGGAAACTCTGTATCTGTTTCATTTATTTTTATGCTAAAGGATAACAATATCTATTGATTCAGCGGCTAACAATAATATCTTAAAATTAATTTCAAAAACTATAATAATATAAATGATGAATAGGACACACTTGTTATTGGTCTGTTTTTCCTTTCTGGTTTCAGCTTTTGGCTCACAGCCCAAAAAAGTAAATGTACAGGATTTTGGACTCTCACCGGGCGTCGCAGATTGTACTCCAGGTTTAATCAAGGCGCTGAATTCCTGTAAAATTTCAAAAAATGCTGAGCTTGTTTTTCCGAAAGGAGAGTACCATTTTTATCCCGATTTTGGGATTGATAAATATTGCTTCGTCAGTAACAATGATGAGGGTTTAAAGAGGGTGATTTTCCCCTTGATCGGATTTGAGAATTTGACCATTAATGGGAACGGATCTTCGTTTGTCTTTCATGGTTTTGTTAATCCGTTTGTACTTGAAAATTCAGCCAATATTTCGTTAAAAGACTTTACCATTGATTGTGCCAGGCCGTTTCACAGCGAAGCAATCATTCTCGCGAACAATCCCGACGGAATAGACGTGGAAATCCTGGCGAATTTTCCATATAAAATAAAAAACGGATTATTATTGTTTACTGATGGTGCTGTTTCTGATGAGCAAAAAACAACTGTAAGCAGACCAATGACTTATCCCTACGGTAGTTTGCTGGAATTTGATATTAAAAAAAGGGAAACTGCATTTATGGCCAGGGATTTTTATCTGGATGGTAATCCATTGGTGGCCCAAAGTCTTGGAGGGCGTAAGGTCCGTGTTTTTTTAAACGGATTAAAAGGCAAAGTGGGTAATATAATGACATTTGGAGCGGCGAACCGCAATTACCCGGGATTTGTACTTACCGATTGTAGAGACATCAGATTTTCTAATATAACAATATTTCATTCAGGAGGTATGGGAATATTGGGACAGCGCACCCACAACATTCTGATTGATAGCTGCAAAGTAACTCCTTCTGCCGGACGTATCGTAAGTTGCACAGCCGATGCCACCCATTTTGTTAACTGCACCGGAAAAATTGAGTTGAGCAATAATTTATTTGAGAACCAGAAAGATGATGCTACAAACATTCACGGCATATATGTTCAGATATCCAAAAAACTTGCCCCGAATGAAATAATTGTTCAACTAAAGCATCAACAGCAACTTGGTTTTGATTTTTTAAAAAAGGGAACAAAAGTGGAATTTGTTAAAGGCCTTAGTTTGATTACAAAAGGTGAGTCAAAGGTGATTGATGTGGAGCGTATAAACAAAGACTTTACAAGGGTTGTCTTTTCAAACGCATTGCCTTCCGATATAAAAATAGGTGATGCCATAAGCGAACTTGCAGATTTTCCCGAAATCTCCATACATAAAAATACAATCCGTAATAACAGAGCGCGCGGCATGTTGCTGAATTGTCGGGGTAAAACCGTTGTTGAAAATAATTATTTTCATACTCCCGGAGCAGCATTGTTATTTGAAGGTGATGCCAGTTTCTGGTTTGAACAGGGTGGTGTAAGTGACTGTACCATACGTAATAACGTGTTTGAAAATTGTCTTTTTGGTGTTTGGGGAAAATCAGTTATTGATGTGGCTGCGGGAATCAGGGAGGATAAAGAGTTGAGCAGGTACAATAAAAATATCCGGATATATAATAACACTTTTCGAATCTTTGACGATGTTTTACTTCTGAATTTATATGGCGTTGACGGATTGGAATGGAAAAACAATAAAGTGGAAAGGACTGCGGACTATCCTGCAAACAGAAAGAACGATAATCTATTTAAGGTAGAATATAGCGACCATATTAAAATTGAACCTTATAGCATTAAAAAATAAAAGTTTAATACAATTAAATTATGAAGGCAATTTTATTGATCCTTTTTTTATCCATCACGCTCTCCCTATCATCGAAGGTCAAGCTTCCTGCAATTTTGGGAGATAATATGGTGTTGCAGCAAAAATCCAATGTAAAACTTTGGGGTACAGCCTCATCCTTGCGAGAAATTTCAATTGTTGTTTCCTGGGATAAAAAAAAATATTCCACCATATCTGATAAAGATGGGAAATGGATAATTTCAATCAGGACATTTAAGGCGGGCGGGCCCTACGAAATTAAAATTTCGGAAGAGAATCAGATCGTATTGAGAAATATTCTCATTGGTGAGGTATGGGTTTGTTCGGGTCAGTCAAACATGGGATTTTCCGTTCGCGGATCGGACAATGCAGAACAGGAAATATCCAACGCGCAGTATCCTTCAATCCGGCTTTTCACAGTGGCCCAAAATCCGATGCTTACTCCTTCCTCTGAGGCGAATGGTGCATGGCAAATCTGCTCGCCACAGACCGTTGCCAACTTTTCCGCTGCCGCCTATTTCTTTGGTCGTGAGCTTCACAAGAAATTAAAGATTCCCATTGGCTTGGTACATAGCTCTGTTGGTGGAACACCTGCTGAAGCATGGATCCGTCGCGAGGCTTTGTCTTCAATTCCTGCGCTTGCCGTGCGGGCAGAAAATGAAATCGCACAGTACCGGTCGCAAGAAGAGGACAATAAAAAATTTGTCACGGATCGTGATGCCTGGGAACAAAAATATGGTGTTAAACCGCCCCCCATCAATGGTGGAGCCATTGGCTGGGCTGATCCGGCACTCGATACCGGCGATTGGAAAACGATCACACTACCAGCTCAATGGGGGCAGCTTGGACAAAAATCCGGTGGCGTATTCTGGGTACGCAAGGAGGTTGTCCTCCCGGAAATAGCAGCGGGAAAGCCGTTTTCGCTCTCTTTGAACTGGTTAAGTGAGCAGTACGATATTGCCTTTTTCAACGGTGTCGAAATCGGCCGGGCCAGCGATAAGGCACCTGCTTTCTATAACTTGCAACGGAGTTATCAGGTCCAGGGAAATCTTGTTAAAGCTGGCAGAAATGTGATCGCGGTGAGAATCGTTTCAGCCACAGAGCGTGCGGGAATGTGGCAGTGGGGGTATATGCTTGGTATGCCTGTACCTGACCGTAGCACAATCAATGATCAGTGGTTGATGAAGACCGAAAGCACGTTTGCAGCACTGCCATCCGATGCATTAGCCTCAAGACCAAAGCCAAATAACATTGCTTTCCGCAACGTTTCCTCTTCGCTCTACAATGGCATGATTGCGCCGCTCATCCCGTTCGCGATCAAAGGTGCCATCTGGTATCAGGGCGAGAGCAATGCATCACGCTATGGTGAGTATTACGAGCTCCTTTCGCTTTTGGTTCGGGACTGGCGTGCACAATGGGGGCTGGGTGATTTTCCATTCATTATCCAGCAACTCGTAAATAATGGTGCACCGACTAACGAACCAAATAAAAGTGCGAGCTGGCCATTTATTCGCGAAGCGCAGATGCAAGTTGCTAACAATGTGTCGAATTGCGGTATTGCTGTTGGCATTGAATTGGGCAGTGCCGTGACGATCCATCCACCGAACAAACAGGATGTAGGCAAGCGTCTCGCGCTCGTTGCATTAGAGAAGAGCTATGGGCAGAAGATGGAGTCAAGTGGTCCGCGTTATCACTCAATGAAAATTGAAGGCAACTACATCCGCTTGATGTTCACGCATGCCAAAGGTCTCCATGCAAAGGGGGAATCTTTGAAAACTTTTGCCATTGCAGGGGAGGATAAAAAATTCTTCTGGGCAGACGCAAAGATCGACGGTGCCACAGTGGTCGTGAGTAGCCCGCAGGTTCCAAATCCAGTCGCTGTGCGTTACGCATGGGCGGACAATCCGGAAGGCTGCAACCTATGCAATGCTGCAGGCCTTCCTGCATCGCCGTTTCGTACCGATATCACCGAAAAGCTAGTAAAAACCACATTCACAGACAAGTAAATAGCAAATCTCAAAATAGCGAAAATGATCATGACCAACAAAAAGAACAGAAGAGTGCTTGCCGCGGCACTTTTTGCCGTGTCTTTGAATGTCACATTCGCCGGGAACGTTCCCGTAAAGGCCAAGGCCGAGCCCTTCGATTTATCCGACGTGCGGCTTCTGGAGAGCCCTTTCAAGTATGCGCAGGACGTTGACCAACAATTGCTGCTGAAAATGGATGTGGATCGATTGCTCTATCCCTTCCGCCGTGAAGCGAAAATTCCTTCTCCCGCAAAAGGGCCTGATGGTCTCAAATTTGACTTTACAGGTCACGTTGCAGGCCACTTCCTTTCCGCCAGTGCGATGATCATTCGCAATACGGGAGACAATGAACTCAAGAAGAAGGCCGATGCTGTTGTCGCTGTGCTCGCGGAGTGTCAGGCGAACATGGGTGGCGGCTACCTCGGTGGATTTCCTGAAAAATCTATTCTGCAACTTGAGGGGCTTATCAAAGATCCCTCGGTAGCTGCAAACGTCCCATGGTATTGCCTGCACAAGATCTATGCAGGCCTTCTCGATATGTATTTGCTGGGAAATAATAAACTGGCTCTCGACGTGCTTTTAAAAGCCATCAATTGGGTTGAGAAAAACACTGATCAACTCTCTGATGAGAAAATGCAGTCAATGTTGGGCATGGAACACGGGGGAATGAACGAATTGCTGGCCAATCTCTATGCCGTGACCCGGGATGAGAAGCATCTTCGGTTAGCTGAACGATTCACCCACCAGAAGGTCATCCTCCCTTTTGCCAAGGGGGTGGACCTTGTGGATGGGCATCACGCCAATACCCTGATCCCGAAATTTGTTGGTGCTGCGAGGCTATACGAGTTCGGAGGGGATGAGGGTATGGGAAAGGCGGCAGTCAATTTCTGGAACGCTGTCATCGCTGATCGTACTTATGCCACAGGAGGCAATAGCTATTATGAGGGTTTTTCGCCCAGGGGTTTTTTAGCCGACTTTGTCGGAGAAAGATCTACCGAGACCTGTAACGTCTATAACATGCTGAAATTGACGCGGGATCTTTTCTGTCTGGATCCCAAAGCCAGCTATGCCGACTACTATGAGCGGGCCCTGATCAACCAGATCCTTTCCACGCGCAATCCCCAAACGGGCGGCCAGCTCTACTTTCAGCTTCTGCAAAGTGGCAACACCAAGGGGCTGCCCGCTGGCGGGGTCACAGGCTGGCGCTTTATCTTTAATGAAGGCCCCAACACTAAGCTATATGGTACCGAATCGCAGTGCTGCCAGGGTACCGGTCTGGAAAGCAATGCCAAATATCCTAACAGCATCTATTTCCACAGCGGAGAGAAGGAATTGTATGTGAACCTCTTCATCCCCTCAGTGTTAGATTGGAAGGACAATATGTTGATTATCAGGCAGGAAACTCGTTTTCCAGAGGAAGGTGCCACCAAGCTGCTCTTTTCCTGTAAGAAACCGGTGCCGTTCAAATTGAAAATCCGGCGACCTTGGTGGGCGACGAAAAAATTCCAAATATTCGTCAATGGAGAGAAGCAAACCTTCGTCAGCACTCCGGGCAGCTACGCTCAAATCGAGCGGACGTGGACAAACGGCGACAGTGTGGAAGTGGTCATGCCGATGACATTGCGGATAGAAGGCTTCAAGGACAACCCTAAGCGCGCTTCGGTCATGTATGGGCCGCTTGTCATGGCCGGAGTCACAGAACAAGGCAACCCCTTCTCGGTGATCAAAGCTAAAGACGACAGCTTTTTGAAGACGCTAAAGCCAATCGAGGGCAAACCTCTGCTGTTCGAGGGGCCGGCAAGTATCTTCCGTATCTCACCGCTTCAAATTTCTTACAAACCGGTCGTCTTCCGTCCGCTCTATTCGAACTTCGATCAGCCGTATGCAATTTTCTGGGATATTGTGACGCCTGAAAATTTCCAAAAAATGGCAGGGCAATTTGGCGCGGAAGTCCGGCTTCAGCAGGAGCTGGAACCACACACAGTGGATATGGTCCAGTGTGGACGCAGCAAGGAAATGTTTACTTTCCAAACCTTGTTGTTCACCAACAAGGATTGGATGCCGCGTTCACCGCAACAAGTCGGCGAGAATCAGCACGGGTTGAAAATCTCGGAGGCACCAGCCAAGCTATTCAGGGAGCGGCAAGAGGAACTTCGCGCAAAAGAAGTCGAGGCGCAGAAGAGTCCTGATGCCCTAGCCAAGCCACGCATTGGAAGAACCGGGGCAGGCTACGTACAATTCCTTGCATCGAAGATGTTCTTCAACCTCAATGGCAACTTCCGTTCCCTGGAACCGGGGGAGTGGTGTTCCTACCAATTGAAGACGCTTTTGAATAAGAAACAGCAACTGTCGGTGCGCCTCTGGAAAGCCGCCTCGCGTAATCTGGGAGAATGGGCTCAGAAACAGGGCAAACTAGAGATTCTCGTGGATGGACAAGTGATGGGAACCTGCGACGTGGAGACTTTCCCTCCTGGCCGGTTCTCAGAGGTGACCTGCCCGCTTCCGCCCGACCTCATTCGCAACAAGGAAAAGGTGGAGGTTCTCCTGCGTGTTCCGGATAACTCTCTGCCGGTCTATGGCATTTACGAGTGTCGAATCCTATCAAAATAGGACAGGGAATTTTAGATAACATTAAACTAAAATGTATGAAATGAATAAGAAAGAACCGATCATGCAAACCAACAGGAATCTCAATTTAATGAGAAATATCTTTTGTTTGCTTGTTGGGGTGACCCTGATGATAGACAGCTGCCGCGCAGCGAAAAACTTCCCGGATTTTGAATGGCAGAACCCGATCCATTTCGACGCAGCGGCTGGCATCTACGGCGATCGCTTGCGGGATCCGCACATCATCCGCGTCGGTGACACCTATTATTTGACTCACTCAATGACCCCGGTGGCAGGTATTAATTATTATGACCCCTATATATCTCATGAGGGATCGAGTCCCGGGGTTCGTCTTTATTCGACAAAGGATTTCAAAACTTGGAAAGCGGAAAGTTGGATCATAAACGGCGACAAGCTTCCGGCGGATTGCCCCTATCGTCATCAGCACTTTGCACCTGAGATAAACCAAATCGGGGGCAAGTTCTACGTCGTCGTCTACTCGGGAAACTGGAAACTGCATCAACCCATTGATTGCTACATTGGCGTGGCGGATAAGGTCACGGGGCCGTATGAACATATCACGCGACTCAAAGGCGCCGGGTGTGATGTTACCCTCACCGAGGATGACCAAGGAAAAGTGTTTGCCTTCATGATTGGGAATGGCATCCGGGTCCAGGAGGTGGATCTTAGCGGAATTGAACGGGGCGACATCAAGCTCGTGGGACTGGTGAAAACGGCTGTAGATATCACTTATGTTAAAAGTGGGCTATGGCACGACAGTTGGACGGAAGGCCCTTGGGTCAAGCGGCGTAACGGGAAATACTATCTGTTTTATGCCGTTCACATCCCGGGAAAGGACAGCACCCAGGCGTTCCAATACTGGATGGCTGTCTCCTATGCCGATCACCCCATGGGTCCATGGACTCAGGACCCGCTTGCCGGTATCTTTTGGGGCGGGCACGGAGCCGTCTTCGATGGTCCCGATGGGCGCTGGTGGTATAGTTACAAGAATGAAAAATTCGCCGCGCAGGGTGAGGATTTTCTTTGCATTGATCCTGTTAATTTTCTTCCTGATGGCCGGATCGGCTATAGTGAACCCACACCTTTCAATATCCTGACGCGGATCGCCTCCGACGGAACCGTCACCTACACCACTGTCGATCCGAAACCCGTTCCGGTCGATCAGCGTCCACCGGTGGTCAAACCGAAATTGCTACCTGCGCAGACCTGCTCTGTTCCGGTAAGGAAGATTCTCGACCTCGATTTTCAACGGGCAGGCGATGGCAGCGCGCTCCACGAAGGCGTTTTGGCAAAGGGTGACGTCTCCCTGAAGAACAATGCAGGCGAGCCGGTCGCGATCAGGGCGATAGGGCAGTTGGATGGGCCAATTTTAGTAAAGAGGGAAGGACGCCTTGTGATGGACACATCAGGGGGCAATCTGACCTTTCCTCAAACGGAAACCTCGGCGCTGAGCGATCGGAATTCCAATAAGAATTTCAGCCTCTGGACGTGTGTTCAATTTCTTCGGGATTCGGAAGAGTATGAGCAAACGGTTCTCACAAAATTGAGTTACTGGAAAGTGTTCCGATCAAAGTCAGGCCGCTTGGAGCTTAACATGGGACGGCATATAGGAGAAATTTTCCATGGCAAGGGACCGCAGCTCCAACTTGGCCGCTGGTATGATATTGGCTTTAGCTTTGAAGGCGATGCTGACCCAGCAGATCTCCATGAGGATATCGTGACGGTCTATTTGGATGGCAGGGAAGTCGGGAAAGCGATCGGGCGCGGGATGTCCGATGACCATCGCAACTTCCAGTTTGGCAGCGGAGGGAATAGCGGATTGAAGCCCTTCATGGGCCTTTACCAGCGAGTGATCTTCTGGGAGGGCGTGGTCAAACCGGAGGAGTTTTCATCCCTTTCCGGTATACACGCCACACCCTTTAAAACCAACAATCCTCCGCCAAAACCTGTCACCAATTAAGGCCTGACATTACTTATATGGTACCTTCATATTGCATAAAAACAACAAAAAAGTTCCAAGATGGAAAAAAAAAATTTGAGTAACACAAGATGAAATACGTCCTTTTATTTGCCTTAGTTATTGGATTACTGTGTGTTAGAGAGGTTAATAGTTGTCAGGCCCAATCCCAAAATGAATCGTCTAAAAATGAGTATTTTACGAATCCGATACTTGCAGGCGACTATGCTGATCCATCTATTGTGAAAGTGGGTGATGATTTTTACATGACCCACAGCTCGTTCCGTTACGCACCCGGGTTGTTGATATGGCGATCCAGGGATCTGGTACATTGGACACCCGTGACGCGGGCTTTGCAGCAATACGACGGTGACGTTTGGGCACCAGATTTAGTGTACCATAAAAGCCAGTTTTATATTTATTACAGGTGCAGTTCGGGCAATCATGTTATCACGGCACCACGAATTGAAGGACCATGGAGCAAGCCCATTGACTTAAAGATCGGCGAGATTGATCCGGGTCATGTAGTAGGACCGGATGGCAAACGTTACCTGCATATGTCAGGTGGCAAAGTAGTAGAGCTGGCAGACGATGGTTTGTCAGTCGTTGGTGGACTTAAAAAAATTTATGACGGCTGGCCTATTCCGACTAACTGGCGTGTTGAATGTTTCTGTCTAGAGGGACCCAAGCTGCTTTTACACGACGGTTGGTATCACCTTTTCAGTGCTCAGGGTGGCACCGGCGGTCCATCGACAAGCCACATGGTTGTTGAAGCCCGATCAAGGACACCAGTCGGTCCATGGGAAAACTCACCTTACAACCCGGTCATTCACACCAGCAATCAAACAGAATATTGGTGGTCGCAGGGTCATGGAACGGTATTTGAAGCTGCCAAAAATAAATGGTGGATGGTGTATCATGGGTATGACCATACCAACCTTCCACTTGGCAGGCAGACACTAATGATTCCGATCGAATGGACAAAAGATGGTTGGGCTCATATTCCAAAGGGTATTGATCCATCAAAACCAATCGCAATCCCTAAGATAAATGGATCGAATTTTACGAAGCTTGAACTGTCTGACGATTTCGCCGGTCCTAAGCTCGGTCTGCAATGGCAATTTTGGAACGAATACGATCCTAGTCGTTACTCTTTCCGGAACAATGCGTTGATAATAAAAGGGAAAGGTGCATCACCGGCCGATTGCGGCCCACTCACCTGCATGGCCGGACATACAAGTTATGAGCTCGAGGTTGAAGTTGAGATTGAAGGCGATGCACAAGCAGGTCTGTTGCTCTTCTACAATCCATCCTTCTATGCCGGACTCGGCATATCCGACAAGGTGTTGTGGGCTGGTGAACGTGGCGAGTTACGCAAAACCAAGACGCCGGCCAGGAACCGGAAAATGTTGCTCCGCCTCGTTTGCGACCACAATGAAGTCGACTTTTTTGCAGGTCAGGACCGCGATTCCTTGCGCAAGGTTTACAATTCGATCAACGTCAGTGGCTATTCACACCATACTTTAGGCGGTTTTCTCAGTCTGCGTCCAGCACTTTACTGCGCCGGAAATGGTCAGGCTATCTTCAGAAATTTCAGATACAGAAAGCTGACGCTGCAGTCCAGCCAGGCGCAAGTCGTATCCGACCAAGGGCTGACCCTGCCAACCGGCCAATCGCTGGTGGTGAATGAAACCACTACCAGCGTTACTGTCGCAAAGGGCGACGGATCCCTCGTGGTCCCTTCCGGGAGCACTGATGCAGAGGCTGTGTATGAAACCGCGGGCGGCAAACCGGAAACCAAAGCGGAGCACGATGCCCGCATGGCCTGGTGGCGCGAGGCCAGATATGGACTCTTCATCCACTGGAGCCTGAGTTCGGTTTATGCGGGCGAATGGAAGGGCAAACCCTCCGGCGGCGACTGGATCATGGAGAGGGTGAAAGCGCCCGTGGCCGAGTATGCCGAGGGGGCCAAGCGTTTCACCGCCGAGAACTTTAATGCGAATGAGTGGGTTTCACTCGCGAAGGCAGGCGGCATGAAATACATCGTTATCACCGCCAAGCACCACGATGGCTTCACAATGTTTGCCTCCAAGGCGAGCAAGTTCAACATGCGCGACGCCACACCTTTCAAGCGCGATCCTCTGGCAGAACTCGCCGCAGCTTGCCGCAGGGAAGGGCTCAAATTCGGGCTCTATTATTCCCAAGCCCAGGACTGGCATCATGCGGGAGGATACAAGCCGACGATTAAATGGGGTCCAAATCAGATCGGCTGCGAACCCGGGGTCTCGTGGGACCCTGCCCAGGATGGCGATCCGGATGCCTATATAAAAAACATTGCCGCCGTGCATGTGCGTGAGATCGTCGAGAATTACCAACCCGACATTTTCTGGTGGGATTATCCGACTCAAATGCCTGAGGAGAGTGTGAAAGCGCTCCGCGCACCGCTGGCCGATCTGCCGAAGGTGATTGTCAACAGCCGGCTTGGTAACGGTGTGAAGGGGGATTTTGCTACCTTCGAATTTGGTATCCCCGAGGAGAAGACCATCGGGCGTGACTGGGAAACCTGCACGACCATGAACAGGAGCTGGGGTTACCGCCGCGCGGATCTCGACTACCGACCGACAGATGACCTCCTGCGCGAATTCATCGAGATCATGAGCCGGGGTGGCAATTACCTTCTCAACATTGGCCCCGACTCCAAGGGGAAAATTCCAGAACCACAGATCGAGCGAATCACTCAGATTGGCAAATGGCTGAAACAAAATGCCGACTTCGTTTATGGGACGTCCGCCGTAAAGATCGGCTGGCAGCCGAAGAACCAGTGGCTTGTCTCCAAGAATGGGAAATACTATCTCCACTTGACGGCCTGGGGCAATCAGGCTGCGCGCCTTCCTGGTCTGAGCACCAGGATCATCTCCGCCACCACGACAACAGGAGAATCCCTTGTGGTTGGGAAAGATGAAGAAGGCATCACCACCATCGCTCCACCAGCCCACCCCGATCCACTCGGAACCATTGTTGTTCTTAAACTCGCAGGGACAGTGGAAACCAAGTTGGCCCGTGTCGAATGCACGCCGCGCGATGACGGCTCCTTTATTCTGTCCGCCACTGAAGCCGAACTGCCTGGAAAAACGAGGATTGGATATGTCGACAGCCAGCCTGTGGTGCGCGGATGGTCGTCCTCTTCCCAGATTCCCACTTGGAAGATCATGGTTCCAACACAAGGGATTGGAGATTACAAGGTGAGACTTGGTTACTCGTGCGAGGATGCCGAGGCGGGCTCAAACTTCGAGCTGGTGGTGGGAGATTCAAAGGTTGCCGGAGCAGTCCAGGGCACAGGGAACAAAGGAGGGGTGATACGTGTCGAAATTCCAGGATTGCTCCGCCTTGGAAGCGGTCCGCAAACGCTCTCAATGGTTGCCAGAACTGTTGCTAAAAAATCGGTTATGGACCTTCTGGATATCACGCTCACACCAGTGAAGAAATGCAACGGCGACACTAATATCACTCGTTCAGAGAAACTTTAAAGGATCCAAAAGGCCATGAAGAAGCAGACATTCTTTATCTTAGCCATGGCGATGATGGCTACAGCCAACGCCGAGGAACCCGCTCTCTGGTATGAAAAACCGGCCAAAACCTGGGAGCAGGAGGCTTTGCCGATCGGCAACGGCCGCCTTGGCGCGATGCTCTTTGGAGGGATTGGGCACGAACGCATCCAGTTCAATGAAGATAGCCAATGGATAGGTGACGAAACAGATACAGGTGCCTATCAAGCCTTCGGCGATTTGTTTATCGACTTCGAAGGCGATGCAGCAGCGACAAACTATCGGCGCGAACTCGATATCAGCCAAGCGGTCCACACGGTGGTCTACAAAAAAAATGGTGTGAACTTCCGCCGTGAGTATTTTGCCAGTCATCCGGCAGGTGTCATGGTCTTTCGCTTCACTGCAGACAAGCCGGGCGCGCTCAGTGGCACGATTTCTATGACCGATGCTCACAAGGGTGCAATTACGGTCGATGCCGGGGGACTCACCAGCAAGGGCTGCCTTGCCGGATATATGCACGAACTCTCGAATCACCCTACCAATTCCCCGAATCCTCATTCGCCTATTTCGAAGTCAACGACTACTCCTCCCCTTCGAAATGCCTACGACATCGCCCTCGACTATGAGGCCCAAGCGCATGTACGCCACGAAGGCGGCACGCTGGAGGTGAAGGATGGCAAGCTGGTATTCAAGAATGTCGATACCCTTACGATTTATCTCGATGCTGGCACTGACTATATCAACCAGCGCGCCAAAAAGTGGCGCGGCGAGCATCCGCACAGTGCCATCACCGAGCGGCTCGCAAAAGCCGCCTCGACCCCATACTCAGACCTCCTTGCATCCCATGTGAAGGACTACCAATCCCTCTTCAACCGGGTATCCATTGACCTAGGCAAAACCCCGCCGGATTTTTCCAAAATACCCACTGCCCAGCGTTTGATCGCCTACCGGGGCGCTAAGGAAACTGCGGAATCAAAGCTCGCCACCCACTCCAGCCTGAAGGCAGTCTCCTACGACGGTTTTCCGGACGATCCCACGATCAAGGGTGTGGATGACCCCGGGCTGGAAGGACTCTTTTTCCAATATGCCCGCTACCTCATGATCGCCTCCTCCCGGCCCGGAGACCTCCCAGCCAACCTTCAAGGCAATTGGAACGAGAGCAACAATCCACCTTGGAGGAGCGATTACCACACCGATGTCAACGTCCAGATGAACTATTGGTTCGTAGATCCCGCTAACCTTAGCGAGTGTTTCGAGCCGTTGTCCGAGTGGCTGTATTCGATTGTTCCGGTCCGTCGTGACGAAACCAAAGCGGAATTTGGCGTTCGCGGCTGGGCCACTCGCTGGGAGAATGGCATTTTTGGCGGTGCTACCTGCCTGTGGGGCATGGGCGATGCGGCTTGGATCACACAGAACATCTGGGATCACTATGCCTTCACCCGGGACAAGGAATACCTCCGCAACCGTGCCTACCCGATCATGAAGGAGCTCTGCGAGTTCTGGGAGGACATGCTCAAGGAAGATGCCAATGGAAAGCTTGTGAGTCCGAAGAGCAAGTCTCCAGAACACGGCCCGCTGGCCGAGGGCAATTCCTACGAACAACAGCTCGTCTATGATCTCTTCACGAACTACATCGAAGCCTCCAAAGATCTCGGGGTAGATGCCAACTACCGCGCCAAAGTGGAAAAAATGCGCTCACGCCTCCTTGTCCCGAAAATCGGCAAATGGGGTCAGCTCCAGGAGTGGGCGGAAGACCTCGATGATCCGAAGGATACTCACCGCCATGTTTCCCACATGCTAGGTATTTACCCAGGCCGCCAGTTCACACCATTCACCACGCCAGAGATCACCGAGGCCGCCAAAGTCTCGATGAATGCCCGTGGAAATGCCGGTGTGGGTTGGAGCCGCGCCATGAAGAGCTGCGTCTGGGCCCGCCTGCACAATGGTGACCGAGCCTATTCAATTCTGAAAGGTCTGTTGCGCTTTCAAGTCACACCCAACCTCTTCAATACCTGCCCTCCATTCCAAATCGACGGCAACTTCGGTTATGCTGCCTCTGTCTGCGAAATGCTCCTCCAGAGCCATGCGGGAGAAATTCACCTTCTGCCTGCCTTGCCCAAAGCCTGGGCCAATGGTTCAATCAAAGGCCTGCGAGCCCGTGGCGGGTTCACCGTGGACATAGAATGGAAAGACGGCAAGGTGACCAAGTACCGCATTGCTTCGCCCGAGCCGCGTAAGGTCAAGGTCCGCGTCAACGGGAAAGAAAAGAACATCCTGTCGGAGGCACTGCTCATCGGCGATCCTGCCCGTGCGGCGGATCTTCCGGGCGAGCTTCAGACCGCCTATGACAAGGGCTATCGGAACATCACGATCGCCCCCGGAACCTACGTTCTGCCGGCGACCGGCAAGGCTTCCATCGAGCTGGACTCCTGGAATGGAGCCTCCATTCACGCCCAAAGGGTAACCATCATCTTCCAGGAACTGGCACATCGGCCGATTCATTTTAAGAATTGCCGCGATGTAAGCCTGGACGGCCCGATCTTGCGGTTTGCTGAGCCCGCCTTCACCCAGGGCCGCATCAAGGCCATGGGCAAGGATAACCAGGGAGCATGGCTCGACTGGCAAATCGACACGGGATATCCCGTGGACATCGATCCCACGAAATCGTCTCTTGACGTCGCCGATCAGGCCACCCGCTTGCTGAAGGCTGGAACGGGCGACTTCCATTGCACAACTTTTGAAACGCTTGGTCCGGGCCTTTTTCGCTTACGCGGGGTAAAGGGAGGAATCGGCTCGGCTGCGGTAGGTGACTGGGTCTTCACGCGGCACAACAGTGGCAATACCATCGTTCATCTCGACGGCTGTGAAAGTTGTTCCATGAAGCAGTTGAGCCTGCAGAATTCTGGATTTGCTGCATTTTTCGAAACAGGTGGCATCGGCGGAAATCTCTTTGAAGGCTGCCGCGTGATGCCCGGGCCCCGGCCAGCTGGGGCAAAGGAAGATCAACTGGTGGGCTGCGGAGCCGACGGATTTCACTCTGCGGGAACAAAGAAAGGCCCGACGATCGTAAAATGCTCGTGGGAAGGTTTGCTTCACGACGATTGCATTGCCATTCATGGCAGCCTGCAAAAAGTATTTCGGGTTGAAGGAAACAAACTAATTATGGAACCAGGCAACCGAGGCGGCTTTGCCCTGGGAGAACCTGTTCGCGTCTCAAGTGCCACGGGCTATTTCGGTAAATTCACCTGTGCCAAAGCTGAGGAGATCACGGAGAAAATCGAGTGCCAGGAGCTGACGCTATTCATCGCAGACGAGCGGGAGACTGCCCGGGTGGAAGAGAACCAGCGAAGGTTGAGTGTGCTGGAGCCGATCAGAATCTCGGGCAGCAATGGAGCCTCGGGAGAATTCACTTGCTGGTCTGTAGTCCAGAAAAGCCGAGGTGAGTATCTTCTGTCTGTAACTCCGCGACTCACAGCGCCTCCCAATCAGAAAACTCTCCTGAAAATTCATCCTAATGACGCGCTTAAGATCTCTGGCGAACGCGGTGTCATAGGCAATTTCCTCTGCAAAGAGTTTCGCAGTACGACTCGGAACCAGCCTTTTTCCCAAATCACCCTCGATCGGGAGAGCGGTGCGCCGGCGGACGCTAAAGCCTCCAATCCCAACCGCAACGGGGCTGGATTCAAGATACTAAACTGTTCACTCGGCAACTGTCGTTCCCGCGGAATCCTGGTGAAGGCCGACAATGGTCTCATTGAGGGCTGCACAATCAGCGGTTGCGGAATGTCGGCTATCAGCATCGGACCGGAATACTGGTGGGGTGAAGCCGATTATTCACAGAACGTCATTGTCCGAGGTAACAAACTCTCAAAAAATGTCCTTAACGGCAGCGCTGCAGGTGTGGTCTTTGTTCATGGGGACGGGGCAATCGGCAACGCAAATATTACCCTAACCGACAACCTCTTTGACCGGAATTACGGCCAGATTGCCGTACACGTTGAAGACACTGATGGAGTATTGATAGCCGGCAATCGCTTCATCGGCTCGCCGGATCTGTTGCCTGACAGGGCGAGAATCGTTATGGACTTCAAATCAACCAGGAACATCACCTTGAAAGGAAATTGGGGCGAAAGCCTCGCCCCGAACGACATCCTCATACACCTTGGGAATGACGTACAGGTCGTCTCCGGCAACGACACCACGGGGATCAAGCGCCAACCACAAAATGAAAAGGGACATCTATGAAAAAAACATGATAACATTCGTTAATTACTATCGATAATCTTACTCTTTAATAAATTAGATAGAAATGGCAGTGCTTAGTCTGCTGAAAAGTATGAGAATAAATAAAAAATACAGGATTCTGTTTTTACTATTATTTGCCATCAGCCTTGATGGTTATTCCAGACTAAAACTTCCTTCAATCATCGGTAGTAATATGGTATTGCAGCAGCGATCCCCGATAAAAATCTGGGGCACTGCCGCTCCATTTAAAATGATCTCAGTCGTCGCATCCTGGGATAATCATAAGTGTATCACCAAATCGGATAAAGATGGGAATTGGATGACTTCTCTCATTACACCCCAGGCAGGTGGACCTTTTGAGATAAAAATTATGGAAGAAGATCAAATAGTCCTGAAAAATATTCTTATCGGTGAAGTCTGGCTTTGTTCAGGTCAGTCGAACATGGAAATGCATGTGAAAGGATTCAACAATCAACCTGTTAATGGCTCTTTAGATATTATTGCCAGGGCCCGAAAGGAAACGCCAATTCGTTTATTTACTGTAGAGCGAAACATGAGCAAAACTCCCCTAGGTGATTGCAGTGGAAAGTGGAGTGAAAATACGCCTGAAAATGTAGCAGATGCCAGTGGAGTGGCCTATTTTTTTGGGAAGTATCTGCAGGAAGCACTCAATGTTCCTGTGGGATTGATTATGCCAACCTGGGGTGGAACGAAAGTAGAAGATTGGATGAATCGTAAATCCATTGAACCTTTTAAAGAGATAGACTTATCGAATCTTGATAACAATAATACCCCTGTTGATGACCCTAATAAAGTGCCTTGTGTACTCTATAATGCGATGATTCATCCGCTCATTAACTATGCCATTAAAGGTGCAATTTGGTATCAGGGTGAAAGTAACGCGAATCAACCCACTTTGTACAGGCGGCTCATGCCCGCCTTTGTAAAAGGTTTAAGAGACGACTGGGGATTAGGTGAATTCCCATTCTACTATGTACAGATCGCTCCTTATAAATACCAACATCCCGATAGTGTGAGGGGCGCAAAATTGCGGGAAGTACAAATGCAAAACTTACAGGAAATTCCAAATTCAGGTATGGCCATAATTTTAGATATTGGGTCCAAAGATTTCATCCATCCACCAGAAAAAATAAAAGTAGGAAATCGATTGGCTTACTGGGCATTGAGCAATACTTATGGTAGAACCGGATATGCTTTTTGTGGTCCAGTTTATAAATCGATGGAGGTTTTGGGCAGTAAAGTACTCATTTCATTTGATCATACGGAAGGCGGTTTAATTCCAATGGGAAAACTCATTGAAAATTTTGAAATTGCCGGTGCTGACAAAGTTTTTTATCCTGCAAAGGCAACAGTTGAAATGAAAAAAGGACCCGGTGATGTTCTGCGGGACAGGCTTGAAGTGGAGAGCGACAAAGTCCCGAATCCGGTTGCTGTAAGGTATGCATTCAGAAATTATGTGGAAGCGAGTTTGTTCAATGGATTTGGTCTTCCTGCTTCATCCTTTAGAACGGATAACTGGTAATGCTATTTTATTGTGATTGAATTATTTAAGAGCAATCAGAAGGATTTTATTTAAAATATGGTAAATTGTAAATAATCAGAAAAATAAACTGGATATTAAATGATGAATAGAATTGTAAATTACAAAATGAAGAGTATTTCGATAATAGCTTTTCTGATATTGTTTTTCAGTTTGTCTTCTTTTTCCCAACGTGTCGTCGAATTATTCAATTTTGACTGGAAATTTAAATTGGGCGATATCAGAGCGAATAATCCTGCTTCAATCGATTCAGCATGGAAAGTTGTCAATCTTCCACATGATGCAAGTATTACCGAGTCATTCTCAAAGGAAAAATCAAATGGAGCAAATGGCTGGTTGCCTCAGCAGATCGGTTGGTACCGAAAACATTTTAAGGTTAACTCAGAGGCAAAAGATAAGATGGTTTACCTTGAATTTGAAGGGATCTATCGCGCTGCTGAAGTCTGGATCAATGGGAATTATCTCGGCAAACATCTTAACGGCTACATAGGATTTGAATATGAACTTACCCCATTTTTGAATATTGACGGTGATAATGTAATTTCAGTGAAATATAATAATTCCAAACCCGGGACTTCCAGATGGTACACTGGTGAAGGAATATATAGAAATGTATGGCTTAAAACCCTTAATCAAATACATATACCTTTGTACGGTACATATATAACCACCCCAAGAATAACAAGCGAATCGGCCATTATTAAGGTCAACACAAAAGTTTCCAATTTTTCATCACAGCGAAAAATCTGTAGGTTAATTTCAGAAATTGTCGACAAAAATGGCATGAAAGTGGCAGGGGTCACTTCTGTTTCTCCGGTCTCCAGCCATGAAACTTTTTCTTTTGACCAGAACATAGAACTGTTAAAACCGATCCTGTGGTCAACCGAGAATCCTTACTTGTATAAAGTAATTTCCAAGGTATTTATTGGAAACGAATTAGTCGATGTATATGAAACCCCCCTGGGAGTTCGGGAAATCAGAATGACACCTGATAGAGGTCTGTTAATTAACGGGAAAAAAGTAGTGGCAGTAGGAGGCGATCTACATCATGATCTTGGTTGTCTGGGTTCTGCAGCTTTTGAAAGAGGTTATGAGAAACGACTTCAGGCATTGAAGGCAATGGGATGTAATTCAATCCGGCTAAGTCATAATCCTCACGCTAACGTTCTGCTAAATCTATGTGATAAAATGGGAATACTTGTGATTTCAGAGGTTTATGATAAATGGACATCGCAGTTTTATGGAGGAGAGGCCTCTTTTGAAAATTCCTGGCGTGATGATGTTACTTCCTGGATTGAAAGGGACAGGAACCATCCGTCAATCTATATCTGGAGTGTGGGCAATGAAGTCCTTGATCAGCTTGGAATATGTGATGAAAAGTTTGAAACACCAGCTGTCGCTGACAAATATGGGGTTGATAAATTCATAAAACTTAAAGGACTCGTAAATCAATTGGATCTTACCAGGGAAGTTACCTGCGCTTTGTTTCCTGCCCGTGAAAAAGCAGTCACTGAATGGGAAAATCCTAAAATTTATTACAACAGCTTACCTGCTGAATTGTCCTGGTATATGGATGTTGTGAGTAATAATTATATGGAAAACATGATAAAAAAAGATCACAAATCTTACCCTCAGATGAAGTTTCTGGCTTCTGAAGTTGGCACAAACCTTGGATTCAATTATCGGGATTTATCATGGCTTGAGATAGATACAACATTTTTAATAGGTCATTATTATTGGAGTGCCTGTTATTACCTCGGCGAAGCTAATTGGCCAGCAAAAGGTTGGGATCGTGCATTTTATGATAGTGGAGAACGGCTAACACCAATTGGTTCAATTTATCAGAGCTTCTATTCTAAAAAACCGATGGTTCATCTTTGGGTGTTCGATCAAAAAGAAGAAACGCTGGGAAATTGGAATAAAATGTATAATAATAAACGTTGGAGTTGGTATCCGATGCAGAAGGACTGGAATATAGAAAATGTTCAGAAGGTCAAACTTGCAACATATACAAATTGTGATGAGATTGAACTTTTCCTGAATGGGAAAGTGATTGGACATAAAATAATAAATTCACTCAAAGACCATTTAGTTGAATGGGAAATACCCTACTCCGCAGGGGCCTTAAAAGCTGTAGGAAAAGTAAAGAATAAAATCGTGGCTGAGGAGGAACTTCGAACAGCAGGCGACCCCTATCAAATTCTTCTGGAACCTGACAGACAGATCATTCACTCAGACGGGTTGGATCTGAGTTATATAACAATCAGGATAGTAGATAAAAATGGAATCACTGTGCCGGGTGCTGACCGGCTGATAAATTTTAAAGTTTCAGGATCCGGGGAAATTGCCGGTGTGACAAACAGTAACAATAATAGTGATGAGAAGTGGAACACAGTTCGGAGATCCACCTTTAACGGACAATGTACACTAATTGTAAGGTCTGAAAGAAAAGAGGGAAAAATAGATGTTATTGCTTCAGGAGAAGGTTTGCCTGATGGCAGTTGCCGGATTCTAACATCCAAAACTAATAAACTTTAAACTGCGAAAATTAGGGTTGTCTGACAGCCCACCCAAAAAACTATGAAAAAGAAAGTTAGTTATTTAGGCTTTCAGGGCGCAAAGGCTCTGGCCATTATTATTCTAATATTAATAATACCTTTTGCTGGCAAAAGTATTTTCAAAAGCCCTGTTAAAAATGCTCCCAGAATCACACGGATTGTCTCAATGGATCGATGGATCGATCTTAGTTGGAAATACGAGGGTAATGCTTCCGGTGGTTTTGCTGTAGCCATATCACCCGATGGTAAAGATTTTAAAACGGTTGAAATAGTTGGACCCTCCTCTCGTTCTGCCTCAGTCTATGTCGACAGCTTGGCACGTTCAATTGTTGGGTTTAGGGGTCAGCTACATCTTCGTGTTGCAGAGTTAAGTGAAGAGGGTATTCCTCTACAATGGTCAGAGACTTCAAAGGTTCGTCCTGAGATGCCAGGTGACATTGAGGCAGAGGTTAGAAAGAAGTTCGACTATTCGGAAAATGTGAGCAGTTATAATGCAAATGATCCAATTAATACGGTGATTTATAATGAAAAACAAAAGCAATGGCAAAGAGTAGACGCAATAAAAATGTTTGCCGATCTTTTAAAATCTGCTGCCAGTACTCAAGGTCCTCACGATTTTACAATACCTCCCGGTATTTATCGTGTTCAACCCGATCAGATGGTCTTGAAGAATGTGAAGAATTTCATTATACATGCCCCTGATGTTGAGATTATTGTTGACTCAGACAGTAGTGGAGCAGTATTTGTATTCAGAAATTGTTCAGATATCACCTTGACAGGAAGTAAAAAAAAGGGAAATAAATCTCAACTGAAAGATGGCTCATTTCTTATCATCGACTCAGAGCAGTTGCCTATGTCTGTTACCCGCATCCTGGCATGTGATTATGAGAAACAAACCATCGATGTAGAGGTTTTGCCAGGATATGTCACTGACTTGCCTCTTAAAGAGCGTATGATTGCCTATTCGCCTCAGGGGCGAATGTTGAATGTAGTGCAAATGGGATGGCAGGACCTGACCAACCTGGGCAACCGTAGATTCCGTCTTAAGAGCCGTTCCCTTGGTGATCCAAAAAATGTAAAATCGGTACTTTTACCAGGTAATTTATTAGTCCTACATATCAATCCCCAGGATAAGCGCAGTACTCACTCCGTCTATTCGAATCAGGGTTGCCGCAATATGTGCTTTGAATCCATCAGGGTATATAGCGGGGGAGGCGCTCCAGCCGATCATGGTACAGCAGGACAAACAATATACCGCAATTGGCGGCTTCTGCCTAAACCCGGCACCAACCGTTTGCCTATTACATCCGGATTAGGTCAATTTTCAAAAAACGGAGGTACCTTTTTATTTGAAGATTGCGAATTTGGCCCACATCTTGACGATGGGATCAACCTTCTTTCAGGGATGTCTGTAATGGGAAGGCAGGAGGGACCTCGACAAATAGTAGTAACTGGCTGGCAAAAACCAACTCCCGGGTCATTACTTACATTTTATGATTTTTTCAAATGGGAAAAATTTGGAGAACGGAAGGTTATCGAAGTTAAGGAGATCGAAGATACTGCAGTAAGAAAATTGGTGAATACTTTTTATGCCAGCCACCGAATGGTACAAAACGCTAAAAAAGCTTTTAGGGTAACTCTGGACCGTGATTTGCAATTAAAAGACTTCTCAATGGTTATCCATTCTGATTACAGGGCTGATTCGATCATTGTCAGAGGTTGTCTGTTTCGTGATCAGCTTGCCCAGATCATGTTACTTCAGGGTGCAAAATATGGTTTAATCGAGAATAACCTTTTACTTCGCAGTACCGGAGGTGGAGTGAGTGCACAGTTTGCACAATACTGGTGGGAAGGGCCAATGCCTTCCAATTTTATGATCCGAAACAATGTTATACGGGATAACCCTGTTTCAGCGGCGGTCAATGGCTTTGCCGGTAACGGTTCGATAGCTGTCTTTGCCGGCACAAAGTATCCTACTTGTGAACGGTTGCTATCCAACTTCAGGATAGAAGGAAACCTGATTATTAATCCCTCTGTTTATGGGATCGTTGTGCGCAATACTGACCAGGTTGTAATCAGGTACAACCGTATAATCAATCCCGGGGCTAATCATTTTGAAGGGATCTATAATGGGAAACCTGTCTCCGAACTTCAGGCAGCTATCTGCCTCGAAGCGGTGAGCCATGCTTTAGTAACAGACAATACAATTGTATTTAGAAATAATTATTGCCAACGGGCTATTCTTACTGATTCTTGTAACAATGCTGCGACTTTGAAGGTAGAACGCAATCGTGAGATTCATGAAGAAAGCCAGCATGGGGAAAAATAATATTGCAGTGCTAAAAACTTTCCATTAAATTGATTTTCTATATAAATGGAATATGCCCGGATTAAAGTATTTAAATTTATAAGTTTTTTAAAAGATATCTTTATGTCACCATGTGTTGCAGGAAGTGGTTTCAACAAAATTTATGTTTCATTTTTGATCATTTTCTTCATTGCAGTTAATTCTGAGGCAAAGGAAAATCAGATTTTCCACTCCCTGACGGTGAATGATGGACTATCCCAGCACGATGTTACAGATGTTGTTCAGGATTGCTTTGGGTTTATATGGATCGCAACTTATGATGGATTAAATCGTTTTGACGGCAATCGAACTGAAGTATTCAGGCACAGCACAAGTAATATAGAAAGTCTTTCAGGGAATAGAGTTTTGTGTATGTACCCCGATTCAAGAAAAAAACTTTGGATTGGCACTGATGGGGATGGGATTAATTATTACTCTTTAATAAATGATCGCATCATTAGGGTAAAGACACCCAATAACTTTAAAATCATCACAGCATTTGCAGAGAGTAAAAAAAATCAGTGTATCTATGTGGCAACGACTAATGGATTGTTGCGAATTAAAGATGGTGATGATCCGCATGTCGAATTGTTACAGCTCCCGGTAACCGGGCTGAACATATTTGATATGGTCATTCAAAATGACTCCTTGTTTTTGGCAACAAACCATGGAATTTGGACTTATAATGGGAAAGACTGTAATCCAGCGAACCAAATTGAAAAAGATGATTACAGACAAATTACCGTGGATTCCCACCAGAATTTATGGATCTCGACAACAACCAATTTATTCTGTTACGTTAAGAGGAATGGCACCTATATGAAAACGGCTATTCCTCTTCCCGATGCTGGCAAGATACGTTGCCTGCACTCTTCAAAGGACGGGCTAATGTATGTGGCTACAACCAAACAGGGCGTTTCCATATTTGATGTTAATACAAAAATTAAGATCAATCAGCTCGTTGCAAATTTATTTGACGAAAGAAGTCTTAAAACTAATTTCACTACTTCATTATATATTGATAATCAGAATATTTTGTGGACTGGGACAAATCAAGGAATTTTCTATTCAAGTTTGTACCCAAGCAAATTTAGTTTTTTTTCATTTGACTCAATCCGATCCGCCTCGTTGCAAGTAGGATATGTTTTCATCGGCAATGACTATTTGTATTTAAGTCGCAGCTTGAAAGAAGGTGAGTGTTATTCCCTGCCAATCAGCACATCGACTAACGTAAAAGCAAAATTGCCAGTTGAAATTATGGACATCAAAAATATTGATGGACTAAATTATGTTGCTTCAGCGTTTGGACTTTTTGTTCAAGGAGCATCCAATTCACATTTTTATCAACCGTATAATTTAGGTCTGATTCACGATCCCAATAGAAGCATAATATTTAGATGCATCACTACAGATCGATTTGGAAATAATTACTTTGGTACTTCTCTTGGATTAATTATTCAAAAGAAAAATAAACAAGCCGATTGGATTGATTATTGGCACTTAAATACAGATTTTCTGCGCAATAAAAGTGTCTTTTCAGTTTTATATGACAAATTGGATAATTGTGTATGGATAGGAACCATAACATCGGGTTTGTTTAGGTTAAACCTGGATGCTAAAGGAGAAATGTTGTCGTTTCAACAATATAATATTTCCATGATTGACCAATATTTCATCCCCGTAAATCAGATCTGGAAAATATTTAAGAGTTCTGACAATTCAATTTGGTTGGGCACGGATGCTGGTTTATTACGGAAAATTCAAGGCAATGACTATTTTACACAGATCCAAAGTGAAGAGGTACTCGATAAAAAAATATTGTCTATAGAGGAGGACGATCAAAAAACCTTGTGGTTAGGTAATACGCAAGGGCTGATAAAATACTCGCCTGCTACGAATAAATCTGAACGGTATACCTATAACGATGGATTACAGTCGAATACATTTACGGAGGCTTCTGCAAAATCTGCAGATGGGACCCTCTTCTTTGGTGGGATTAATGGACTGAACTTCTTTAAGCCTAATGAAATTGTTGAGCAGTCTTATCGTTCAACAATCGCATTTTCTGATTTTCGGATTAATAACAAAACAATTAAACCTGGAGATTTGTACCGAAAATCGGTGATTCTGGATAGCTCCATCAATCTTAAATCCAGCATTCATTTAAATTATCTTCAAAATAATTTCATGATTGAATTTGCCGGGTTCCCTTTTGATAATATCCAGCGGAATAAGTTCAGATATAAATTGGAAGGTTCAGATTTAGAGTGGATTTACGTAAACAATAAAAACCGGATTGCTTCCTATACAAATCTTGGTGCCGGTGAATATAAGTTCATCATTCAACTGGCTAATTGCGATGGATCCTGGGATAAAACGTCGAAAATGCTCGCTATTTCAGTGTCTCCACCTTTCTGGTTAACGAAATGGGCCTATCTTATTTATTTTGTAATCAGCTTACTGGTTATTATCGTTTTTCTACTTCTTTTGAGAAATCATGAACGATTAAAGCACAGGATTGAGCTTGACCGGATTCAACTTGAACAAGAGGACAAAGTACATGAATTTAAATTGATGTTTTTTACCAATATATCACATGAATTTAAAACACCACTTTCCTTAATCATTGGTCCTGTTAATGATTTAATAAGAAAGGGCGCTATTGATGAAACACAGCGATTCTGCTTTAATATTCTTTCACGCAATGTGAACAGGATGTTGTACCTGGTCAATCAACTTCTAGATTTTAGAAAAATAACACATGGCAGATATTTGATAAAAGTAGTTGAAGCCGATTTATCGACTTTTATCAATCATATTACCGATGCTTTTTTATGGGAAGCAAAGCAGGAAAAAATTAGCTTTAATATTAAAGTTCCACCTTCGTTTGAATGCTATTTTGATAAAGATATTGTTGAAAAAGTAATTAGCAATTTACTGTCAAATGCGTTTAGGGCGACAAAAGAAAATGGAATTGTGGAGGTAGAGTTAATAAATATTTGGAAGGACAACAACCAATTCGCAAATATAATTATCCGTGATAGTGGGCCTGGGATTCCTGACGAATTCAAAAAAAGGATATTTGAACTTTTTTTTCATGGAACGAACAGGGGGTCTTCAGGAGTTGGTTTGCATCTAAGTGATCAGTTGATCAAGGAGCATCATGGCGAGATATGTTTGTCAGACAGTTGTTTCGGTGGCGCTGAATTTTCAGTGACTATTCCAGTTTCAAGAGAAAGCTATGAGCAAAACGAGATTTATTTTCCACAGGATCTTGATAGTGAGGAGCCATTGAATCAGGGAATAATCTCTCTATCAGATGCAGAAAACAAAGGAGAGGCATCGGATCATGAGATCGTACTTATCGTTGAAGATAATCTTGATTTAAGAAAATACCTAACCAGTTGTTTGAGTTTTCGTTACAAAGTTTTTGAGGCCAGAAATGGCTTCGAAGGTCTCATTAAAGCTGAAAAGATCCAGCCTGATCTCATTATCAGTGATATTATGATGCCTGAAATGGATGGGATCGAGATGTTAAGGGCAATTAAAAACAACACAAAATTATCTCATATCCCAGTAATTATTTTGACCGCTAAAACTGACATAGAGTATCAGAAGATTGGCCTTGAGGCTGGCGCCTTTGATTATGTTTTAAAACCTTTTGATACTGAAATGCTTTTGAGTAAAATAAGCAATCTGATTTCATTTCAGTCCTCCCTGAAAAAGACGATTCTCTCAGGAAAAGTATTTGTGGATTTGCAAAAACACTTTACTTCTTACGATCAAAAATTAATTGAAAGATTAACATCAATTATTGAAAGTAATTTGGATAATCTCAATTTTACGGTGGATACATTGGCACATGAAATAGGAATGAGCCGAATGCAGTTGCATCGTAAGATTAAACTTTTGACCGGTGAAACAACTACTTCCTATATCAATATGATAAAAATCCGCCATGCAAGAAATATGTTTGATCAGAAATGTGACCGCGTTCAGGAAGCAATGGATGCAGTCGGAATAAATAGCAACTCTTATTTCAACAAAATATTTAAATCTTTTTATGGCGAGACCCCTTCCAACTATATAACACTAGTAAAAAATAAAAGTGCGAAAAAGGAGTGATAGATGCTTTCTTTTGTGCAGTATTTTACTCATACTGCACGATTTTAATAAACTTTTGTGCAGTATATATCGATAACTGAGCAAACACTCATCACCAATATCACTTTTGGAAATGGTTGGAAAGATAGAATGAAAAATCATTTGTAAATTGAGGCAGTAATTTCATTACCATGAAGAACGACTGCTCAAGCACGCTGGGTCTGGCATTGTTATCGGCCATAGTTTTTGCTCCCGGGGCAATGGCTCAGCAAAAGCCTAATATCCTGCTGATTCTTGCGGACGATCTTGGTTACGGAGATCTCTCCTGCCAGGGGGCTACCGATTTAAAGACACCCAACATCGACCGGATTTTTAGTGAAGGGATCAGATTCAGGAACTGCTATGCGAACAGCACCGTTTGCTCCCCGAGCAGGGCTGCGCTGATGACCGGCCGTTACCCCGACTTGGTGGGCGTGCCCGGTGTCATCCGCACGCATGAGGATAATTCGTGGGGATACCTCTCTCCGGAGGCGGTCCTGCTGCCAAAGGAATTGAAGAAAGCCGGTTACCATACCGCCCTCGTGGGCAAATGGCACCTCGGACTGGAGGCTCCAAGTCTACCGAATATAAAGGGATTCGATGAGTTTTACGGATTTCTGGGCGATATGATGGAAGACTACTATACCCATATCCGCGAAGGCAATAACTACATGCGCATCAACGAAAAAGTGGTTTCCCCAGAAGGACATGCGACCGAGATTTTCACGGGTTGGGCGCTCGATTATTTGAAGAAACAGGAGAAAAGCAAGGATCCTTTCTTCCTGTATCTGGCATACAATGCCCCGCACGACCCGATCCAGCCGCCTGCTGAATGGCTCGCCAAAGTAAAAGCCAGGGAAAACGGAATTACCGATAAGCGCGCCCATCTGGTTGCCCTGATCGAACACCTCGACGATCAAATTGGCCGTGTACTCAAACAAATAGAGCTTTCCAGCCAGATAAAAAATACACTGGTCATCTTCGTGTCCGACAATGGAGGCAACCTGAGTTTCGGTGCCAACAACGGACCTTATCGAGGAGGGAAAGGCGATCTTTACGATGGCGGCATCAGAATTCCTGGCGGCATGATGTGGCAAAACGTGATCGCTTCAGGCCAGACGACGGATCAGATGATGCTGCTGATGGATATCTATCCCACCCTTTGCGAAATTGCAGGTGTAAAGATCCAGCATCCTGTCGATGGGATCTCGCTGCTCCCGGTGCTGAAAGGCGGGAAACCCGCCCAAAATTCAAGAACGGTATACTTCATGCGTCGCGAAGGCGGGCCTCAATATGCTGGGCAGAGCTACTATTCAGCACGCACCGGTAACTATAAATTGGTTCAGAATACGCCAGTAGAAGAAAGGCAACTATTTAATATAGAGAACGATCCTTTCGAGAAGAATCCGCTGCAAAAAAATGGAAACAAGGAATACCAACAGCTTATCAAACAGCTTTCCGGTCATATTGGTCTGTCGGGCGAAGTACCCTGGAAGAGCCCGGCACAGGCAAAAAGGCTTACAGAGGAGCTGAAATAGATAAAATATAAAACATCTTTAGAAACGATAATAATATTATTTAACTAACATAAAATGAGAACATTAAAATTTACATTTTCCTTTTTGATTGTTTTTCTGACTGTTGTTCAATTGTTTGCACAAGAGGTAAAAAGACCTCCGATTACGGGGATTGCCCATGCGGCCTTCTATACAAAAGATGTGGAAAGCGCCCGCCAGTTTTATAAAAATTACCTCGGCTACGCAGAGGCATTTTCCTTGATGGCGACAAATGGAAAGGATCTGGCATTGACTTTCATAAAGATCAACGATCGGCAGTTCATCGAGATATTTCCTGAAAAGAAACAAGGCGGAAATCGGATGTACCATTTTGCGGTTGAAACGACAGATGCTGAGGCGATGCGTAAATATCTGGCATCTAAGGGAGTAAAAGTTCCCGAAAAGACTTCGAAAGGAAGAACAGGAAATTCCAATTATTTCGTCACGGATCCGATCGGAACAATTTGCGAAATCGTTCAGTACGAACCCGGGAGTAAATCCGACAGTTGTCTCGGCAAAGCGATGCCCGAGACAAGAATTTCAGCCCGGATGAGTCATGTGGGCTTTCAGGTACCCGACCTCGACAAGGCTGTTTCATTTTATTGTGATATTCTTGGATTCAAGGAGACCTGGAGAGGCAGCCGCGACGGGAAAAATGTATCCTGGGTGAATCTTAAGGTTCCGGAAGGGAATGATTATGTTGAGTTGATGCTTTACGACAAGGCACCTTCAGAATCCTCGATGGGTACCATGAATCATATTTGTCTGGAGGTCAAGGATGTGTCCGAATCAGTGGCCCTGCTTAAAGGCAGACAGTTACCTGCCGGATTAAAGGCCCCGACTGAGATGAAAACAGGCATCAACAAGAAAAGACAGATCAACTGTTATGATATTGACCTTACCCGTGTCGAAATTATGGAAGCGCAAACCGTTGACGGTCAACCGGTTCCATCCTCCACTGCACCTCCTTTGAAATTTATCCAATAATTTCAGGGCACTTGTTTTAAATCGTGATTAACGCAGATGACAAACAAGATAAAATACTGATAACCGATCCTGATGAGGCACTTGTAAGTAAGACTGACATAGTTGAAATACCCATGAGACAATTGTCTCACTAACAGAGAATGAATATCTGGGTATTCCATCAGACCATTGAAAAACAAAATTATATACTGATGAAATGCAAAAATAATAAATGACCCAATCAAAGACCGTAAATCAGGAACGCTTAAACGAAAATGGTCGGCGGGCATTTGTTAAACAGGCAACCGCAGGAGCGATCACAATTGCTTCAACCAATCTGATTTCAGAATCTGCAAAAGGAATAAACCTCCAGACAGAATCTGAATTGCCTTGGTACCGCCGCGTGACCCGCTGGGGACAGACCAACATTACCGAAAAGGACCCTCTCACTTACGACATCCAGTGGTGGCGAAATCACTGGAAGAAAACGGAAACACAAGGTGTGATCGTCAACGCGGGAGGTATCGTAGCCTATTACCCAACCAAAATTCCGCTGCATTATAAAGCCAAATATCTCCAGGGACGCGACCTCTTTGGTGACCTTTGCCGAGCTGCGCACGAAGATGGTTTAGTCGTTTTTGCCCGCATGGATTCCAACCGTGCGAACGAAGATTTTTACAAGGCTCATCCCGATTGGTTCGCGGTAGATGAAAATCACAAACCGTACAGAGCTGCCGACCTTTATATTACCTGTGTCAACAGTCCATATTACAACGAACACATCCCGTCTATCCTGACCGAGATTTCAAATTTTTACCATCCTGAGGGATTTACGGACAATAGCTGGAGTGGATTAGGCCGCGATTCAATTTGCTATTGTGAGAACTGTAAAAAGAGTTTCAGGGATAAAACCGGGCATGAAATTCCGCGGGTTAAAAACTGGGATGACCCTGTTTACCGCCAGTGGATAAGGTGGAATTATGATCGGCGACTGGAAATTTGGGATTTGAACAACCGCACAACCAAAGCTGCCGGCGGAGTCCATTGTACCTGGTCGGGGATGAATAGCGGTTCTATCAGCGGTCAATCAAAGAGTTTTCGGGACTTCAAACAGATATGCGAAAGGGCCGATATCATCATGCTCGACCACCAGGCACGCAGTGATGCCAGTGGTTTTCAGAATCTCGCAGATACAGGTAAAATTGTTCATGGCTTGTTGGGTTGGGATAAGCTGATACCGGATAGTATGGCGATGTACCAACAGGGCAGGCCTCAGTTTCGTCTGGTCAGCAAGCCGGTTGCAGAGGCGCAAATGTGGATGATTGAAGGTATTGCGGGGGGCATCCAGCCCTGGTGGCATCATATTGGCGCCTACCACGAAGACCGGCGAATGTACCACACGGCCGAACCAATCTATCAATGGCACAAGAATAACGAGAAATTTCTGGTGAACCGCATTCCGGTAGGAACCATAGGAATTGTCTGGTCGCAGGAAAACACCGATTTCTACGGACGGGATGAGGCAGAAACTTTAGTCGAACTCCCCTGGCGTGGAATTACCCAGGCTCTGATTCGTGCACGCATTCCTTATCAGCCCGTTCATGCAGACCACATTGACCGTGATGCAGCAAAATTTAGTTTGCTGGTTTTGCCTAACGTCGGAAGTATGACGGCTAAACAAGTGGCCAGCGTGAAACGTTTCGTCGAAAAAGGAGGAAATTTGCTGGCAACCGGACAGAGTAGCCTGTACGATGAATCTGGTGAGCTTCGGGAAGATTATGCCTTGGGCGATCTCTTCGGCGCGCATTTATTGACGAAGCCGGGGAAAGAGGAGTTGGCTGTGATGAAAAGTACACTTCACACCTATCTCAGACTCAGCCCTGAGATGCGCGGACAAGTTTATGGGCCTCAAACCGGGACAGAACCTGCTATTACAGGAGTTCGCCATGCGTTATTAAAAGGTTTTGAGGCCACAGATATTCTTCCCTTCGGGGGAATGCTGAACGCTTTAAAAACCGACTCGAAGGCTTCTGTCATCATGACTTTTATTCCCGAATTTCCTATTTATCCGCCTGAGACCTCCTGGATGAGAGAACCCAAAACGAATGTTCCCGGATTGATCCTGAATACGCTGGATAACGGAAGCAGGGTGGCTTTTCTGCCCGCCGACCTGGACAGGCAATATGCCCGCCATAACCTTCCGGACCATGGGAATATCCTGGCAAACCTAATCAGATGGAGCTCAAAAGAGGATATTCCTCTTGTGGTGGAAGGCGCAGGTCTTGTTGATTGTAACCTTTACCAGCAACCCGGCCGGATGATTTTACATGTCGCCAATCTCATTAGTGAAGGGACCTGGAGACAAACAATTGATGAATATATCCCGATAGGTCCACTATCCATAAAAATCAAATTGAACAAGGATGTGAAAGGTCACGACCTAAATTTGCTGGTTTCCAGTAAAAATATTCAGGCGGTCGTTAAAGAAGGTTGGTGTCATTTCACAATTAATTCGATATTAAACCATGAGGTTGTGGTGATAACCTGAAAATAATAACAAACCAGATATGCTAAATTTTAACAGGGGACTACGGTCTCTACCGTTCGGTCTGATGGCTTTTCTGCTCTTTAATGTAAACGTATTCAGTCAGCCGCTCAGTGAACCAAGAGAGGGTTTTATGGCCGGGCTTCCCTTGCCCAATGCTAAGTCGGATGGATCCGGGCTCTTGTTTTACCTTTCAGGGAGCAAGGGTTTCACGGCAGACTATGCTGCCGGTGGACAGCTCAATCCTAACTTTCTGAAAGATGTTTCGGCGATTCCGGATGGTGCTTCCGGACCGGGCTTCAAGGCCATGGACGACCAACTTCTGAGTTATTGGGCTCCCGGCAACATTTATGCCCAGCGGGGTACCCTCTCTTTTTTCTGGCGATCCCGGTACCCGGTAGGCCCATCCCCGTTTCCGATTTTCCGGGTGGGTTACGCCGACCATTCCAGCTGGGACATGGTTTGGCTTCGGATTGATTACAACGGGGCTGGATTTGATGCTTTTGTAACGGATATCGGCCTGTCCAGGACGCGTGTCTCTTTCTATCCTGATAAGTTTCCGGCACCGGATGAATGGACGCACTTCGCCATTTCCTGGGATGAAACAGAGGGTATTCAATTGTATATCAATGGGAAACCAGTAGCAAAAAAATCTGCCGGAAACACTGTGTATGATACCGGCCTCGACCAGTTTGGTCCCCACTCCCGCGTAATTAGTCCTTACCAGGTGCAGAGCGCCTACTGTTTTCAGCGGGGAGGCGATGTGGATGAAATCAGGATTTACGACAGGATGCTTCCCGACGAGACAATTTCAGGTCTGGCCCAGGGGCACGCACCAGAAAAATTGCCCCCCTTAAATAGAAGTTTGGGCGAGCGCAAATGGCGGGATGCCTGGTGGCTCCGCAATGGCTGGAACCTGCCGAATCAACCTCCGGCGGCTCTTCCCGCACCCGAAACTTCAGTCAGAAAAGTGGAGATACAGGATGCCTACGACATCAAAAGATGGTATTGGAAGGCCAACGACGGGATTAGGGAGACTACCTGGCCCGGAGTTTACAACATGTCCCGATTACCGGGAAGGTACGACTATTTTGTTTTACCCGACTGGGATTGCTATTCCGGATCCGGACAGTCGATCGAGTTTACTATGCCGGAAGAAAAATGGAACCATCTGGAAATCTGGGGGAAAGCATGGGGTCAGTTGACGGCTGAAAAGGAGCACAAAAGGGATTCTACTTTTTCTGTCAGGACTCAGAATCAGATAAAATCGATTCACCGGCTGAATGAAACCCATTTTGGAGGAAAGATCAGGTTCGACAATGCCATCATTGAAGAACCCATCGGATCCTTCGATGCGTATTATGTTGCGGCGGGTAAATCCCCGGAAGGGAGGGTCACCGAGAGTTTTACGCTTGGCAAGACACCGGCAGATTTTGAAAATGCTGCCTTAAGGGAGGTGGCTTCTTTTGTAAGGGGGAGATATCCGGCTGATGAGCAATGTATGATGCTGGCTTACCCGAAAGGAGAAAAGTCCACACCAGAGTCCAGCCAATTGCCGGGAAATTCCTATCCCTATATTCATGTCCTGGTACCCTATTCGAATAAGCCCGACACAGGATTGGACGGTATAGAAATTAAATTTCCGTCTTTGAAGGTGAAACCTACACATCACGGTCTTTTTCCGATGAATATCAGGGTCAAAGACCCCTTGTGGCCGATGCGCGACCTGGCGGATTTCTCCTTTTCGGTTACGCCTGGTGATGCGCCAACGCTTTGGATTGATACCCGAGACAGGATTCTTCCAATTGAACACGCTCTCTATTTAACCATTTCGGGGGCAGGATCCGATCTGACTTCCGAGCTCTTGCAAGGCACATCTGTAAAACTGATTTACAAAAGCAAAGAATCCGCCCGGCCCGAACATGAAGCCGACCGCTTCACCCAGGTCCGCGATCTCTATGCCCATATTGTGGAGGAACATCCCAATTCGACTCGTCTTAATCTATACAACCGGTTTGCAGCAGATTGCAAAGATCTGTTGAAAGTGAATCCAAATCATTGGCTGGCACAGACGTACTGGTATGCGGCCACCGGAACAAATAAACCAGCAGTAACGCTTCCAAAATGTCCGGAGAACATTCCGGAATGGGCCTTCTACCAGACGGAATACCTCAAATACCTGGAACGGATGGTCGACTGGTACATCGACAAACGGCAGATTGCCAACGGGGAGTTTGGAGGCGGACTCTCCGACGACGGCGACTTGACCAACATGTGGCCGGGTTTGTCATTCCTGGGTATTGAGCCGGAAAAAATCCTGGCCTCGCTGAGAAAACACATGGCAGCTTACTACGACCAGGAGCGGCCAAAAGAACAGGCAAGCCTTCGTCAGCGGAGCCTTCCATTGTTTACCAACGGATTGTCCACCATTATCACGGATGAACTGCACTCATTGGAGGATGGGATTCAGGTAGTGGGGCAGATGGAGTTACTCGATTACGGTAATCCATTGTATCTGGAACGCGGAATGGAGACGGGATTACGAATGTTCAATGATGTGACCCAGATCAATGCGGCAGGACACCGGCATTTCAGATCGAAATTTTTTGGTGGGACAAGAATCGCTACGGAGGATCCATGGCAATCGTCTGTCAGCAGATCTTTCCATGTGCTTCATTCCTCTTACCTGTTGGCCTGGTACAATAAGAATCCGAAGATCAAGCAGATGATCATTGAGTTGGCCGACGGATTGATTGCGCATTCCAGGGATGGTAAAATTTTTACAGAAATTAATTTTTCTACTGATGAAGCGAAAGTCGACGGCGGATTGGCCGGTTCGGAGAAGCCTATGTCGCTCATGATGGCTGCGTATAAGATGACAGGTGATGTCAAATACTTGAAATTTTTCCCGCCAAAGTCTCCTGGTTACGGAGTATTCGACAAGAAGGCCATTGCGGCCAAATACAAGGAGGAGCTGACCACACAGATCCTCAATGAGTATATTAATACGGAAGGTAGTGTCTGGATTGACCGGGTTTCACCTTTCTATGCAGGCATACAGGAAGACCGGCTGGGTGGCATAGCTTTGATACGGACCAGGATTCTCTATCCTCAACATTTTGTGAGCTGGAAATTTAATTTGCCTTCCAGGATGGATGACGTGGGTATTTTCCTGCCATCGCCATCCGACTCCCTGATAAAAATTGTTGCCTATAACCTGAAAACGAAACCTGTGAGCGCGAATTTGACGGTCTGGGATATCAAACCCGGTAAATGGAAGGTTACCGTGGGGATCGACACCAATGAGGATCAGGTGATTGACAGCGAAGCAACCAGTACAATCCATTATCTGGAACCGGGCTCAGAGATACCACTGTCATTTGTCCCCGGAAAATATAACCTGATTACCATGAAGCTAATGGCACCTGCATTGGAAGATTATGGTCAGCTTCCGGATCTTGCCATGGGACCGGAGGATGTGAAAAGAACAGGCAATACCTTGACTGTCAGGGTTCACAATGTAGGGTCTTCGGTTTCCCCGGCTACGGTAATGGAAATAAGGAACAGTGAAGGAAAACTGATTGCCTCTGCCAAGGTACCATCCCTGAAAGCGCCTTTAGACCTGCAGCCGAGTTGGGAGGAAATTATCCTTCCTCTGGAATCTTCTGTAAATCTTTTGAATGCCACGATTCAACTGGATCCTGAAGTGAAAATAAAAGAGATCACACGCAGGAATTCCAAACTTAAATTGTAATATTTTCGCAGAAGATATCCCGAATTGATTTTGCGGTGAATTCAATAACGAACTTTTTTTATTATTATGAAACGAGCACAGGCAAGAGCTACAAGAAGCGACGTAAACACCTTTGCGAGTTCCATACGTACGAACTGAATTTTAATCATTTAACAACGATATTTACGTATGAAAACTATAGTTTTAACCGGAATTAAACAGATGGAAGTCATCGATCTTCCCATGCCGGAAATCAGGGACGACAAGGATGTATTGATCAAAATGAAGGTCGTGGGGGTCTGCGGATCCGACGTCCATTATTATACAAAAGGGAAAATAGGGAGCCAGGTGGTTCAATATCCATTTCCTGTCGGGCACGAAGGAGCTGGGGAGGTGGTGGCTGTCGGTGCAGGGGTGACCCATGTCAAGCCTGGCGACCGGATTGCTGTGGAACCCGCGATGCCTTGTGGCCAGTGTGATCAGTGTCTTACCGGCCGTCCACATACCTGCCGAAAATTAAAATTTCTGGGCTGTCCGGGTCAGGCCGACGGCTGTCTTGCAGAATATATCGTCATGCCCGAACACAGCTGTTTCCCTCTTTCCTCCAACCTCAGCTTCACCCAAGGCGCTATCAGCGAACCGCTTGCTATCGGTCTTTATGCTGTCAATCAATCCATCCCGATGAAGGGAGCCACCGTTGGAATCCTGGGGTTTGGACCCATCGGGATGAGCGTGTTGCTGTCCGCCCAAGCCAAAGGCGCAGGTAAAATCTACGTCACCGATCTGGTGGATGATAGGCTTGCGATCGCCAGAGAGAGTGGGGCGGTCTGGACGGGCAATCCTGGTAAGGAGGATGTAGTTGAAGGGGTGAAAGCAAAAGAGCCTTTACTGCTGGATGTCGTTTTTGAATGTTGCGGAAAGCAGGAGGCTACAGATCAGGCTGTTGCTATGCTTAAACCCAGCGGAAAATTAATGCTGATCGGCATCCCTGAATTCGACCGCTGGAGTTTCAACGTCGACACCATGCGCCACAAGGAGGTGTGCATCCAGAATGTCAGGAGGCAAAATGGCACCTTGGATGAGACCCTCGAATTAATGGCCAACGGCGGTATTGATGTCAGCAAAATGACTACCCACCGATTCCCGATGACCCGCACCAAGGAGGCCTTCGACCTGGTGACCGACTACCGCGATGGCGTCATGAAGGCAATGATTGATTTCTAAACTCCTTACGATGAAACGAGCATGGGCTAAGCCCGCAAAATTCTAACAAATATATTTAAGAGTGAAAGCATTTTTATCCACCTCAATACCCTTGCTGACCCTACTTTCGCTAGGGGCCACCGCCCAGAAAGGCCAGTCGCCCAACCTGTTATTTGTCTTTCCAGACGAGATGCGGGCGGAAACGCTTGGATTCCTCGGGAAGGAAAAAGTAAAGACTCCTGTGTTGGATAAGTTCGCCGGCGAGAGCGCCTATTTCTCGAATGCCATAAGCAACTATCCGGTTTGCTCACCGACTCGCGCCATGTTATTTAGCGGACAGTATCCGATCAAAAACAAGGTCATCGGTAATTGTACCAGCCTCTCTGCTAAATATGGTTGTGAGTTGCCGACGGATGCCCGACTTTGGTCTGATGTGCTGAAGGACAAGGGTTATTCGCTTGGGTATATCGGCAAATGGCATCTCGACTCCCCTCATGAACCTTATATCAACACCAGCAATAACGCCGGGGACGAGAAGTGGAACGAATGGTGTCCGCCAGCCCGCCGGCATGGTTTCAGTTACTGGCATGCCTATGGAACCTACGACCGGCATATGCGGCCAATGTACTGGGATACCAACGATACCCGTGAGGGTTTCAGTTATGTCGACGAATGGGGACCGGAACATGAGGCGAACAGGGCCATCGATTTTATCACAAACAAGGAGGGTAAATTCAGGGAGAACGGAAAGCCCTGGGCGTTGGTTATCTCCATGAATCCTCCACACATGGATTACGCGGCGGAACCGCAGAAATACAAAGACCTATACAAGGATTTACCTGTCGAGTCACTGATTACAAAACCTTCCATTCAGCCTGCCGGGACCAAATGGGGAGACCATTACCGGAAGGTGATTAAGGACTATTATGCGGCTATAAGTGGGGTGGATGAGCAGTTCGGCCGGATTCTGGCAGCGTTAAAGGAGGCAGGCCTGGCCGAAAATACCATCGTGGTATTCACCTCTGATCATGGTGATTGTATGGGTATTCACGATGAAATTACCAAGAATAACCCCTATGAGGAATCAATGCGTGTGCCTTTGCTGATTCGGTTTCCTGGTAAGATTAAACCACACACGGATGATGTATTGCTCTCAACTACAGATATATATCCAACATTGTTAGGTTTGATGGGTTATACCTCCGCGATTCCGAAAGAGGTTGACGGGGTAAATTTTGCCAGTTATCTCATTACTGGGAAGGGCCAAAAGCCTGCATCACAATGGTATATGAGAATTTCTCAAGGTCGGCAGGCGCTTGGTTTGAGAGGCGTACGCACGGAGCGTTATACTTTTGTGATCAACCTGGATGACCAGACAAAAAGATCAGTTATGCTATTTGACCGGAAAGAGGATCCGTATGAGATGAAGAATCTTGCCGCCGACAACCCTGCGAAAGTCAAAGAGTTATCTTCGGAACTGGGGCGCTGGCTGAAAAAATACAACGATCCCTGGCTCCCGAATCTCTATCAATAACGACAATTGTGATTTGTTAGGTCAATTATTTGATGCTGAGAAAATTATCAATTGTCATCATCAAATCCTGTTTGATAATTTTGTTTAATAAACCACGGTCAATTTGTTCAGTTCCATGATCCGGAATTACGGTGGTTCTGCCATCTTTATGCTGAAAAAATTTATGGCTACCTTTTTGCCTTTTCAACTCAAATCCTAAAAGAAAAAGTATTTTAATTAATTCCTTAGCCGTAAGCAATGGTAATCTGGACATGATCAGATTGAAATTTGTTGCAAGCCAATGAACCGATGTTCAGTTTTATATTTCTTATTTTCCTCAAGATATAATTCGATTGCCTCTTTGGTCCTAGCATAAAGTTCATCGTATGTTTTTGCCTGGGTATGGCATCCTGGCAATTCAATCACGGAAGAAATCAGATAACCGTCAAGTCCTTGTTCGACAATGACATTAAATGTTTTGTGTAACATCATTTACTAGTTGTAATTTCTATCATATTCTCTACAAAATCAGGTGCAAGGTAATAACATTAGTCCAATTCGGCAATCACCGGTTATTCGATTTATCTCTTCCCCAGGCTTGTATTCTTGAATGCTGAAATATCAATCAACCCGCTGGTGTCGTTGTCGAAACTAATCTGGATGCTGTCGCCAGCCATCGTTACCGGCATTTCGTTGGAAATCTGGGAGGATCCGATGAAGATGTTGTTCATCCCGCCTACCGTGAAATAGTAAAAACTGTTACCGTTCTTGATATCGGACTGGATACGGTTGACGATAGTTTTTAAGACCATCTTCTTGGTAACATTCTTTGGATTGATTTTATTCCCGGCCATGTTGTAGGCATTTTTGTAGGCCATTAACGTTTCGACCAGCGTATTACCGACTCCAACAATGGTATAATCTTCAATGGCAACCATCGCGAACATCTTGACCAGCCCCCCGTTGTCTTTCAGGGTCATCATGTAAGTGGGGATGTTATTGATGTTGTAAGGAATTGGAAGTGAGGCGCTGAACCGTTTCTCTTGCACCTTCCCGATGGCGGAATTCTGTGCCGCATGCTCTGTGGCACCACTCTGCTTGTACCAAACTGCTTTCTTGGTCCGTGTATCGACTAGCACGAAACCAACAGTAGCCTCATCCGCACCCACGGATGTGAGACCCGTATACCAGTAGGATTTGTTGTCTTCGCCATATACCAGCGATAGTCCCTGGGTGATCTGTAGTTTGTTCTCATTCGAGAAATTCCAGAAGCCTTTCACAAAATTGCCCCAGTCATTAAGCTGCTCTTCAACAAATTTGTCGGGTTGAATCCTGTCGATCCAGGCCGGTGCCTGATCCATAGAATATTCAGTGCACTTCCCGGTTTCCGTATTGACAACTACTACGCCGACGGCGTTATCCCCATAAAATCCTATGGTCTTTTTATATTTGGTTACGACCCAATATGGAACTCCGTCGTCGTCAATTTCGAAGCTGTAGTCGGTCAATCCTGTATTATAATAGCCACTCATATAGAGGTGACGCTCGAGATAATCGCCGAAATACGCCTCCGACTGGTACTTGATTAGCACCTTGTGGCCATTGACTTCCTGTACCAGTTTCACATCCCTTTCGTTGCAGGCATTCACCATCACATAGCCATTGGTACCCTCCGTGTTCTTGTTCCATTTGAAAAATCCGGAGTGCAATAAGGGTGCCACCCAATATAGATTATTCCGCACTTTCTGTATCACGAAAGTACCCAGCCTCACCTGACTTCCCAGTGCGGGCTGAGCTCCCAGCACTTTATCCCCGAGCAGGTTGGCGAGTGATTCGTCTACTACCCTGATTTTTTCTATGGAGATTGGAGCCATGTGCGTGGACAGGTTTTCACCTATTTCAACGTTGCCTATCAGTCCCCGGTAGTCGTTCCATCTGAATAGAGACCAGGAAGTTGCCACAGGCAAGGCAGTCGTATATATAAGTACTGCAATCAGGATCCATTTTGGGACCGTCATTTTTGTCAGGAGCTTAAGCGCCTGCATTTCATTGGTAACTTGCGGCACTACCTGTAAATTCATCAGGATCCAAAGCACCGTAAGCGCCGCGATCATGAAGGGGAATCCTGTAAAGCCATAAGCGATAACAGGCATTTGAGTATAGAAGATTACTAGCGTCACAACAATTAGAAGGACGACCTGAGAAACTCTTTTCATAATGGTGGATTTGGAGTTGAGGAACAATTGAACTATAAAATTAGCAAATAATTCCGAATGTGCCGGAATGTAAAACTTTGGCAACATTCTATTGTTGTGATTAACTTGCCCCGACATTATTATGATAACAGGCAATATTCGCCCTGATAATATTATAAAAAATAGTCATGTATGATCTGACAAAATGATAAAATATACTTATATTTGCCCTGACAAAATGATAAATAAGCACATAATAAAATGCAAAGATCTATATATCAGACATTAATAGAATGGAAAAATAGCAAGCAAAGAAAGGTGCTTTTGCTTAGGGGAGCCAGGCAAGTCGGAAAGACATTCGCGGCCAGGGAATTGGGAAAAACATTTACTCATTTCGTGGAAGTTAACTTCGAAAAGGATGTGGAAACACAACTGTTTTTTGAACAAAACCTCGATCCGGAGAGGATATGCAGTAATCTATCCGCCTATTATGGAATACCAATCGAAGAAAAGAGGACCCTACTATTTTTCGATGAGATACAAGCGTGTCCTAAGGCCATCCAGGCACTCCGGTTCTTCTATGAATCCAAGCCGGAACTTCACGTGATGGCCGCCGGCTCTTTACTGGAATTTGCTTTGACCGATCTGTCCTCCTTCGGGGTGGGCAGGATCCGTTCACTTTTTATGTACCCCATGTCGTTCGATGAATTTCTGTATGCCCACAATGAGGGTTTATTGGTGGAAATGAAGAAGAACGCATCTCCAAAAAATCCACTAAATCAGGTATTTCACAATAGACTGACTGAATACCTGAAGAAATTCCTGCTTACTGGTGGCATGCCGGAAGTGGTTAAAACATATATAAAAAATAGTTCAAATATAAGTGCTGTTCAAAGCAGTTTAGGCGACATAACCTTATCGCTTTACGATGATTTCGTCAAATATAAAAAGCGGTCCCCAGTGCTTCGATTAAGGGAAGTCCTGGATTCCGTCATCCTGCAAACCGGCGGGAAATACATCTACGCCAAAGCGGGTGAACTGACTAATATTGCGCAGGCCAAGGAGGCTGTCGATTTACTGGAAATGGCTGGCCTGATCCATAAAGTATATCATTCATCCGGGCAGGGAATGCCTTTGGGAGCCGGTGTAAACCATAAAATATTCAAAGTTTTGTTTCTGGACACCGGACTCCTTCAACAAAATGCCGGACTTAGACTGGCAGATTTTTTGGTGGCTAAAAATACAGAGATGCTCAACAAGGGTGGTGTAGCAGAGATCTTCGCCGGACTCGAAATGATAAAATATGAACTGCCTGAGAACCGGCCTCAATTGTATTACTGGCACCGCGAAAAAAGAGGTAGCACTGCAGAGGTTGATTATCTGTTTAATGCAAATGGCAACATTCTACCTGTTGAGGTGAAGTCAGGTACCAGTGGTAAAATGCAGAGTCTGAACCTTTTTCTCGAGGAACGCAAATCATCGAAGGGTCTTCGTTTGTCCATGGAAAATTTTGGAAACTATGGCAAAATCGATGTTATACCTTTGTATGCGATCTCCAATCTTTTCCAGCCCTCCAGGTAAGAATTATAATCTGTCTCTTTAATATTAGATTATGCGCCAATCAGATTCATTTTGCTTATATAAGTATCCTGAAATTCGGGAAATCCTTCGAGGTTTACATGCTGTGTCTTGCCTAATATTTCCGAAACAATACCTTGATTGTCAAAGAGGAACATTTTAGCTCCGATGAGCGCGGTATTTCCCATTTTGTGAATTTTCTCTTCTTTCGACTCGATCATACCGGTCGATAAAAGATGTTCAATATGGATATAGTTGCCAAAACCTCCGGCGATGTAGATCTCATCAAGATCCGCCGGACTAATTCCCAGTTGCTTTGTTAAAATTTCAATTCCTGCCGCGATCGCCGATTTGGCCAGTAGAAATTCATACAAATCCTTCTGTGTCAGCCAGATATTATCATGCACCTGAATTCGATCCTCTCCCGTTCCAATCTCTCCAAACATCCCGATCAGGTCCAGTTTAAGCAGAACAGCCACCGCATCTATCAGCGCACTGCCACAAATACCCTTCGGTCGTGTGTTGCCGATGGTCGTCGCCACAATCTTCGATCCCTCCAGTCTGAGCGAGGAAATCGCCCCGGTCACCGCCCGCATCCCCATCGAAAGATTGGCGCCCTCGAAAGCGGGTCCTGCCGCAGTAGAGGCACAGATGATATGATCCTTGTTACCCACGGCAATCTCTCCGTTGGTGCCCAAATCGATCAGGGCCGTATACCGGTCTTTCCTGTACAACCCTGTCGCTGCGATACCTGCCAGTATATCGCTTCCCACAAAACTACCAATGGAAGGGAAGAATTCTATCTTACCGGTAACCCTGAAAGCCCATCCCAGCTCTTCCGCAGTAAAAGTCTTGGATCCCAGATCATCGACCTGAAAGGGATAGCAGGAAAGGGGTCTTAAGTCCAGATCAGAGAAGCTCCTTTGCATCACTGTGTTCCCAACCAGTACAACCTTATCCAAAGGGAGGTTGCGACCCTGCAGCATCATCCCGATCATATGACCGATAGCAGAACGGATTATGCCCGTCATTTCTTTGGAATGGCCATCCAGTCCGGCCTGAATCCTGGAAATCAGGTCTGCCCCGAACTTAACCTGAGGATTTACAATCGTCTCGACTGCCAGTATTTGTGCGGTCTTCAGATCCACCAGCTGGGTAACGATCGTAGTGGTTCCCAGATCGACCGCCACGCCAAATCCCTCCTGAGGGATAAACTCGAATTCGGTTTCATCGGCTAGTATCAGGTGGTCGAACTGTTCGATATGAAGGGTAATCGGTCCGGTGCAATTGCTCATGCAAGCAAGCCGGCGGTCGGCGGGAAGCTTGAAATGCGCCAGCTTTTGCCGGTGCAAATCGGTAACTCCGATTTCTCCTTCGAGCAAGCGCACCTGACATTTGCCGCAAGTCCCTTTTCCCCCACACGGGAATTCAACGCCGTATTCGTGCAGCAGATCGATGAGCGGAGTCTGGTCGTTGACGGTCAGCTCTTTTCCCAGAGGATGCAGGCGGATGGTATGCTTCATTTCAACTTTGTCAGTCATTTTCGAACAAGGCTTCAATCTTTAAGCCAATAGAGTTAATGAATTCATCATCAGTCGATTCAAAGATTATTGCCAGTTCATTAGATGTTAGTGGATGACACGTCTCAGTTGTCAGGCCCGAGAGGGTATAATTAAACAACAACCATTGATTCCCGTCATAAATATACCCTTTTGCCCTTAATATAGTTTTCTCCTTTCTCAATATTTCCTCCAATGCCAGAATGTTCATCATTTGGCTGGAAGGAAAAGTAAGGGAAAGTTCTTTGCAGGAATGCCTGTTGACGATATTCCACGGACGCAGATCGGTTCGTAAGGCTTTTCCTGCAACGATTCGCTCCCCGGATTCTGTGAGACCTCCCGCTTCAATGCTCTTTTCAGCAGGGAAGAAATCCTCTGCATCCGATTGCGGTTCGTTTGTGTATCTCTGCTCAATTCTTTCAAATTCCGCGGTGCCTGGTGTTCCGTCCTCCTGAAGAATCCCTGGATTCTGAGGGGCCGCTTCTTTCTGTATTGACAAATGGAAATTAAACTGCGTTTTCACCTGACACCTCTTACCAGGAAAATCGGCTTTGAACTTTTCTGTCAGCTTAGTTAATTCTTGTTCGGTCAGCAGCTCTGACTTGGTGAATAGCACCAGGTCAGCCTTCAATATTTGTGATTTGTAGATGGGAAGCATTTTCAGCCGTGGATTCGCTGTCATGGTTATGTCGACCAGGCAAACTACAGGCATCAGCTGAAGTCCGGGGTGTTGCGAGGCCAGTTCGGTGATGTGATCCGTTCCTCCCAGTCCGCTGGGCTCAACGAGGATTCGGTCGAAACGGCCGGATTGGATGATTTTCTCCATATCATCCAGGAAATAAGCCTTGGCCGAGCAGCAGATGCATCCGCCGGAAATCTCGAATAAAGATTCTCCGGAAGAGGCTGCCGACAAGGTCTTTCCGTCAATAGAGATCTTTCCGAATTCATTGATGACAATGGCCCATTGCTCTCCGGTAGGCTTCCTGCTCAATAGTTCAATGATTGCGGTCGTCTTTCCTGCGCCAAGAAATCCTGAAATTAGATGGACCGGAATCATCTTTCTCCTTTTTTAATCTTCACTTAAAAACCTTTATTTTTGCCTCTCCTGCTACAACACCCTCCGCTCCAATAACCCCTGCTCCAATAACTTCCGCTCCAACGGATTTGCAATCCGTTGGTAAATGATTGCCAGCAGATTGCAAATCTGATGGAGCGTTTAGCTAGAGCAAATCTGCCCGAGCGTCTATGCAATCTGCTGGAGCGTTCCTTCCTTATTTCTACAACCCATATTCAGCCAGGATAAATTTCCCCGCATCCAGCACCGGCAACATCA
>JBAXKJ010000022.1:0-104260 GCA_037137375.1 Prolixibacteraceae bacterium
TCCCAGGGACAGAACAAGACTTATCTGATAGCCCTGAAGTTCGCTCAGTTTGATTTTATAAAATCTCAGAATGACCTTAAACCAATCCTTTTGCTGGATGATATTTTTGATAAACTAGACAGCGGCAGGGTAGAGGAGATTGTTAAGCTGGTATCTGAGGACCATTTTGGTCAGATTTTCATTACCGATACCAACCGGGAGCACCTGGATGCGATCCTGCTGGATGCCGGAGGTGATGATTTCAGGATCTTCATGGTAGAAAAGGGAATGATCAACAACATTATCGATAAAGATGAGACGAAGTGAAATACATTCGCTGGGGAGCGCCATCAGAACTTTTCTGAAGGAGTCGAAGTTTGACAAGAAGCTCGCTGAAGTTGATGTGGTCAGCTCCTGGGAGGAAATCATTGGCAAGCCAATTGCACGGGCCACCTCCAATATTTACATTCAAAATGAGACGCTTCATGTGCATCTGAAGTCTTCCATTGTGCGTAATGAACTTTTTATGATGCGCAATGACATTATCCGCGCAGTAAACGAACATGCGGGGAGAATCCTTGTAAAATCCATCGTTTTAAAATAAAGCATATGGCTGTCGATTTATCCCTGATACCCGATCCATGTTACGTCATCGAAGAATCACTTCTGCGCCGGAACCTGGGAACGATCGCCCGGGTTAGCAAAGAAGCTGATATAGAGATAATTCTGGCTTTTAAGGGTTTCTCGCTCTGGAAAGTCTTTCCGATTGTTCGCGAATATATATCAGGAGCCGCTGCCAGTGGGGCCAACGAAGCTACGCTGGTGGCAGAGGAGATGAAAACCCTCGCACATACCTATTCACCTGCTTATACGGAAGCGGATTTTCAGCGTGTACTGGAAGCTTCTTCCCATATTGCTTTCAATTCACTCACTCAGTATAATCAGTTCTCGAAGAGGCTAAGGGCCTTTCCCCGGACTATCTCTGCTGGTCTCCGTGTCAATCCGGAGTATTCGGAGGTGAAAACCGAACTTTATAATCCTTGCGCACCGGGTGCCAGGTTGGGAATAACAGCCGACCAACTAGGAGAATGTTTGCCTGATGGAATTGAGGGATTCCATTTTCATACTCTTTGTGAGTCCTCTTCACAGGATCTCGAGAAGACGCTGGAGGCTCTTGAGAGTCGTTTTGCGAAATTCCTCGGTCAGCTGAAATGGATCAATATGGGAGGCGGTCACCTGATGACCCGCAAGGATTACGATACTTTGCACCTCGTCCGGGTATTAAAATCTTTCAAAAACAGATGGCCAAATCTTTCAGTTATTCTCGAGCCTGGAAGTGCATTTGCCTGGGAGACAGGTTTTCTGCTTGCTTCAGTGGTTGACATAGTCGAAAATAAGGGAATTAAAACTGCCATTCTGAACGTCTCCTTCACCGCACACATGCCCGACTGCCTCGAAATGCCCTATCAACCCAGAATAAGAGGTGCTTACCAGGAAGCCATTCCCGGTAAACCTACCTATAGAATGGGGGGAAATTCTTGTCTGGCAGGCGATTACATGGGATACTGGTCTTTCGATGAACCGCTGAAAGCAGGCGACCGCATTCTTTTCGAAGACATGATCCATTATACCATTGTGAAGACTACTACTTTCAACGGGGTTCCTCATCCCTCGATCGGAATATGGAACGAACAAACGGGATTCAGGATCTTGCGGGAATTTGGGTATTCGGACTACAAAAACAGAATGGATTAGGTCTATTAGGACAGTGGAAATTTTTGCGATTCCTCCAGTAGTCTTTCTCCGGTATAGGCTGCTGTTGACATTCTGATCCTCCATTCCTTAGGATATGCATTGTTAAACCGGCTACCGAGATTCTTCGCCCATCCCAATGGTAGACCCTTGTAGGCCATCAAGTTCCAGCCTTTTTCTGTGAAATTCAATTGGAAATCATCTCTTTTCAGGAAGGAGAGCGCTTGCTCCAGGGACAGTTCCATTTTAGGAAAATGCGAGATATCACAAATTCTTGAGACCGCCAGTTCATGGGCCGGAATGAAACCATCCCGGATAATTTCACCCACTTTTACACCGGCATGCACAATTCTGAGATTGGCTTTTATCAGGTCCAGATCGGAGAGAAGAACCGTTGGCCACGCCAGAATATCCGATTCAAATTTTAGTAATGACAGAGATTCTTCCCTCAGAACATCCTTTAATATGGCCTGATCGGTCTTGCTGGCAGCGGCAAGGGAAGGTTTCCCCTTTGCCGGTCTTTTAACCTGCTCTTCTCCTTTCTTTACAACCGCTGCAATAAAAAATCCTTCCCCTTTGACCTTGTGCGGGTAGAATCTGTAACAAGGGAATCCCGCAGCATCCGTGGGTACGATTCCCCAATCTAAGGGTAGCTCCAGGGAAACAGGCTGGATATCGGCAAACTCCGACAGCCAGGTAATATTCTCTTCATTTTCGGCAGGATTATAAGTGCAGGTGCTGTAAATCAGCATTCCCCCATCGGCTAAAGAGGGCCAGATGTCTGCCAGGATTCTTTTCTGACGTTGCGAACAATGGTCTGCATTCGATTCGGACCATTCATCCATGGCTGCTTCGTCCTTACGGAAGAGACCCTCTCCCGAACAGGGCGCATCCACTACAATTACGTCAAAAAAGCCTGGTATTCTCGAGAAATCCCTTGGGTCATTGCAAGTCACAATCGCATTCGGATTTCCCCATTTCTTGAGATTTTCGGAAAGGATTAGTGCTCTCGAGTGGATCACTTCATTACTGACCAATAGGCTTTCCCCCGTTAGGAGAGAAGAAAGGTGGGTCGATTTCCCCCCCGGAGCTGCACACAAATCCAGGACGCGCAGATTTTTTTTGTTGGTAAGCCTGATGAATTGTTCGATGAACATGGAACTGGATTCCTGAACGTAATAGGAACCGGCATGGAAGAGTGGATCGAGTGTGTAGATGGGGCGCTGAACAGTGAAATATCCGTAGGAACTGTAAGGTACGGGAGAAAGCCTGGGGACATTTTTTATTTTTCCGGGATTAATTCTGATTGAATGACTGACTGAAGAAGAAAGCGATTCCAAAAATTCAGGAAATTCGGTTCCAAGAATCGTTTTCATTCTCTTTTCAAAGGAGGCAGGGAGATGGATCATTCGAACTCTTTTTGCCAAAATTAACAGATTTTATCAGGAATATTTTACATTTGTTCTATAACAAATTCATCTGCCATGTCAATCGTTTTTCGACTCAAATACGCATTGGGATTGATCCCTTCTGCTGAACAGTTAGATGTAAAATGGGAGAATCTGATCAAGATGCGTGACGATCTCAGCCGAATGGAAAATTCTGTAGAGCTGAAAAAGTATACGGATCTTAAAAGCCTTTTGGATTCATCCTCTTTTCAACATCATAAAAGGGAGATTGAGAGCCTGCAGTATAGCGGCAGTGAAGAGGAAATCCTGATAAAGGAATATAAAAATCTGTCCAGGTCCTCTGCCATAAAAAACTACCTGAAAATCTCCTCATCACCACGTTTGGTTAGGTTTCAGGAAATATTGAAAGGTTCGGTACTTAAGAGTTTTCTTGAACTTCAGAAGGAGGTAGACTCCTTGGAATTTCAAAAAAGGAAGGATGCACTCAAGAAGAAAGAATTTGCGAAGACTGAAGATTTTGGAGTTTTTAAAAAATTCAACGAGCTTAAGAAAAGTGATGACATCCGGTTTTGGCATAAATTCGGACATTCGGAGAATTATCATTCTTACCTTAAAACCATTGGGTCGGCCGAATTGAAACGTTGGGAAGAGTTGAAAGTACAGACTGCCTCTGAAGAATTTAATACTCAGGTTGCTTATTTGAAGGACAAACAAAGGTTTAAGAAGAGTGAGGAATACAAGAGTATATTGGCTTTCAACGAAATAGATAAGGGTAAGTTCATGGCCGATTACAGGAAACTGAAAAAGGCTAAGGAACTCGATTTTTTTGAGAAGTGGAACATCATTTTAGATGAAAATTTCTCAGATAAAGAGCTGAATGCCAAACGTTGGCAAGCAGAGAACTTTCTTGGGTTCAAAATGGCCGGAGTAAGTTTTTCTCAGGAAAATGAGATGCAGTGTTTCAATGGAGTGAAAAATGTCCAACTGGTGAACAATACACTTTCCTTATTGGCAAAGAAAGAAAAGGCGGCGGGTAAGATTTGGGCACCTTCATTAGGTTTCGTCCCAAAAAATTTCGAATACACCTCATCAATATTAAACAGTAGTGAGTTTTACCGTATTAAAGAGGGGGTAATTGAGACGAAAGCAAGGTTCAGGAAGGATGCTACTATTACTTCAGCATTTTCACTCACCGGCGAACACCCTTTTCCACAGATCGATTTATTCAGGAGTATCAAAAACGGCGTCGGTCTGGGCATCATCGAAAAAGGAGGAAAGTCGTCTTCGAAATACAAGAAAATCGCCGGATTGAATGATGGTAATTTTCACGTTTTCAGACTGGAAATTTATGAAGGCATGCTGATATGGAAAATCAACGGATCGGAGGTTTTCAGGAGTACCACCTATATGAATGAGCCTATGTTCATTAATCTGCTCACTTCGCTCCACGGAAACGTCAATGAGCATTTGCTTCCACACCGGTTCGAAGTGGATTGGATTCGTTGTTTTGCACAGAAATAAATACCTAAAAATTAATGGAAAGCTGGCTGGACGAGGATGAGGCTGCAATAACCATTTGCGATCTTGATGGGGTTATTGTCTATATGAATGAAAAATCGAAGAAGTCGTTCATGAAATACGATGAAAATGGTGTAAACGTTGGATCCAGCCTGATAGAGTGTCATCCGGAACCTGCCCGTTCAAAACTCCTCAATATGCTGAAGGAGCCGCAGACTAATATCTATACCATTGAAAAAAGGGGAATAAAGAAAATTATCCGGCAGTCAGCCTGGTATAGAAACGGCATTTTTAGTGGTGTCGTTGAAGTATCATTTGAGATACCTGCCGTGATGCCCCATTTCATAAGAGACAAGGAATCATAATCCGTTAACATGTAGCCTAAGTCTCCAGCTTGTTCTTGAGCGAACTGAATCCTTCACCAAGGATCTCATTAGCGTCCATGATCGTGATAAATGCGTGCGGATCGATGGCCGCAATGTGTTCCTCCAGTATCGCAACTTCCCTGCGGCTAACGACTGTAAATATCACGTGCTTCTCGGCATTCGTATACATTCCGACCCCTTTCAGATAAGTTCCCCCGCGGGCAAGATCTATCACAATCTTATCCCGGATCTTTTCATGTTCATCCGAAATGATGATGAGGGCTTTATTATAGGAAGCTCCTTCCAGAATCAGGTCGACGGCCCTTCCGGTGACATAAATTGCCAGGATGCTGTAAAGTGGAATCTGCCAGTCCTTAAAGGCTGCCAACGCCACAAAGACAATAGCCGTGTCTACCCAGATCAGCATCTGACCAATCGGAATCCTGGTATATTTAGTGAAAATCATCGCCATGATGTCACTTCCTCCCGAGGTCGCTTTCGATTTGAAGATGAGTCCCAGTCCGATGCCAGTCAGCACTCCACCGAAGATGCAGGAGAGTAAAACATCCTGTACCAAAGGTGCATCACCAATCTCCCGCATATAAGTTATTCCATCCATAAAGATGGAAGAAGAGACAAATCCATAAATCGTCTTAACCCCGAAGCGTGGACCAAGCATCTTAATTCCGATATAAGTAAGCGGAATGTTTACCAATAAGTTAAACACGCCAATCGGGAATCCTTCCGGCCAGAGCGAGGATCCTTTCGATAAAAAGTGGACGATGATGCCTAAACCATAAACACCCCCTGGGACAATCTTGTGTGGTGTAATGAAAAAGACATATCCGACTGCCATGATAAATGAACCAACGGTGATCATCCCATAATCAAGAAACCACTTGGTAGAGAATATCCTCTGTTTGTAAGTTAGGTCCATGATATTTTTTATATAAAAAAAGGTTCCCGAATTGAGAACCTTTTTTGTCAATCAAATTCTGATTAAAATCTTTTCTCTTTGATGCGGGCTTTTTTGCCGGTGAGGTTGCGTAAATAGAACAATCTCGCACGACGAACATGACCCATACGATTTACTTCGATTCCATCAATGAAAGGAGAAGTCATCGGAAAAATACGCTCAACACCAACGTTGCCTGACATCTTGCGAACGGTGAAAGTCTTGGTATTTCCAGTTCCTCTCAATTGTATTACAGTACCTTTGTAGTTCTGAATCCGCTCTTTGTTACCCTCGACAATTTTATACCTGACGGTGATGGTGTCACCTGGATGAAATGCCGGGAATTCTTTCTGCTCAGCTAAAAACGCATTTTCAGCAATTTTAATTAAATCCATTACAATTGTATTTTACTTGTTTAACGAACGCAATGTAAACAGTGTCCAGTCGTTTGCTGCCAGAGATTGCGTACGGAAATAGGGTGCAAAAGTAGTTATTATTTTTCTTCGAAAGAAATATTTCCTAAAAAACATCAGAATCCAAGTTTTTTTCTGATTTCCTGCGGTACCGCGTTCTTATTTACCATGATTGCTGTAGTCTTGAACTGTACGTACGGGACTGAAGCATAGAAATATCCGTCATAACTATTGTAGCTTCCCCATGAATTTTTGACCTTGTAATACTGGGTCCCGTTTTGATCTTTGGCGAGTCCGATGATATGCATGGCATGATCATCAGTCGTTTCCTGCGAATCAAAAGCGGCCTGGCGCATTTCCTGTGTGATGGTCTTTTCCTTGCCAGGCTTATTGAGTTTGTAAAGTTCCTTGTCCTTCTCCGTCTCAGAAAGTTTTTCCCATTTTCTGATTTCCGCTTTGGACCAATTTTCCATATTTACTTCCGGTACAACGGCGATGCCCTTTTGTGAAGTAGTGAAACCCTTTTCGCTGGTATCAGATGCCCATGCAACAGTGTAACCCTTTTCGAGTGAATTGTCAATGATCTGTTGAAGATCCCCTAGTGGGACGTTGTAAACTTTTTCCCATAACCAGTTGTCGGGCACTTCGAGAATGAATTTCTCATAGAATGGATGATGCGTGAATGAAGTAATCTCCACATAATCATCTGGGTTGATTCCACTTGCAAAATCACTCAGGAAACTCTTCGGTGTATATTTTTTGCCTTCATATTTGAAGGTCTCAGGGATATCCCCAAAATAGGAATCAGCGGTCTTCTGAAACGCAACGCTCCAGACCGGCGTTATTCTTCTGCCCCTGTTTTGTACTACAGAAGTAACCATGTTTTTCAATAATCCATATACCTCACCGTGTGTATGTTTCTTCTCCCCATAATTCAGACCCGGATATTCAGATAACGGAACGAGGCCGTAATTCTTCATCACATAAAGAATATCGTGCAGCAAACCGCCCTCCCCGAAGTTGGTGTTGCCCTGCATCCGAACATATCGGTCGGCTTTGTCGCGGTAGCAATGGTTAACGAGAAACATCTCGGAAAGATCAACTTCCGGTTTTCCTAACCGCAATATTTCGGATTCGATGAAGGATGCCCCCGCAAAAGACCAGCAGGTGCTCGTACGATATTGATCCTTGACAGAAGTATGGGGCAATTCCTTGATCAGGGTGAATTTGTATCCTGAATCAACTTTTTCCTGAGCACGGATACCCGGAACGACAATAATCAACGATAAAGCAAAAAGAAGGAGATTTTTAAGGTTCATAAAAATTAATTTTTCGTGTCCTGTTCAGGGTAATTCATCCGGACATGGTAAATATTGATCAATTTTGCAGTAAATAACTCTTTTAGTACCCTGATATTTTTAAACGTCAAAGGTGCATATTCCAGCTGACCTGATTCAACTTTCTGCTTGAAAATATTTTCTACCAGGTTGCGGATATTTTCAGGATTCTTGACTGCCAGGCTTCTGGAAGCGGCCTCGATACTGTCGGCCAGCATGACCACAGCCGTCTCGCGGGTCATCGGCAGGGGTCCGATATAAGTGAATTTCTTATCCTCGACCTCCCGATCGTCCCTGTTAAGCTGTGATTTTCGGTAGAAATATCCTGTTTTGGTGGTGCCATGATGGGTCCTGATGAAATCAATGATTTGCTCGGGAACCTTGTGCTTCCGAGCTAATTCCACCCCTTTTTCAACATGGTCAATGATGATAGCAGCACTTTCCTCGTTAGTCAGGTTATCATGAGGATTCAATTCAATCATTTGATTTTCAATAAAATAGTTTGAATTTATAATCTTTCCTACATCATGATACATGGCTCCCGCCCTTACGAGCAAGGAATTACCGCCAATTTTCGATATTGCCATCTCAGACAGGTTGGCTACCTGCAAAGAGTGATGAAAGGTGCCGGGAGCTTCCAGTGACAGCCTTTTTAACAAAGCCTGATTGGAGAATGTTAATTCGATCAATGTGATATCCGAGACGAATCCAAATGATTTTTCCAAAAAATAGATGAAGAGGTAGGTAATCAGGGTCAGCAACGCATTGAAAGCGAACCATTTGATTTTTAGCCAGTCTATTGCCAGGAGGTTGGCCTCCTGAATCAGTGACATACTGATAAAGATTCCTGCGTAGGAAATAAAAATGATAAATGCAGTGAAAATGAGCTGCTCGCGCTTTTGCATCCGACTCAGGCTGATCACGGCAATGCTGCCCACCGGTATCTGCAGCAAGACAAATTCATAACCGTTGGGAACCATGAATGCGACGATCAGACTGGCAATGGTATTGACAAATATAGCGACCCTGGTGTCGAGGAAGGTTCTGATGATAAGCGCCAGCGCAGTGAAAGGAACAATGTAAATATCGAAAGAACCTGATCTTATGACGAAAGAACAAAATACGATCATCAACGTCATGGTAATGAGAATAAAGGAAATATCCCTTTTTGATCGCATCAGTTTTCTGCGGATATTTCTTAAAAACAGGAAGAGCGTCATCAATAGAATAACGATCAGCAATATTCTGCCCAGAACTATCAGGACATACTTAGTATTTTCACCCCGACTCTTTTCAAAAGTTGTCCGCAGTGATTCGAGGATCGAGTAGGTCGTTGGTGTGATGATATCTCCCTGTGATACAATTCTTTCGCCTTCCTGAACGAGTCCGTGATTGGTGGAAAGGTCCTCCAGGAGTTTCTCTTCCATCTGACGATTTTTCACCGGATCTTTTAACAGGTTGCAAGCCAGGAAACTTTCAGGTTGAAAATCATTCAGAAAAGATTTCCACTCCGCGTGCATCCCACTTAATTCATCCAGTTTTCTGTGAACTTCGTTATAGGCACTCTTCAACGAATAAAGGGTGGATATCTGAATCTCCTGGCCAATGTTGTTTTTTAGAATCTTTAGCGAACCCTTTTTCAGCAGATTTTGATCATTGATAAAATTCTGATCGATGATTCCAATGCCATAAACATCGCTGTAAATCTTTGCTATTCTTGATCTGAGAATAGCAGTTTGAGCGACGCTCAGGCCCTTCAAACCTATAATCTTCTCTAATTCCCTGTTTAAGAGTGCCAGCTGATATTTTGTGACGGAATCCGCATAGACAAAGTAAGGAACCTGCTGCTTGAGTAAGGAGTCCTTTTCATGTTTGAATTCAAGTTCCGACTTTTGAATGGCAAAATTGTAGGGAGCATAGAGTGTGGCGTGCATCCACGGCCTGCCCTTCTGATATTCATATCGAAACCTGGCCTCCTGTGGAAGGGCAAAATAGAGTACGATGCCCGAAAAAAGAAATAAAGCAGCCAGAAATAATCGGTGCAACTGGACGGGAGTAAACCATTTTCTAATTTCAGGATTCATTATTTTTATCGTTCGGGATTCGGGTCAAAATTTCTATCTTTGGGAATAACCAAAAATAGTAAATTTTTGATGAGATACGGAATCTCTAACCTTAGCATTGTTCCGGTACGGACCGATCCCAGTGAGACGAGCGAAATGTGCACCCAAATTCTATTTGGCGAACATTATTCCATTCTGGAGGAGAACAAAAAATGGTGCAAGGTATCTCTTGCCTTCGATGGTTACACAGGCTGGATAGATCAGAAAATGGTCAATGAAATCCCGGAGAAAACGTTTATTCAATTGGAACAGCAGCAGCTGATTGTTACTACCAACCCGTTTAATATTGTTCAGGCTGAGAACGGATACAGCAATTTTCTGATCGTGGCAGGCAGCACGTTGCCCTTCTATAAATCTTCCAATAATTCCTTCAGAATCGGATCTGATTCTTTTATCATACAAGGCGATAAATTGTCGCCAGTTAAGAAAAATATCCGCAGTGTACTGATTGAGAATGCTTTAAAATATTTTAATTCTCCTTATTTATGGGGAGGGCGCTCACCTTTTGGAGTGGACTGTTCGGGGTTTACCCAGATTCTATATAAAATGATTGGAATACAGATTCCCCGCGATGCCTGGCAGCAGTCCGCCATCGGTGAGAATATCACTTTCGTGGAAGAGGCTCTTCCTGGTGATCTGGCATTTTTTGACAATGAAGAGGGAAAGATTGTTCATGTAGGCATCGTCTGGGAGAAAAACAAGATTATCCATTCCTCGGGGAAAGTCAGAATAGATAACATTGATCACTTTGGGATCTTTAACATTGATACCGGTCGCTATTCTCACCAGATGAGGCTGATGAGAAGGATTATCCAAACCAACGACTGATTCAACTATATGAACTGTTCAGTACATCCCTGGCCATTGGTCCCTCATTAAATAATAGATCGACTATACTCAGATTTTGGGTGAATCCAAATTTCTCCTGAAATACCTGCATGTATACCTGAGGATGAAAATGTGCATCTTCCTTATGGCGTTGTTCTTTTGGATGAATGCTATATCGAAAATCATCCATACCAGATGGAAGATCTTCCACTTTTAAAAATTGTTCAGAAAGAACAATCGAACACTTGACATTGAGTTCTTCCAAAATCACTTCCTGCATGGCATGGTTGAAATCTTCCAGAAATTTCCATCTCTTCTCCATGTAAAAACTTTCGAGACTATCCGAATAATACTCGAAAAAGGGAGCATTATTATAGGCAGAAAGTAATGCTTTCCAGTGAAGTTTTTGCCACGGATGGTCGTAGGAGATCAGGACATCCCTAATGATCTTTTTCGAATTGGAGCCTTCTGCGACAGGTACGGATAGCGACTGCGGACCGTTGGCAGTCAGTATGATACAACGGTTTCGGAAAGACTGTTTAAGAAAATGCTCTCCAGTTTCAATCCAAACTTCATCGTAATGCTGCAGTTTCGTATAATACTGAACAGGCGCCAGGTAGGCGGTGCTCAGAATTACTTTGTTACTGCCGGATGGTTCCATTCGATCGATAACACTTTCCAATAAGTCAGAAAGGATTTATTTTACTCCCATGAAGAACCTATTCCAGCGTATCTTTCCGAGGAAGGTTTTGTTTTTGTCTAAGGATAACCAAACGAAGGACGCCTTGCCAACGACATGATCCTCCGGTACGAAACCCCAATAGCGCGAATCAGCTGAATTATAACGGTTGTCGCCCATCATCCAGAAGTAATCCATTTTGAAGGTATATTCTTTGGCTACCTGTCCGTTGATGTAGATAACCCCGTCTTTTACATTCAGGTCATTCTCTTCGTAAACATCTATGATTCTGCGGTATAATGGAAGATTCTTAGTCGTGAGCTGTATTGTTACACCCTTCTTAGGGATCCAGATCGGACCGAAATTATCCAGGTTCCAGGTATATTGAGGATCACTCGGGAAAATGTTTGCTTCACGTTCCTCTTTTGGAACTGTAATTTTTTCCTTAGCCAGGATAAATTTCATGGCGTCCATTTTCTTGACATTTTCGTTGGTAAGCAGGATTTCCATTTTTGATCCGGATCCTTGTATATCATCCGGCGAAATATCCAGTTTTTCCATGGCGCTGGAATTCAGTGAAGTACCCTGAATTGTGACCAGGTATTTAGCCTGAAGTCCAGGTATTTCCTTTTGAGCCTTCCCGTTGATATATACTTGTCCATTAATGAGTTTCAATGAGTCTCCGGGGATGGCAATACATCTTTTGATGTAATTTTCCCTCTTGTCAACCGGCCGGTAGATAATGTCTCCGAAGGAACGTTTATCCGTGATTACCCGTTGCCTGCCGAAACTTCTAACCAAATCATAATAACTGCGTTCCTGAACATTGGTCGCGACCGTATCTCCTTCGGGGAAATTAAAGACCACAACATCGTCGTTCTTAATCCTGCCGAAACCGGCAAGTCTTTTGTACTTGTTGTGGATGATTTCCGAAAATGAAGGGGTTGCGGCTGTGAAAGGCATCGTATGGTGAACAAAAGGAAAAGCCACAGGGGTGTTTGGCAACTTCGGACCGTAAGCTGTCTTGCTAACGAAAAGATAATCTCCGACCATCATCGATTTCTCCATCGATGAGGTAGGAATAGTATAAGCTTCGATGAAGAACATCCTGATGAAAGTAGCTGCTATCACAGCAAAAATGATCGCATCGACCCATTCAACAACTTTTGTTTGCCTTCCTAATGGTGGATTTTTCTTCTTCCAGAAAGTCCAGTGAACCTTGTCAGTGATGTACATGTCGAATATAATGACCAGTCCTAATAACCACCAGAAATTACTTAGCCAGATGACCCATAATAAGTATAGACCCGAAACAATGCCAAATTGAATCAATTGGCCCTTTGAAACATTCTTAAACATATAATATCAGTTATAATTTTAATAAATCAGACATACTGAAAATTCCTTTTTTGCCTTGGCAGAATTCTGCAGCCAGGACGGCACCCAGGGCCAAACCCTTCCTGTTATAAGTGTTGTGCGTAATCTCAATATAATCGACTTCAGATTCATACTTCACCGAATGAAGTCCCGGATAAGGATCTTTTCGGACTGCTTCGATGTGAAGTTCTTCCTTATTTTTAGGAGCTTCGATGGTCCAGGATTTTTTTGAACCATTTTCTGCAAATATTCCTTCCGCCAGTGTGATCGCAGTCCCGCTGGGAGCATCCAGTTTCTGGGTGTGATGGATCTCAGTCATGGTAATGTCATACTGGGGGAAAGGTTTCATCATCCCGGCTAATTTTTTGTTCAGTTCAAAGAAAAGATTGACCCCCAGACTAAAGTTAGATGCATACAAAAAGCACCCATTGTTTTCGAGGCACTCTTTCTCGACCAGAGGCCGCTTCTCCAGCCAGCCAGTTGTTCCACTCACAACAGGTACACCTGCCCTGAAGCAGATCTTATAATTTTCTATGGCTGATGTCGGAATGGTAAACTCAATTGCCACATCCACTTTGGAGAGATTTTCTACGGTTAAGTCATGCTGGTTATTTATATCAATTTTCAGGTCAACCGAATGACCGCGGCTTATTGCGATCTGTTCGATTTCTTTTCCCATCTTCCCGTATCCGATCAATGCTATCTTCATGAGTTATTTTCCCAATAGGTATTCAATACTTAAAATAAATTACAAAGGTAAGATTTCTTTTAGCTCAACCAATTGACTACTGTAGGTGGTACAGATTGCAAATCTGCACCAGCGAAGGTCTGCACCATCTAGCGATGCACAATCTATGGTTGCACCGGCGGGGACTGTATCCTAATAAGCCGACCCAGCATGGGGTGCAACTTAACTCCGGCATGCTGGTGGGGATTATTTAAACAAGTTCTCCAGGCCAAATTTCTTAGCGACATCCTTCAGGGTAGAATTGGCTTTTTTCGAAAATTCTTTAGCCACGAGATCCTTGGCCTCAGATAAATCAATTTTGACTTCAGGTTTCGCAATTTTACCGACAACGTTGATGCCAATAGGATACTTATCAATATTCTCTGTTCCAGGTACGAAGCCGATCAGCCCGCTGACATCTGAACTTAAATCACTCTTGTTGACCTTGAACTTAAGCTGATAATTCAGGTCCAGTGACAGACTCTGAGTGCCGGAAATTGTCACCTCCTGGTTAGCAATTTTTGTGGTGAATGGCGCTACTGTCAGTGCACCATTGTTTATCGTGATATTTCCAGCAAAATCATTTACTTTTACATTGGTAAACAGGTCTTTACGGAAGTATTTGCCTATTTCTGCAAACATATTGTTCCCAACAAGCTCAATATTCTTCAGGGAAATCAATCCGGCACCGTTTAACGATCCGAAATTTGGAGCGTAATCTGTTCCAAGTGTCCCGCTGATATTCATTCCTGTGAGGAAAGTTCCCTTGCTGTTGCCGGCGATTGGTAACAGATGTCTTACTGCGCCAACTGATTGATAAGCTGTTGGCAGATCAAAATCTTTGATATCCAGTTTAAAATTAAAATCGGCAGGACTCATTAACTTGCAGGAATATAGTCCGGATACTACCATCTTCCCCTTTAAAAGGTTCATTGACAACTGATCAAGCGTCAATTTCTGATCCCTGACAACCAATTTTCCGGTCATACCTTTAATGTCCATCCTGCTATAATGCACGGTATTTACATCAGCCTGAACAGTTAAATCTATCCTGGCAGGCAAAACCATCGGTTCACTGTGCGTGGTATCGGCCGAGGGTTTGCCCCCGTTCATTAATTGCGTCACATCCAGCAGATCGGATTTGAATTTTATATTGCCCTGCAGTGTTCCGTCCTTAAGAATATAGGCCCAATAATTTGAAAAAGAACCATCTACCGTGAAATCGCTGACTCCCAATTTCCCCTTCATGGAGGATACCGTGACATCTTTCGGGTTAAAAACGAATCCTGCTGATTGGATTCCAAGCCTGTCCGGGAACATCGGCGACCTGTAGAAAAAGTCTTTGATAGTCACATCTCCCCTGGTTTGAAACTTGTCATAATCCCCTTTTTCAATCGCAGCGTATGAACCGTTGAACTTGATGTTTGCCTTGATCAGTCCGCCAGTTTCCATTGAATCAAGGGCGATAGTCTGCTTAAGTGTTGCAAGGTCGACCTCTCCATTAATTCCTCCTGACAGAGAGGGATTACTTACCGGTGTGGAAATGTTAAACTCTGCCATGATCGGATGTCCCGCTATACTGGCTTCAAATTTGCTTACCGCAATTTTCAGGGAATCGAGTACACCTTGTGGTTTTTCCAGACCTGCAGAAATGGTGATTTTGCTTATTTCATTGGGTAAGGAAGGATATTTTAATCTGCCTTGCGACAGGTTAAGGTTGGCTTTTACTGCAGGAAATGTCTGATCTGAATAGGTACCTTTTATCATTCCGCTGAAGGCAAGATTACCACCTTTTTCATATCCTTTCAATTTTTGCTGCTGTGATGCGGGCAAAAAGCTGAGCAACTCATCCAATGAGGCTCCGGTTGAATTAAAAGTCAGATCGTATTGATCGCTCTTTTCTCCCATAATGAAAGTACCCTGAAGTTCGAGAGGAAGTCTGTTGAGCTGAAACTTGTTTCCCAAAAACTTGAAATTCATCTGATCGAAATTAGCTTGCAGGGCACCTTCACCGGATACCTTCAAACCACTTAACAGCTGGTTTTTACTGTAATTCAGTGAGATACTATCAGCACTTCCCTTGAAATTCAATTTTGTGTCGCTACCCTGAAGGAAACCAGATAACAGAAAATTTCCTGATTTAAGCTGGGTAACCAATCCGGATTGGTCATCCTGGTAAGATAGGGAAGTGTTATTCAATTCGATTTTGGAAAGAGCAATTTTCAGCGGACTCTTTTTTACGGAAACTGTGCCCACACCCGTGGAAGGTTTCGTGATATCCCAGTTAGCTTTCCCGGTAGGGGTGACAAGTAAAATTATTTGTGGATTTTGAAGAACAATTTCAGATACCGTGATGCCTTCACTTTTCCAGAGGGAAGAGATGGAAACAGAGGTAGACAAGGTCTGGACACCGAATAATTTCTTTCCTTCAAATTCGTTTATTCCATTGATTGACAAATCATTGATTCTTACATCAAGCTGTGGAAAACTCCGGAAAAGGGAGATGTCCACTTCCTTAAAATCGAGCCTGGCCTGAAGCGATTCGTTGGCCATTTGTTTCACCTTGTTGATGATATTGCTTTTAAATACAACAGGCAAAACGATCATTGCGAACAATACAATTCCTACAAAAGCGAGGATGATTAATCCTATTTTCTTTTTGTTCATTAAACCAATTTTTAAATTGACTGAATTAATTTTCTTAGCATAAAGAGGGCGGTCTGTCCGGTCCTGATGACATTTCTCTCCCGGTCATTTCCAAAATTGTACAACTGTGAAGTCACTTTGTCACCTTGCGCTACAGAGATCCAAACAGTCCCGACGGGTTTCCCCTCTGTTCCTCCTCCAGGACCAGCGATGCCGGAAGTAGCGATGGCAAAATCTGTTTTTAACAACTTGCACACATGCAGTGCCATGGACTCCACAACTTCCTTGCTGACAGCGCCATGGACCTGCAGGATTTCTTCCGGAATACCTAGTAGATTTATTTTGACCTCATTGGCATAGGCCACAACAGAGCCCTTAAAGTATTCCGAACTGCCCGGATTCTCAGTAAACAGCCTTGCTATGGCCCCCCCGGTGCAACTTTCGGCAGTTGAGACGGTCCATCTCTTTTCGGTAAGTAGCTTGCCTATGCTTCCTGCCGGAGATTCCTCGTCGAAACCATAGATATTATTGGGAATAATCGCTTGTAGAGCAAGAACCTGTTCAGCTACATCTAATTGCATCTCAGTATGGTCTTTCCCCCTGGCAGACAATCGCAGTCTTACTCCCTGTGGACTGGGTAGATACGCCAGTTTCATATAGGAAGGCAGTGCATCTTCCCATCCGGAAATCTTTTCTGCCAGCATGGATTCCGGCAAACCCTGTGTCAGAACTGTCCGGTGATAAATCGTCGAAGTCTGAAAATTCTTCCGCAGATAGGGGAGTATCTCAAATTCCATCAGGTATTTCATCTCGTAAGGAACCCCTGGCATGAATATGAAGGTGCATCCTTCTTTTGTGAGCATTAGACCGGGTGCTGTTCCTATTTTGTTCTCAAAAACTACACTGCTTTCAGGTACCAGCGCCTGGTCGCGGTTCAGACGATTGAGCGAAATGCCCCTTTTGTTGAGCAATTCCTCAATATTCTTCAAAACCTCCAGACTGGCGATCAGTTTAGTATTAAAATACTGGCAGATTGTATCCTTGGTCTTATCGTCTTTAGTTGGGCCCAAACCGCCGGTAACTAAAACCAGCTTAACGGATTTTGCACATTCCCCGAAAGTCTCTGTGATGTGATCCGGGTCATCCGAAATGCTGATAATCTGCCGAACATTGATCCCTTCGGCATTCAGCTTTTGCGCCATCCATGCCGAATTAGTATCCACAATCTGTCCGATCAGGATCTCATCTCCAATGGTAATTATATCTAAATTCATTTTTTTAAATTAAATCATATCCAAAAGGTGAAAGGCTGAGTCTCATCAGTTTAAAGTGCTGAAGTCCGAAAGGAATTCCTAAAATCGTAATACAAAGCAGGATACCGAATACCAGATGCGACAAGGCAATCCAGAGACCTGCAAAAATCAACCAGATCAGGTTGAGCAGGCAGGACAATCCAGGTATGGAGCCTCCAGTCGGGCGTACGCTCTTACCGAAAGGGGCCAGCGTAGCGATTCCAATTTTAATCGCCTGAAGTCCCCAGGGGATTCCAACAACGGTGCAGCAAAGAATCAATCCGCCCCAGATGTATCCGCAACAGGCGAACAATCCGCCAAAAATGATCCAGATTACGTTTCCGATTAGACTCATAATATTCATTTTATACGGCGAAAGTACAAAATGAGTCTCAAAAGATAATTTTTTCTTTTATTTGTTCTACTTTTTTAACAATAACCATGAGAATCTTATTCGTTTGTCTGGGAAACATTTGCCGTTCACCTGCTGCTGAGGGAATTTTCACACATCTTATTAAACAGCATAGCCTGGAAGCAGTAGTTTCATGCGATTCAGCCGGTACGGCAGGTTACCACGAAGGTCAGGGCGCTTATCCAAAAATGAAAAAAATCGCCGCAAAAAGAGGATATGACCTAACTTCCATCTCAAGACCGGTAAGACCTCAGCATGATTTTGAGGACTTTGACATGATTGTTGCAATGGACGATCAGAATTTTAAAGACCTTACCAGGATGGCGCCAAACACAAAAATGGGCGCCAAAATCTGCAGAATGACAGACTTCAGCGCCCGTTATAAATATAGCCATATTCCTGATCCTTATTATGGTGATTCAAAGGACTATGAACTGGTTATTGATCTGTTGGAGGATGCATGCGAGGGATTGATTCATAGTCTTAGTTTAGCTTAATCAGCCAGACATCTGTTACCTTTGATCTTTGCCTCCAGTTTAGTTGAGACTCTTCCGGCTGATCGAAAGTGACATCGATTTTTCCATCACTGACATATTTGGGATTCAGCGGAAATTCCTTGAATTCTTCATATCCTTTGTTGTAGAGGGTAGGCTCAAGTCTTTCACCATCTACCCTGATGAGTGCTTCGCCATATCCGGCAATCCGTATCAGGTAGCGTCCGTTCGGATCGAGATCTGTATATTTTAATTCCGGGAAGTTCTGGAATAACTGAGTGGATAATCTTCTGCGGCTGTTTCCGTCATCCCACCAGGCAAAATCAGTGGCATCGTCTGGAAATGTGACCAAATGACTGCTTTTCGAAATATCTGAGACATTGTCATAATAACTTCCATCACCCGGGTTTTCCCAGGTTGCGATTATTTTCAGACGATCCAACTTTTCCTTTTCCGTCGATATCTTTTCAATCTTTTTGAATTCATCCGTCAGCCACCAGCGGTTGTTGAGCGGATAGTCTATGAAATCGAGAATTGCCCCCCTTTCTGAACCACTTGCCTGATATTTCTTCACGCTGGTTTGTAATCCGACAGACTGAAACAAAGCTTCGCACAAGTCGACTATCTTTTGCCTTAAATCATTGGTGACAGGCGCTGTTTCTGCCTTGTTGACGATCTTTAATGCCTCTTCCATGGCTTTTGAAGCGCCAATTTTCGGCGCTTTCAGCAGAATTTTGTTTGCCTGCAATTCAAGATTTTGCTCGTAAGCCTTCCTGAGTTTTACCATCAGATCATAATTCGACCGCATCAACAGGAGCTGCCAGCGCCAGTTACTCTTCAACTCAGGATGGTCATTTTCGAGTTTTTTCCAAAGTTCATAGGTGGCAACAATTCCTCCGTTTTCCTCGGTTGGACCCACCCAATTTCGTTCGAGCGCTAAAATGCCGTCGGCAGCTTTTTCAGCGGAAGCTGAACCAAAAAAGAAACGGGCATATTCGACCAGCACATCCCTGATGGGTCGCTCAGGATTCCAGCCCATCTGACTCCAGGTTACTTTATTGACATCATCATGCACGCCGTCGGAGTAGGAGAGGAAGCCATCGGTGAATGGTGCAAAGCGGTTGTGAATTTTTGCATAATAGACTGGCTGCGGATTACTGACCTCCCGTCCTTCGGTCAATGCAAATGCCTGATCCCAGTTTAGGGTCGGATACTGGCATCGAATTGTATGCGTCAGGTCCGGATAATGCCTGTGCATATATTTCTTCGGCAGCCGGAAACGGGTGGCTGCAAGGTCCGGACTGCTTGGACCGGTTACGACGCCTGCTAGCCAATCAGGGTTGTTTTTATCGAGATATTGATAGAAATAATCCACCTGATCATCGTTGAATCCCTGCAGGGAGATCCAAATAGTAGCTTTCGGATGGTATTTCTTCAACTCCACTGAAATGGCTTTCAGGAAAGGCATCACCTCTTTTGGATGGTTACTTCCCGGATCGCCGCCAGGAAAGAAGATAGCATCCAGGTAGGGACAATTCTTGTAAAATTCTGCGTGCCTGGCCACCTCTGCCTTGAATTTGTCAGGATTGGACAGGTCGACATCGGCGGGTGTCCAAACCCAGTAATCCAGGCCATATTCGTGACAGATCTCACTGATTTTTTTGTTCATCACTTCCCTGGAGTATTTCATCAAAGGATTCACCTTGTTATCCTGAAAAGGAATATTCTCGATGCTGTTGGTGCCAAACAACGCAAGCTCCCTGATGTAGGCTTCGTATTGTGCCATCGTCCATGAATCCCATGAATTGGCGGTATTTCGGTAGCCGATTTGATGCCCGCGGATAGGATATTTTGGGGAGGTTGCGATCTCATTTTTTGGATCGAAACTGATTTTATTCCGGGTCAGAACGACAGTTCTCAGCAATTGGCCTATGGCAAAGATGGCTCCACGTTGATCTGCTGCGATCAGCCAGAGAATCGTTTTTCCATTGGACTGATTCAGGACCAGCCTGTAACCTTCAGGTTTACTTTCCGGTTTTTCCTCATCAGCATTCATCGGCACTGGAAGGTCTGATAACTCTTTTTCAGAGGCAAGTACCAGGGCAATCACCTGCTGACTAACGGGTTTGTCAGTCTCTTTGAGTTGAATGGAAGTGCGTTTTGCTATCTCTTCTTTGAGAATCCTGATAGCCGTTTCCCTAACAGGGGATGGGATTTTTTTGGAGGCAAGGAGGGTAGCCTTACTCAGGTCGGCTATTTGCGCAAATGCTGATATAGATAATAAGAGTAGAAAAAGACAGATGATACTTCTCATATTGATTCAGTTCTTAACTCCAAATGTAAATATTATTCAGGAAGATTGCAGTTACTTCTGAGCTCCGGGATGTGTTCAATTTCTGCATGATAAAAACGATTTTCTAAATCAATTTATTTCAGTAAATTCGGTCGGTTTAGTCACTTTTGTTCAGTTGTGTAACTCTAAAATTTATCTATGAAAAAAAATGTTTTAACAATGATTCTTTTTGTGTTTTTCGCCCAATTTTCGGTGAATTCACAGACCAAAGAAACCAGTTTATCCATACCTATTGAAAAGTACATGCTCAAGAATGGATTGACTGTTGTGTTGCACCAGGATAAATCAGATCCTATTGCCGCAGTCGCAATTTATTATCATGTTGGATCGAGCAGGGAAGTCACCGGTAAGACAGGTTTTGCCCATCTATTCGAGCATATGATGTTTCAAAAATCAGAGAATGTTCCTGAAGATCAATTTTTTAAATATATCCAGGGTGCCGGAGGTACCTTAAATGGCAGTACCAGCCAGGATAGAACCAACTATTACGAAGTAGTTCCAAAAAATGCATTGGAGTTGGCATTATGGATGGAGTCCGACCGAATGGGTTATCTTGAAAATATGGTAACTAAGTCGGCGCTCGTCAATCAGCAAAATGTGGTTCAAAATGAAAAGCGTGAAAGTGTAGACAATGCTGCCTATGGTTTTAACTCAGGACTTATTGCCAAGACGCTTTATCCGGCAGGTCACCCTTACAGTTGGACCGTTATCGGTGAAATGAAAGATCTTACCGGTGCTACTGTTGAAGACGTAAAAGCATTTCATAAGAAATACTATTCTCCAAATAATGCAACTTTGGTAGTTTCTGGCGATATTGACAAGGCTGCAGTAAAAGTTTTGATTGAAAAATATTTCGGAGAAATCCCGAAAGGAGAACCTATCGAAGTTAGGAAACCAATGCCTGTAAAACTCGCTTCTACGGTGAAGTTGTATCACGAAGATAATTTCGCCAGAGTACCCATGCTTACTATGGTTTTCCCAACAGTCGAGGACTACTCAAAAGATTCTTATGCCCTCAATTTCCTGGGTGAGCTGATGGCCGGAACAAAAAAATCTGCTCTCTACACCATCCTGGTAAAGGATAAGAAACTAACTTCCAGGGTAAGTGCCCGAAATGGCTCCCAGGAACTTGCAGGTTCTTTTTCTATTTCAGTGTCTGCCAATCCAGGAGTCAACTTGAATGAGATAGAAAAGGCAATTTTTGAAGGTTTTGCAAAATTTGAGAAAGACGGTTTTACAGAAGAGGATCTTACCAGGATTAAAGCTGCTGACGAGACTCGTTTCTATAATAGATTCGAAAGTGTTCAGAGCAAGGCGTTTACGTTGGCAGAATACAATATTTATAAAGGAGATCCTGAATTCTACAAGAAGGATCTTGCCAATATACAGTCAGTGACCATGGCCGATGTGAAGGCAGTCTATGATAAATACATCAAAGGAAAAAATTATGTCGAGACCAGTTTCGTTCCAAAAGGCGAGGCGAAATTGATCGTTAACGGTTCTGTTAACGCCGGAATCGTGGAAGAGGATGTTACGAAAGCTGCTGAGGTGAAAGCTGCTGTTGTTGCTGAAGAGCCTGTAGCAAAGACAAAAACCAAACTCGATCGTTCCATTAAACCAACACCTGGTCCTGATCCTGACGTGACCATTCCTAAGCCTTGGAATACTACTTTGTCCAATGGAATGAAAGTAAGTGGTATTACGCAGACGGAACTTCCTTTGGTAGAATATACCATTAAAATCGACGGTGGCCATAAACTTGACACACCTGCAAAAGCTGGTGTTGCCAATCTTGTTGCTGCTATGATGAACGAGGGAACTAAAAATAAGACTCCGGAAGAACTTGAAGACGCGATTGGGCTCCTGGGTGTATCAATCAGGGTAAGCGCCGACAATGAGGATATTAGTGTTAACGTTGGCTCTCCCGGATTCCGTGGTATGGGTGGTATGATTACCCGTAATTTTGAGAAGTCTCTGGCCCTTGTGGAAGAGGTTCTTCTGGAGCCAAGATGGGACAAGGAACAATTTCCCATCGTCAAGAGCCGTATCGTCAATGGTCTGAGGCGTAATGCTGCTAATCCTGAATATCTTGCCTCCAAAGCACTCAATAAACTGATTTTTGGAGATAATATCCTGGCCATCGAATCTTCCGGTACAGAAGCCTCTGTAGCGGCTATCACACTGGATGATCTAAAAGAGTATTACAACAAATACCTGTCACCCTCTATCGCCAAATTTCTGGTTGTTGGTGCAGTAGATCAAGCAAGGGTTAAAGCCGCTTTAGCTTCCCTGAATTCAAAATGGACGGCAAAAAAGGTTGACATACCTAAAGTGAAAGTTCCTGTTGCTCCGGAGAAATCGCAGATATATTTTGTTGATGTACCGGGAGCCAAACAATCAGTGATCTCCATCGGAACTCCTTCAATTCCAAGGACTAATCCTGATTTCTATCCGGCATATGTGGCCAATTACAAACTTGGCGGATCTTTTAATGGCATTTTTAACCTGATTCTGAGAGAAGAAAAAGGCTTTACCTATGGTGCAAGATCCAGTTTCTCCGGATCTGTTGATTATGGTGAATTTACTGCCTCTTCGAAGGTAAGGACCAATTCAACTGTTGAATCTGTGACCATCTTCAAGACCGAAATGGAGAAATACCGCAAGGTAAATACCCAGGAGTATGTAGATTTCACAAAATCTTCCCTGTTGAAAGGAAATGCCCTTAAGTTTGAAACGCTTGGCGGATTACTTGGTATGTTGAATGTCATGACTGACTATAACCTTCCTGCTGATTATATCAAGAAAGAAGAAGCCTACGTCAAAGGATTGACAGTTGAAAAACAATTGCAGATAACCAATAAATATATTGATCCGGCGAAGATGTATTACGTTGTGGTCGGTGATGCAAAGACTCAGATGGAACCTCTTGGAACCATAGGATTAGGGAAACCGGTTCTCTATCAACCATAAACGGTAATTTCCATTGAAATTTTTAGAGGCTGTCTCCACATTAGGGGACAGCCTCTTTAGCTTTATACAACTAGCGATTTATGTACGGAAGTATCAGTATGAATTATTCAGTGGATTCCGAATCAAGTCCGGAAACCTTCTGCCAGTTCGGAATGATGTCCCGCCATTAAGCATTCAACACAACACTATTTCATCTCCTGGGATTGCCTGAAGATGCCGGTATATTTCTCTCCGCTGGATTTTACATAGCCCCTAAACATCCCGGATGTATTGAATTCCATGGCTATTTTACCCTGCCTATCCAGACCGATCACACCTCCTGTGCCTCCCAGCTGAGTGAGCTTCTTAATCTCCTCCTGGCAAGCCTTCAGGATGTCCATTTGCCTGTATTCCATCATGGCTGATACATCTCTTGAAAAACCAAGTCGGATGAAATATTCACCATGACCGGTGCAGGAAAATCCTCCTGTGGCATTATTCGCATAAGTACCGGCGCCGATAATAGGGGAGTCGCCAATCCTGCCGAATTTCTTATTGCTCATTCCACCTGTCGAAGTTCCGGCTGCGATATTTCCATAGGTATCGAGTGCAACACACCCGACAGTTCCGTGTTTGTCATTGATTCCTGCTTCTCTTTCTTTATTGAGTAATTCCTGCAGTTCTTTCTGCCGTTTTTCAATGATAAAATAACTGTTCGGTACCAACTTGAATCCCTGCTGAACAGCGAATTGTGAAGCGCCGCTTCCGGTCAGTAATACATGTTCAGACTTTTCCATTACAGTCCGGGCCAGTCTGATGGGGTTCTTTATATCTTTTACTCCAGCAACAGCCCCCGCCGACAGGGTCTTTCCATCCATCACCGAAGCATCGAGTTCGGCAATGCCTTCATGATTAAGAACAGCCCCTTTCCCCGCATTGAAAAGAGGTGAATCTTCCATTACCATGATGGTCTTCTCCACTGCATCCATGCACGTGCCTCCTGCCTTGAGCACAGAATCTCCGACCTGCAAGGCACGGTTCAACGCTTGATGGTATTGTTTCTGAATTTCTGGCGTCATCAGTTTTTCAGACATCACACCTGCACCACCATGAATGACGAGTGCATATTTGGGGATTTCCCTTGCGCAAAGCATGGAAGAGACTACAAGCAAAGCCAGTTGCAGAAAAATTTTTTTCATTGGAAAACGGATTTTAGATCACCTAAAATTACAATATTTATGTTGAACGCAACCTACAGGTGAAAAATCCCCTCTTATAGTCATTAAAGCCCACGTCCATGAAAAGACTGAACATGTTTCTTGTACTTGGTTTTCTGTTATTGATTGGATGCATTGATTTGATACCTGAAAATACAGTAGACTTTGTCCCGGCACCTGATCTTTCGAAATATCACATGAAAATCGTCCCGGAAACGCCTACCTCACAAGACAATGTTTTGCTGATTATATCTGATGAATGCCAGTATAATCTCCTTAACGGCGTTACGCAAAATGGCAATGTCATTGACATTGAAAAGCATTTCAACAGCATGATGATGCTTCCTTGTATGTTGAAAACTGACACCATACAAATCGGAAAATTAACTCCGGGCAGTTATACCGTAAATTACAAATTAGTTGATTTTTCGACCATCGCAAAGAACCCGGTTCCTTTGGCAATAACCTTCAAGTTAACACTTAATAAATAAAAAATCCGGCCTTCTCAGACCGGATTTCTCATTTATAAATGATTCTGGATTAATTGTAATGTGCCGGATTCTCGTCCTGCCACTCGTTTATTCCATCCCGTAACCTGTTACGGAAGGTGAGTGTATCAGTACAGTGATAGGTCCACCCATTACCCGGATCAGTATACTTGTACTTCAGGAAGATCTTCCTGTCCTGCAACAGTTTAGGCCGGTTGAAAACACATGCCCCATCAGAGGTAATAACATATTTGGAACCTGCTGAACTACTGACAGTGACATCAGTCCCATTTAGTGTAAGCAGCATCTCGTTGTTCCCTGTTACCTGATCCAGATATCCGGGAGCAAATAATGAATTTGGAGTATTGGTCGTTAAAGTCCAGATCTTAGGCTCAGGCATTGGAATAGCTGTATAATACCTGATGGTGGTATCACTCTTGGCAGGTCTGTTGACAATAGCTACCCCGCCATGAAAGTATTTACCGAAAAGCATATTATCATACCTTAAACCGATGACGGCATAACGTTTGGGTTCAAGAATGGAATCAGCATCAGCCTTGGTGATATTGAAAGGCAATACATAATTAGCAAACTTGGTTGCAGGATCACTAAGAAAGATCGTGGAGTCAGGCTTGATGACTACCGAACCCATGTGATCCCCGCTCTTTATTACCATCGTATTACTGTTACTAATGGTATAATAATTGGATGGCAGTTGCGAAAATGCAGTAACCGGAGCAACAGGATCCTTAATATAGCCATTGGCTGCTGCTTTAAAGCGTGCAAGCATTGCCGGGGTAATCAATGATCCATCGAGTGCGAAATTCACAATTCTATCCTTGGTATTTTCCCTTATACCACCAATAGTGACTCCGACCTCGATCTTCATACCTTCACCTACGACAAAGGTCCTGACATCATTTTGGTACGGGAAGTACACCCCCGAAAAAGTGTAATCCGTAAGATAATCTCCGTAGCAGGATGCCAGCGCTATCGAGATAACTATAAAAGCTAAGAACTTCTTCATAATTGTTTCATTTTTAATTTTTAGTTCCACGATTGCCATCCCTCATTCTGTACCAGATTACTCATCCTCATCATTTCATTATAAGGAATGGGATTGTAAGGTGATGGGAAGTTACGTTTCTCAACCTCATAATTAAGATCATAAGTAAATGTAGGTGTTGCGGTTGTCTTTGTAATATTGGCGCCATGCACCGAAGCATTTATTACAGACTGCCAGTTTGCGTCAGTAGTCCACCGGCGGAGATCATAAAACCTTATTCCTTCGAAACAGGTTTCAATTCTTCTTTCATTTTTGACCAGTGCATCAAATGATGTCTCGGTTGTCTGAGCATCAAGATATGGATCTGTAGCCGGTAGTCCATTGGTATTATCATACGTTTTCCTAACTCGCAACATTTTAATGGCAGCCTTAGGAGTCATTCCGTAAAGAGCTGTATTGGGATTCTTGGTGACATGGTTGGCTGCTTCTGCAAATGCTAAAACCATGTGTGAGAATCTGATAATGAATTTAGAGTGAGTAGTAGTAGCGGGGCTTGATGCCGTTGGATTCCATCCCATGAAAACATATTTTTTAATGTGATAGTTTGTACGGCTGTTGGTTGCCTTAGCACCTGCCACATCAGCACCTATGTCTGTACTGGTTAAACCGGTACCCCAGTTACCAAATGTGTACATGACAGCTCCCGTGTTGTTCAGTTTAGCCTGTGCCATGTTATGGAAAATGATTGAATAAAATCTCGGATCCCTGTTTGCATATGGATCAGCAGGATTATAAAGGCTTGCAGGATCCGATATCGGATAGCCATTGGCCATTGGGAAAGAGTTGACTAGTTCCTGGGTTGCTCCGATTTCACCATTTGAACCACCCCCGAATCCACCGGGATAGAACATTTTTTCCATTCCAAGGTTTGCGGTGTTGTAGCGGGTTGTCATGATGATTTCAGCCGAATTTGGATTGGTCCAGACCACACCAGCGGTCGGGCTGAAACTGTTGGTATTACCAGAAACGACATCGGTAATCATCTTGAAGTTTATGACTTTCATGGCATTGGATGCGGCGCTGTCCCAGCGGGCAGTGACATTGTTGGGATTAAACCTCGGGCTTGCCCAGGTAAGATAAACCATTGCTTTCATAGCTTTAGCGGAAATTCCGTCGAAGCGACCCCAGTATTTTCCACCTGCGTAAACCCTGTCCGCAACCACAGGCACCAGATAATCCCTGTGTGCGATAGGGAGGTATTTATAGGCAGAATCACAATCTGCAAGGATCTGTGCGACACATTCATCATAAGTATTTCTGGCCACATTAATCACATCGCTGGAGCCATAAACCTCCTTGATAATTGGGAATCCCAACATTTGTCCGTTGGTTCCTTTTCCGCCGAACTTCTGGAGAAGATCAAGCTCAAACCAGGCACGAAGCGCAAATGCCTCACCTTGCAGCCTGTTTCTTACCATATTGTTCCAGGTAGCGTTGAAGACAAACTTTGTATTGTATCCGCGCCTGTCCTTGAGGAATAGGTTACAATTCCTGATTGCCTTGTAGTTCCGGTCCCAATAAGTTTGGAATGGGTCCATACTGGTGGTCATTGCATTCAATGCATACCTCCTGAGCGTATTCGTTGAATTGGTAAGTACGGCGTCATCCGTTGCTCCATCAAGATAGGCGCCTTCATTATCATTGTAGTTTCTGACGTTTGAGTTTACCTGGTCATAACACCATCCGACGAGGCCCTGTACCAATAGCTCATTTTTCCAGAGCAGTTCGTCATCATAGTTTCCATTGGGATAGGTAGCCAGGTAATTCTGGCAGGATGCCAGAAAGACCACAAAGAGACTAATTCCTATTATTTTCTTCATTGTTTTCATAAATTAGAAATTGAACTTAACTCCAGCTGTAAAGGTTCTGAACAAGGGGTAAACTGATACCCCGGAATTAACGGATTCTGGATCGACATCCTTAATTTTAGATAAAGTAAGGAGGTTTGCTCCCCTGACATAGATTTTTAATCCGTGGCTACCGATGAACTGAAGCATTTTTGCAGGGATGGTGTAAGACAACTCCACATTCTGAACTTTAAAATAGTCACCTTTCATGATCCAGAATTTTGAAGTTTGAAAGTTGTTGTTAACCTTGTAATAGGTTAGCCTTGGATAGGCTCCCCCGACGTTGTTAAGAACAAAGTTTGAATAGTTGTAATCACTCCAGCCATTCCAGAAATAGGCATTGGTAAGCGTCTGGTCGTAAAAGGCCCGGCCATTTCCAAGGATGAACAATTCAAAGTTTTTATACTTTAAGGTAGCTTCTATACCATAATATAACCGTGGGGATGAATGACCAATCATGCTCTGGTCGTTATCATCAACTACACCGTCCCCGTTAAGGTCAGCATATTTGAGGTCGCCGGCAGCCAGAACATTGTCAAATATCTGAGGTACTTTGAGCGCTTCTGCATCTGTCTGAAACTTTCCAATGTAGGTTTGTCCGAATATGGCATCAGTTGGTTTACCGGTCCTATTCTGATAAGCAAACCTGTAATTAGGCTGATCATAAACCACCCTGGTACCTTTTGATGTTGTTGCATTAGCTCCCACAGTGAACTGAAGTTCGCCAATCTTATCGGTATACTTAAGGTCGACAGTAATCGAGTTATATTTATTTTGTGAGTAGTTTAAGTAAGGCCGGCCACCTGACAATCCAGCAACATAAGGTATTACATTGCTAGGCTGTGAAATGATTCCTTTATTAACCCAATTCCAGTAAGTAACATCCAGAGACAACTTATTGTGAAACAACAGCGCATCAAAACCAACGTTAAATTCATTTCTTGTTTCCCATGAGAGGTCTTCATTCCCTGTTCTTTGAAGAGAGGTTCTACGAACACCTGTCTCCGTTGTAGCACCAAACCACTGTAATGCTGAATAGGGTCCGAAAGCGCTTCCACTTGCATCCTGGCTCCAACGTGTCTCATCATAATGAGGGAAGAGGAACGTTTCGTTTCCAATAACTCCATACTGTGCTCTCATTTTAAGGAAGTTAATGAAATGCTGATTCTTCATGAAACTCTCATCAGATATTACCCAGTTTGCACCCAATGACGGGAAAAGACCGAATCTTTTCGTTGGGGCAAAGCTTGAGGAGCCGGAATAATTAAGTACTGCCTGCACAGAATATTTATCTTTATAAGAATAAGATGAGGAAGAGACATAGGTTAATTGCCTCGTAGGCTCTTCAATACCATTAATGAAAGATGTGCAAAGGTATCCCGTAAGTACCGACTGGATATTATGATATCCGAAAATTCTGTCATAGGTGAGTGATTCATAAACCGAATACCGTTGGAAGTAATAGTCCATGAGTTTGTTATTGCCGGACATCTGTGACAAGGTGTGTGAAGAGGACCTAATGGTTGTATCTTGCCCTGTTTTAGCTGAGATAGAGGGTACATAGGCGATATAATCGTTGTTTTTGCCGATCCTGACCATGTTATGTAAATTAATACCCAGGTACGTACTCGATTTTAGTCCCTTGATAATATTTCCCATATCATAATTTAGTGCAGCATTGACTACTCCGGTGCGGCCTCTGTCGACATAATACCCCTGGTCAACGAGATTTCCAACTGGATTGCCCAGCGGGTAACCGCTCGCGGTGCCATAAGGGTTGCCACTGGCATAGGTAAGAAAAGAGTTATTAATACCATAATAGGGGACTTTCTCCGCAGTCTGTGTAGCAGCATATACTGGATTTGCAACAGGTGGTAACATATTTATGTCGCTCAGAACTGATGGCAGCTCAGTTAAACTTAAGGTGTTATTTGCGGTTCCTTCATCCGTATAGTTGGAGTAAAAGCCATAATTCGACGAACGTCTGAAGGTTTGGTTGCCATAGAAGCTGAATTTCATATTAAACTGGTCATTGATTTTGACGGTCGCATTTTGTCGGGCAGTAACGGCTGTATAGTCAGCAGTAGCTCCCATTTTATACATATCGCCTTCTGTTGCAATTCCAATATAGGAGAAATATTGCACGATATCGTTTCCACCTGATGCTGAAAGATTTACCCTGTCTAAAGTTTTAGTGTTTTTGAGCATCATATCCCTGTAGTTGACATTGGGATAGCGCAGGCTGTAAGGATCATTTTTTGCATAACCATCCAAGGCAGCCTGAGGGTATAATGTCGTAACGCCACTATTGGTCCGGGCCTGGTTGTTGAGTTTTGCGTAATCAACTCCGGAAGTCCAGCCAGGAAACCTGTCGACCGTACTTATACCGCTTTCCGCATCAACATTTAGCGTTTTTTCGTTTTTCGCACCATGTTTGGTGTTAATCATGAGCACCCCGCCGTTAGCCTGTGGACCGAACATAGCTGTGGACAATATCCCTTTCACCCAGGTTGCTGACTCAATTTCTGCAGCATTTAGAGGGGCTTCCTGAATATCAACCGGCATGCCATCCACAATAATCATTGGGATACCACTGAATTTGTCGGTTGATCCAAAGCTGTTACTCAAACCTGTATAATTCTGCAGCCCTTCCTGGGAACTTACGCCCGGTGATCCGTCCAGTTCGCGAATATCGAATCCGGAAGTCATCCCTGTGAAAGTGTTTCGGATGTCGACTGAAGGATATCTTTCAAATCTTGATCCCGGGACTACAATTTCGGGGCCGGTAAGTTGCCGTTTCTTGAGCGTAGTAAAAGGCAATACAACCTCATCACCCGAAGTCATCTGATACTTGGATTTTGAAAGTTTAATGGTATTATTCTTAGCAAGATTGAGTGCTACATTGATGGATGGTTCAAATGGAGGTAGGCTCACTGTAACGATATCTTCAGGATATGCCCTGAATTTAACTGAACCAGTGGCATCCGTTTCCGTATGAATAATCCCCTCTCCAACTACAACATTTGCTTTTTGAATTGGCGAATTTGCCTCATCGACAACTTTGATGGTAATGTCGATCAATTGCCTGACTTTCTTAGCTTTTTGAGGACCCTGCGATTGTGCCGTAACGGCAAACATCAGGCAGAGCAGCAATAATCCGGCAGTTATTATTTTCTGATAGAATATATTAAGTAATCTCATATACTTTATTTTTAATGGTAAGGTTACCAGACAGGGTTGGGAACAAAATTTTTCATCTTCAAGGCATCCGAATTATTGAAAGGCAGATAATACATCTGCGGTTTCCAGACTGGCTGCCTGTCGGCTGACAAGGGTGAACGGGCATATTTATACCCTGTTGGATAGGTAGAACTGACAGTTACCTTTTCGGCAATCATTCCAATGAGCGTACTTGATTGAGATGCTGGTAAATCCATCCAGCGAATGATGTCATTGTAGTAATGTCCTTCAAACGAAAGTTCAACGTTGCGCTCATTCTTAATTCTTGGCCTGAAGAGATCCGTAGAACCAGTAAAAGCAGATAACACATTGGGCAATCCTGCTCTTGCCCTGACTACATTGATTGCATCAACTGCAGTCAAGGAGGCGGCAGGGGCTTTGCCATTTGGTCCATAGGCCTCATTGGCACATTCTGCATAATTCAGGTAACACTCTGCCAGCCTGCAGAGAGGATCAGCAAAAATAGAGGAAACCTGGTTTTTTGTACTGTTGTTCCACCAAACTTTTCTTAGGTAGTATCCTGTACGTGTAATTCCAAGGTAGGATTGGTTAAGTAACTCTCCATAGGTGGTTCCCTGGTACCAGATCTGGGCCTTGCCGCTCGTCCATCCAATGGCGGAAGACTGATTGGTGATAATATCCATATCAAGCCTTGGATCCCGGTTGGCAAAAGGATCCTGCTCATTATAGTGTCCTGCAAGTGTTGCAGCATTTCTGTCAGCGGCGGTATTCAGCGGATCACCCCAAATTGTCTCATATTTATCAACAAAATTCTGTGTTGGGCATACCCCTGAATTTGAACCGGTACTGGCAAAGAAAACCCCATTGTAAAATGTCTGTCCATTTCCACGGTTGGTGTTTGTTAGCCAGTTCCCTGCGTTCCACGACAGCAAACCTGCCGTGTAGGACCAGAGGTCTTCATCTGTGCAATCAGCGCCATAATAATTCAGGTAGCGGGTTGCTGCAGGAAGAAGGATGAGTCCATTATCTTGTGCAAGCTTAAGCGCAGCCCAGGAGGCAACAGCTGCTTCTTCCCAATCTGTTTTGCCATTCTTGTTGTTCAGAGGGCTTGCGCCGAACATCAACGCCTTAGCTTTCCATGCAAGGGCTACCATTCCATTCGGCCTGTACATTTCGTTCGCATTATAGTTCAAGTGGTTGGGAACTCCAAGTGGCGGATCCCTTCTTATCTTACCGGCCTTGTTAAAACAAACGTAAGCTGAATCAAAATCGGCGGCAATTTTTGTGCAGGTTTCATGTTTTGAAAGCCTTGGAATATCCCACTGGTCATCGGGTCCAATTACTTTGGTAATATAAGGCATTGGTCCCCAAAATTGGAAAAGGGCAAAATGGCTGAGTGCCCTGACAAAATAGGCCTGGCCTCTCAGATCATCCATTTCCTGAGGAGTAGCATCTGCAATCCGGCTAACGTTCTGAAGCGCCATGTTGGCTCTTCTGATGGTTATGAAACTTGTCCAAAGGACTGGGTTTCGTGACCCGTCATAAGTCATTTTGTTGACGATGGTTTCAGACATATTGCCTGATTTCCATGCGTGACCTTCCATATAACGACCCGCGTCGGCAGCATCTGTTACGCCTTCAGTAGAATACTTTTGATCCCATGCATCCCAGTAAAACGGGAAAAAGAGTTTGATGTTAAAATCGGACCAGGTAGTGCTCGACCACATGCTGCCGGCTTGTAACAGTGTTCCGGCGTATACAGCATCGAAGTAGGCCTTAAAGTTGGTCAATCTTGTAAATATCAGATCTTCAGTCAATCCCTGTTCCGGAGATTTGTCGAGATAGTTGTTTAGGAACTTATCTACGCACGAAGTTGGCAGAAAAACCGTGAACCCGGCGAGTAATAAAATTAGTATTAACTTTTTCATAATAACTGTCTTTGAGATTAGAATGTAACTTTAACACCCACCCTGTAAGATGCCATAATTGGGTAATAACCCTGGTAGAAGTTGGTAGCTTCCGGGTCACCTTCAACCAGTGGGGTTATTGTGAAGAGGTTACTTCCACTTGTATAGACCTGAAGGTTCGAAATCCCTAAGGCTCTTTTAAAGGCGCCAATATTCTTGAAAGTATATCCGAGAAATAAATCTTTCAAACGAATATAGGAGGCATCTCTAAAGAAGCGGCCCTCGATAATAGTCTGGTATCCCCTGTCGGCTTCACCACCTCCCCAAACCAGGTTATCCTGGCTGGAGCTTCCACTGTAATGGAGTGTGGCATGTCCTGCATTTGGATTGGTAGGGGTCCAGTAATCAAGCTGAGATTTGTGCATACGCCAGTCACCTTTGATAAATTCAACTTCCCAAGCCTGGTTGTACTGGACATATTTCCCCTGGTTTCCTGCCAGGAGAAAGTTGAAATCCCATCCATTCCAGCTAAACCCACTGGAAAATGAATAGATGATAGGTGGATAAGTAAGGCCCTTGATCGGGTGCTTGTCAAATGCATTGACGGTTCCGTCGACCGCATAGTCGAGAAATTTGTAGTCACCAACATAAAGCCTGGTAATATCAACCGGCGAAACATTGTTGTGAATATCGTCAATGGAAGTATAGTATCCTGATCCAGTAAGCTGTACACCGTTTAACTCGAGACCGTCTAGTCCATACTCCGCATTCAGTGTTCCGGTAAGAGGTTTGCCGGCTTGTTTCATGTAATCTGGGTAGCTGGCCGGGTCATCCTTGAAGATCACACGGTTTTCATTAAATCCAAAAATGACTTTTGCAAAATAATTGAAATCTTTGCCGAACTTCTTTCTGAATTCTACATCAACATCAATACCATGTTTTTTTACCTTACCCAGGTTAAGTTCCTTGATTGAATTTCCAATGAGGAAGGTTGTACTTTTTGGGCTCAATAGCATTTGATCGCGATATTCATCGTAAAGATCAACATTCACGGAAAGCAAATCTTTAAATAGTCCAAGTTCAATACCGACGTCACGTTTGTGTGCCCTTTCCCACTGAGCCGATGGATTGGCCATCAGGTCTTCACTAATATAACCGCGGTTATCTTTGTAATAGGAACTCTGGTAGAGCCACCGGCTTTTTGCATAGTCGCTTCCGACATATCCATCCGAATAACGCACCTTAAACTTGTTAACAAATTTCACATTGTTTTTGAAGAAGGGTTCTTCAGTTACAACCCATCCTATAGCAGCTGATGGGAATAAACCAAAACGGTTACCTGGTGCGAATCGCTCGGATCCGGTATAACCAACGTTCACTTCAAAAAGGTATTTTCGGCTAAAATCATAAGTTGCCCTTCCAACCAGACCTTCATTGTAATAAGGAAAATCTGCACTGTTGTTTTTCTGCTGACGGTTGAACAAACCCATTGCTGAAACACTGTGTTTACCAAACGTATTAGCATAATTAAGTGCCGCTTCATAATAGTAATCCGTGCTGTAGCTATTCAATCCTCCAACGTTGATATCCAATGGCGGATTAAAATAGTATTCCTGCGATTCAGCAGGGCTGTACTGGTACCAAGGATTGGCGGAGGTACCAATCTTTGTATAATCGAGAAGCCAGGTCTGGGTAGACGGGCTGGCGGTGAGTTGTCTGTTGTTCGTATAGGAACTGACAGAAACTTTACCATTGAGTTTAAGACCTTTCACAATAAATCCAAGATCCTGACTTAAGATAAGGTCGGTGAAAAGCCTTGAACCCAGGTCCTTGTTGAATTGTCCCATGTTCATGGTATTATAGGGATTTCCGGTGTACTCTCCAAATGCGGCGGCATACCTCATTCCGGAATCGTTTGGATAATTTGGATCGGGAACTTGTTGAAGGACCCAGTCGGGGAAGTTGGCCGGGAACCTGGCGCCGCTGGTGGAGAAGAAATCTCTCCAGGGACTGCTGTTCGGGTTATTCTTCAGGTTAAGTGAACCACCGGCGTTCAGTGATAATACGGTAGTTTTTGTAATGTTGAAGTCGAGGTTGATCCTGTAGTTGAAAAGATCATTCGTATACCCCATGTCATAAAAGTTCTGATTTCTCTGCTTAAAGAAGCTGCCATCATGCTGATATCCGAAAGAAAGAAAGTATTTTGCAAACTCTGTTCCCCCTGATACATTTAAATTGGCTGTTGAAATCGGCGCATAATTTTTTGCACAGACATCAAACCAGTTAACATTGGGGTATCTGAGGGCGTTAAGCGGTGTAGATGGATTTTTATACTCATTGAGTGCAGATTGTGGAATGAGCGAGGTGAACTGCTGACCATTCATATACGCAACGTTCAGATCAGTCAAGGTGGTATAGGAATCAATATAATCAGGAATTCTCGTAGCAACCTGCACTCCAGAGGAAGCGCTGAAGTCCATTTTCGGCTTACCAAGGGTTCCCCGCTTTGTGGTCACGATAATAACACCGTTTGCACCCCTGGCACCAAAAACCGCCGTAGCAGAAGCGTCTTTCAATACAGATATTGCACTAATCTCGTTCGGATTTACCTGAGTGAAATCACGTTCCACGCCGTCGACCAGAACCAGAGGAGCATTTCCGTTCCAGCTTGAAACACCACGAATATAAATATCGGCCGCATTGGCACCCGGTTCACCCTGTTGCTGGATCGTAAGGATTCCAGAAAGCTTACCTGCAATTGCGTTGGAAACGTTGGTGGCACCTGCCTGCATAAGCGTGGCATTGTTAACTTGAGTAACAGCGCCAACCATGGTCTCTTTCTTCTGCGAACCATAACCAACTACTACGACCTCTTCCACGCCGATGGAGGTCTCTGAGAGTACTACCCTGAAACTGGTTGCATTGCCGATTGGAACCTCTTTAGCGACCATGCCTACAAAGCTTACGGTCAGGTTTTTAGCTCCGGCCGGAATGTTCAGGGTAAAATTACCGTCAATATCGGCGATGGTCCCTACCGTTGTGCCTGTCACAACAACTGTGGCACCAGGGACAGGTGCGCCAGAGATATCACTGACTTTACCACTGATCTTCTTCTGCTGTTCAGCAGGATTAATTGCCTGACCAGGTTTTGTTGCTGGCAAATCCCTCCCTACTGCCAGGGAAGCAAAAGCTGTCAACAAAACGACAGAAAGCAATTTGATTTTCAAAAGAAATTGGTTACCACAGCCCAAAGGGAAGCAGTGCAATCTTCGATTTTTTTTCATAATCTGTTCTGTTTGAATAATTTAAGGTTGGAGTCTTACATGACAATCGATTGCATAGTACATCAAGAAAATGCATATTACTCATTTGATTTAATGTAATCTAAAATTGTTTGTTAAGCAGTTTGTTAAATACGAAGGTTTAATCACATTTTTTCAAACCAAATTTAGTTAAAATTATATAATTTTAACTAATGGACAGTAATTTAAATTCAGTTTAAGTAAGAAATTGGAATCAAACCAGGAACCAAATCTATTCGCCTCGAAGAGAGGCAATCAGGTTTTGCTTCAAGGCAAGCCTGATAGAAAAGAAACTACATAGAAGACCACTTAAAATCACGAGAAACGCGATCGCCGGAAGCCAGATCCATAGACTGTTATGCTGTGAGGAGATCAAAATAGGGAGCGCACTGACGGCTGCAGGAAGCATACCAGCAAGAACCGAACCGGCAATCAGTGTAAGTTTTTCAGTCAAAAGCATTCTCAGAATTCTTGATTTCCGAAATCCCACTGATAGTAAAAGTGCATATTCCGGAATCTGTTCGAGGGTGATGCGGAAAATGAGAATTCCCAAACCAATTGTGCCGATCAATAAACCAAGCGTGCCCAGCATCAGGAAAATATTCAGGTACGTATTTTCGATGCTGTTAAAACTATCCAGACGTTCTCTGGTTCCTGATATCCCGGCACCATAGTGACGCCAACCCTCTTCGAATTCTTTTTTTGCTGCAGGATTAAGCTGGGCCTGAACTAAAAAGAGATTGGCACCGCTGACAGAAGGGAAGGCTTTAAAAAAGTTATCTTCTGCGATGATGATATTGCCCTGGAAAATTGAATTTTCCAGTCCTCCGGTCAACCTAAGCCTTAGCAGCGCTCCTGCTTCATTCTTATATATAAGTGTATCACCTATTTTTTTACCAAGACTCCATTGTATGACGGTCTGATCCGCGAAAGCAGGAATTACCCCGTCCGGCAGTTTCCTGGTAAGGGCAAGCCATGGATGTGCAGGATCAAGGTCTTTAGTCCCTGAAGTAAAGGTAAAGGAAGACCGCTGATCGAACAAAGCAGGATTACAGGCTATGATCCTTGGTCTGGTAATTCTATTGAGATTAAGACAACTGGCATCATCTCCCGGTTGCACGTGGAAAGAGACAATTTCAGCATCCTTTGGAAGGCCCAGATCTTCCCGCATTTGAGGACTAGATGGATCTGTCAGAATGGGTAAAGTAGTTTCAATATAGTAATTGTAGCCACCCGACCCCGATGACGGAAGGTTAAGACCACCTTGACTTTCCTTGCGAAACAGTCCGGTCGAGACGACCAGGAAAATGCCTATAGCAAGGAAACTAATGGCCATCATATTTCGCTTTCTTTCACCGGATAATCGTTTCAAAAAGTAAGACCTGAAAGAAAAGGAAACCTTCATCTCCATGATGGCAATTTTTTTCAGTCCAAAATTCAGCAACAAGAGTATTCCCGGCAAGAGTCCGAACCCACAGATATAAAACAACTCCGGATTTACTTCACCTTTATTTAAACCGCTAATTAGCAGAATAATAGTTGAAATCATGATTAGAACTATCCCGGTAAGAAGTAACCTGTAATACCTGTTTTTTAAGAATTTTGTCTGTTTCGCCTTTTGAGCTCGAACTTTAAAAGTAGAGTTTAATAAAAAGTAAATTAGCAGGAAAGCGATCGCGGAGATGATGATTACCCCTAGCGAAACGGTCGTGAAACTAACATAGATACTGGCGATCGATGTCCTCACAATATCGACCCAAATAGTATTTATTGCTTTTAATATCAGGTAATTATAGCCAATGGAAAGCGGAATGCCAATGAGTATGCCTACCAGTGCCAAAACCGATCCTTCAACCAGGAACAGTCGCTTGATTTTATTATTTGTAAAGCCCAAGGCTTTCAGGGTGCTTATCTCGTTTTTTCGATATCCTATGTAGAGTCTTAGTAATAAATGAATTAGCAAGAAGGCGGCGATCAAAACAAAGAAACTTAGACCAATAAATAACTGACCAAAATCTACTCCGTTCGCAGCAGCAGCTAATCCTTCCTTGCGTGAGTTTTTTATTTCGAAACCGACCTTACCCGGTTCGATGCCCTTAAGGATTACTTGCTCAAATTCAATTTTTTGTGATCCCTTCAGCCGGATCGCAGTCGATTGTCCAAATCGGTTTCCCCAGAGTTCCCTGGCCGTCTCAATGGAGACAAATGCCTTTGGTGTGCCCTTAAATTGTTTCCAGTAGTCTTCGTCCTTTGGCCTGATTTTTTTCAAGTCGACTGGAATTCCCGCTTTCCAGTCGCGGCAATTTCCGGCATCAGATAAACCAGGAATGACAGGCATTAAATTTGGATCAGCAAAAGCGCCTTCCATCCGGGCAATATTATTTACCTTGAAGAGGGTCTCCTTCTGTTTGAGTTCCCTTAATGGTCCGACTTCAAAATAACTCAGGCTGATTGAATCTTTTAGCTGAAGTCCTAGATCCTTTGCTAACCAGTCATTTACCAGAATCTGTCTGCCGGAGAGCGTGTCGCAGGTCGAGACAAATGAATAAGGTGAACTCTTGCCTTTTGATTGGAAATTGTTGACGAAATAGGTAAATACAGGATGGGAGCCCTTAACTGCCGTCGAACAGAATTTCTCAATGGTGGGCTCAATGAAGACCCTGTCGGACAAGAGTTCTGTATAATTGAGGACAGGATTTTCCCGGATGAAAAGATTGAGATCCTCCAATTTCCAGCTTTGCTGTATAATTTGACTGAAATTTTTGTCCTCTGCTCCTTCATTAACCAGGACAACATTTGCTTTTTGTTGCAGCCCCATCTGCTCGTTGAGCCAGGTGAGATTCAAAAAAATATTGCGGGGCGAAGTCTGGATATTTTGAAGGTTAAAATTGCCCAGTTCATTTGATTTTAGAATTTTTTTGACGGTTATCCTGAAAGAAACCGATGTTTCAGATGCTGAAACGAATGGGGTATTGGCTGGAAAAGCGTTGAGCTTTTTAACTCTTATCGTCAGCTCATCACCGGATTTCAGATCCGCCAGTCTGGCAAAATTTTCATTGATAGCTGCCTCACTACCTTGAAGGTCGAACAATCCAGGTACACCGGCAAAATAACTCAGAGCGCTATCCACTCCCCAGACAGCCAGTTGATTGAACTGGGATTTTCCGCCATTGATAATACCTACACCATTGGATCGGAGCAAAGCAGTCGTTCTCAATCCGCTATTTCTGGAAATATCCTCAGATAATCTCTTGCTAAAGAGCCTTTCACCGGCCGTAATGACTTGCGATGTGCGACCCAGTCTTGCGTAAGTAAGCTGCTGCAGACTGAATCTCACAGAATCCCCAATAATCATTGCACCTAAAAGAATGGCTGTACTCAGCGCTACCCCCAGAATAACCGTCAGGTTGAGCCTTCTGTAAAACCATATCGATCGGAGCAATAATTTGGTAAAAGACATAGTTTTCGGCTTACTTTTTCAGTGTCAGCAATCTGCCATCTTCCAGCGAATATATCGTATCCATTTTTTGTGCCACTTCCATAGAATGGGTCACAACAATCAATGCCACACCTTCTTCGCTATTAACTTCAGCTAATAAATCAACGAGATTAAAGGCAGATTGATGATCGAGCGCCCCGGTGGGCTCGTCTGCCAGTAAGAGTTTTGGCTGATTGATCAACGCCCTGGCGACGGCCGTCCGCTGACACTCGCCACCCGAAAGTTCGGCAGGTCTTTGGTGTGCAACCGCCGATAATCCCAGCCGGTTGATTAGCCTTTGGGCCCTTATACTTGCCTCTTTTGAATGATGATTTTTGTCTGCCAGAGTGGGCAATAAAATATTTTCTGTCAGAGTAAGCTGGGGGAGTAAATGGTGCAGCTGGAAAACAAATCCTATTTTTTTATTACGAAATTCAGCAAGTTTTTTGTCATTTAGCTCCGCAATATCGATCCCTTCAACGAATATTTTCCCGCTATCCGCCTTGTCCAGCGTCCCGATGAGATTTAGAAGGGTCGTTTTCCCCGAACCTGATGGTCCGACAATAGCAATTTTCTCTCCGCTATTTACTTGTAGATCAAGATTATTCAGGATGATTCTTTGCCTGTTGCCACTTTCGTTGAAGTAAGTCCTGGAGATTTTCTCAAGCTTTAAAATCATACTGCCAGTTTTAATTTTGAATTTCTTACCAGGAGGATTTATCCAGCCAATTTAGCTGTATTACCTGATCATATACCTTGACCATCTTTTGAGCCTGCTTGTAAATATCAAAGTGCTCGTCCACTCCAGCCTTTCCTGCGGCGCTCAAATCATGAAGTTTTTCTTTATCGAGAATGACGCTCCCGAGGGTCTTTGATAATGTCTCGGCATCATTTGGGAAGTAGGTTAGTCCACCCCCGGTCGCATTAATAACTTCAGGGAAGGCTCCAACTGCAGGCTGTATCATAGGAATTCCGGACGCCATAGCCTCAAGCTGGTACAATCCAAAAGCCTCTCCGTTAAGCACCGGCACCGAAAGGACGGAGACAGAATCGAAGAACGAATGTCTTTCCTCTCCTTCAAACTCATCTACCCAAAATACTTTCTTTTCTAATCCGGCTTTGTCAATTTTACGTTTTTGTTCTTTGATGAATTGTACATCATCGGCCGTATTTCCGCCGGTAATCTTCAGAGAAACAGAATCATATTCCATGTTCTGCTTCAAAAGAATGAAGGCATCAACCAAGACCTCCAGCCCGTTTTCTTCACAGGTCCTTGATAAAAATCCAATTACCGGCTCCTTTAATTCAATCTTTTTGGGCGAGTATTCCGTTGTATCGACGCCAATATGAATTGTATGCATCTGCTTGTCGCGGATCTTCATTTTCTTCCTTATCTCAATCGCATAATAGTCACTGACAGAGATAAATGCATCAATAATTTCGCCTCTTTCGCTCATCAGGTTCCATACTTCATTCCTGTATTTGTCAGTCATCACATCTACCCAGACATCTTCATCCTGCAGCGAGCAAACAACCGGAATATTCATCCGTTGTTTAATACTATGGGCAAGTCCCAGTAAAAGCGCATTGGATAGATGTACAATATCTGGTTTTCCGACCTCTGCCAACCAATCTACCATCCGCTCCAGCTCCTCCTTCTGTAATCCTTCTTCTCCAAGAAGCATGGATAATGTCATCTCTTCCAGTCCCTTGGCTCTTGTCGAGCCTGCCTTTTGAGCAGCCATCTGTAACACGCTTTTCGAATCCAGGGCATGTTCTACAAATGAAGGCATGTGCCTGAAAAATGAGTAATTCTGCTTGAGATATAGGTTCACGGCTCCGTAGAAAACAGGAACGTCATTCAGATCATGGGCATCATCGAACAACGGAAGATACATCGGAACCTTGATTACTTTGTGGCCAAGTTCTTTGAGGGCTGTGACGTACTTACTGTCACGGAGACAGTTGCCACAATAAAAACTCCCCCCGGATCCCGGAATAATGTGTGCTATCTTCATCTTTATCTTGTCAATTTAAAATTTTCACGCTATCCAAAAATATATATTCTACCGTCAGCCGCACCAACGACAATTTTGCCTCCGCTTACAGCAGGATTTCCAATGATCGGACTTCCGATCTCATATTTCCATAACTCATTGCCATTCTTCAGATCATGAATGTAAAGGACTCCATCCATGGTACCTGTGATAACTTTTCCACCTATTATTACGGAGGAAGATTCGATCCGGTTACTTGTTTTAATTTTCCACAACACCTTGCCGTTATTTTTATCAATCGAATAGAGAAACCGGTTTTGATTTCCAATCACCAGGCTGTTTCCACTAAGGGAAGGAGAAGCAATAAATGGCAGATTCTTATCCGGCTCTTTATAGGTCCAGAGAACTTTGCCAGCCTCAAGATCCAAACAAAAGAAACGGCCTTCGTAATCACCAACATACGCCAAATGACCTTCTATTACCGGTGAAGAAGCAATATATGTTTCGAGTCTGATCTTCTTGAAGACTTTACCGGTCTCAACATTTACCAGGTGTACAAAACCGTCGCAACCTCCGAAAACAGCATACTTCTCAAATATTGCCGGGGCGCCGTTAATATAATTGTCTGATTCATATTGCCAGATGCTGTCTCCTTTGGCAAAATCGACGGCATGCAGATTATAATCATAGCTTCCAATCAGAAGTCTGATCTTCGGGCCCATCTTGTACCAATTGGCAGATCCCATGATCTGGTTATCAGTTTTATACTTCCATATCTGGTTGCCGGTTTTTTCGTCGAGCCTGAAAAACCATCCATCCAGGGAACCAAAAACAACAGAACCGTTGATTAGCAAGGCAGATGCCTCAATGGAATTTCCGGAAGTGAAGGCCCATTTTTGTTTGCCGTCAAATCCGATGGCATACATCTTTCCGTCGGTCGATCCGCAAAAAATTGTCTGACCTGATATTACCGGTGAAGCCTTGATGTCATCTCCTGTCTGGAAGGAACTCAACAGTTTCGGCGACTCAGGCAACTGCTGGGAAGAGGCGCCTGTTAACTGCTGATTACCCCTGAATATCGGCCAGCCCGGCTGACTTCTAACTTCCTGAAAACCCGCAAATAGAATATATAAAAGGATGAGAATACGATTCATGCTGCAAAATTACCAAACTCTTTCTATTTTATTCCAACTGTTCTTCATTATCAAACATCGACAAAGCTCCAGTAGGACAAGCCTTTGCCACTTCAGAAGCCGTTTTCTGTAAACCTGTTATTATTTCATGGTTAAAAGGAACCCCAACTTTAACGTCAAAACCCCGACCGATGAAAGTAAGTCCGAACTCTTCCTGGTGTTGCCTGGTAATGGTAACACAAATCCCGCATTTAATGCATTTTGCCGGTTCGAAGACGATTCCCTCCCGATGGATTAATTTTTCCACTTGTTTTCTTTCACCACTGCTAAATCGCTTCTGATCAGCACCGTAATAATCTGAATATTCCCTCAGCTTGCAGGTTTCCGGATTTCTGCAATCGCAATGCATGCAGCGTTTCGATTCCTTGACTGCCACTTCTGGGAGAAATCCATCCTTTTCAGTGACCTGTCTGGGGAATTGTTCGGAATCCCGGAGGTAATGATCGAACTCTTCAGCCAACAATCTTCCGAATTTTGAATTAAATCTTTCCGTATATCCCAGGATGTTTCCCGTGGCAAGAAATTGGTCGATAATGGTGGCTACTTCTTTGCCTTGTCCCACAGACCTTATGGCCATTTTCGAAGGACGAAGCGTATTTCCGATAGCAAACACGCGGGGCAGGGTAGTGGCAAAACTCAGTTTATCCGCATGAATGCCAGTATTTCCTTTTCCCAGTCCAAAAAGGAAACTATCCTCAGTGATACTTCCGGTTGCGAGGACAATAGCATCAAATTCGTTGTATATCGAAGAAAATTTTAGATCATCAATAGTTTCATTCAGTTTTAATTGGATACCTGTTTCCAGAATCAAAGCAATCTCCTTTCGTAGGATTTCTGCAGGCAAAGTCTCTTCTTCTATCACACAGAGCATTCCACCAGGTCGATCGGATTTTTCAAATACCACGCTTTGGTGACCCTTCAACTGCAGGTAAAATGCGGCTGAAAGTCCGGCCGGACCGGCACCGATGATGGCCACTTTTTTCCCGGTAGGAGCCTGTTGCGAAGGACGATAGGGCAGAGGACTGTTCAAATCCACCTCGCCTAAAAATCCTTTCAGATGGCATATCGAGACTGCCTCGTCGACCTGTTTACGCCGGCAGGCCGCCTCGCAAGGAGCCGGACAAATCCGTCCCAGGATGGCAGGCAAGGCAATATCGCGTTTCACAACCTGAAGCGCCTTAGCGTAATCACCCTTGGCTATCAGCCTGTTCATCAAAGGGATGTTCATATGGGCCGGACAAACCAGCTGACAAGGAGCCTCACAATCGCCGACATGTTCGCTCAATAGAAGTTCCAGCGCCGTCCGGTGGGAGTCAATTACTTCCTGATCGTTGGTCACAATAACTTGACCCTCAGCTACTGGCGTAGAGCAAGAGGCGAACAAATGACCGGTATTCAGATTCTTGACCAGGCAAACCATGCAGGAGGTAATATGTCCGGTTTCCTCCAGGTAACACATCGCAGGAATATCTATACCGATGGATTTGGCTGCCTGCCAGACTGTTGTCCCGGGAGCTACCTCAATATGGTGATTGTCTATTGTGAGTCTGATCATGTTCATTTTAAATTATATCCACTGCGTTGGTCGGACATATCTCCTTGCAGGCATTGCATTTGATGCACAAATCTGTGATGACTTCATGCTTTTGGTGGGGCTTGAAAAGGATCGCCTCAGTTGGACATTTCTGCGCGCATAAAGTACATCCAATGCATAAATCGTTGATTTTATATTGAATCAGACCGGCGCATTTGCCGGATGGGCATTTTCCGTTAAGATGGGCAATATATTCCTCCCTGAAATATTTTAGCGTGGAAAGGACCGGATTCGGAGCGGACTTTCCTAATCCACAGAGGCTTCCTTTCTTCGTCCAGGCTGCCAGATATTCCAGTTCTTCCAAATCTTTCATGACGCCTTTGCCGGATGTGATCTTTGTCAGGATATCTAGCATTTTTTTTGTGCCTATCCGGCAGAAGGTGCATTTTCCACAGGATTCTTTCTGGGTAAACGAGAGAAAATAATGTGCAATATCCACCATGCAATCATCCTCATCAAGCACTACCAAACCACCGGATCCCATCATAGCCCCTACCTCAAGCAGGGATTCATAATCGATGGGTGTGTCATAAAGCTGAAGAGGTACACATCCGCCTGAGGGTCCGCCTATCTGTACCGCCTTAAATTTTTTGCCATTCTGAACCCCTCCGCCGATTTCTTCTACAATCTGGCGGACTGTAATTCCCATCGGGACCTCGATCAATCCACCCCGGTTGATTTTTCCCGCCAGGGCAAAAACTTTAGTTCCCTTGCTGGTCATACTTCCTATGGAGGAAAACTTCTCTTCCCCTTCATAAATAATGTACGAGACTTGCGCGAAAGTTTCGGTATTGTTAATCAGCGTCGGCATATCCCAAAGTCCTTTGGCTGCCGGAAATGGAGGCCGTATCCGTGGAAAGCCCCGCTGGCCTTCGATTGACGCAATAAGAGCCGTCTCTTCACCACAGACAAAGGCGCCTGCTCCTTCATAAATGGCGATGTCGAAAGAGAATCCGGATCCCAGAATATCCGCTCCCAGTAAATTATTTTCCCTGCAATTCTGCAGCGCCTGTCTGATACGTTTAACGGCCAGCGGATATTCGGCACGGATATAGAAAAATCCCTGAGTCGCCTTCACAGCCCAGGCGGCAATCAACATTCCTTCGATGACCCGGTAGGGATAAGATTCCAGAAGCATCCTGTCCATAAATGCCCCGGGATCACCTTCGTCGCCGTTACAGATCAGGTATTTTACCTCAGAAGGATGATGAGCGACCATATCCCATTTCGTACCGGTAGGAAATCCTGCGCCTCCTCTTCCGCGGAGTCCGCTATCCCTGATGGTCTGAATGATTTGCTCTGAAGTCAAACTACTCAGACAGCTTTTCAAAGCCTTGAATCCATCATGTGCTTTATATTCCTCAATATCAAGTGGATTGATTATCCCGCGATAGCGAGTAGCAATGGGAATCTGCCGGTCGAGAAAATCCGTGACCTGCTTTTCCCTGGCATCAATGGAATATTGTTTGACCCCCTCCCAGACCGCATTGGTCTGAATCTTTTCGAATAAATGGTAGAGTTCATTTTTTATCCTTTTCAGTGGACCGGCGGCCTTGAAATGGCTTGCAACAATTCCCCTAATCTCCTCCGGCTTAACTTTTGCATACAAGATCGGTTTTCCATTGTGCGGAATTACTTCGACGAGCGGTACCTGATGGCACATTCCTACACACCCTACATTTTTCAAACTTACCATGATTCCCGTATCCGCAACAGTCTCTTCGACGGCCTTCTTGACCTCCTCACTACCGGAAGCCACGCAACAAGAACCCAGTCCGATTCTTATCTCACCTTTTATTTCTGAACCTGACGCGTTTCGAAAGAGCCCAGAACCGGTCTTTGGCAAACCAGAGTGATGCTCAAAATCGGAGATCATTTTTTCGACCGTGTCGGAAGTAACATGGCCATAGGTTATTTCATCGATCTGAACTACCGGGGCCAGTGTACAGCAACCCAGACAGGAGACTTTCTCGATCGTGAATTTTCGCGAGACATCCGTATCTTCGTTTTCAGCAAGTTTAAAATGCCGGCGAATCGTATCGTAAACATGCTCGGCGCCTTTTACATGGCAGGCTGTTCCGACACAAACCTTGATGATATGCTCTCCAACCGGCTGCATCCTGAACTGCGAATAAAACGAGGCGACTCCAACAATTTGTTCAGGTGTAATCGCTGTCTTTCTGCAAACATACTTTAAGGCATCTTCCGGTAGGTAGTTGAACTGTTGCTGAATCGCCTGAAGAATGGGGATAACCGATCCTGGTGAACGTCCATTTTTATCAATTATCTGATCTACTGCCTGATATATCGGTATTTTTTCGTCCACCTAGTTTTATTTTGTTCCAATACAATACAATTGATTCATTCCTCGGATATATGCTCTCCCTCCGATGAAAACAGGTGAGCAGACAGATTTTTCACCCAGTTCGGGTGTTCCGACCAACTCATAATCTTTGGTTGCCTTCACGATATGCGTCTTTCCGGCCATATCGGTGATGTATACTTTCCCGTCAGCAAAAACAGGAGAGGCATAAAAAGGATCGCCATATTCCTGACTCCACAATTTCTTGCCGGTCTTGGCTTCGTAACAGGCAAAAACGCCATAAGAGGTTGCAATATAAAGCAAATCCTTGATTGCCAGAGGACTCGAAGCCTCCGGTAGAAATTCGTCGGCTTCCCATGCAATTTCAGGCGTGGCACCGAGCTTAATTCCGACCATTTTGGCATATTCGTTTGCGGCAAAAACCATCCCATCCGCGTAGCCGACTGAAGGACCAACTTCCCCCGATAGGCAATCGACAGACCATAATTCTTTTCCGGTTTCCGGATTGTAACTGCTTACATTGGGATTGCTGGAGAGAATGACTTCCATTTGTTTACCCGTATTCACCAGGGCAGGAGAGGACCAGGCAATTTTCGATTTCCTGGCAGTTTCCCAAATAGTTTCACCGGTTTTTGTGCTTAAGGCCAGAAGCTTTCCTGCTCTGTTGGTGTCATATTGAACCAGTAGTTTATCCTTGTAAACTATCAGTGACGACGAGTGACCGTAATGATTATCAGGTACCCCAAGATTTCTTCCCCAGAGTCGTTTGCCTTCCAAATCGAACGCGATTACATCGCCAGTTGCAAATATCGCAAACACCGCTTTCCCATCTGTTGCCATAGTTGGAGCGGCTAGTCCGGTATCAGTAGTCACTTTTGGCATACTTGCAGGTGATCCGGCAATCTTATCTGCTGCCCCTTCCCAAATAGGTTTGCCGGTGTTTTTATCGTAACAATATACCATCCGAGCCTGAGCATCTGCTCCGGTAACAAATAACCGATCGCCCCAGATAATTGGAGTACTGAATCCGGATTTTGGAATTTTTACTTTCCAAAGGATATTTTTACCACTGCCGCCATTCCAATCTGTAGGTGTGTTTTTTTGAAAAGCTACTCCGATACCTTCAGAACCTCTGAAATTGGGGTAGTTGGATTTCAATTCTGCCTGTGACGGGAAACCCTTTGGGACATCGCTCTGAGCCGCGGTGGCAGGCGGGGTAGAACCCTTCAGATTATTTGCTGCCGTTAAGGATTCAGTCTGTGAATCGTTAGGTTTTTTAACCGGGCCTTTCTCTGAATCAACCTTTGACCCCGGATTTTCAACTACATTTTTTTCTGTTGTACCAGATTTTTGTGTACCTGCCGCAGGAGTTAGTGCATTTGCGGTTCCGATGGCTTTGGTTGCTTCTGTTGTATTTGGAGAGATTTCCTGGCTAGCAATTGGCTCCTCACTTACCTGATAATCTTTCAGCACATTATTGGAAAGATAGCCTGCCGCAAGCGCCAGGAGAATAAGACCCGATCCTGAAAACAGGATCCATTTTCTGGCAAGCAAGTCATCCAGTCCCCCTGCTTCCCTGATCTTGTCAATTTCGTCCAGTTTTGAGACGGTGGACTGTATGTATCTGACAGAGAGTACTGTTAGTAATACGCTAAGAATCAGGAGGTAACTGCCTGTTCGGAGTTGCCAGTGACTCGTAAAGTACGCCTTCCTGGCCATCAGGTCAAAGGCCCTTATCTCAGCTTTTAAGTTATCATCCGAAGGATTCTGACTCAGTCGCTTAACGAGAGCCGGAATGGTCTTGTTATTAATCGGATCATTTACTTTCGTTTGAACAAAGTTGGCAATCAGAAGAAACGTCATTGCCAGGGAAAATAAGGCAGTAACCCAACCCGCAATACGTGCCAGCCTGATTTTTTCGCTATCCGTCATGATTATTTTATTCATTTGTATCTTACTCTTTTACGGGACAATAACTCATACACCTGGCACAACTAAGGCAATTGGTCTTGTTCGGTTCCCAGTCTTCCCGCCTCCGGAAAACGGACAATCTCATTAACCTGCTGCCAATGACCAATCCCATGAATCCTCCAAGCAGCCAGCCGCCGATATAAAATTGTTTTCTGATTTCTACTGCTTCGGCCATTAATTTTTCGGTCGATTTACCCAAGCTCAAGAAGCTTCTCACGTCAATATTGTTAGGATCTTCTTTCACTTCAGGATGTTTAACAATTAGATCTGCCAGGTAGACGGTTCGGTTGATCATCGAAAGTGGTACCTGCATTTTCGAACCGGCAAAGCCTCCTAATCCGACCCAAAGCGGAAAAACCAAAAAATAGATGATGAGCCTGTTGACGTTGGTTCTTCTCTTGCCAGTTTCTGCCACAGGTTCATCAATGGCTCCAAAAGGACAGGAATTAGCGCATAGTTTGCATTGAATGCAGGCTGATGGGGTGATGGTCATGTGCCGGGAAGAGAATTTTGACATCCATCCGAGCAGCACACCATATGGGCAGAAGAATCTGCAATAAGGCCTGGCAACGAAGATCCCAACAAGTAAAAATAATACTCCCAGGACCAACATATGGAAAGGGGCATCAAATCTAAAGAAGCCGACGAACGGGTCGTACCGGCAAATAATGAAGTCTGATTTCGTCGCGACAAAGAGGGCTGCCAGTCCGAGATATAGAAAAGGAATCAGGCCCAGGATCTGCTGGATCCATTTTGGTAGTTCGATCGGCTGAAAGATTACTAAATCCTGAATGGCGCCGAGAGGACAGGCTCCGGCACAAAATATCCGACCAACAAACAAGGCAAAAACCAAGGGTAGCAAAAAGAAAATCAGGGCCGAAACAGGTATAGCATAAGTGGGATCGACGACAGCAAGGATGACATTTTGTATGGATCCAATGGCGCAAATACAACCTTCGCGGTAGAGACCAAAATAAAGCAGGGAAAATACGGAGACCCAGAAGACTCCCGCTCTGGAACGTTTTTTTAAAATAAACCAGGTAGAAATAAGGAGAACTGCCAACAAAATCACCACGTCCAAATATTCGAGAAGTTGGAATCTTGCCAAAGGGGTAGTGGTATTTGGCTGTGTGTATCCGGTAGCAAATTCGGGCTTTGGAAACCTTTGTTGAGCTTCGATAGCCAACAAGGAGGAAGTACTGGAAATCAACAGTGTAATAAACAACAAATATTTTATCAGGCTATTTTTCATCCTTTTTTAGTCTCTTTTTTCCAACCCCCTTTGATCAGATACGGCTTATCTGCCGGTACCCTTGTGAAGGCTTTTGCTGGGCATAATCTGGCGATGGCACACTGGTTGCAATTTTTACAGCGATCATGCCGTATCTGCAGATGAAGGGATCCATTGCCAAAAGAGGTGCAACCGGCCACACATTTGGCGCATCCAATACATAAACTCTCATCGATGACATATTCGTAAAACGGATCCTCAATGTACTTTCGCTGAATGGCGGCAGTTGGGCAGAGCTGGTTCTCCGCAGCGGTACTCCGGGCATTAGGATCAGGTTTAAGATAGCCACCGCACAGATCACAGTATCCACAAAGGTTATAGGCATGAACGCATTTTACTGCTGAAGGCATCATGACGCATTCGGTCGCGCAACGGCCGCATTGTACGCATTTAAAAGGATCAATCTGCCAGACCATCCCGGAGGCTTTAGATTTCAGCACCGAAAAACCGGCAATCCCAACCAGTGTACCTGCCAGGGTTAACTGCATTCCGTTTTTTAAAAATCGGCGCCGGTGGATATGACCTGATTCAGAATTATCCTTCATTATTTCTGATTCTTAAGACCTTGTTTGATAGCAATATTTTTCCTTTGCTGACTTGCCTGATCCAGATTGCAATGCTCAATTTTCCGGCAACTTTCACAGAATTGATTATCCCCGCAGCCATAAAGGCTCACTCTGTTGTTTGTCAGCAGAATTCCTGAACCGCCAACAAGAGCTGAAAGACAGGTCAACTGCCCGGCTTTTCTGAAGAATTCCCTTCTATTTGTTGCCATCTTTTTTTCTTTCAAAAATACGTACCTGCAACCTGTCATAATCAAGTGCCACCACTCGCTGTTCCTCGTCGATAGTCACATCCGGAGCATACCATCCGTTTTCAAACATTTTTGGTGAAGCTACAATACCTTGCATCACTCCGTGCTGATCGTATAATTTAATTCTCGGAATTCCTTTCTCGCTGGTTACAAATGAATTATCAGCAAGAATGGCAAACTGTGCAGGATTGCAGCATCCGCAGAAACCATCGATTTTTGTGGATGCCTTCCCCCAGGAAGTTCGCAGGGATCCGTCTTTGTTATAATTCTCCAGACTGTGCTGACCCGTATTAGCCACCCAAAGGAAGCCATTATCATCGAGGGCTACATCGAAATAAGGACTTGGAATAATATATCCGGGAACACCTTTCTCGACACTCATTTCACCGATTCTCAGTAAAATCTGACCTTTAGCGTTGCAATGATACACGATCCGGTTTCCGGCGTCAGCCACAAATACATTTCTTCCATTGACGGCCAAAGAAGTAATCACTGATCGATCACCAAAACTATCCCATTTAGTAAGCTGTTTGCCATTGACATCAAATTCACCTGCAGAATGAATAAACCCAATCCAAAGGTTACCATCTTTAGCTGTGGTAATACAGGTGGCAGTGTCGGGAAGATCCGTATTCATTAATTGCTTACCTGAATAATCGAATTTTAGTAGATTTTTTTCGGTTACAACATAAATAATTTTGCCTGATACGGCTATGCCTTTTGGTGAAAATGCCTGAACCGGGAAAGTGACAATTTCATTGTAAAGAATGGCAGTTGAATCAACTTTTCTGAACTGATCCATGTCGTAGTTGTAGGGATTAGGAATGTTTTTTCCCGCCTTATTCCCAATAAAATCCTTGCCAATTATGACAATTATAGCAAGCGCTAAAATTATCAGGATAATATTTACCTGTTTTCTGCTCATCTCTTTCTTTAATTTAAGTTGACACAATACATTGTCTTGGAATCACGAAGTATTAAAAGTCCATCAGCAATTGCCATCGGTGCCCAGGCATCACTGCCATCAAAAAGCTTCTTTTGAGCCAGTTGTACATATTTATTAGCATCCGGTCTGAGCATGGTCAAGGTCCCGTCATCACTCAGAACGAACATTTTTTTGTCTGCAATCAGGTAAGGACCTAACCCGAACCGGCCCTCTTTCCCTGACGACCAGATTACTTTTGTCACATCATCCGGACTCACGCAAATAAGCTGATTGCGCAAGGGACCGGCATCTTTTGGCTGGATCGCATACAACAATCCGTTCCATACAATAGGCGTCTGCTGTTCGCATGCCATTCCGTTTTTCGGACCATATTCTTTTAAAACCTTAACGGAATAGCCTTCAGATGAGGTGTTTACCTGTATCATCATGCTGCCTGCCCCATATCCAGCACTTAAAAATACTTTTCCGTCAGGAAAACAAACCGGAGCGGGGGCGACAACGGAGTGATTCCAGGCAGTTGATTGCCAAAGTATTTTTCCTTCATCCGGACCTTCCGCCGAAACACCAAGAACTCCTCCCACTGCACTGTAAACATACATTTTTTTGCCGTTCAGGGTCCAGGGGATTATGGAAGAATGTGACATTTTCAAGTTGCCGGTATTGGGTGTTTCCCACACAACTTTTCCGGTCGCACAATCAATGGCAGTCATGATCATACTTCCACCAGGAGCCAGAATGACCCTGTTCCGGTCTATCATCGGGCATTGTCCGGTAAACCATAGTGGCACTTCTGATTTATACTGTTTGACCATATCTATTCCCCAAATCAAATCACCTGATTCACGCTTCACGCACATGACATGACATCTTGGACCAATAGTCACCACATAATCTGCAGTGACCGCAGGTACAGTCCGCGACATTCCATGGTTCCTTTTCAAAGTAACACCATAAGAACGGCGCCAAATCTCTTTCCCATCATTTAAAGCGAAACACCTGAGTGCATCCTCCCGTTTTTGTTCGTCGTAATCCATTAGATAGACTTTGCCGTCAAAAATAGAGGGTCCTGCATGTCCTTCTCCCAATTCAACGGACCAGCGAATTTCAGGCTGATTGGCAGACCAGCTATTCTTTAATGGAACAGAGGTCGCACATATATTGTCATAACCGGCCCCTCTGAAATTAGTCCATGAGGCTTTTGAAGAGAAAGATGAACTGCCGTAGACTTTGAAATTCTCACCTATATTCACCTTCTCATTTACTAGCAACGAATCGGTACCCCGATTGTCCTGCCCAGGCAAACTCTCAGTAAAATGTGTGGTAGGATCCCTGAATAGCCACCATAACAGAAGTAATAATATTACCGCTGCTAATAGCCATCCTCCATATTTAACCTCAATTTTCAAATTAAACTACGCTGAAATCTTATAGGCGATCAACACATTTCCATGACGAACGTACAATATTCCTTTGTCAATGATCGGGTGCGCCCAGTGTTGTTCGGATCCAAGGGTGACTTTTGTCTTACTAAGCAACTTAAATTCGGCAGGATTGGCTTCGGCTAAAAATAATTCGCCTTTTTCTGAATATCCAATGAGCAGATTATTAGCTGCAATTGTGACGCCTTTTCCCATGACAGTTGAAGAATACTTCTTTTCCCCTGTCTTCCAGTCCAGACATTGCCAGCTGCGATCCGAATCTCCTGACCCATAAAGATATCCGTCCAATAATACGGCTCCTCCAATTCGACTGTCGAAACTCTTGATGGTCCAATCCAGGGTGGCTGTAGAGCCATCAGGACTGATTTTATATTTCTCACCACCTTGACCATAGCCGCTGAAAACGAACAATCCACCATCAGAATATATTGGAGTATTGGGATGCACAGACCATTGATTTGGATGCTCGAAACTCCATAAAAGTTTACCAATGGAAGCATCAATACCTAGAATATGGCTGGCAGTGTGAGTGACAAGTAATTGACGCTTAGGTAATTTAATCAATAGGGGAGTGCAATAAGCTGATAATTCGCCAAGACCGTAGCAATTCCAGATAGGCTCGCCAGTCATACGGTTAAGTGCAACCACATTATTCGTTTTGCCGCCTGGTGTGCAGAATAATTTATCTCCATCTAATAATAATGCCTCCGTAATTCCCCAGGTAATATTTGCACCATCCATTTGGGAGAATAATTCCTTTTCCCAGACAGGTTTTCCGGTTTTCAGATCAAGGCATACCAGTTTACCAATACCTGTGATCAAATAAGCCAGATCACCGGCAATCGTCGGTGTTGAACGGCATCCGGGATAGCTCTCGACAAATTCCTTCCCATAAGCGAATCTTTGAAGTTCTTTGCCGTTGAGATCTAAAATAAAAAGCGTGGCTTGCCCTTCAAGCATTCCGGTAAGGTATATCTTATTATTTGCTATTGCAGGAGAAGAAAAACCCTGACCTAAACCTGTAAAAGACCATAGAATTTGCGGTCCTTCCGCAGGCCAGGTTTTCAAAAGCTGATCAACCTTGTAAATTCCTGAGGAGTTTTCTCCTCTCCATTTAGTAAAACTTTGAGCCATTACGTTGAAGCTCAGGACTTCAAACACGACCAGAATGAGAATTATCTTTTTCATTTTTCTAGCGAAGATTATTTAAGTCATTTTTTACAAATATAATCAATCAGAACTTTAAAAATCAAGCAGGATAAGATTTACATAAGCTTCACTTAAAACTCATGAAATTATCATTTACTTTACTTTTCAATTGTTGAAATGATGAAGAAAGAATCCATTTTGTCCAACATAAGTTTATATTTGATTCTGTTATTCTCATTTTCATTTTCTGTATTCCCTAAGGCACTGCCCATTATAATTGCTCTATTCACTTTTTTGGCCATAATTCGTTTTATTGTCGGTCCAAAAGAAACGATTCAACCTGATGTACAGTTAATTCTCTTGATAGGATTGTACCTTTTATATCTGACAGGAATACTCTGGTCGACCGACATCAAAGAGGGTAACGCTTCGCTGGAAACGATGTTTTCACTTTTTCTGTTTCCAATTCTGTTTATGATCAATCGCGAATTCTTCAAGACCAATCTTATACAAATACTTCTATTCTTTATTTTTGGTTGTCTCGTTTCTGTAATTGCTCATTTGACTGTAGCATTTTGGGAATCCACCTCATTCTTAAATCACGGAATTGTTTTTAACACCATCGATCCAAATTATGCGTCATGGGATTATGGGGGGAGTCACTTCAGGTATACAAACCTTTCACCTTATTTGCATCCATCATATTATTCTGCTTATCTAATCCTTGCAGCCATCGCAAGCGTATTAATAATTAGATATAAAGCTTTGTCTGATAAATATTTGATTGGAATCCTGAAGTTTTCGGTTCCAATATTTCTGATCATGATTTATCTTTTGTCTTCTAAGGCTGGAATTTTTTGTGCGGTATTGGTGATCGTATTTTATTCAGTTTTCCTAATCAGGGAAAACAAACAAATGATACATAAAATAATTATTGTACTCTCCTGCCTGGCAATTGTCATAACCGCATTGCAAAATTCGCGATTTAATACCTTGAAAGAGGCAATTAGAAATCCTCATATTGTGAATGATTATAAGGCAACAGGAAGTGTGATCTCAAGAATACATATCTGGAAAGCTGCTATTGAAGTCATCTCAGGTAATTTTTTCCTTGGAGTAGGAACTGGTGATACCTCGATAGCACTGGATAAAAAATATGAAATATATCAATATAAGGAACCGCTCCGTGTAAGTGCTCACGCGCATAACCAATTTTTGGAAGTATTTGTTTGTTTGGGTATTATCGGATTTTTACTGTTGTTGACAGTATTTATATATCCTGTCATTCAATCAATAAGGCAAAAAAACATCATTTTCTTGCTTTTTATTTTTATTATCTTCTTCAATTATCTGTTTGAATCAATGCTAAACAGAATGTCGGGTTCCATCTTTTTCAGCTTCTTTTACTGTTTGTTGAGCATCACCAACCTAAATGGCAAGGAGCCATCAAAAATCAAGAAGGATAAATAGAGAAAGAAATTATTTTAGCAGGTAATCCTGCAACTCCAAAATTAGTTCTGAAATCGAAAACTTAAGTTCAGAGAATACCTCATCGATACCTTCAATAGATTTCTGTTTGCCCATCATTTCAATTCTGGCGGCAAGTTCGTGAGGCCTTGGAGCCATAAAAACACCAACTACACTCTTCAGACTGTGAGCGTTAAAGGTGAGATTTTCAAAATCTCTGTCTGAAATGTTTTTCTCCAAAGTGACCAGTCTTTCATCAGCCTCATTAAAGAAATCGCCAATGACTTCAGTAACGATATCCTTATCGTAATATTGGAAATTTTCGTTGAATTGATCCCAGTCAATTGTTGCCATATTGTTAACTATAAAGTGGTCGCAAAATAGTCAATTGTTTTAATAAGACCTTCCCTGAGTTGAATTTTTGGCTCCCAATCAAGTTCTTTCTTGGCAAGTTCAATATTTGGTTGTCTCTGCATTGGATCATCAGAGGGTAACGGCATACGAACGATCTTGGATTTTGAGTTGGTAAGTTCGATGACATGTTCGGCTAACTGCATGATAGTAAATTCGTTGGGATTACCAATATTAACGGGTCCGGTAAAACTTTCGCTTGAAGCCATCATCCTGATCATTCCTTCCACAAGATCATCGACGTACTGAAAGCTTCTTGTCTGCTGTCCGTCTCCATAAATTGTAATATCCTTACCTTGAAGGGCCTGAACGATAAAATTGGAAACCACCCTTCCATCATTCGGATGCATGCGCGGACCATAAGTATTGAATATTCTGATGATCTTGATCCTGACATTGTTCTGCTTGTGATAATTGATAAACAGTGTTTCGGCCGACCGCTTTCCTTCATCATAGCACGACCGTTCTCCAATGGGATTGACATGTCCCCAGTAACTTTCAGTCTGGGGATGTACCTGAGGATCACCATATACTTCGCTTGTCGAGGCCTGTAATATTTTGGCTTTGATGCGTTTCGCCAAACCCAGCATATTGATGGCCCCCATGACTGAAGTCTTAATAGTCTTGATCGCATTGTATTGATAATGAACCGGAGAGGCGGGACATGCCAGGTTATAGATTTCATCGACCTCTACGTAAAACGGATTTGTGACATCATGCCTGACCAACTCAAAAAAGGGGTTCTGGAGCAGATGAACTATATTTTGCTTCTGACCAGTGAAATAATTGTCGAGACATACCACATCATTTCCCTCATTAAGCAATCGTTCACACAAATGAGAACCAACAAATCCGGCACCTCCGGTGACTAAAATCTTTTTCCTGATCATAATAATATTATAATAAGTTCAGAACATTCACCATCCAAAGACAATGAATGTTCCGAAACTTTAGGTTTATTATAAATTCGTGTCAATCCCAATGCAGAAATAATCGAACCCCTGACGTTTCATCTCAGCTAATTCGTAAATATTTCTTCCATCAAATATGACAGGACGGTTCAATAATTTCTTCACAATCTTGAAGTTCGGGAATTTGAATTCTGACCATTCAGTCACGAGCAACAAGCAATCGGCATCGATCAGGGCTTCATACTGATCTTCCGCATAAGTAATGGTGTCACCTAACTGGTGAGTGGCCTCCTTCATCGCTACCGGATCATAAGCCTTGACATGTGCCCCGGCTTCAAGCAATTTCTTGATAATTACCACGGATGGCGCTTCACGCATATCATCAGTTTGTGGTTTAAAGGACAATCCCCACACAGCAATGTTTTTGTCTTTCAGATCTCCCTTGAAATAATTAAATACCTTCTGGAACAGAACTGATTTTTGATCTTGATTGACAGCTTCAACTGCCTTCAGGACTCGCAGATTATAACTATAATCTTCCCCCGTATGAATCAGTGCCTTCACATCTTTCGGGAAACAAGATCCGCCATAACCAATACCGGGATAGATGAACTTATTGCCGATTCTGGTATCAGATCCGATACCCTTTCTGACCATATTGATGTCTGCTCCAACTATTTCGCACAGATTAGCTATGTCGTTCATGAAACTAATCTTGGTAGCAAGCATTGCATTGGCAGCATATTTGGTCATTTCAGCAGATGTAATATCCATGAATATGATTGGATGACCATTAAGGGTAAAAGGCTTATACAAGCTCTTCATTAATTCTTCGGCTCTTGCTGAATCCAGACCTACTACGATGCGATCAGGTTTTAGAAAGTCATCGATGGCGGCTCCCTCTTTCAGAAACTCAGGGTTCGAAGCTACATCGAATGGTATGGTAACATTTCTTTTGTTCAGTTCATCCTGAAGAGCTTTCTTGACTTTTTTAGCAGTTCCAACTGGTACTGTGCTCTTAGTGACGACAAGAAGATAATCCTTCATGTTTTTGCCACAATCTCTGGCAACACTTAATACATATTGAAGGTCAGCGCTTCCATCCTTATCCGGTGGCGTGCCTACGGCAATGAAAAGTACCTCACAATCTTCCAATGCCTCTGCAAGGGAGGTGGTAAATTTTAACCTTCCTTTCTTCATGTTTCTCAGTACCATGTCTTCCAATCCGGGTTCATAAATTGGAAGAATACCCTGAATAAGATTGTCAATCTTTTTCTTGTCGATATCAACGCATGTGACTTCAATACCAACCTCTGCAAAACAGGTTCCCGTTACCAGGCCTACATATCCACTTCCGACAATCGCTAGTTTCATTTATTTAGGAATTAGGAATTAAATATTTTATTTGACGCGGGTACATTTTATTATCCCGAAAATACCGGATAAAAATAAAGAAACAAGATGAATATTTATATATTGAAATTAACAAATATTCACATGCATATTTTTTTTCGCATCGGCAGGATTAAAAGGTGGTTTTTTTATGTAAATCCGGAAATTAATCAACAAATGTTAACTTAGCCATTAAAATCTAATATTTAGAATTCCGCGGATTAAAATAGAATTTGTATTCTTGTCAATAATTACTTTGATTGAAAGCACTAATAAATAAATTAGTTCAAGAGGATAACTTCCTTTCATTGGCAGGCAATCTGACGATTGCTTTGTTTGGATTCACGGGATTCGCCCTCCTGGCAAGAAGCTTTCCGATGGAAGAATTTGGGAAATGGGTTTTGTTCATTTCCTCTTTTGCCTTTATTGAGATGTTCAGACTTGGTTTAACTAGTACCGCAATTGTCAGATATATATCCGGTGTCGACTACGAAGAACGGGTTAAACTTTTAGGATCAAATGCGCTTATCGGCTTGTTAGCATCCCTACTATTTGGGATAATTCTCCTTATATGTTATTATTTTTTTTCAAATGCCATAAGTAATGCGGGTTACGCACTTTTTTTTATGTGGTATCCAATATTAGCCCTCGTCAATCTTCCCATGAACACGGCTGCTGTCATGATGCAAGCTGATCAGAAATTTGGAATTATATTATTGATAAGGCTAATGGAAAGCGGAAGCTTCTTTCTGGTTTTGGTCATCAATTCTTTATTCCTGAATATGACTCTTGTTCAGATTGTTTGGGCACTGATCATTATCAATTTTTTTACTTCCTTATTTTGTATCCTGAAAGGCTGGGATGGAATGAGATACATCTCAAAGGCAACGAAACAATCAAATTTGACATTGCTTCACTTCGGAAAATATACGACTTTCACCATTATTGGGACTAATTTACTAAGAAGTTCGGACGCGTTTATCATAAGTTTGAGCCCACTTGGAACGGCAGCGGTAGCCTTGTACAGCATCCCTATGAAACTCACTGAACTGCAGCAAATACCTTTGAGAAGTTTTGCGGCAACTGCTTTTCCTAAAATGTCAAAAGCAAGTATTAAAGGACATGTTCAAGAGGTAAAGGAGCTTTTTTATACCTATTCAGGTGCAATCAGCTATTTGTTCATCTTCGCCAGCGTTTTTGTATTTATTTTTGCCGATGTTTTTGTTTTAGTTCTGGGTGGGAGACAATACCTTGGGATTGATCCGATAACAGGTTTCAATGCCACAACCATAGTCAGGATATTTACTTTGTATGGATTACTTGTACCAATAGACAGAATGACCGGTATTTGCCTCGATAGCATCAATAGACCCGGTAAAAATTTTGTCAAAGTTCTTTGGATGGTGATTGCGAATATTATCGGTGATTTGATTGCAGTTTTTGTCTTCAAATCACTGGCATTGGTGGCAGTTGCTTCGATATTCTTTACATTAATCGGAATCTGGATCGGCTTTCGTTTCCTGGACAAAGAATTGAATTTGGACATCAAGCAGATCCATTACCATGGAATATCGTTCTTTAAATCGATGATAAGATTCCTAAAAAATCATAATAAATGACTCGAATTGTTCAGTAAACAGAAAAGGCCATTTTTTCAAATTCAAAACTGAGTTTACCTTTTTGGTTGAGAAAAAGCATATTTATACTGAGCTTTTTCATGGTTTCATGGGAAAAAGTCGATACAAAAAAGAGTTAACATTGTTATTATTCTTTCGTTAAAAGATATTAAATGAAGGACAATAGAATTTTTCTGTTTGATGAAGAATCCAATTAGCATGTTAAATATAGAAATGAACTCAAATACTAATTTCAATAAGATAACATATACCATTAACAACGCTATTTGCGCACCTGTTGATATAGGGGATATTCTTGGTCGTTTTATAGATATTGCATCTGCATATCCAGACAAAACTGCCATTTTCGATTCTGGAATATCATATAGTTATTCCCGATTATTCCAGGATATGGCAATAGTCTCATCTTCACTGATTGAAGCAGGTATTAAGGAAGGAGATGTTGTGGCTGTAATAATCGACCGTAACTACAACTATTTTGTATCTATCCTCGCTGTTTTAAATTGCGGAGCTGCTTTTTTGCCGGTTGACCCTTCCAGTCCATTAGAACGAATTGAATTTTTCTGCTCTGACGCATCAGTATCACTAATTATGACAGATGTTGACAGAACTGATTTCAAAAAAAGCATTGAACTTTTCAATGTGGTCGAATGTTTAAAAAATAAAATTTACACTTCCAATCCAACCTTAATCTACAATCCGGAACTCGTTGCATATCTTATCTACACAAGCGGATCAACAGGGCAACCTAAAGGGGTTAAAATTTCCAGGAAGGCATTGGTAAATTTCATCTCGGGAGCTATCAGTTTGTATCAAATTTCTTCAGAGGACAGGGTTCTGCAATTTTCGAATCTCGCCTTCGATGCCAGTATTGAAGAGATTTTTTGTTCTTTTTGTTCAGGAGCTACACTTTATTTGCGGACTTCTGAAATGTTGTTGTCTGATGAATTAATCAATTTTTCAATTCTCCATCAAATTACAGTCTGGGACTTGCCCACAGCATTCTGGCGTCATATAATTCATTCTGTTCCTTACCAGAGCAATCCTCTTCAGGATCACCTGAGACTTGTTATTATTGGAGGCGAAGCTGTTACCAAAAATGACGTCTTAACATGGAATCATACAACAGTAAGTCACCGATTATTTAATACCTACGGTCCAACCGAAACGACTGTTGTAGCATTGGCCTATGAAATTATTGCCGGATATTCTCCTGAAGGACTGGTTCCAATTGGTCAGCCACTACCGGGGTACAAAATATTTATAACGGATACAAACCAGAAACCTGTTCCCCCTGGCACTTCCGGAGAACTACTAATAAGTGGAGATAGTGTTGCTATTGGTTATCTTAACCGAAAAACTGAAGAAGAGCGTGCCTTTATCTGGATTGAAACAGAAGAAGGTAAATTGCAAAGATGCTATCGTACAGGAGACATGGTAATAGCTGACGAGGATGGATTAGTTTATTACCAGGGACGAATAGACAGACAGGTCAAAATAAGGGGCTACAGAATTGAATTGGGGGAAATTGAATCTACACTTTCCTCCTATGATGGGATTCAGGATACTGTGGTAACTCTAAGAGAAGATCGGCCGGGAGACAAGCGATTGGTCGCTTATTTGATCAGAAAAACTGAGAATGAACCGAATGCGGAAGAATTGCTTGATTATTTAAAAAGGAAACTTCCGGAATACATGGTTCCTTCTTCATTTATTTTTCTAAAAAAATTTCCACTAAACAAAAACGGCAAAATCGATACCAAAGCCTTACCAGCACCGGTAAGCAAAAAGGAATTATCGGAAGAAAGGTATTCAGTAATCCGAACTAAGACTGAGAATGATCTTGTCCTCATCTGGAAAGAAATTCTGAACATCGATTTTGTTGGTAACGAAGATAATTTTTTCGAACTGGGAGGGCATTCCCTGCTGGCTACTATGTTGATTTCAAGAATCCAGGAAATATTTAGCATTCGTTTGCCTCTTAGATCCATATTCGAAAAGCAGACCCTGGTTGGATTAGCGGCAGAAATAGACATGCAAATAACAGGTAATCAAATAGTTGAAATTAATTCTGCTATTCCTCATGTAGAATCTGATACGGATATTTTCCCTGTTTCTTCCGGCCAAAAAAGACTATGGTTCATTGAGAACCTTGAACCTGGAAGTCTTGCTTACACCATACCGCTTGACTACAAAATCAAGGGTGAAATTGATCTGAATATTTTTGAGCAGAGTATTAATGTGCTGATCAATAGACATGCCACACTTAGAACCACAATACAGACTGTTGATGGTATCCCTGTTCAAAAAATAAATCCCGCCCGTACCTACCGACTTGAAGTAATTAACCTCGAAGGTCTTCCTGAAAATGAAAAATTGCAGGTTGCGGAGAGGTATTCTCATGAAAACGAAACTCACATTTTCGATCTATCATCTGAGCCGCTTTTCTTATGTAAACTGCTGAAAATTTCATCTGCCGAATATACGGTTCTGCTGAATTTTCATCATATCATTACTGATGGATGGTCCATACAGATACTTTTGGAGGAATTTGGTTTGATATACACCGCTCTAAAACAACAAAAGCCATTTAACCTGCCAATATTACCGGTTACTTATGCTGATTTTGCCATCTGGCAGAATGAATGGTTGGTAGGAGAAGGTTGCCAAAAGCAAATATCTTACTGGAAGAACGAATTAAAAGGTGCTCCTGATGTGCTGCAACTTCCAATGGATTTTCAACGGCCTAAAAATACTACTTACGACGGCGATGAAATCTGTATAATTCTTGATGAATCTGTGACCGAAAAACTACAGCAATTCAGTAGGAATAACGATGTTTCGATATTTATCACCCTTTTTAGTGCCTTTAATGCATTGCTAACAAGGCATGTAACACAGGAGGAATTTATCATAGGAATTCCCATTGCCGGCAGGATTCACAGGGATCTTGAGTCACTTTGTGGTATGTTGATTAACAACTTTCCGTTACGCATCACACCTAAAGAGCAGATGACATTTTTTGAAATGCTTGAGCATTGCAAAGCAAAATTTTTTCAGGCCTATGACCATCAGGAACTTCCTATGGACCGGATTGTTGAGGAATTAAAGGTTACGAGACACGGGAATATATCTCCTCTTTTTCAGGTCATGTTCAACCTGCTCAATATGTTTGATCAAGAGATCTCTCTGGCAGGATCCAGGATGGAAATGGTAGATAGAAGAAGGCATATCTCTCAGTTTGATCTTTCTCTCGACATTTATGAATCGAAAAAGACACTCAGATGTGTTTTTATCTTCAATACCAATCTTTTTAAACGTGAGCGGATTGAGAGAATGGCGGGGCATTTCTCTGAACTTGTTAACTCGTTGCTTACAAACCCTGGTCAAAATATCAGAAAAATTCCTATCCTGAGCTCTGAAGAGAAAAAAATGATTCTGAAAGATTGGAATAATACAACCACCACATTCCCTCAAGATAAATGTGTTCACCAACTTTTTGAAGAACAGGTGTTAAAAATACCTGATTTGATTGCTGCTCAGGACGATAATATGGCTCTTACCTATATGGAACTGAATAGTAAAGCGAATAAACTTGCCAGACATCTTCATCAAAATGGTGCTTCGGAAGGGTCATTCGTGGGAATTTTTCTGGATCGGAATGTTGATCTTCTGGTAGGTCTTCTGGCCATTTTAAAAGCAGGTTGCACCTATATTCCTTTGGATCCTATCTATCCGAAAGACCGGCTCGCGCTTATCCTTGAAGACAGCCAGCCTGTCCTCTTGCTGACAGAAAAAAAATTGCTTGATTCTCTTCCTGAGACAAGCGCAAGAAATATTTTCATAGAAGAGATTGAAAATTATCATCATGAATCTGAAGAAAACACGAATTTTACAGTTACGTCAAATCTTGCAGCTTACCTGATTTACACTTCGGGCTCGACAGGAAAACCTAAAGGAGTCTTGATTGAACATCGGTCACTGGTAAATTTCCTGGCATCCATGAGTAAAAAGCCTGGAATTAATTCATCAGATGTGATGCTTGCGGTTACAACGATCTCATTTGATATTGCCGGACTTGAGTTGTTTCTTCCGATTCTCAATGGCTCAAGAGTCGTGATAGCCACGCAGGAAACTTCGATGAACCCTGAGCTTTTGATCAAAAAAATTGAGGATTGCCAGCCTACCCTTTTTCAAGCAACACCTGTAACCTTCCGAATGTTGAATTCATCCAGGTGGACAGGATCAAAAAAGCTGAAAATTCTTTGTGGTGGTGAGGCTTTACCCAAAGAACTGGCACTCGATTTAATCAGCAAATGTGCGGAGTTATGGAATATGTACGGACCAACCGAGACAACTGTATGGTCTACTGTTGAAAAGGTTACAGTTGATCACTCAGGCGGTATAGGTTATGTTAATCTTGGCAGGCCAATTGACAATACAACTATTTACGTCCTGAATTCGGAATTGCAGCCTGCCCCGATGGGTATTCCAGGTGAGTTATTTATTGGGGGCGACGGGCTGGCCAGAGGATACCATAACTTACCGGAATTGACCAGAGAAAAATTTCTTCCTGATCCATTTTCAGAGATTAAAGGTTCCCGAATGTACCGTACCGGAGACTTGGTAGTACAAACAGTCGACGGAAAATTGGAATTTCTGAATAGGGTAGATTCACAGGTGAAAATTCGAGGTTTCAGAATTGAATTGGGTGAAATTGAATCAGCCCTTTCGCAATTTCAAACAATCAGGGATAATGTTGTCGTTGTCAGGGAAGATAATCCTGGAGATCAAAGGATCATCGCATACATCATCCGTAAGGAAGAAATTGAGACGGACATTTCTGAACTGCGTATGTTCCTCAAAACTAAAGTACCAGATTATATGGTACCTTCTTCTTTTGTGTTTATCGAACATTTTCCGCTGACACCAAATGGGAAAATTGACAGAAAGGCTTTGCCGAGACCGGAAGAAAACCAACAAGATTCAAAAAATACTTATGTCGAACCACAGACAGAAATGGAGCGAAAACTGGCTCAGATCTGGTGTGAAGTTTTAAAACTCAATAGAATTGGGATAGATGAGGGCTTTTTCGAAATAGGTGGTCATTCAATGCTTGCTATCACACTGATGATTAAAATAGAAAAAGAACTTGGAATCCGATTTCCTCTGTCTACCTTGTTCGACAACAGCACTATCAGAGAAATGGCAGATTTCTTTGAGAAAGCGGTCATACCTGTCAAGTGGGGTTCACTGGTTACAATAAAGACTCAGGGAAGCAAACGCCCCCTTTATCTTGTCCATGGCGCCGGGCTTAACCTGTTACTCTATAAAACCCTTGTATCACATCTGGATGCAGACCAACCAGTTTTCGGACTTCAGGCTAAGGGTCTCGATGGGGTTGAAGAACCTTTAAATTCTATTGAAGAAATTGCAGCCTACTATATTCAGGAGATACTATCTGTTGATAAGAGTGGTACTTATGCGCTGGCGGGATTTTCCCTGGGAGGTCAATTAGCTTACGAGATGGCTCATCAACTATTACTGATGAACAAAAAAGTCAGCTTCCTGGGAGTATTCGACACTACTACTTATAATATTTCAGACAAATATTTACCGATAATTCAACGATATAGTCAACGTCTGGATTGGATTTTCAATGTGATAGTATGGAATGTTAGAACCTTCATTAATAAACCGGCAGGTAAAAAATTTGAATTTTTTACTTTAAAATTGAATACCGTTCTTAAGAAGATTTCTGGAAGCGATTACAAAATTGAACCATCAGGAGTCTCCAAAGGGAAGCAAAATGAGTTACCAAAATACTTGCATAGGGTTCACCGGGCCAATATAGAGGCCTTGAATAAATACGTTATGCCGGAATATCCTGGAAAGTTGCATCTCTTCAGGGCCATGGATCAAAGCTTCTACTTAAAAGACCCAATCAAGTATGGATGGGATAAATATGTCAAAGGAGGAGTTGAAGTTCTCGATATTCCCGGAGAGCATTCCAGAATCTTCGCTCCTCCAAACGATAAGTCTTTTGCAGATACCCTGCAAAAATGTTTAAACCAAACCTCTGAGACAAATTAAATATTTTTTGGTAACTATTTTATGAAAACTACTTTTCCGCTAGATAAACCTTTTTCTGTCTTAATCCCGGACGGAGAGAGTTTTTTTGCTTTACCTGTGGTTCAATGCCTTGGACAAATTGAAAATGTTCGCATCTACGTTCTTTCCAATAATCGCACTGCAGCTATTCGTTTTTCAAGATATACCACGAAATATTTCATCTATCCTGCTGGAGAGGGCGATGCAGGTAGATTGGCAGCCATGCTCAGGATTGTAAAAGAAAAGAAAATTGATATTGTTTTAACGATTGATGAACCGACAATCCGTTTTCTTTCCGAGAACGGAGGCGAGCTTTTAAAATATACGCTACTTGCTCCTTATCCAAAAGCCGAAACTTTTGACAATGTTGTTGACAAATGGAAGTTCGCAAATTGGCTTAAAGCGCACAATATTCCTTACCCGACAACCATTTTGTACCAAACCGGACCAGTTTTTGATGAAGAACTTTTGAGTATCAAATTTCCGGCTCTGATTAAACCGGCCCGGGGAAACGGAGGCATTGGAATTATGTTTTTTGATGATTCTGAATCTCTCAAAGAGTACTGCCAAAGTCATATTCAATCCGGTGAATATATTGTTCAGTCATTTGTGGAAGGATATGATCTTGGGTGCAGTATTTTAAGCAAGGAAGGTGTCATATTAGCCACTACCATGCAAAAAAGATCTGTGAATACACCCTTGACTTTCAGTCCTTTCACAAACATTGATTTCTTGTTTGACCGTGACATCAATGAACTGATAGAGAATATTATCAAGGAGTTAAACTGGTCGGGAGTTGCACATTTCGATCTGCGTTACGATGAAGTAGAAAAACAGGTTAAGGTACTTGAAATTAATGCCCGCTTTTGGCAAAGCGTCCCTGGGTCATTTTATGCCGGTGTAAATTTCCCATACCTTGCAACCCTCGTCGGACTAAATCGAGAGTTACCACCTTTGAACTTTCAGCCTATCCACTATGTCAATCCCAAAACAGCTGTAAAATTACTTGCTCAAAAATATATTTATAGAAAGAGCGAAATTCAGGAGTTCGGTGGGTCAAAGCTGGAAATGCATTTGAAAGATCCTTTGCCATTAATTATGACCAGATTGATTCAGTGGTACAAACGTATTGTTGGCTAATTTATCTCAAAGACTCCGTTTTTAACGGTGTGCTCCATCAATCAATTATCCATGGATTTGCTCTGGACTTCCTATTTTTCAGGAGGACATCCTGAGTAAATCATTCTACTCCCATATTCACAATAATTGGTCCAATTGTTATAAATTTGGGAACTTTACCAATAAAGTTTTGCATTGAAAAGGAGATATAGATATTGGATAATTGCCACAATTATCTCGGGTTTATTAATATTTGGTATGGTCGGATGTCAACGTCGGCTGAATCCCCCGGTAATACCCACATTGACTACAACAATTGTGGGATCCATAACTTCTTCAACAGCTACAAGCGGTGGAAATATAGCAACGGATGGTGGTGCGACAATTACATTTTGCGGAGTATGTTGGAGCACAAGTCATAACCCAACAATCTCTGACAGTAAGACATCTGAAGCTACTGGCACAAGTACTTTCACAAGTTACGTAATTGGGTTAAAAGCAAATTCAACTTACTACCTTAGAGCCTATGCAACCAATAGTGCCGGAACTGCTTACGGCAACGAAGTCTTTTTTAAAACAACAGACCTTACAATTACAGAAATTACTGATATTGAAGGCAATGTATATAGAACAACAAAAGTTGAAAACCAGCTTTGGATGGCAGGTAGCCTGAAGACTTCCAAATTCAATGATGGCACAACAATTCCACTTGTAAAAGACAATAATTCCTGGGCAAAAATGACTACCCCAGCTTATTGTTGGTACGATAATGAGGATGATAATAAAAACACCTATGGCGCTTTGTATAATTGGTACACAGCGAATTGTACTAATATTTGCCCTTTAGGATGGCATGTGCCGAGTGACCAGGAATGGACAGCTTTAGCAACATCTCTGGGTGGTGAGGACGTTGCCGGCGGTAAAATGAAGGAAACAGGCTTTTTGCATTGGTTATCTCCAAATACCGGGGCGACCAACTCAAGTGGTTTTACCGGACTTGGAGGAGGTAACCGAAATATCAATGGGGTGTATTTCAATAAGGCTATTACAGGTGACTATTGGAGCACTACAGAATACAGCTCTTCTGAAGCCTGGGATAGATTCTTATATGCCAGGGATCAACTCTTAAGCAGACAACATTACGCCAAGACGATTGGTTTTTTTATAAGGTGCGTAAAGAATTGATAAGTACCTAAAATTATATTCATTCTAAATTCTATTATTTGTTACATAAATAGAATTGTTTTAATTTATTATTATCTAATTCATATATAGTCTATTAACTATATTTATTTAGATCAAATAATCAATTAGTTAAGATTTAATCTAATTACATATTATCATATTGATATATCAACCTATTCATATGCTATTATTTTTACATTGATTTGGATTACCCTTAAACCTGGTTTGTACAATTCCTTCTTACAAATTAGTAAATCCTTTTCAAGAATAATAGTTCTTATATTAATGATTCCTCCGGATCTGCTTTTGTGCTTTGATACCACAACCCACCTAACTATGGTCCGTGATTTAATTAGCTAAACGAAAATAAAAATTCAAGCGGCATGAAATCACAAAAACTTCTATTGCTCATTTTGCTGATGACCTCTTTGTCCCAACAAGCATTCTGCAAGAGCGTCGTCGTTCCTGTAAACATCTATTATCTGGATGGCACCGGTTCACCCTACAACCTATTAACAGGTGGAGATACTCTCTACTTTGAGGCGGGTAACCGCACTTACCTTTGCATGAAAAATTTCAAGGGTACTGCTACAAATCCAATTGTGATGATCAATAAGGGCGGTGATGTAATTATTGACACAGATCATTATTTTGGAATTTCTGTACAGAATTGCCGGTACATCAAACTGACAGGAACCGGTGATAAGAGCATGATGTACGGTTTTAAGATTAAAAGAGTGGCCAATGGAGCTGGATTAAGCTTATGCAATTTAAGTTCTGATTTTGAGGTTGATCACATTTCAATTGAGAATACTATAATTGGAGGATTGTATGCAAAAACTGATCCGGATGGCACTCCATCAACGGATAGAGCCAATTTTACACAATATAACACTATCATACACGACAACTATATTGCTCACACTGCGGATGAAGGCATGTACATTGGCAGCACCAAATATGATGGTCAGACTGTCACAGTAAATGGCGTTGCAACGTTGTGCTATCCTTCAATTTTGGATGGAGTTAAAGTTTACAATAATATCGTTGAATATGCTGGCTGGGACGGAATTCAGGTAAGCTCAGCTTCCAAAAACTGCCAGATTTACAACAATACCGTACGGTTTGATAGCCAGGCAGGACTCGACACCCAAATGTCAGGAATTATCCTGGGAGGAGGGACCAAAGCTGATTGTTTCAACAACTATATTGCTGATGGCAAGGGCTGTGGAATAGAAGTCCACGGATTGGGAGGCACCAGAGTATTTAACAATATCATAGTAAATCCCGGATTAAGCTACTATTCCGGTGATGCAGCATGGCCCAAGCATGGCATGTATGTTTCAGATTGTTCCGTTCAGCAGGATTCTTCCTTCTATATTTTCAACAATACGATTATTAATCCCAAATCAGATGGGATCAGATTTGCTAGTGTGAAGAGCAACAACAATTTAATCTCGTCCAACGTAATCATTAACCCGGGAAATTTTAATTTGTATGAAACGGATAATACAAGTTGGGTTGGAAACGATGCTTACGTAATGGCTCCCAATGGGTATGGGAATATAACTCTCAGCAGCAACTATTTTAAAAGAGACGCCTCGTTAGCCGGGTTTGCTTCAGCAAATTTGCATGATGCAACAGATTTTGCTTTGATCACAGGTTCGCCCCTGATCGACGCTGCTGACACCAATCCAAAAGTATCCCCTATATTCGATTTTCTCAGCAAGCCTCGGCCTTCAGGTCCCAGATCAGATATTGGGGCCTACGAATTCCAGGGTGCACCCATAGTCTATACAGGAGGTACCATTGCCGCAAATCAAAGTATTTGTCCGGGGAGCCCGACCGCTCCATTAACCAGTTTGGCTGCTCCCGGTGGTTTCACGGGAACTCCCGAATTCAAATGGCAATTTTCAGCGGCAAGCGAATCAACCGGATTCATAGACATCCCATCCACCAATTCGAATTCCTATTCACCTGGAGCACTGACTTCTACCACCTGGTTCAGGAGACTTGCCAAGATTCCAGGTATGGCTGACTGGACCAATGCGGTTGCATCAAATGTTGTAAAAGTTACTATGAATGCGCTACCGGCTGCCTTGGCTGGAGCCGACCGTTCCATCATTCTAAATTCAAGTACACAGATTGGAGCTGCCGCCGTAACCGGAAGTTCTTACAACTGGACATCATCTCCTGCAGGTTTTTCTTCTACTTTGGCCAATCCAATTGTAACACCCCTCGTCACTACCGTTTATACTATAACAGAAACTAATACTATTACCGGTTGTTCCAATTCGCACAATGTTACTGTGAGATTGGGCCTTTTACCGGATGCACTAGCAGGAGCCAACCGAACGATCTGTCAGAATTCAAGTACACAAATTGGTGCTGCTGCAGTATCCGGAAGTACTTATAGCTGGGTATCATCTCCTGTCGGTTTTACCTCGGCTTTGGCTAATCCGTCAGTTACCCCGGCAGTAACAACGACTTATACTCTTACAGAAACAAATAGTTCAACTGGCGCATCCAATTCACACAGTGTAGTAGTGACTGTGAATTCGGTACCAGTAGCTAACGCTGGTTCCAACAGGAGTATCTGCCCAACCAGCGGTACCCAGATCGGGGGGCCCCAAACTCTGGGAAATGTTTACAGCTGGACGTCCTCTCCGGTAGGATTTACTTCGACATCATCGTTCCCGGTAGCTTATCCCACAGCAACCACAACTTATACTTTAACGGAAACAAATCCTACAACCGGATGCAGTAATTCAAACCAAGTAGTGGTGACTGTTAATCCTTTGCCGGCCGCGGGGGCAGGAAAGGACCGGGCTATTTGCTCAGGAACCTCCACTGAACTAGGTGTAGCGGCTGTATCAGGAAGTACCTACAGCTGGACCTCCACCCCAGCCGGTTTTACCTCCAAGCTTGCCAATCCGATCGTATCACCCTTAGTCAATACCATCTATAACCTGGTTGAGACGGTGACTGCAACAGGATGCTCATGGTCGCACAATGTGTCAGTAATTGTCAATAAATTGCCAGATGCAGTGGCAGGGGCAAACCGCTCTATCTGTCAGAATTCATCCACCCAATTAGGTGCTGCTGCCAAATCCGGAAACGGTTACAGCTGGACGTCGTCTCCTGCAGGATTTACTTCAACATTAGCAAATCCTACTGTAACACCATTAGTGAACACAACTTATACGCTAACTGAAACTGTCTGGGCAACAGGTTGTTCCAATTCACACAGTGTTGTAGTCACCGTTAACCCACTGCCTGTTGTGGCAGTGATTGGAGGAACAAAGACCTTATGTCTTGGTAGTAAAACAAACCTTACCGATCAAACAGCGGGTGGGATATGGAGTAGTTTGACAACTTCCGTGGCGACTGTCAATAGCTCAGGGACCGTCACAGGGATAAATGCAGGAATGGCTACAATTAAATATACTATTACCAATTCAGGTGGTTGCACTGCGAATGCGGTCGCCATGATAACAGTTAACGCGCCAGCCAGTCAGCCGGGAAATTTCTCTCAATCATCTTCCAGCGTAAAACTTGGTCAGCAAAATGTTGTATATACGGTTCCATTTGTTTCAGGAGTAACTTATCGTTGGACATATTCCGGTAGCGGGGTGACCATCAATGGAAGCACCAATTCAGTCAGTTTGAATTTTTCCAGATATGCAACTCCAGGGACACTAAGTGTCACAATAACAAATGGTTGCGGTACCAGCATACCCAGGTCCATGAACATAAGTTTGCTGAAGGATGGCCTTTTGCCTGAAAGCTCAATACCTGTAAATTTGGAAATTCCTGAATCACAGAATATGATGAATGTTTATCCAAATCCTACCACCGGTTCAGCAACCTTCGATTTCCAGATTAGTGAAGAAGCAAAAGCAACAATTGATATCTTTTCTGCATCAGGCCAAATTGTAACCAGAATATTTGATGAAAACATCACAGCAGGAATAACCCATACGGTCCATTTCAATCAGTCTCTTTCTACTGGTGTCTACCCTTGTATCCTACAGTGGAAAGGGAAAAAGATACTTATTAAATTGATTGTTAGAAAGTAGGCTTTTTAATAGACACTATCCGTTCTTATCCTATCCAAAAGCAGGATATCGACGGATAGCCGGAATACACAACACTGCAGGTTTCATTATTTGGACTCATAAAAGTGCTGTAATTCAGTTTATTGGATATTAGATCGTTTTGGTCAGACCCGTACACATTGATAGACTTCAAATAGTCAGTCAGACCAATTCCGCTGTATTTCAGAAATGCCTCTTTTAAGGTCCATAAATTAAGGAATCTTATAGTTAGTTCTTCTCCATTGCTGCAATATTCAGTTTCTGCATCTGAAAATGCATAATCTATAAGGGAAGGTAAGTCCTCATTCCCTGACAGATTCTCAAGATCAATTCCAATCTTTCCCCCTTGATAATAACCGATCAAAAAGGAATTGGAGGTATGACTGATATTGAAAGACAGATTTGAATCCTCTAGATAAGGCTTTCCAAATCTGTTTTTTTTAAATACTATATTTTGGGGATTCATTTCCAAAAATTCACCCACCATTAATCTGTGAGTGATGTGGCAAGAAATCCAGGTGTTTTTTTGGGTTTGATTCTTTAATCTACCTGCAAAATTCATTTCTTCAGGAGGTAGTATCCGGGACATTGATTGCAGATCATCCGGCTTGCAAATTCCATAGACCATAAGAATATCCTGGCAGGTTGCAATCTTTGGTAATTTTGTTGTCTTTTCCCAAAACATATTTTACTACCTAATTGTCGGGGTGATTATAGTTTAATGAATTTGCCGGAGAAAAAGTATATTTTAGAACGAATCGAATATAGGTAGACTCCACTCGCAAGGTCAGAAACATTAATTTCATAAAGCGATCGTCCGTTTTCTAATCTCGATTCCCTCGATTGTTTTACAATTGCTCCCTTAAAATCGAAGACTTCAAACACTAACGTGTCAGACAATAATGGAATGCTGACTCTCAATAGATTAGTAACCGGATTCTGAAATAGGATGCTTTGATTCGTTTGAGAGTAAGACTTTACAGGAAGAGAAGAAGTACTACCGTTGTATTCAAAGGCTCCAAGGTCTGATTTTAGTCCGTATGGTCTGGTATGATAAAAAAAATCATAGGAAACAAATGTTTTAGCATAAAAATCTTCAGCATCAATCAGCGGGGAACCAATAACCAAATAAAAGTCTGCAGGTATCAGCAAGGTCTTGTTTTGAAAGCCGGCCGAATTTGCATCCCTTGCCGCGTAATTATTGGTTACTGTTGAGGCCCTGGGTGGTGAAGCAAACATGATATAGGAATCTATCCCTCTGGAACCGGTATTACCATTTTCATAGTATGTAAAGTTACCTGGATCGATAATCACATTGCCAACAATATAATTCCCTTTACTGACAACACTCGTAAATCTGATACCATCGGATTTCGGGCGGACAATATCGTTATTCATGATGTAAAATGCTGAATCAAGTTGTACGGAAGTATCAGCGATGTACATGCCGTGCTTAGGTTTGGTCTTGTCATTAGGGAAAAAAGTTAATCCTGGCTCAACAATAATATTATTAAAAATTCTGGTACCACCAAGTCCATGACATTCAATTCCGTCTCCATTTCCAAATGCGATATAATTGTTGTAACAATCTGCTTTAGTCCCCCCTCCCAAGATAATTCCGGACATCTGAGTGTCCACCTTTGACTGGCTATCATACAAAACAGTATTATTATATATCTGGCAGTTTTTAGAGGCTGAGCTTACCTGGATCCCATCCCAACCAGCGTATTTGACGATATTATTGTAAATGCGTACTCCATCCAGAAGACTAGGCATTAAAAGGGTGTCTTTTCCATTACAGGAGACAACTTGTCCGGAAAATTTTGTGCTTCCAATATACATTCCTTCATTGCCGACATTGGCGATGTAGTTGTCATGAATGACTGTATTATACTGTGTAAAAGTCCCCCTGACTGACCCATTTGAACAATCCGGATCAGTTTTGAAATATAGTCCCCCAATAAGCGTGTTTTCAATCGAGACATGATCAACTTCGATATCGGAGCTCAAATATCCGATCCCCATTCCAGCTCCATTGAGCACTCTCAGGATCGTGAATCCGTAAAACTTACCAGGAAAACCCGTTCCTGTAAACTTGATAAATTGGCAATTCTCAATAGAAATGCCATAATAATTATCGGTGTCAATGATGACTTCACCTCCGCTATTGATCAATACAATCGGACTCCCGGACTTTCCCTTAAAATTTTTAATGTTCAGAAAGAGTTTTTTCCCTGAAATGAAATGCAGCGTATCCCCAGGTTTAACTTGAGCATAGATTGGATCCAATGCGTCTATCACCAATTTTTCAACTGGAATAATGAATCCTTTTTTAAATCCAAAACAAATGTCTGTTTGGACAATTAAAAGAAAAACAACTAAAGGAAAAACCCTTTTAATAATTTTTAATATGCTATTTTCCACGCTTGGCTCGCTCCCAGTTAACAGTTTGAGAACCTTTTAAATATCGTTTAAATCCGAGAAAAACGGAGAGGTTCATGATAAAGAAATAATAAGGAATAAATAAAATTTTCAATCTGATCGATCTGTTTTCCAGGTACCATCCCAGTAAGGCCGAAAGATAGAACAAAATTTGTAACCAAAACAAAATAGGATAAAACTGAAGTGTCAAAATTCCATCCTCAATGGCTAATAAAAGCCCGGCTGGTAACATTAGTAGCAATGAAAGCGGGGCCAGAGTCCATCTAAGTACCCTGTGAGAAATGTATTGAAAAGATAATGTTCCGTACTTAAAAAAATTCAGCAGAGAGCGCATTCGGACGACAGATTGAATTCCTCCGGCCGATATTCTGATTTTTCTTTTTAATTCTTCCTTGACATTGGCTGAAGCTGTTTCAATGGCGTAAGCATCAGGATCATATTGGATCGTATATCCTTTCTGGGCAACACGTAAGGAAATAATAAAGTCATCCAGTAATGTGTCGCGCTCAACCACTTCATACAATTCTGTTCTGATAGCAAATAGTTCTCCTGCCGCGCCGACCACAGAATAAAGTTCTGCATCCCATTTTTTCAGTGTAGATTCATATTTCCAGTATAACCCTTCTCCAGCACCGGCTGCACTGTCTTTATCTTTACTATAGATCCTTTTTTCACCTGATACGCAACCAACTTTCGGATCACTAAAGAGTCTGACAATGCGGCGGATTGATTCTTTTCCCAACAAGGTATTGGCATCACAAAAGACGACAATTGGCGTCTCAACGAATTGCATTCCCCTGTTCATTGCACCTATTTTCCCGCTTCTTTCAGAAAGATGAAAAACTTTGACGTCCTCATATTTTTTCAATTCCTCAGGTGAACCGTCATCCGAACCATCGGTGACCCACATGATATGCAATTTTTTAGGTGGATAATCCAGTTCATGGCAGTTTTTGATCTTTTGGGCAATAAAGTCCTTTTCATTATAGGCAGCAATGAACAAAGTGACATCAGGTTCATATCCGGCTTCGAAATTTCTCTTTCCTGACATTCCCATCATTCTTCTGATGCTGATGATCAGAAAGAGGAGGATTCCATAGCCGATATAAGCATAGAAAACCACCAGGAAGAGTAACCAGAATAGGATTTGTAATGCTGTCATAATTGGGTAAATTAATTTATATCTCTTTCATCCAGGCATTTTTGCAGGGTCCTGGCAAATAATTCATCGTTTGGTGGCGCGAAAATTGTAGAGTGCTCTCCAGGAATATGGTGTATAACCATCTCCTTTACATATTCGTCCCAGCCGTAATTCACAGGATCCTTGATGTAGAATTTCTGATCCATGGCCCTGAATAAGTGTAACTTACCAGGATACGGCGGAAGGATGTATTTCTCTAAGGCAAGATAATTGGCACGATGGACCTTATGCAGGTATTTTGGCAATTCACTCTGTTTTCCGACAGAAACACCTTCTGGCTTATATTCGTAGTCGTCCTTAGTGATCTTCTGTTTAAACGATCTCATCTTCAAGGCGAAAAATTCACGTTTTTTATTCATTGGCATCTTTAGAAATGTCCCTGCGACCCATGCCAACTGATGGTAGAACCTGTTAATCCGTAAAAGATAACGTTTGAAAAATGGAATATGCCTATCAGAAACATTCTCCGAGACGGTATCGAAAACCCCCAGAAAGCTAACTTTAAATCCGGCTTCAACGAGTTGCCTGGCCATGTCATAGGCAAGCTGTCCACCCATCGAAAAACCAGCTAAAGCATAGGAACCGCTCTTGTCAATCTTTAAAATTTCTTCATTGTAATATGCCGCTATCTCCTCAATTGAGTAAAGAGGTTCATCTTCTCCGTCAAGCCCCTTGGCCTGCAGACCGAAAACGGGCTGATCCGGATCAAGATGGGCGACGATTGTGGTATAAAGCAATAGATTAAGACCCGCACCGTGTACCAGATACAAAGGCTTTTTGGTCCCTTTAGATCTGATAGGAACCAGTGAACCCCAATGAACCGGTTCAGACTTCTTGTCCAGCAGTAAACCCATCTCATGAATCGTTCCATGATCGAACAATACTGCAAGTGGCAACCTGACTCCGAGTTCTTTCTCAATCTTAACCATTAGGGTAACGGCTATCATCGAATGGCCTCCGATTTCGAAAAAATCCTCATCCGTTCCAATCTGCTTTATTTTCAATATCTCAGACCAGATAGCAGCAAGCTTCTTTTCCGTTTCCGTTGCAGGTGCCACGTATTCTTTAGACTGTTGCGCTGCCGATTCCTGCGGAGGTGGCAATACTTTCCTGTCGATTTTTCCGTTTGGTGTAAGCGGAAACTGGTCGATGAAAACAAAGGAAGAAGGAACCATATAATCCGGAATCTTCGTCTTGAGGAACTGCCTCAGATCCGAAATATCTGTTTCCTGGTTTTCTTTCTTAATGATATAGGCAACCAATTTCTTGTCGCCAGGAGTGTCTTCCCTTACGATCACAACATTATTATCTATCGTTGGATATTGGGTAATCGCCGATTCAATCTCTCCCAGCTCAATCCTGAAACCACGGATTTTTACCTGCGAATCAACCCTGTTGAGAAACTCCAGCTTGCCCTCCTCAGTTTGTTGCACCAAATCTCCGGTCCTATACATCCTGGCTCCCTTAACGGGTGAGAATGGATCAGGTAGAAACCTGTCTTTGGTCATTTCCGGGAGGTTGAAATACCCCTTCGCAAGGCCATCTCCACCAATAAATAATTCTCCGGGATATCCAATTGGGACAGGCTGAAATTCAGGATTCAGCACATAAATGAGAGTATTATCGATCGGCTTGCCCAGGTTGATGTAACCGGTTTTGTCATGGTCATTGATCTCAACTTTTTCAACTGTCGACCAGACGGTCGTCTCGGTAGGACCATACATGTTCCATAGTTCTTTGCATTTCCGGATCAGATCGTAGGCTAGCTCCTTGGGCATTGCCTCTCCGCCACAAAGGATTTTCAGTCTTTTTGAACCTCCCCATTCTGCCGAATTCAGCATCCGGAAGGTAACCGGAGTGGCTTGCAAAATGGTAGCTCCGGTATCATCGATCCTTTGCATCAGCAAATCCGGATTCATAGAAGTTTCATGACTGGCAACATAGATGGAAGCACCATAGGTAATGGGCAGATACATCTCAAGACCGGCAATATCAAAAGAGATCGTAGTAACCGCGAGCATGATATCGTCTGAAGTGATACCCGGTTTCTTCGCCATGGAACAGATGAAATTAACGAGGGCACGTTGTTGAATCTGAACCCCCTTTGGCTTTCCGGTCGATCCTGAGGTATAGATGAGATAGGCGATTGTTTCAGGGGAGACATTGAAATCAGTGTTCTCTCCGGACTCATTTTCATATGCCGACGCCTCTTCGATGAAGATATTTTTCGCGGATGTTTCCGGTAAACTTCCCAGTAATTTCCTCTCAGTCAACATGATGATGGGGTTTCCATCCTCGAGAATCAGGGCTAACCTGTCTTTGGGATAAATTGGATCCAGAGGAATATAGGTGCATCCGGATTTTTGAATGGCTAATAATGCAACCAGAATATCTGTGCTGCGCTCCATGCAAATGGCAACCAGCGATCCTTCAATTGCTCCTGAGTTGTGCAAATATCTGGCAAGCTTATTGGCTTTAAAATTTAATTCATTGTAAGTAAGTTGTTTGCGTTCATCTCTAATAGCTATGGCATTTGGTGTCTTTACTACCTGTGCCTCAAATAACTGGTGAATACACAACTCCTCAGGGAATTCCGCTTTTGTTTCATTCCATTCTTCCAGTATAACTTTCTTTTCAATTTCAGAAAGCAGGGGAATAGACCGGAGTTTTTGCTCCGGATTTTCCAAAATACTTTGGACGAGTTCCTGAAAATGACCCGCCATTCTTTCAATCCTGGACTTCTTAAAAAGATTGGTATTGTATTCAAGAACGCAATTCAGACTATTTTTTGATTCATAGATATGTAACGAAAGATCAAACTGGGCGATGGATCTTCTCTTGTCCACCATGTTCATGATTGAATCAGCAAGTGAAATCTCTTCATCAAACATATCTAGCAGGTTAAACATCACCTGGAACAGCGGGGAAATGTTAGAAGTACGGGTGACTTTAAGCTCTTCTATGATCCTATCGATGGGTAGTTTCTGATTATCATAGGCTTGAAAGAACTTTTTCCTACTCATCTCAAACATCTCAGGGAAGGTCATTTGATCCAAAGGAGTGATACGTAAAGGGAAATTGTTGATCAGCATTCCAACTAAAGACTCCTGTTCTTCAAAATTTCTTCCGGCAATAGGAATCCCAATTAGAAATTCCTCCTGTGAGGCGTAACGCGAAATTAGGGTATTAAAGATGCTCAGCAGGGTGATAAAGAGCGAACCCTTGTTCTGCTGTCCAAAGAGTCTAAGTTGAGCAGTGGTTTTTTGATCCAGCCAAAAGCTAATCTCATCACCATCGTATGTCTGGTTTTTTGGACGTTGAAAATCCGTTGGAAGTTGCAAGAGATCTGGGGCGCCTTTTAATTCATTGATCCAGAAATCCAGCTCTTTTTTGCAATCTTCACTTTTTAACCATTCGTTTTGCCAGACAGAGAAATCCCGGTAGGTAATAGGCAGTTCCGGTAAGAGTAATGGTGTGCTTTGCAACAGAGCTGTATATATCAATCCTAATTCATCAACCAGAATTTTTACAGACCATCCGTCGGAAATGGCATGGTGCATGTTAAATAAAAGTAGCCACTCTGTTTCATTGATCTTCAACAGTTTGGCAATAAACAAGGGGCCCTTCTCCAGATCAAAAATATGCATTTCATTCTCCAGGGAGTATTTTTCTACTGCACTATTCCTTTCTTCCTGTGAAAGCTTTTCGAGATTTACCACATTCAAGCTGAATGGCAAGGTCGACAGGACAGTTTGAAAAGGAACTCCATCTGAACTTAATAACAACGTTCTTAGCGATTCGTGCCTGTTAATGAGTTCATTGAAACTTTTTTCGAGGATGGAGACATTCACATCGCCCTTAATACGGTAGTCGAATGGGAGGTTATAGGCCCTGTTTCCAGGTTCAAAATTCTCGACAAACCAAAGCCTTTTCTGACCAGGAGAAAGTTCAGAGGAAGCGGCTGAGATTTCGGAATGATTAATAACATGCCTTGATTCAGGAGTTTTAATGTTTTTCACCTTATTCTCAATCTCTTTGGCAATTCCGGCTATGGAAGGAATCTCAAACAGAGAACGCAGTGAAATTTGGACTCCATGATACTTCTTGATTTTAGAGATCATCATGGTGGCGACGAGCGAGTTCCCACCTATTTCGAAGAAATTATCGTTAATTCCAATTTGTTTAATCTTCAGAATCTCGGAAATAATTTGGACTACCTCTTTTTCGATATTTGTCTGCGGCGCCAGGTAATCAGACGATACCTGAGTCAAGGATTCGACCGGCATGGGTAATAATTTGCGGTCCACTTTCCCGTTAAGGGTAACAGGAAAACTATCCATTTTGACAAAGATAGATGGGACCATATAATCCGGTAATTTGGTGGCAAGGAATTGCTTTAGTTCAGTGACGACAGGCGTGATTTTATTCTTTGCAATGTAATAACCAACCAATTTTTTATCCCCGGGGATATCTTCCCTGACAATCACAACATTATCCTTGATGCCATCAAATTGGGAGATAGCAGATTCAATTTCACCCAGTTCAATCCGGAAGCCCCTGATCTTCACCTGACTATCAACCCTGTTGAGAAAAACCAGGTTCCCATCAGGGAAATACTGGACAAGATCACCGGTTTTGTATATTTTTTCATTTGGATGATCTCCAAAATGATTTGCAATAAACCTTTCATCGGTCATCTGGGGAAGATTGAGGTACCCAGGGGATACACCGTCCCCACCAATGTACAATTCACCGGGAATTCCAATTGGTACTGGAACAAGTTTGCTGTTTAATACATACAAAGTGGTGTTGTCGATGGGCCTTCCAATTGGTACATAACCTTCTCCGACAGTATCTTCCATGGTAAGATTGCGGACAACGGAATAGATAGCCGTTTCGGTTGGCCCATAGGAATTCCATACTCCCTTCACCCGTGGAAGTAATTCCCTGACCATCTCTTTGGAGAGTGCTTCGCCTCCGCAAATCGTTTTCAGATCTTTTTTTCCTTCCCATCCGCTGATGAGCAACATTTTATAGGTAACAGGTGTCGCCTGGAAAACTGTCGCCTTGCAGTGTTCCATTTGGCTGGCGAGCAATTCCATGTCGGTGGCTGTTTCCTGGGAGGCTATCACCAGCTTTGCACCCACGAAGAGGGGCATATACATCTCCAGTTCGGCAATGTCGAATGAGATGGTAGTGACAGCTAACAAGATGTCATTGGAAGTGAACTCGAGCAATTTGGTCATGGAATTTACCAGGTTGACCACTGCCTTTTGCGTGATCGGAACCCCCTTTGGCTTACCCGTCGATCCGGATGTATAAAGGATGTAAGCGCCCTTTTCCGGGTTACCGAAAGCAAGGTTAGATGATGATTCTTTTTCGTAGGCTTGTCTGTCATCAACAAAGATGATTTTTCCTGTCGTTTCCGGAATGATATCGGAAAGTGAATGCTGAGAAAGAATAATTACCGGACCGGCATCATCTACAATAAGTGACAAACGTGCCTTTGGATAAATCGGATCGAGTGGAAGATAGGTAGCTCCGGTCTTGGAGATGGCAAGCAAACCGATGATCATGTCAAATCCGCGTTCCACGAATAGGGCAACGGTCTGATCTTCACTGGCACCCTTTGCAGACAACAATCTGGCGAGGCGATTAGCTGAGGCATTTAATTCAGCATACGTCATCTGCTGATTCTCAAATTCAACAGCAATCGTATCAGGGGTTTTATTTGCCTGATATTCAAATAGATGATGGATGCATAAATTTCTTGGGTAATCAATTTTAGTATCATTCCAAACCTGCAAAATTTGATCGTATTCCTTACTGGTTAATATTGGCAATGTTTGAACATTGGAATTGACCTTCTCACAAATGGAATTCAGGAGGGTAATATAGTGATCACAATAACGCTCAATAGTTTCACGGTGGAAAAGTTCTTCATTGTAACTTAGCGAACATTTCAAGTAGCCATCTCCTTCATATGCAATAAGAGCCAGATCCGGCCTGTTGAGATATTCCTCTTTCGGATTTTTTTCTTTGAGGAATGAATTCCCCTCCAATGTTGGAATCAATTCAAATTGCACATTGAAAGGACGGCTGAGGATTGATCCCTCTTTTAATTCAACTACCCCACATTTTTGATGGGCTGATTTGATTTTGTTTTTAATGAGTCCAGAAATTTCAGTAAAACTGGGTTCATCGTGGAAAAGAAAACTGATTGGCAGGTTTATGTGACTGGAAACAGTGTTTTTCAAGCATTCAAAAGGAACTCCAACAATAAAATCACTCTGTGATGAGTACCTGTATAGAAGTATACCGAAAGCTGTAAGCAAAATGGTCTGGCTGTCTGAGGATAGAAAATCTTTAAGCAAACACAGCTTGTCGAATAATTCGGATTCTAAGGAAAATTCAACCGAACTTTCCTTATACGGTTGATCATGTATTCTAGTGAAATCAGTTGGAATCTGAATAAGTACTGGAACATTAGAAATTTCATTGTTCCAATAATCCATAAAGGAGTCCATTTCTGATAATTGTTGATTTCTCATTTAAATTGATATTTTCTCTTTGCAATATTCATATTTTTTACAAACATATTGTTCTGAACAACCACCTCATATTCAATATTGAGTTTGCTTTCAATTTTTAGAATATAAGATAATGGAAATACGCTATGGCATACGTTCCCAAGTTTCAGTTTCAAAATTGTATTTTTTAATGATTTTCGCAGGATTTCCGACCACTAAAGAATAAGCAGGGACATCTTTAGTTACGACAGATCCCGCAGCTATCACTGCATGTTTACCAACTGTTACCCCGGCAACTATCACTACATTGGCTCCAACCCAGACTTCATCTTCAAGAGTAATTTTCTTCTTTGTGACAGGTTGATTATGAGGGGGTAACTTGATGTCTTCATATCCATGATTGAGTCCGGACAGCACAATATTCTGAGCCAGAATAACGTCATTGCCGATTGTCACCGGACCAATAAGAACGTTGCTCATTCCGATCCGGGTCCGATCCCCAATCAAAACATCACCGACACCATTGTTGATGGTGCAAAAATCTTCAATGGTGGAGTTATCACCAAGGATAAAGTTGTTAAAAGGCATGACATCGATACGGCTATAGCGGCAGATTCTGGCATTTTTCCCTTTTTTATGTTTAAAAGGATTTATAAATAATTTGACCCAAAGCCTGGGTCTCGCCTGGTTTTTGGGCATCATGGCATTCAATACCAGCTGCTTAAGTCGTGGATTACTCTTAATGGTCTCTATCAGACTCATAATTGATTTTTTACTTTATCGATGGCATTCGCAATTTCAATAACATTGTTCTCCCAGGTATGTTGTTTGGCAAATTCTTCTCTTTTCTGACGTTTCTCAGGTGTATCCTCGGTCAAAGAACGTTCAACACATGCAACATAGTCCTCCCTTGTAGTGGCAAGATAGGTATAATCGGCAAAAACACTCATCGCTTCTGTTTTTGTTGCAACAGTAGGTTTTCCCATGGCAAGGTATTCATCAATTTTTCTTGGATAATTTCCGATGGTAATTGGACTAATAACCTGAGGATTGATGGCCACGTTAAACTGTTTTAGGTAGGAGGGTAGTTGATCGCTTGTTTTGTTACCTAGAAAGTAGACATTTTTTAACCGATGCAACTTGCTGTTTCTAAATGAATCATCCTCAGGACCTACCAGAACAAGACTCCATTCCGGTCTGCTCTCAGCCAAATATTCCAGGACATTAAGGTCGAGCCTCAGTGATAACAAGGCTCCTATGTATCCGATAATTGGGTATGGAATACCTTTAATGTCGTCGGGTATTGAAGAGACCAATTGGTTGTTAAAAAGATTCACATCACAACCCTGACCAACATAGAATGAATTGGAATTAAACGCTTTAGCCAATGAGGCCAGATAAGTTGAGTTTGCTACGACAAGATCAGATTTTTTCATGTGTGCAGCTTCGAGTCTTTTCCCTTGCTTCATCCAGTAATCGACTGCCACCAAATTATCTCTGGTATAATAGATATAGGTTTCAGGATTTAAAAGCTCCTTAAGGTAGAAGCTTCTAAACATGTCACTATCATTGAAAATCAGGTAATCTTTAAATCCTAATTGATCGATGGCTATTTTGATTTGTTTTGAAAATCTCTTGTTGTTGATCCAGTTCATCCAATCAAAAAGGATAGGAAATTTAATCCAGTTGATTGATTCAATTATGGTTGCAGGATATAAATTCCATAAATTGGAAGAAATAAGAAGGATTTCTGGCTTTCCACTTTTCACAATTTGAATTCTTTTCTTGATTCTCGCCGATTTCCTATCCTTTATTAATGAAAAACGATCCAAAGGGGAATTGACATAAAGAACACGGTTGTGTTTTGCAAATTCGGAAGCAATATTTTTACAATTGCTGCCAATTTCTATGTCCCAAGCCTGAATTCCGACTATTATTATGTCCTTGTTTACCAGCATATCCCCTTCTTTGAAAATCAAAAATTCTTTTCCTTCTCTAAATGTTCGTATACTTCAAGTACATTTTCAGCCATTGCCTTCCAAGAAAACTTTGCAGCCTGAAAGTATCCCTTTTCAATCATTGAATCTCTGGTCTCTTTATCAGAAACAATCCGGATAATGGCACCAGTAATCTCTTCGGGCTTGTAAGGATCCACGATGGAAGCAGCACTTCCGGCCACTTCAGGCATAGAGGAAGTATTTGATGTGATAACAGGTGCACCACAAGCCATTGCCTCCAGCATAGGAATGCCAAAGCTCTCTCGCAAAGATGGATACAAAAATAGTTCACACTGACTATAAATCGCAGGAAGATCCGTATTTACCACATAACCTGTCAGTATGATATGATCTATTAAACCTTTGTCTCCAATATCATGCAGTAATTTTTCCAGTTCCTTCCGATCATAATCCAGCATAACCATTTTCACATTCGATCCAGTTTGTTTCAAAAAATCAGAAAAGGCCTTCAGCGTCCCCTTCGTGTTTTTTTTGGGATCGGTATTTCCTAAAAAGAAAAAATATCTATCCGGCAGATGGTATTTTTCTTTTACCCTTTTCAATTCCACCGGATCGGTTATTGGTTTGAAATGTTCACTTACGCCGTTATAAATAGCCACAAGCTTCGAATTTCCACCCATTCCAAAGAAATTGCCTATTCTGTCTTTTTCAAAATGAGACACCGTAATTACTTTTTTGCTCTTTTTTACGATCTTGGGGACAAACAGTTTCCTATAAAAGTTTCCAAATTTTTGATACCAACTGCCTGTTCCCCGAATTATCTTCAGATAACTGCTTTCCATGTAGATAATGTCGTGGAGCGTTACTACCAGAGGGATAGAGGTGAAAATTGGGGCAGTATTACTCGTGCAGTGAAGAATTTGACAACCTGCGGTTTTTGCGGCTTTTGGCAAAGCAAATTGCTCCCAGAATGGATAAAGTCCACCTTTGAGTTCGACTACCTTGAAGTTGTCAGATTCCTGGATGACTCCACTGTCCTCATCCGGTTTGATGAAGAGCACATATTGGTTCTTTTTATCAATGGATTGCAGGTTGCGTATTAACTCCAGTGCAACCATGTCCATTCCATGTTTTTTCTTGCGAAAAATTCGTTGAGCTTCGATTCCAATTATCATAATCCTAACTTCAGCAATAAATAATTTTCAATGTTTACAGACTAATTACAATTTCATTCAATCAGTTGACTGAATGTTTCGTATGTATGAATTGCTTGTTTGCACCTTTAACCCGGAACAGGGATCCAAGCATCAGGATCATGCCTCCCGGCAGGCTTAGTAGGGCACGACCTGTTTTCCAGTTGTAAAAAGAACCAGGTATCGCAAAAATAAATGCCAGAAGACAGAACAGAGTCACAGCACCCCATAATTCTGTTAAAAACATGCTTCCATCCAGAATGATGTTAAGAAAAGTAAAGAGAGCATCAAAGATGATTACAGAACCTAACAACAATATCCTTGGAGGTTGAATGAACTGGATAGCCTTGTCGAAATAGTCAAAATTACCTTTCAGCAATAAATCTTTGAGTGAGTCCCAAAAATATTGTTGAAAATAGTATAGTTGGGCCGATAGCCATCTTCGTCGCTGGTTACTGAACACTTCTGATTTCTGAACTTTTTCATCGTAAACATATGCATCATCCAGGAAGATAATTTTATGTCCGGCTTTCAGCATTTTCAATTCTATTTCTTTGTCAAAACCTCCAACTGCAGTTACTCCTGACATCAGTTGCTTGAAATAAGTGTAGTCGAAAGCCATACCGGATCCAATAATAGCTGAAGAAAAGCCTAGCACGCGATGCCCTTTTCTGAAAATATGGTTGTTAATTTCTTCGCTCACCGCATCAAGAATTGCCAAGGAAGTATTCATATTCTTTGCTGTTCTATGGCCTTGTACGGCGATGCATTTTTGCCCGAATGCACTATTTATTTTCTTAAGAAAATCGGATGCCATGATGTTGTCTGCATCCAGAATCACTGCAATTTCATATGGTTCTGTCAATTGCTCCATGGCCTTGTTCAGGGCCTTTGATTTGGTGCTTTTATCGAAGGAAACTTCGATAACTTTCAACGGTAGTTTTCTGAGTTCTAAGAGGGTTTCAGGTCGAAAAGAGTCTGCAATGATGATGATATCGAATAATTTGGAAGGATAATCCTGCAACAAGGCCTCTTCGGCGACAGAAATAATCACCTCATCTTCTTTGTATCCTGGAATAAAGACTGCCATTTTATGAAATTTTACAGCTTCCAGAGAAATTTTTTGTCTGTAGAATAGACCTGCAAATGAAAATACGAGTATATAAAGGGAGGCTAATCCCAGAATAGCTAATAAAAAAATTTGTATAATATTGATAATGAGCATATATCTTAAGTGCTAAGTTTTGGGTTTGTATGAATTTCCTTTGAAAAGAGATTCTTTAGATGCCATCCGATAGCTCTGCAGTAAGCTTTTAGATGTCCCTTATCTTTTTTTAATAAGAACACGAGTAAGTTCTTTGGAATTGCTATAAGAATTTGGTAAAGGATCGCGATAAAAAAGGGTAAACCATTGACATTCCGACGAAGATAAAGAAGGCGGGAACGATTCATGTAGTAGGTTTTGAAGGGACTCAGCTTACCAGTTGAGATCGACTCTTTATGCAGCAAAGAGGAATTGTGGACATACCAAAGTTCATAACCCGCTCTTTTTATATTGGCACACCAATCTAGCTCCTCGTAATACAGAAAATAACATTCGGGCATTAATCCGACATGATAGATAACCGAAAGAGGAACCATCATGGCAGCCCCATGTACAAAATATGTTTGGGTATCAACCTCAAACTGTCCTTTGTCAACTTGTCCATGCCCGAGCCCATGACTCCGCATGGTGTAGATATTCATTGGTGCCTGTCCGCAGAATTGTATAGTATCAGGATGATCATAAAACTTAATCTTTGGACTTTCAGCACCTATCTTAGAATTAGATTCAAATTTAGCTACCAAAGGCTCGAGAAAATCCGGATCAACTTCAGTATCGTTATTAATAAACAAAATATATTTTCCTTTGGCTTGTCTGACTCCAAGATTATTTCCGCCTGCGAAACCCAGATTTGTTGTGCTCTGTATGAAGATGATTTCAGGATAGGATTGTTTTAATATGGATGGGTCATCCTTCGGAGATGCATTGTCGACTACTATAATTTCTATATTCGGATAGGTAACCATACGAAGAGATGCCAAAAGACAGATTGTCACTTCGGGATGATCGTAATTAATAGTAACGATAGAAACAAGTGGCCAATTCATAGTTAATACTTTTTTTCTCCAGCATTAATTTTTATGACATCTACTTCCAAAGGTGTGTCAAATTTTTCTGAACTTAATAGTAAAGCCATTGAAATATAGATGGTTATACTGGTTGGAAAAGTTCCAAGCACAGCATTCCCGTAAGAGGCAACCATTACGCCTACCATTCCTGCAACTAAAGCGATCATTTTATTCTTTAAGATAGGATCTCGAATTTTATACATAATCTTGTAGGACGACTTTATTACTATATAAAAAAGAATAAACAGATGTAATAGCAGTCCTACAATGCCCTCTTCTGCCCATATTAAAACATACCAACTATCTGTAGCAATATTGGAAAGAAATCCGTTAGGAACGTACTTTTTGGCTTTTATGCCTGCATGTCCGATTCCTCCTCCAAAAGGTCTGGTTGAAAGATAACTGCTCAGTATCCTTTGATTTTCAAAACGAACCTGAAGGGAAGGATTATTAATATTAAAAGCCGTCCGCATTCTTCTTATCTGCTCATTTCCTTGACCAATACTGGTAAATTTCAAAAAGACAAAAATGAGGGCCATCAATATAAACCCGGAAATCATGAAGAATTTATTTTTCTTCAGTATAATATAAGTTCCAAGACCGGCGAATGGAATAAAAATAGCTCCTCTGGTTCCTGACAGAAACATTCCATAAAATCCTAAAAGGGCAACAGAAAAGAAAAAGGCTTTCTTCCACTTGTTCTTTTCTTCTAAAAAGATGATAAGGGCAACAACCGCTGAATAAGCCTGATTAGCTCCAAATTGTCCTGCGTCGCTCAGAAAGGAAAAAACTCTTAAACTTCCGAAAAGAACGTGGGTCTGAGCTGCACCATCGTTAAGCCATGCCTGTTCAAAACGATCAACGCCCAAAAAATGCTGTCCTATCCCTTTCAATGTAGCTAAAAGAGACATGATTCCCCATAAGTAAAGAATGATATTGATTTTTCTATTATTATCTACTAAAAGTAAAGTCAATACTACGACAAGCAGCATGTACAAAGAGATGCCGCGTATTCCGTTCATCCAGGCCGCAAAACTTCTTAATTCGGGATTAAACAACTCAAGAATAGAATAGCCGAACCAAATGACGGCCAGTAGTGTAATATCCTTTTTCGCCGGCGTCCAATCAATTTTGTTATAGAATCGATTAAAAATGATTGCAATGAATGTTAGGACAAGTATTCCGTCCATTAACAAGCCTACCTGAAAATCTACATAACGGGACAAACCGAGAATTGAAAATCCAAAAATTAGGGCGGTGTAAATGCCGATAATAGGATAGATGAAGATAAGGTAAAACAAAGCCAGTACAAAAGGAAGTATCAAAAGGCTTATGCCAATTGTGAAACCAAATTTGCCAATTAATAAAGCTGAAAAAGCAAGCAATGATAACATTAACAGTAAATTAACCGGAGATTTTATCCGGTCTGAGCCTGTTGGGATTTCGAAAAGGTTTTTCATTACCTGCTATATATTTGCCTTGAAAGAATCAAGTGGATTTTCAATCAGAAAGATTTTTTACTTAATCTTTCAAATATCATTTTATAAAAATTCAAGCCATATGAAAATATGCTTATGATTTTTAACGAAATTACTTTTCTCATGAAGAGAAAACCAAATCCAATACCAATTATTGTAAAAAAGATGGATGCAACTGCTACCAGATTCAGTGATTTGAAATAAAAAATTGCAATCAGGTCGCCTATTACATTTGCAATGATCATCCACAAAACTTTCAGGAAGTTGTAACTTGGTTTGTTCATGCTATCCAGTGTTATTCCTGTCATCCGGTCGATGGGGAGAAAAATACCATATATACAGAAAATCCGAAGTATGGTTGCAGCGTTGAATCCGGAAACAGGGTCAGCACCAAGATATTGTTTTCCACCCAGAACCAGGACGAAGAGGTCGGCAAAAACGAATATCACAAGGCTGATTGCCATAAAAAGATAAGTCATGGCACCAGAATAGGTATAAAAGATTTCTTTCAATTCCTCATATTTGCCATTCATACTTGCTTTTGATAATTTTGGAAAGGCTGTTGCGGCAAAACTTCTCAATGGAATCTGTTGCAATTCTGTGATTTTCATTGGAATGCTGTACAACGCAACCGCTGCAGTGCCCATCGGACTGAAACTGATAATGAAAGTATCAGCACTTCGAAGCAGATTTGTTCCAATAAGGGTGAAAGCTGTGTATTTACCGAAGTGGAGCAAAGTTTTCACACTTTCTAAAGTGGCTTTGGTTAAGTACTTCAGACCATCCCATCCCATGATAATACATGTTCCTGACGCAATAGCGTCAACCATTAAATACGACCAAACAAGTTGTGTAAGTGACAGGTGGAGAAATAAAAAATTAAATGAGACGAAGAGGAAGAAACCCGCACTCTCAATGGAACGGATCAGTAATATTTTGCCAAACTTAAGGTCTGACTGTAAGATAACGAGAGCAGTGTTCATTGGCAAGTTGATCAGGGCCATCAAGGGATACCATTTGAAAAAAAGTTCATATCCGCTGTTATGTATTGATCTGGGGAATGCAAGCAAAGTAAGATAAAGCACAATGAAGATTATGATAGAAGCTATAATGCCGATTAAGCCGTTTGAACCGATGAATTTTATCCGGTCTTCAGGCTTTGCTCCCGATAAATAACGAACTATTGCAGTGTTGATTATTCCGTATCTAAACATTTCAATTAACGTGGAAGCAGAAATAAAAATTACCCATTCGCCAAAAACTTCCATTGGAAAGGTGCGTGCCAACAAAGAAAAACTCGCTATCCCAAAGAAAGAGATAACTAGATTACCTGCTAGCGAAAGGAAGTTATCCTCCTTGATAATTTTCATCACAAAAGTCATATGTATATGTCTAGTAATGAAATGGATAATTTATTTTGTTTGTCATTCTGTTTTATTGTTGAGAACCATTGCCCATTTTTCAATTCCATTTTTTACCTGGGCAATTGTCAATGGTTTGCTGAGATAATCATCCATTCCGGCAGTTATGCACATTTCTCTATCGGTCTGCAATGCATTAGCAGTCATGGCTATGATTAAAGGACGATTCGTACCCCATCTGGAAATAATTTGCCTTGTTGCTTCAATACCATCCATCTCTGGCATTTGGATATCCATAAAAATAATGTCGATATGCAATCTTTTGAGCATTTCAAGAACTTCCAATCCATTGGCTGCTATATGAATACTGTATCCGAGCATTTCGAAAAGGCGAACAATCAACTTCTGATTAATAGTATTGTCTTCAGCTACCAAAATCGTAAGCGGATAGAACTCGCTTATTTTCGGAAATTCTTTTGGTTGACCAAGATTAATCAGTTTGTACTTACTCTGACCGTTAAATATATTTGATACCAAAGTGATTAGCTGAGAATGCTTCAATGGTTTATTTATTCTGACAGGAAAATGTTGTTGAATATTGGGAGAATAATCGGAGATTGAAGGATTAGTGATAAGAATTATTGGCAACGTTTTATAATTACTGATCTTATGTACTTCAATTTCAAATAATTTACTTTCATCTTCCTGTGATTCATGATCCAGGAGTACCAGATCAATATTTTTGGTTTCTTTCAATATTCTTAACGCATTCTCAATTGAATCTGCGCAAATTGTGCCAACATGAAAATTACTAAATAATGAACTTAAGATAGACCTCCCAGTCGCGTTTGTATCAACGATCAGTACTTCTTTTCCCTTTTTTATTTTTAATTCTTCTGATTGTGTAGAATAAGGAAGTTGTGAAGGATCGATCTCCATATGGATAGTAAAGATAAAATCGGATCCTTTGTTCAGTTCGCTTTCAATACGAATTGATCCATGCATCAGTTCAACTAATTTTGCACAAATCGCCAATCCTAATCCAGTACCGCCGAATTTTCGTGTTGTGGAAGCATCAACCTGGTTAAATGGCTGAAAAAGAGAAGGAATTTTTTCTTCAGGAATGCCAATTCCGGTATCTTTAACAGAGAACTGCAGAATTGCGTTTGAGCCTTCCATCTGCATAAGTTTTGCAGAAATCAGGATTTCCCCCTTATGCGTAAATTTAATGGCATTACTTGTGAGATTGACAAGAATCTGTCTTAAACGAGTCACGTCTGCAATAACTCTGGTTGGTATGGAGGGATCAACCTGATAATATAATCCTAATTTCTTTTGTGATGCTGAAATAGATACCAGGTCAAGCACGTCTTCAATGGCCAGTCTAAGATCAAAATTGTGTGCTTCCAATATCAGCTTTCCTGATTCGACTTTGGAAAAGTCAAGAATATCATTAATTACATCCAACAATAATTCACCACTTACTTTAATCGTTTCAGCATAATCCAGCTGATCAGAGGTAAGGTGAGTTTGCATAAGTAGACTGGTCATGCCAATCACACCATTCATCGGAGTTCTGATTTCGTGGCTCATGATAGCCAGGAATTCAGATTTTGTCTTGGTGGCGTATTCAGCAATATGTCTTGCATTAATCAATTCGGTCTCCATTAATTTCCTGGATATACTTCCACCCAAACTACCGGCGAGGGCTGTAAGAATTGAGACTTCATTTGAGGTCCAGTCGATTCCTTTTGTACAATCGTCAAATCCAACCATCCCCCACAATTTTTTCCTGACGAAGATTGGCGCTACGATGATTGAAATAATATCTTCACTTTCAAGAATTCTCCTTTCAAGATCAGGAAAATTCTTACTCAAACCAGAAACAGTCTGACCAGAGGATAAGAGGTTATACCATCTGGGGAAACTTATGCTGTAAGGCATGTTTTGAAGTTCGGGATTATCTATCTGAGGTGTAATCCCATTTGCGACCCATTCAAACCTCTGACTAAAGAAAGATTCTCCGGTAACCTCGTCCTCTTCATTTTCGAAAATATAGACTCTGTCAACACCTGTCGCTTTACCTATCATCTCGAGGGCTTTTTGAATAGCCTGATTATGGTCAGTCAACGTTAGTAGGTAATTCATTGCCTGCGCCGTGCCACTCAATATCTGACTTTGGCGTTTAAGGTCTCTTTCTGTTTGTTTAAGATGGGTAATATCCTCTTCGACAGCGATGTAATTTGAAATAATTCTGTTACTGTTGTATACTGGTGAAATAGAAGCCTGCACCCAGTATGACTCTCCACTTTTCTTTCTATTTCTGAATTCACCTCGCCATTCCTTACCTGAGATAATAGTTTTCCAAATTTTGGCATAATCTTCTTTCGATTTTTCGGATGAACCCAGGATACTTGGATTCTGGCCAATTAACTCCTCCTCCGAATACCCGGTAACCTCAATAGTTTTTGGGTTCACATACTCAATAATCCCGTTTGAATCAGCAATAAAAGTCATTACGGGACTTTGTTCCAATGCCTGTGTGATTTTATGTACAGTATCTTCTACTAATTGACGTTGGGTGATGTCATGAAAATTTCCCAGAATGCCCTTTATTTCTAAGTTATGCAAAAGATTTACCGCCTTGAATTCGATCCATTTATAAGAACCATCTTTTGTGTAATACCTGAACTTAATTACTTCAATTGCTTCAGGATTTTGAAGAAGTTGGATCCAAAAATGTTTAAACTTTTTTTGGTCCTCCTTGGAGATTTGGTCGGGTAATTTTGTACCAATTACCTCCTCCGATTTTAGACCCGATAAGTTTTCAATGTTTGGACTTATGTATTTAAAATTTGTCTCTGAATCAAAAATTGCAATGACATCTGCAATGTTTGCCAACATTTTTGAATAAAACAGATCTCGCTTGATCAGTTCTTGCTCTGCCTCCTTTTCTTTTGTTACATCAATGTGAATGACAATAAATTTCTCGAGTACATTGTTGGAGTTGAAGAAAGGTTGAATTCTTAATTTAATCCAGAATTTTCTTTTTGATTTTGAGTAATTGACAATATCAACCCATATTGGCTCTTGATTTTCAATGGCATGGCTGATAAGAGACAAGGTATCTGCATTTGTTTCTTCCCCAGCCAAAAAATGTCCGGGAATTTTGCCTTTCAATTCCTCCGAACTGTATTCAAAAAGTTGTGTAAAGGCATCATTGATCCATTCAATCTCGCCATTCCGATTGGCTATGGCAATGGCATTGCTACTACCCCGGGCTACAATTGCCATTTTTCTCAATTCATCCTTGTTCAGAATATTTGTATACAGGACGCCAGCCATATTGATGATGAAGGATAGGATGGCAATGTCATTCTCACTGAAGGCATTTGGTTTTGGATCAACAATTCCAAATGCTCCAACAACTTCATCACCATTCATTACGGGCAAATAGAGGCGAGATCTAACTGTGAAAGATCTTTCGCTATGCCTGATATGATCCGGAGAAGAATTCAAGGTATCTGCAACATAGTACATTTTTCCAGAACTGTAAACCTTACCAGGATGCCGGTACATTGCCGTTTCGTCTGCCTTTTTAAATTGGCTCGCACTGAATCCCTTGGCATAAAAGAGTTTCAACCGATTTTCGTTTGAATCGAAAAGATAAAGTCCCGTATTTTCCACCGAAAATACCTCCTCCAATATTATTTCAATAGAATCAATCATCTCTTCCAGGGTATTAATACTGGAAAAAGAAGAGGCAAATTGATCTAAGCGTTTTATTATTTGAAGATAGGAGTGTCTCATTAAAAGGCTGATATTTTATAAGCTACGTCTTTGATATTCTTTATTGATTAAACTGTTTTAATCCGTATTCGAACCAAATTTTCTCTCTCCCCATTTCTGGATAACCTTGATTAGAATTTCAATCTTCATCGGCTTAGAAATGTAATCGTGCATTCCTGCTTCAATACATTTCTCAAAGTCTCCGGTCATTGCGTTGGCGGTCATTGCAATGATCAATGGTCCATCCTCCTTTCTGTGCTCAACAATGATTCTGGTTGCTTCGTAACCATTCATGAGTGGCATTTGGATGTCCATAAAAATTAAATCATAATTCTTTCGTTTAAGCGCTTCTATTGCTTCAATGCCATTGGCTGCCATTTCTGTTTTGTACCCCATCAACTTGAAAACATTCGTTATAAGTTTTTGGTTGATCAGGTTGTCTTCAACAAGTAAAATTGTGAATGGATATTTTTTTGCAATTTCACCAAGATTTTCGAAGCTAGCTGTTTTTTTGAGTTCCGTTTTTTTACCTATTGACATTGCTCTTGCAATAACTTCAGCCAATAGAGTGTGTTTGATAGGTTTGTTCACATAATAAGAAAATAGTTTCTTAAATTCTAGTGAATCAGTATTATATCCGACAGAAGTAAACAAAATAAGCGGTAGTTGTTCTGTTGACAATTTGGTTCTGATTTCCCGGGCAAGCATTACACCATCCATTTCAGGCATTTGCATATCAAGAATACCTAAGTCGTAACTGTTTTTATCCATTAATTCAAGTGCCACTTTCCCCGACACTGCTGTCGCTACAATCATTCCCCAGTATTCACATTGTAAACTAAGAACCATTAGGTTGGTGGCATTGTCATCGACGATAATTACTTTCTTATCTCGAAATGAGGTCATTATGTAGTCTGATTGTTCCTCCCTGTTTTCAGGAGAACAAAATTTAGTATGAATGGTAAAATGAAAAGTTGAACCAATACCTTCCATACTTTCCACCCAAATACTGCCATTCATCAGTTTTACTAAACTGCTTGAAATAGCCAGGCCGAGACCAGTACCTCCGTATTTTCTTGTTGTTGAATTATCCACCTGCATAAAGGGAGTAAAAAGCGAATCGATTTTGTCGGCTGGAATCCCTATACCAGAATCTTTCACTGAAAACCCTATTACTATGTTATCATCATCTTGTGAAACCAGCGAAATGTTAATGAAAATATCTCCTTTCTCAGTAAATTTGATCGCATTACTCACCAGGTTGACGATAATTTGGCGTAACCTGAAACCATCACCATGGACGTATTGGTCAATTGAGGGATCTAAATAATAGATGACTTCAATATGTTTTTCCAGCGCTTTGGGAGCAACCAGATCAAGAACATCTTCCACACAAAGCCTAATGTCAAAAGGTGATTCTTCTAATTCGATTTTGCCTGATTCAATTTTTGAAAAATCAAGAATCTCATTGATGATGTTCATGAGGCTCTCGCCTGAATTTTCAATGATGTTTATATAATCTCTTTGGGTGGGAGTGAGGTCTGTCAGCAACAACAGACTCGTCATCCCAATAACTCCGTTCATTGGTGTACGAATCTCATGAGACATAGAAGCAAGAAATTCAGATTTAATTCGGTCAGCCTTTCTGGCTTTCTCCAGGGCTGTTTCTAAATCTTTCTGTGCAAGTTGCCTTCTTAATGCTTCTCCAATGTTGCCGGCAAGCATTCTGAGTAATGTCTCTTCTTCGTCAGACCAGACATAATCAGATTCGCTGTCTGCAAAGCCGATGAAACCCCACAAGCCTTTTTGTTCATCTTCAATAACCGGGACTATTAAAACAGCCCTGATCTCTTGTTTTTCAATAATTTGATTGAACTTTATTTTTGATTTTTCGGATATTTCCCTAATTGATTTTCCTTCCGAAAGCGATCTGGACCATTCTTCAATCAAATGATTAAAAAATATTGTACTTTCTTTTTCAACCACAGTTCCTGGTGATCCAGGGATTTTATAGTCGTATATCTGTTTTACACTCTGGATCTGCGATGATTGATCCAAATTATTCTTGAAGATAAAAATACGTTTCAAACCGGATTCCTTGCATAAAGTTCTCAAGGCAGAATGAACTGCGTTGTCAAATTTAATATTGGATATCAGGTAGTTGGATGCAACGGCAAGTCCATGAAACATTTTACTCTGTTTGATCAGTCTTTTTTGAATTCTACTTATCTCAAAATTTTCCAGCTCAAGGTCCCGTTTTTGTTTATTGGAAACACTAATTAGCCTGGCGATTAAAGAGAATTCGTTTTTATTTTTTTCAAGAAGGCCAAGTTGAGAATAATCCTCATATCTCAAGCTGTCAGAGATAATCTTTAATGGCCTTCTAATCCAGGAATAAAGGATAAAATATAAGATAACCAGACCGACAAAAACCAATCCCACCATCAGATAAAATATAAAATCGTTGAATTGCTCAAAACTTATCAAAGAATCATTGGATTTCTTAGAAACCAAATTGATAATCGGCCGGTTGTCATATCCATTTAAATGTTTGTAAATTGTTATTTCTTTTCTTCCGATCATGGGTGTCAACTCGGAATCAATTTTTTCAAACGAGATTTTGCATCCTATATTGATTTCCAATTCACGAAGGAACCTATTGTCCCAGATTCTGCACGTAAAAAAGTACCCGGCAGAATTCAAACCTGTTGAACTATTGTTTTTTTTAGGGAAGCTGAATGCAGATATTTCGATGATTCCAGCCGGCGTGTCCTGAAAATAGTGAATCTTTCCATCATTATTTAATGTTCTGACAATCTGAGCCTTGGAGCTGTCATTTTCAAATATAAGCACAGAATTATCGCCATAGCAATAGACCAGGTTTGCATTGGAATTATATAACTGAACAGAAAATATTTTATGATATTGTGCGATTCCACCCATGTAATAGCTTGCCCACTTTTGATCCGGATTGACAAGGTATTTTTCAACTTCGTCCAAATTTTTATATTCAGACGTAATCTCATCTAACTGGTTGGATTTTATCTGAATTGTAGAATTAAGCAGTGCAGTCTGTTGCTCCACTGTCAACTTCAGGATAAAATTGTTTTGCTTCTGAAGTGTGTTTCGAAATACTTCCAATGCACCGATCAAAATGATCATGGATGAAAAAAAGAGAATGACAATTTTCCTTCGGATATTCATCAAGGTTAGAATGAGTGGTTAATATCATTTGATAAGCTGGCACACTTATCTTTAGCCATGCTGTTTCTTGGGCAATGCTCCCATTACCATTTCAACTGCATGTAATTCAAGGCCATTCAAAATAAAGTAAATCTTGTTATCAGTTAGTATTTGAAATTCTGCCAGAGCGTCTTTGTCTGCGGTCGACCATGCCCTGTTTGAGCGACAAATAAGAATCGATAAGTCGGCACTTTTGAACAGTCCGCTAGGGTAGGGGAATAATAATACCGGAGGTAATTCGACAATCACATAATCTGGTACAAAAGATATTTGGCAATTATGTTGTTCCAGAATTTCCACATAATTCCTTGCTGAATAAAACATTTCATCTGGTTCAAAATGAAAATACTCCTCTCCGGAAGGGTTCATCAAAGGTTCATTCAGGAATGGGTGGTTTAAGTCAATTCTGTTATCAGGATAACCAAGAAGCCAATTGATGAAAGAAAATTTCCCCGGATTATTTGACTGACTATTTTCTGCTGAGCCGGAAATATTTAAATCTCCCGTTGCTTTCTTTGATATTTCAATATGAAGAACTTTTTTGGATTCGCTTCGTAATTTATTTGCCAGATTAGTAGCAATAACAGATTTACCTTCCTGTTTCAATGTACTGAAGACGAGAATTGATTTTGTCTTTTTTGTATTTGAGTTGCCATTCAAGTTAAATTTCAAACTTTGTAAGGCCATTCCCATCATCCGGTTGCAAATGAATTCAAGATCAACTTTCTTTGATTTGAGAATAATCTTTGGAAAAAAGGCCATGAATGGAATTTTCAAGATCTTCGAAGCATTTGACTTATTCTTCAAAGTATTGTCAAAATATTCCATCACTAAAATATAGGACATTACGATTAAAAAGCCGAAAAGTGCTGCGGCCAGGATCAATAATTTCTGTTTATTTGGAATTGGATTTGACGGGAAAAAAGGTAAATCAACAGGTTTTATTGTTGAAGCCAGTTCGTTGTCCTGCATTTTGAGCTTGGCCTGATTCAGTCCATGTAAATTTTCAAGATACTCTTGTTCGGCCACTGAAATTTCGCGTTCAATCCTCTTAATATTGGAACCTGCAGGAACGAGAGATTCATATCTGTTCCTGAAATCCTTGATTCTGGTGGAAAGGACATCCATCCCTGCTTTCAGATTTTCAGCTTCAATTACGTTGGAAATCCAATCACTTAATACTGATGCAATTGGAACTCCGCTGACAGAATTTGAACTCGAAGACAACTCTGAAACGGATTGCTTGATCTCCTCTTTAAGTTTTTCTGCTTGTTGTTTTAAGTCGGAAAGTGTTTTTGAATCACTGGCTGAACCAGACCCGGTAGATTCAGCCGAAGCAATTTTAGAATTTATTATTCCCAGTTGATTTCTTCTATCCAGAATTTTTTCATTGATAGTTTGCACTATTTGCTGATTCCCCATCTTTTCTTCCAATCTTTTAATAACAGCATTATGTCCGGCTAAACTGGCCTTTTTGTTGTTAAATTCAGATTCGAGCTGTTCCTTTTCTATCGCAATGGATTTACTCTGTTCATTGAAGTTAACGAGATTATTTTTCTTGTTGAAGTCAAGCAAATTCTCTTCACCCTTACTCAATTTTGAAGTAGCCTGGTCAAGTTTGTATTCGAAATACTTGACAACAGCATCTGAACGATTTTCTTTGAACTTCTTATAATTTCTGATGCAGACTTCGGTTAAAATCTGTAAGGTAACCTGGCTGATAGCAGGATCATCAGATTGATACTTAATATTTAATAAATCGCTATTGTTAAGTCTATTGGCGTTGATGGTTGAAAGTGCATACAACGAATAGTTGGGAATCTTTGAATTTATTAGTTTATAGACATAATTTGTGTCATTTGATCTATACATTTCAGTCAATTTCATCACAGTTTGCTCATAATCAGCTGCTGTGATATTTAGTGGCAGCGTATATTTATAATCTATGTTTGATTTTGTCTGGTTTGAAAATGAGAATGTTTTGGTGGAATCTGCTGGAGTAGCTACTGAAGTGTCAGCATTTTCTCTAATTGTTTTGACAATGGTTTTGGGTTCCGAGACAATCAAAGACTTAACGTATCCAGGTATAGATTGACTAAAACTTTGAAATGAAGGGGTCGATGAAGTAACTTGACCAGATTCTGAAAGAATTAAATGTCTTGCCAATAGCCTGATAGCAACTTCCTGTTGTGTCTCTCTGGACTTAATTACAGAAATTAAATTGTCGAAGGCCGTTGTTGATTCGTTGTAATTAATAGATTTATCAACATCCACACTTGAGCCTGAAGCCAAGCCGGTGTATAGTGTCGTTTCTGACTCATATTTATTGATTGAATTAATGGTAAGATACCAAACAAGTCCTCCCATTAAGATCGGGATAACCAATAATAGAACCCGATGCCTTTTTAATAATCTGAACAAATCATTGATTTCCATTATCTTGATATTATTAATGTAATTTAAATTTGGTTTTTGCAATTTCTTCAAGAATCAGATAGGATGTGATGAATTCACTTTTTGCGCTCTCAAAATTCACCTCAGCAATGGCAGCAAAATCCGCTATCCGTGCATATTCGTTAATATTAGTTTTTCCACTATGAAAATCTGATTCACCCATCTGAACATTGATTCTGGCAGTTTCAAGGTATTTAGATCTGATTCTGAGTATTTTATGCTTTAATACAACTTCGTGATACTGTTTGATTACGGCTTGCCGGATCAAGTCCCGCTGAACACCGGCTTCGCTTACTGCCTGATCTACCTGTGCTTTGTAAGATCCGATGGTGTTTTTTCGTGTTGCGATTTCAAAAAATGGAATTTTCAAGAAGGCTCCGATGCCATAATTCATTTGATTAGTCCGAGTGGTCAGGTTGGTAGGAGTCACCCCCACAATTGTATTCAGGGCGAAATTATCAAATGTACCATATCTTGCATCAGCCTGTATTCCAATATTCTCAGTCCAGCGCCTGCGTTCAGTTTTAAGATTATACTCCCTTGCAGTGACTACATGGTCTTTGGCTTTTATATCCAGATTCCTGCTTAAAGCAGTATCAATTATTGCATGTAGCGGTGGCAGCAGATTTTCAATTTCTTCTGCTATTGCAACAGACACTACAGGTTCCTGAGCTAACGTGGAGAGATGTAATGCAAACATGACAACCATTGCAGCAAAAAGACGTGGTATTAGTTTCACTTGATTTAATTTTTTGATTAATACTATTCTAAATAACTAGCATATACAAATATATAAAAAGTCAATTATACCGTATCCTTTTGAAAAAGAGCCGGCACGGTTCTGAGTATCAGTTTTAGATCATACCAAAAGGAGTATTTGTTACCAATAAAGTGATCTGCATATTCATTGTCCAATCTCATCCTTTCTTCTTCTGACATCACTCCGCCTTTCCCCCGAAGCTCAACTTGCCATAGACCGGTTATGCCTGCTGGAGCCAGAAACCTCTTGGATACTAATCCTCTTGTAAGCAATTCAGCTTCATACACAGGAAGAGGTCTGTTTCCAACGATAGACATGTCCCCTTTGATGACATTGATAAGTTGGGGGAGTTCATCAATACTGGTATTTCGGATAAATCTCCCAACTTTAGTAATACGGGGGTCGTCTGCGATTTTTATAAACGCCGATCTTGTTTTTGCCAGTTCCCTTTTTTGCTTGTTGTACCAATAGTCGCAGATATTATGGATTCCAATGTGCAAAATGGGAGAACATTTTTTCCCTTCTGGTAAATTTGAGCACAAAGGACATGGACTATAGAAATCTATTTCAGTCAAATCTGAAGAAATGGCATATTGATTTTTCTCTTTTGCCAGATTTTTAAGCTCTTTGTCAGCCCCCGTTCGCATTGACCGAAGCTTATAAAAATCAAATGGTTCACGTCCGACTCTCTTTGAAATATAATATACCTTTCCTTTGGATTCCAATCGAATGGCCAGCATTACAAGGAAAAGCAAAGGCGAAAGACAGATTAAGGCAGAAATAGCAACGAAAAGATCAAATGCTCTCTTGGAAAAAGGCATAACATATTGCTGATCTTGTGGTTTGATACTGTTATAGGTGATAATAGAATACTTATTTCTGTATTCCGCCAAGAATCTGATTCTCCCAATCAGGCTATTAGCAGAAGGAAGGGGAAGTACAAAGAAATCATCCATTCTTGTCGTAAAAGCCTTTCTGATGTATTCACTTCTAAATTCATGAGACAATAATATAAAGGCAACATTATCAAAATCAGGCCTTTCCCTTAACCATTCATGGAACTCGATTCCACTTCCACCAGAAATGTAATATTCCGATAGGACCGCATCAGGTTTGGCTTCCGACACCATATAATTGATGGCTTCAAGCATGTTGGTACAATGCCTGACCTGAACTTCAGGGTGACTGCTTAAACCCTCAATAGTTTTAGATTCTCTGCCTATATACAAAACAATCAATTCTCTTTCCATTTCTTTTTCACTGAATTAATAAGACTGGATTTTCTGCTTTATAAAAAGAAATACTTACCATTTTATGGCGTAATGCACAGGAAAGAGATTCTTGTTAATTAATTCCGCCAATTCTTCCGGATTAAATGGCTTAGCTAGAAAGTCCTGCGCTCCCAGCCTGTAACACTTGATCCTTTCCTTACTACTTTCGACACCGGAAAGCATGATGATTGGGGTGTGTTTAGTATATCCTCTTTGTCTGACTTTCTCAAGAAAGACATATCCGTCCATGTTTGGCATCTGCAAATCACAGATAATCAGGTCAGGTAAATTTTCTTCCAGCCATTCGAGTGCATCAACACCATCACTTTTACTCTCAACTTCATAGTTTTTGGAAAGGAAATTTTGAAGAAGCAGCCGGATGCTCTTTTCGTCGTCAATGATCAGTATTTTGTGCTTCATTGTAATGAATATAATAATTTTAAACTGAAATTTTCAATGCCCAACTAAAATAACATTTGTTAGATAAATAATGTTCAATCTTCGCAAATGTTTAACAAAATAGGTGAATGAATAGAAGGATTTACGTAATATTCCCGGTACAGTTCCGACCTTCGTGATAAAATAATATATTGTTAAACAAATCATCCGAATATAGCTAAATTAAGCAACTTACTTCTTGTCCAATTATTAAAATTATTACATTTATTGTATTACCATGAAATCAATGCAACACAAGGCCAGAAGAATTCTGATTTTTTTTTTTGGTTTAATTATAATATTTGTATAATTTATTAAAAAGTTTTATAAATTTGTATAACTAAATACCTAAAATAAGTCTCCGAAAGTTCTTTGACATTTTTGATATTCAATTATTTGCAGGTTTTTTTTACGTGACGACTGCAGAAGTATTTCATTTGGTGCAAATTCTACTAAAAATTTACCAAGGGAAATATGTTTTTGCTCAAATCACTGCGTTTTTTCCACATTACTTACGAATATTGATTGCAAAAATTTCAATGAACTTTATTTTATTAACTGTCAATCAGTCTCTTCTATAAAGACATTAGTGTTGTTATCGAAGGTACTTTTCTCAATTACCAATTCCCCTTAGTTGGTAAAGTGATTTTTTGTTAACATCTTAATAGTTAATTCATTATCTTGAATTTTTATTGTTTAAACAGATCCGTTTTAACAAAATGGAGTCATTCACTACTTTTGCTTATATTAAAATTTTAAGTTTCGCATCAACTTCAAGCCGCATTTAGCGCGGCCTTCATTTTGATAAT
>JBAXKJ010000023.1:0-103072 GCA_037137375.1 Prolixibacteraceae bacterium
CGACCCCCTGCGTGACAGGCAGGTATTCTAACCAACTGAACTACCAAACCAAATTACTATTGAGGACTTCCGCCAACCGAAAAGAGTTCCTTCAAAAGCAGTGCAAATATACGACTAGTTTTGTTTATTAGCAATCAACATTCAAAAAAAAAGAAATTGATCTCTACTCAGGATAACCTATTGTTTGCTAATGTTTTGAAAGAATTATTCTTGTCTATTTCTGAAGAATGAAAAGTGCACACTTCCATAGATTCTTTGCTGATAGAGATTTGGATGACTAGCAAAATTATCATTCTTACCATGTTCGAGTATCAATATCCCATCCGGCTGAAGCAATTGGAATTTGAAAATCATGTCAGGTATTTCCTTGATAGTAGCTAATTGGTAGGGTGGATCGGCAAATATCAGATCATATTTATCCACGCAACTGGGAATGAACTTCAAAACATTATATCGCAGGAGGCGAATCTCTTTTTCAAGTTTTAACTGCTGAATAACTGAGTTAATGAAGGCATAATGAACATGGTCCATCTCAACTGTAGTTACAGATTTACAGCCTCTAGAAGCAAATTCGAAAGAGATACTACCGGTTCCAGCGAAGAGATCCAGAACTTTTGTTTCTTCAAAATCAATCGTATTGTTGAGAATATTGAACAAATTCTCCCTGGCAAAATCAGTTGTCGGCCTGGCTTTAAAATTCTTGCCGGGTTTAAAAAGTCTTCCCTTTAATTCGCCACCGATTATTCGCATTTGTAACTATCAAGAAGTGTAGTGAAGTAGTGTCCGGGTTGCTGGTCAAATGTATAACTATAGTTGTACATAGCAGTCGGACTTGCAAAGGCAGGTTTTCTAATATATTTCCGGAAAGACTGGTACAAGGGATCTGCTGGCTTCAATTGACCATGCAGAACCAGTTCTGTGGTATCAGGAGGCAATTTAAGCTGGTCAAAAACATATAAAACATAATAAAGCACATCATTCTCACCAGAATAATTGAATTGATTACAGAGCAACAATTTCGTACCTGACAAGACAACCAATTCAAAACTTGATTTGAAAAAATTCAGGTGAACCTGTTTTCGTTCGGGAAAATGCTTATTCTCTTTAAGTGCTCTTTCAATGAGAGGAAAAAGATTGTGCCTGATAGTTGCTTTTGGAAAGGCCAGGGTGAGATAATCTTTTAGATTCTCCGGGATGGTGAATATGCACCAGGCTTCAGCCTTTGGGAAAAGTGTCTTGTCTAATGCATATCCCTTTTCTGTTTCATGGTTAAATCCAAAATATTTCTCGGAATAACCGTGATGAAAAAATGCCTGGGGAACAAGCGTGAATTTTTCAGTAGCATAGATAATATCTGTGCTCTTATATTTTAACCCTAGTAAATCATCGTTACCAACCACATCCCTTACATTCATATACAATAATCTGGGACGCTTTAAAAAAAAATTGGTTGATTTTAAGACCGTATATTTACCTTTGGGTATATCCAGAATAGCAAATGAAAATCCATCCAGACTAATTTGGATGGACAAATGATATAAATTACTCTGTTCGGGATCGAAAGATTTGTCGATAAAACAGATATCTTGCATTCACAATAAATTGGTTCACAAGCTACAAATTTAGAAAAAAAAATCTACTCTTTCTGGACGCTTCATCATTTTCCAAAACAGATGATAAAATTCATTTCTGATCTGATATTGCAAAAACTGGGACACGAGCCAACCAACGGTCAAAAGGAAATGATCGGACAGCTGGCTCTGTTTGTCGCTTCTCCTGAGGCTGATACAATTTTCCTCTTAAAAGGTTATGCGGGTACTGGTAAGACGGCCACTATCAGTGCTTTGGTAAAAGTTTTGGACGAATTGAACATTAGATTTGTATTACTGGCACCCACAGGACGTGCCGCCAAAGTACTTTCGAAACAAAGTGGCAAACCCGCCTCTACCATTCATAAAAAAATTTACAGGCAACAATCGGCGTCTGATGGATTCAGTAAGTTCCTGCTTGACAGGAATATACATAAGAATAGTATCTTCATAGTGGATGAAGCTTCCATGATTTCCAATCTACCTCAGGATCAGAGTGTTTTTGGATCGGGCTATCTTCTTTCTGACCTGGTCGAATATGTTATGAAAGGATCGAACTGCAAATTGATTATTTCAGGAGATACCGCGCAGCTTCCACCGGTAGGGTTAGCTATTAGTCCGGCGTTGGAAAAAGAGGAGTTGGCCCTTTTCGGATTGAAGGTCATTACCATGGAATTAAGAGATGTAGTGAGGCAGTCGGAGGAATCCGGAATTCTCAAGAATGCGACATCGATACGGAACAGAATTCTGGAGGAGTCTCCATCCGGTTTCTGGCCCATCAGGATGAACGGGTTTCCCGACCTTATCCGTCTTGGAGGGGATGAGCTCATCGAGGAGATTTCAAATTGCTTCAATCGCTTCGGAATGGAAGATACCATTGTGATTACACGTTCCAACAAGCGAGCCAATCTTTTCAACGAAGGAATCCGAAAATCTATCCTATACCAGGAAGATCAGATTATGAAAGGTGATTTGCTGATGGTTGTTAAGAACAATTACCATTGGTCGAAACAACTGGAAGAGTTGGATTTTATCGCCAACGGTGATATCGCAGAGATCCTCCGGATCCGCAAATATGAGGAACGGTATGGGTTTCATTTTGCGAACGTTGTGTTGCGTTTGATTGATTATCAGGATTCTGAAATTGAGTGCAAAATACTGTTGGAGACCTTGAAGGTGGAGGCTCCTGCTATGTCTTCCGATGATAACAGAAAACTGTTTGATGCAGTTTCGGAAGATTATCAGGAGATCCGAAATAAGCGGGACAGGTGGAAAAAGATCAGGGAAGATCCCTACTTCAATGCATTACAGGTAAAATATTCCTATGCTGTTACTTGTCACAAGGCCCAGGGTGGACAATGGAAGTCTGTGTTCCTGGATCATGGATATATCACAGGTGAGATGATGGACAGGGAATTCCTCAGATGGCTGTACACAGCTTTTACCAGGGCAGAAGAGAGGCTTTACCTGGTAAATTTCCATAAGGAGTTCTTTATGTACCCAGAGGCCTAAAGAATATCTTAGCCAGAGACCGCTCAGCAGGGACTTGACTTCTTAAATTTCATAAACATCTCCGTCGTTTGCAGCATGAGTTTCAGGAAAGATCGTCCTGGCCTCCTCCACAAGACTTTCAACAGATTTGTATCTGGAGGAAAAATGACCAATGATCAGCTTTTTTGCTCCGGCTGCCAGTGCAATTTCAGCGGCCTGCAAAGAGGTGGAATGAAAAGTCTTTTTTGCCAGTTCAGTAAGATCTCCAGCAAAAGTAGCTTCATGATAGAGGAGATCGACACCCTGAATCGTGGGCAGGATCTTTGGCAAATACAGGGTATCAGTACAAAATGCGTAGCTCCTCGCTGGGCTTGCGGGGTTTGTCAACTGTATGTTTGGAATAACTGTTCCATCTGCAAGTGATAGATCGGCACCGTGTTTAATATTTGCTCTTTGAGATATGGGCACATTATATTTTTCAAGAGCAAATTTGTCCAGATGCAGCTCAGCAGAAAGCTCCTGAAAGAGAAAACCGCAGCAGGAAATCCTGTGCTTCAAGGGAAACGACGTGATACGGATTCTTTTATCTTCAAATACTATTGAGTTACGTTTGAAATTCAGTGGATGATATTTGACTGTCAGATCGGTAATCTCATTCATAAACTTCATCATCCCCTCCATCATTGGCTGCAATTCAGAATGAGCATAAATGTGAAGTTCCCCCTTTTTACCAAAAAGGGCCAGAGAAGAAATCAATCCGGGTAATCCGTAGATATGATCCCCGTGAAGATGTGATATGAAGATGTGATTGATCCTTCCCATTTTGAGTCCGTACTTCCTCAGCTGAATCTGTGTACCTTCTCCGCAATCAATCAGAAAAAGCTGCTCATTCAGGCGGACGACCTGAGAGGTTGGGAATCGGTGAGAAGTAGGCAAGGCAGAGCTACTGCCAAGGATGGTAACAGAAAAGGAGTTCATAACATTGGATTCACTAATATTTCAAAGATAAAAAAAACCCGGCCAAATGGCCGGGTTTTATATTGGAACGAAATGGGTATTATTACTTCTTCTCGTTTTCTTCCATTTGAGTACGCAAAGCGGCTAATTCGCTGATGTCGCCCAGGGTTGTCTTTTCCATGGTATCTTTCATCGGCTTAACACTCTTTGGTGCCTGTTTTGGAGCTGCCTTCTTCTTAGCGGAATCATCCGTCTTTTTCACATCTTCGTAAACACGTGAGTGAGACAAGATTATTCTCTTGGCTGATTTTGAGAATTCAATCACCTTGAATTCAAGTTTCTCATCCATTTTAACATGTGAACCATCTTCTTTCACCAGGTGACGAGGGGTAGCAAAACCTTCAACTCCATAAGGAAGTGAAATCACTGCACCCTTATCGAAAAGGTCAATAACAGTACCTTCGTGGATAGAGTCAACGGTGAAAATTGTTTCGAATACATCCCAAGGATTCTCTTCCAGTTGCTTGTGGCCAAGGCTCAAACGACGGTTTTCCTTGTCGATATCCAGAACCTGAACTTCAATTTCTGATCCAATAGAGGTAAACTCTGAAGGATGCTTGATTTTCTTAGTCCAACTCAGGTCGCTGATGTGAATCAATCCGTCAACACCTTCTTCGATTTCAACAAATACACCGAAATTGGTGAAATTGCGAACTTTCGCAGTGTGCGAGGTACCGATAGCATATTTGGTTTCAATCTGAGACCATGGATCATTCTTCATCTGCTTGATGCCGAGCGACATTTTGTGCTCGTCACGGTCAAGGGTCAGAATAGTTGCCTCAACCTCATCTCCAACTTTCAGGAAGTCCTGAGCAGAACGCAGGTGCTGTGACCAGCTCATTTCTGAGACGTGGATCAGACCTTCAACACCAGCAGCTATTTCGATAAATGCGCCGTAGTCTGCAATGACAACTACTTTCCCTTTGACAACATCACCAACTTTAAGGTCAGCACTGACGTTATCCCATGGGTGAGAGGCAAGTTGTTTCAGACCGAGGGCAATTCTCTTCTTCTCATCATCGAAGTCGAGGATAACGACGTTGATTTTCTCATCCAACTGAACGATTTCGTTCGGATGAGCTACGCGGCCCCAGCTAAGGTCTGTAATATGAATCAGACCATCTACGCCACCAAGGTCGATGAACACACCATAAGAGGTGATGTTTTTGACAGTTCCCTCGAGAACCTGACCTTTTTCCAGTTTGGAGATGATATCTTTTTTCTGTTGCTCGAGTTCGGCTTCGATGAGAGCCTTGTGAGAAACGACAACGTTTCTGAATTCATGGTTAATCTTAACAACCTTGAACTCCATTGTTTTTCCTACATAGATGTCATAGTCGCGGATTGGTTTGACGTCGATTTGCGATCCTGGTAAGAATGCTTCGATACCGAATACGTCCACGATCATACCGCCTTTCGTACGGCATTTGATGAATCCAGTGATAATTTCGTCATTTTCGAGGGCAGCATTAACGCGATCCCAGCTGCGCATTGCGCGGGCTTTCTTGTGGGAAAGGGTTAACTGACCTTTTTTATCTTCAAGCGTTTCGACATATACCTCAACCTTGTCACCAATTTTAAGGTTAGGATTATATCTGAATTCGTTGACCGATACAATTCCGTCAGATTTGTAGCCAATATTGACCACAACCTCACGTTTGTTCATAGAGATAACGATACCGTCTACACACTCCTTTTCCTGAAGGATAGACAGGGTATTGTCGTACATCTCGGTCATAGATTGTTTGGAGGAAAGTCCGGCGACTATCTTCTTTCCTTCGAAAGCATCCCAGTCAAATTCCTCTTCGTTGGCTGCTGCAGAACTAACCAATACTGGTTTTGATGGAGCAGTTTTCTTTTCTGCAACAGGTTCTTCAACTACTACTACTTCTTCGACTACTGCTGCAGGTTCTTCAACTGCAACTTCAGCAACTACTTCTTCGACAACCGCTGCAGGCTCTTCAGCAACAACTTCAACTGCTGCAGGCTCTTCAGCAACAATTTCTTCAACTGCTGCCACAGGTTCTTCAACTACTACTTCAGCAACTACTTCTTCAGCGACTGCTGCTGATTCTTCAGCAACAACTTCTTCGACTACTGCTGCAGTCTCTTCTACAACTACTTGTTCCTCTTTAATCTCCGTGGAAGCAAGCTCGGCAGCAGTGTTCTCTACTGTTTCGTTTACCTCCTGATTCTCTTTGTTTTCACTCATTTTAAGATTCTCTTGAAATTAATAAATTAGACATTATTTTGAATGGGCGCAAAGGTACAATTTTTTCTCAAATTGTCAAATGTGATTCAGAAAAAAACTGATGATCTTCAACTAGTTGATTCATAAATACTCTGAATAAAAATGCCTGCATTCCCAATAAAAACTTAGATAGTCAAATCACTTATACAAACAAAGATCCTTCTTCGCTTTGCATCCAACATTTTCAAACTTAAAATCTTACTTTTCGACCCATACATTCACTTATTTTATTAAAAATGTACTTTTTAGACAATTTTTAATCGAAAGAAAGACGTCTTTTTGTAAGTATTTTACCAGCAATATTTCCTTATCAAATAGGTTGCATTTTATACACTTATTTATTGAATACAAAATATTTAGCGCTGCTATAATTTTTGTATTTATTTATATTTCTTATATTTAGCACTAATTAAACCTCTACATAATATTTCCATTCAAATATTATTGGCTGACAAGTTTCATACGTAAATATCAATGTTAAATTATTGAAATTCAGTTCGTACATATGGAACTCGCAAGGTTCATTTGAATGGCCTTTTGTGGGATTTGCCAATGTTCGTTTCACTAATTATTAATTAAGTTGTAGTGCTATCGCAGGTATTGATCATTCAAAATTGCAGGATATTTAAAAGGGCAAATCATTCCATAGAACTGACAGAGAATTTTCTGAATGCAGTTGATCAGCGTATGCGGTTGTTTAAGGAAGGGGTTAAGTGCTTTCTAAACAATGACGTTGAACGGTTCAATGCCAATCTTGGAATGATCAATAAACCTTCAACAAAATAAATCTCATGGCGCAGGAAATTGAACGCAAATTCTTGGTTTTAAGTTATGATTTTAAAGCTGTTGCGACAAAATCAACCCGAATTACCCAGGGTTATCTATCCTCGCATCTAGAACGTACGGTGCGCGTCAGGATTAAAGGAGACAAGGGATACATCACCATCAAAGGGATAGGCAGCGCTTCCGGAGCCTCAAGGTATGAATGGGAAAAAGAAATCCCGGTAGGCGAAGTGGATGAACTGCTGAAAATCTGTGAACCCGGAGTAATAAATAAAACCCGTTATGAAGTAAAGTCCGGAATACACACTTTCGAAGTTGATGAATTCTATGGCGAAAATCAGGGGTTGGTTGTTGCAGAAATCGAACTATCGAGTGAAGAGGAGTCTTTCAATAAACCTGCCTGGTTAGGACTGGAGGTAACAGGAGATGTAAAATACTACAATTCCATGTTAATGAAAAACCCTTATGCAAAATGGTAAGAAGGAGTTTTTGCAAAAAATCAAATTCTAAAGTGTATTCATAATACTTTAATTTAAAATTCAACACATGATCAATATCGCATTATTTGGTCCTCCCGGCGCTGGGAAAGGAACACAGTCCACCTTCCTGATTGAAAAATATAACCTGTTTTACATCTCGACGGGTGATTTATTGCGCAAAGAACTTGCTGAAGAGACAAAACTAGGCCTTGAAGCAAAAAGTATCATTGCTGCAGGTAAACTTGTTTCAGATGAAATTATTGTTCAGATTCTGGAAAAGACCATCAAAGAAAATCCGCAGGCAAATGGTTTTCTTTTCGATGGATTCCCTCGAACTTACATTCAGGCATACATACTGGAAGGTCTGATGATCAAGCTGAACACCTCGCTTAATTGCCTCATCAGTATCGAGTTGCCGGAAGATGAATCGGTTTCACGACTTCTCAACAGAGGTCTGACTTCCGGCAGATCGGACGATAATGAGCTTGTAATCAGAAATAGGCTGAAAGAATATGAAGAGAAGACTCTACCCGTACTTAATTTTTACAAGGAAAATGGAAATTATATTTCCATTGACGGGAACAAGGAAATACCGGAAGTTACTTCCCAAATTGAAGAGATCATCAATAAGGAACTGAGTAAAAAGTTGATGAATGTGGTAATTTTTGGCTATCCCGGATGTGGCAGGGGATCCCAGGGAATAGAACTCTCGAAGAAATATGGACTCGAGTATATTTCCACAGGAAGAATGCTTGAAGAGGAGATTAGAGAAGACACAGAATTAGGGAAAAAAATCACACAAATTTATGAGAACGGAGAATTGGTCCCCGATGAAATAGTCGTGCCGCTTATTCTGAAGAAAATTAAAAATTCTAAGACGGTCAAAGGTTTCATTTTCAAAGGATTTCCGAGAACTCTTGTTCAGTCCTATATCTTGGATGGAATATTGATAAAACACAATACTTCAATTCGCAAAATTATTGATATTCAGGTCAGTACGCTCGAGTTAATTTCAAGGCTCAGCAATCGCAGCAAAACCAACCATTGCAAGCCTTATGATACCAGCACTGAAAAAATTGTCAGGAGGCTGAAAGATCATGAACAAAAAACAATCCCCGTTCTGGATAAATACAAGGAGATCCATGATGTTGCCATTGTCAATGGGGAGGCTCCTTTTGAAATTGTTTTTGAAAGAATGGCTGCAGAGATAGAAAAAGGCTTTAAAAATTTGAGATAAAGAATAATTCAGAAGAGCCATTTCAATAGGAAATTCTATTTTACTTTGGTTTTTACGCTTTTCTATTACCTTTACCTTTCTCAATAGAACCTTCAATTTTGTAAAAATATGAAGATAATAGTCACAGGATCAAAGGGTCAACTTGGAAGGTCCATTCAGGAACTAGCACCAGCCTATCCTGATCTTTCTTTTGTATTTACCGATGTGGAGGAGTTGGATATTTGCAACAGTGCTCAGGTGGATGCATTTTTTGCATCCGAAAACCCATCGGCAGTCGTCAATTGTGCTGCCTATACTGCTGTCGACAAGGCTGAGAAGGAGACTGCATTAGCTGAAAGTATTAACCACCTGGCGGTCGTAAATCTTGCTAAAGCCTGTAAAAAAACAGGAGCCAAACTCATTCATATTTCCACTGATTATCTTTTTGACGGAACCAAGTCATCTCCTTATCACGAAAAAGATATCGTCAGACCTCAGTCTGTATACGGAATTACCAAACTTGAAGGCGAAACCGCCATTTTGCGGGCTGAAATCAAGTCGGTCATTATCCGGACTTCCTGGCTTTATTCTGCCTATGGTAACAATTTTGTCAAGACCATGCTTCGTCTTGGCAGTGAAAGGGATCAACTGGGTGTTGTCGCTGATCAGGTTGGGACTCCTACTTTCGCTGGCGACCTGGCAAAGGTGATTCTGGATATCCTCCAAAGGTCGGCGACCGACAGCAAGAAATTCGTGAAGGGTATTTATCACTATTCCAATGAGGGAGCGGCCAGCTGGTATGATTTCACCAAGGCCATTTTTGAATATTCCCCTGAAATAAAATGTCAGGCAAATCCCATTGATACAGCATCTTACCCTACTCCAGCGAGTCGACCTGCCTATTCGGTCTTGAATAAATCAAAAATCAAGTCTACTTTTGACATTCATATTCCTTATTGGAGAGATAGCCTGAAAATATGTCTATTAAAATTGCAAGAAGATGCAAAAAAATGAAATTCCCGAAATCGTTCTGCTGAAAGCGCAGGAATGGATGAGTGGCGATTACGATGCTGCCACCAAAGCAGAAGTAAAACGCCTGATCGAAAAAGAGGATCCGAGTGATCTGATCGATGCCTTCTACCGTGACCTCGAATTTGGAACTGGTGGTCTTCGCGGCATCATGGGGCCAGGCACCAACAGAATGAACATTTATACTGTTGGCGCTGCCACACAAGGACTTAGCAACTATCTAAAAAAAGCGTTTGCCCATTTACCCGAGATCAAGGTGGCTATCGGACACGATTGCCGGAACAACAGCCGTTTGTTTGCTGAAACTTCAGCCGCCATTTTCTCCGCCAGCGGTATCAAGGTATTTCTTTTTGAATCCCTTCGTCCGACGCCTGAATTGTCCTTCGCCATTCGCGAACTCGGATTGCAAAGCGGTATCATTTTGACAGCCTCCCACAATCCGAAGGAATACAATGGTTACAAGGCTTACTGGGATGACGGTTCCCAGATTGTTGAGCCGCATGACATGAACATCATCGCCGAAGTGGAAAAAGTTAAGGTGGAGGAGATTCTTTTCAATGGCAATCCGAATCTGATTATCCCGTTAGGGGCGGATATGGATGAGCGCTATCTGAAGAAGGTTGTTTCAGTTTCACTTTCGCCCGAGGCCATCAGGAAACAGCACGACCTTAAGATCGTTTATACGCCCATACATGGCACCGGTGTCCGTTTGGTACCAATGGCACTCGCAAAAATGGGATTTACCAATGTCATCCATATTCCCGAACAGGATGTGGTGAGCGGTGACTTCCCTACCGTGATATCTCCAAACCCGGAAGAACCTGCAGCCCTGGCACTTGCCCTCCAAAAAGCCCGGGAGGTGGATGCAGACCTGGTGATGGCAACGGATCCTGATGCCGACCGGCTGGGTATTGCCATCAAGAATGACAAGGGCGAATTTATCCTCGTCAATGGGAATCAGACCGTCTTAATCTTCCTCTACTATATCATCACAAAACGCAAGGAACTCGGTCTGTTGAAAGGGAAAGAGTACATTGTGAAGACCATCGTTACCTCCGAACTGGCCGCGGAGATTGCAGCCAAAAATGGTGTCGAATATTATGATTGTTACACCGGGTTCAAGTATATAGCAGAGATTATCCGCGAAAACGAAGGAAAGAAAGACTATATCGGAGGGGGTGAAGAAAGTTTCGGCTTCCTGCCTGCCGATTTTGTTCGTGACAAGGATGCTGTAACTTCCTGTGCCCTGATGGCCGAGATAGCTGCCTGGGCAAAAGACAATAAACGTACCCTGTTTGAGATGCTTCAGGATATCTATCTCACCTATGGGTATTCCAGGGAGAAGATGAAATATATTGTCCGCAAGGGTAAGGCAGGAGCAGAAGAGATAGAGCAACTGATGGTGAAATTCAGGAATAATCCTCCCAAACAACTTGCAGGATCTGTTTTAGAATGTGTCAAGGACTACGAAACGCTGAAGCAAAAGAATCTACTGACAGGCGAGGAAAAACCTATTAATCAGAAGACTACGGCAAATGTGCTTCAATTTTTTACGGTGGATGGAAGCAAAGTTTCTGTTCGTCCTTCGGGTACTGAACCTAAGATAAAGTTCTATATTGAAGTCAAGGCCCAACTGAACTCCAAGAAGGATTTCGATGCAGTTGAAGCGCTGACTGCTCAGAAGATCGACGAAGTAATGAATGATTTAGCAATTTAAAATATAAGAGTGATGAAGAAATTTCTATTAGTACCCGCCCTGCTGATTGCCTTCGGAGCATTCGCACAAAAAGCTGAAACACCAAAAAAAGCCGAGCCATCCAAGGAAGACTTAGCTAAAATGAAACCCGAGATGACTGAATTTTGGGATCCTGAAGTAGTGGTGGTGACACCCGGACAGACCCCTATGGACGCGCCATCTGATGCAATTGTATTGTTTGATGGCACTCCGGAAAGCTTCAACGCTAACTGGACCAATGCTAAAGGTGAACCTTCCGGCTGGAATGTTGCTGATAACTGCGTCACGGTAGTAAAAGGTACCGGTATTATCAGGAGTAAAGTCGACCTGGAAGATTACCAGCTGCACATTGAATGGAGGACTCCTTCTGAGGTGAAAGGTGAGAGCCAGGGCCGCGGAAATTCCGGAATTTTCATGCAGGGCAGGTATGAACTGCAAGTCCTCGACAATTATCAAAACCGTACTTACCGCAATGGTCAGGCCGGCTCCTTTTACAAACAATATGCCCCATTGGTGAATGTTTGCAAGAAACCGGGAGAATGGCAGACTTATGATGTAATTTACACTGCACCAAGATTTAAGGAAGATGGCACACTGTTTTCTCCCGCCCGTGCGACAGTGCTTCAGAATGGGGTTTTGGTACAGAACAATGTATCTCTTTTCGGACCAACAGAATATATTGGTATTCCCAAATACAAGGCTCATGGAGCCGGACCGCTTGAGTTACAGGACCATGGTAACCCGGTAAGCTACCGCAACATCTGGGTGAGGAAATTGTAGATGGAAAAAATTTTAATCCTTGATTTCGGATCCCAGTACACCCAGTTAATTGGCCGCAGGGTTCGCGAGTTGAATGTGTTTTGTGAAATACATCCATTTAATCATTATCCTGCTATAGATGAATCAGTTAAAGGAGTCATCCTATCGGGAAGCCCATTTTCTGTCAGAGACGAAAAGGGACCGAGAATCGACCTTTCCGGTATCAGGGGAAAAGTTCCTTTGCTAGGTGTTTGTTATGGTGCACAATATCTTGCACATTTTTATGGAGGTGAAGTCGCAGCTTCGGATTCGAGGGAGTATGGAAGAGCCAATCTGAAATGGATCGACGAGGATAACCTGCTCTTCAACCTGATGAGCGAAAATTCCCAGGTTTGGATGTCTCATGGAGATACAATTGTCAGTCTACCAAAAGATTATCAAATACTTGCCTCTACTGCGGATGTCGAATTTGCGGCTTTCAAGGTATTGGGGGAAGAGACTTACGGCATACAGTTTCACCCTGAAGTATATCATACGACTGAAGGAGCCCATTTGCTCAAGAATTTTCTCGCCGATATTTGCGGATGCAGTCAAAACTGGACGCCCGACTCATTTGTGGAGGCCACTATCGCCCAGCTGCGCCAAAAATTAGGCAATGACAAGGTGGTCCTTGGCCTTTCCGGAGGTGTGGATTCCAGTGTGGCCGGGGTATTGCTCAACAAGGCAATTGGCAGCAACCTGACCTGTATCTTCGTCGACAATGGTCTCCTGCGTAAGAATGAATTTTCAGACGTACTCGATTCCTACAAAGGCATGGGTCTGAACGTCATCGGTGTCGATGCCCGCGAGAAGTTCTGGGACGATCTGAAGGGGGTCAGGGATCCTGAAAAAAAGAGGAAAATCATTGGCAGAAATTTCATAGAGGTGTTCGATGTAGAGGCACATAAAATACAGGATGTCAAATGGTTGGCTCAAGGCACTATTTATCCAGATGTGATCGAATCGGTCTCAGTGAACGGTCCTTCCGCGACTATCAAATCTCACCATAATGTTGGCGGACTTCCTGAAAAGATGAAGCTAAAAGTCGTCGAACCGTTGAATCTGCTCTTCAAGGATGAAGTTCGAAGGGTCGGCAAAGCACTCGGCATCAAGGATGAACTGCTTGGCCGCCATCCGTTTCCGGGTCCCGGACTAGGGATCAGGATTCTCTCCGATGTGACCCCCGAAAAAGTCAGGGTCTTGCAGGAAGCTGACGCGATTTTTACCCAAGCGCTGCGGGAATGGGGACTCTATGACAAAGTCTGGCAGGCAGGAGTAATGCTTTTGCCTGTACAGTCTGTGGGGGTTATGGGTGATGAAAGGACCTATGAAAATGTGGTAGCCTTGCGGGCAGTAGCTTCAACAGATGGGATGACGGCTGATTGGGTTCACCTGCCTTACGAATTCCTGTCGAAAGTCTCCAATGATATCATCAATAAAGTAAGGGGAATAAACCGGGTCGTCTACGATATCAGCTCCAAGCCTCCTGCTACGATTGAATGGGAATAATTTATATTCCGCCAACGACAAGTAAGTTTCCTGAGATCAATTCTTTCTCTCCGCTCCATCGGTAGGCAGCCAGCTTTCCTGTGGAAACTACGCAGCTGTCCAGGCAGCAGATGTTGGATTGCAGGATAGAAGGACCTTCCGAAAGACAATAATGACCAAAGAATACGATCGGTTTTCCTGGCGGATAAGGCTCGTAGTTAGGTGTCAACTCAATCGGAGGGTGATAATCCGGCAGGATAAACTTATTTCCAAAATAAAGCTGGCGGAAAGTCTTGTCGACCGGACTCGTCCACCAATTGAGTGTAAAGACCTTCCTGCTAAGTCCTTTGCTACATTTAGTGATCAGGTCTTTTGGAAATTTAAATTCCAGCCCCTTCAGCAATTTATAGATGATAATAGCGATGTCCGGATGCTTATTGTGCAACTCCCTCAGAAACTTCTTTTTCAGCCTTCCCTTAGGTAAATATTCTTTTAAAATAGCAACTTCCTGGTCGTTCCAATAAGCATGACCGATTCTGATCTGGTCGAGATCAAGGAAAAACGGGAGGGTACGCATCCATTTCAGGTGATCGGTCCATTCGTCGATCAGGTCCTTGAATACGGTCAGGGTTTTCTGGATTTGTGTACGGTTACCGGCAATGTGTTTAGACATAAATATGCCGTTATCGTCTTTTATATGGTATAGAATGCAGCTATACTCATGATTACCAAGGATTGCCATCGCACTCTTTGCCTCGACCATCGAGCGGACAATCAGAAGTGTTTCCCTGATTTCCGGACCTCTGTTGATAAAATCACCGACAAATATTGCCTTTCTTGTTGGATGGCGGTAGACCCCATCCACGCGTTTATAACCCATCTCGGTGAGAAGTTGTCTCAATAAGGTAGCGTAGCCGTGGATGTCACCTATGATATCGTATCCTTCCATAAATTTGTCAGATTGTGCTCGGGGAAAGGGCAAATTTTATACTTCTATGTAAAATTATCTTTATCACACGATTTACCAAAAATATTTTTCACTGAAATTGCTCACATGGCTTTCAGGAAATCTTCTATTTGTATAAGTTTACATCCGGACTTTCAAAATTAAACTAAATGAACATTAAAAAAGAAGTTTTTGGACATTGCCCTAATGGGGAAAAGGTTTTTCTCTATACGTTGATTAATCCTAAAGGCATTTCTGTTAAAATCACAAATTATGGAGCCATCATTACAAGCATTGAAATGGCAGATAAGAATGGTAAAAAGGAGAATGTCGTTCTTGGGTTCCCTTGTCTTGATGATTATATTTCAACAGATTACCTGTCAAATTATCCATATTTCGGTGCCGTCTGCGGCAGATACTGCAACCGCATAGGAGGTGGAAAACTTACTATCGAAGGCGTCGGTTATCAATTGGCTATCAACAACGGACCGAATCACCTGCATGGCGGTCTAACTGGTTTCGACAAGAAGGTCTGGGCGCCAAAAACTATCGAAATGCCCGATTACGTTGGTCTTGAACTAAAATACCGTAGCGTACATCTGGAGGAAAACTATCCAGGTAACCTGGATGTCTCTGTTCTCTATAAATTGACCCACAAAAATGAGTTACAGATTGAATACAAGGCAATTGCCGATCGGACAACAGTCGTCAACCTCACCAATCACACCTATTTTAACCTAAATGGGGGAAAAGAAAATATTTTCAATCATCAACTTCAGATTAATAGTAAAAAAAGAACTGTTAACGATGAAACCCTCATCCCTACCGGGGAAATTGCAGATGTGACAAATACCCCTTTCGACTTTTCTTCAGTCAAATATGTTGGTAAAGATATCGCTGCATTACCAGACGGTTACGATCTGAATTATGTTCTCGGCAATACTGAAAAGAAGATGGTCCAAGCCGCCAAATTGTCAGAAGTAAATTCCGGCCGGTCCATATCGGTATTTACCAATGAGCCAGGCATCCAGTTATACACGGGATATTGGATTCCATCTCTGAAAAATCAATTCGGCAGTTACAGTGGCCTTGCCCTTGAAACTCAACATTTCCCGGACACCCCAAATCATCCTGAATTTCCAACAACTTTGCTATCTCCGGGAGAAACCTATAAATCAAAGACCATCTTTCTTTTCGAAACGAACTAACTTCGCTATACTTTACCCATTCACTACCAGATGAAAACAATAATCGAACTTTTTGAGACAAGTGTTAAAAACTTCCCCGACAATCCATATTTATGGGAGAAATTAACAGACAAGTATGAGTCTGCTACTTACAAGGAGGTTCAACAATCTGTATATCAATTGGGTGCAGGTTTAATGTCTCTTGGTCTTAAAAAAGGCGACAGGGCCGGACTCTTGTCTGAAGGGAGAAATTACTGGATCATCAGTGAACTGGCAATGCTTTATTGCGGTGCAATTAATGTTCCACTTTCAGTCAGGCTCGAACCCATTGAGCTAAAATTCAGAATCGAACACTCAGGTGTAAAAATGTTGATCGTATCTGCCGGACAAGCTTTCAAAGTTGCAGAGATCCTGGATCAGCTGCCAGATCTGGAGTATGTGATTGTGATGGATGGTAATGCCAATCCGGGTTCGAAAGAGATTACCTTTCAGGATGTCGTCAACAGAGGGATAACTTTCTGTACCGATAAAGCAAACAAGGCGGCCTTCGAAGAGGTATGGCAAAATATCCAGCCAGATGATGTAGCCAATATTTCTTATACTTCCGGGACCACAGCCGATCCAAAAGGCATCATGTTGACTCATCATAACTATGCTGTTAATGTTTTGCAGGCACATACCGTCCTGGAAATTGATTCTCACTATGTTACACTTGCGACGCTGCCCTGGGACCACTCTTTTGCCCATACTGCCTGTTTATACACTTTCATGTACAAGGGTGCATCCGTGGCTTCTATCCAGTCTGGAAAGACACCTTTGGAGACCCTCCGCAACGTTCCGCTCAACATTAAAGAGATCAAGCCACATATCATGATGAGTGTGCCGGCACTCTCCAAAAATTTCAGAAAAAATATTGAAAAAGGGATTCAAAGTAAGGGGGCTTTTACTGAAAAGTTGTTTAACACGGCATTAAAGACAGGTTATGCTTACAACGGCGATGGTTGGAACAAGTGCAAAGGATGGCGGGCCCTTCTTAAACCTCTCGTTCTATTGTTTGATAAAATCATATTCTCGAAAATTCGTGAGAATTTTGGCGGCAATCTGATTTTTTTCATCGGGGGTGGGGCCCTTCTGGATATTGAATTGCAAAGATTTTTCAGCGCCATAGGCATTCCTGTTTACCAGGGATATGGCTTGACTGAGGCTGCTCCAATTATTTCTGCCAATTCTCCCTCTGCCGTGAAATTCGGATCCTCCGGGAAAGTTGTAAAATACCTTGAATGCAAAATTGTTGACAATGATCATGTAGAACTGCCAGTTGGTCAGAAAGGAGAGATTCTTGTCAAGGGTGGGAATGTGATGAAAGGCTACTGGAAAAATCCGAAGGCCACTGCCGAAACGGTCATTGATGGCTGGCTGCATACTGGAGATATGGGATATTTGGCCAAAGACGGCTTCCTTTATGTAATGGGAAGATTCAAGAGTCTGCTGATTGGAAATGATGGTGAAAAGTACAGTCCTGAGGGTATTGAAGAAGCGATAGTCGATCAGTCACCGATTATTGAGCAAGCCATGCTTTACAACAACCAGAATCAGTATACGGTTGGTGTTATTGTTCCTAATGTTCCAGAAATAAGTCGCCAGCTGGAAAAACAGGGAATCTCATTCAAGAGCGATGCCGGTTATGTGAAGGCACTCGAGATGTTGAAAGCGGAAATTGATCAATACAAGAAAGGTGGCAAATTCGAGAATGCTTTCCCTGAAAGATGGCTGCCAGCCTGCATTGCGATTCTGCCTGAAGCATTTACAGAACAAAATCATATGCTCAACAGTACGATGAAGATGGTGAGGGGAAAAATTAACGAACATTATAAAAATGAGCTCGATTTCCTTTATACCCCGGAAGCCAAAAATATTGTCAATCAAGTTAATATCGCCGCCCTGAAGAAGTGGTGAAGCCAGACGGATTAACCGGATTCTCTAGTAAAAGGAAAATTACCAGGGTGATTTTCCTTTTTTTCATTTCTTTTCCGTAGGTTTGTATCCACAAATAGGGGTGCCTTAAAAATACGGGCTGAGATCAAACCCATCGAACCTGTCCGGGTAATGCCGGAAAGGGAAAGTCTGAACACTTTTTTCGTTGCCTCTTTTGTTTAGTTTTTATTTAAAAATGAGCGCAATGAATCTTCAAAATCTCAAATCAATATTCTTTTCAAGAGGAACTCTGGTATTCCACCTATTATTTGTGGCAGTCTTAATAATTTTCACGACAGGACAAGTATCCGCGCAATATAGCATTCAGGGGAAAGTGGTTAATCAGGTCGGAGAGATTCTTCCCGGTGCGACCGTCAAGGTATTGAATTTAAAAAAGGCCATGGCAACCGATTCTGGTGGGGAGTTTAAAATAGACGGGATTTCTGAAAATCAAGTTGTTTTGGAGGTGACCTATGTTGGTTACCACACCAACAAATCAAAATTGAATCTGAACCCCGGCGTCAACGGAATAACGATTTCACTTGAAGTCGCAGATATTCTGACTGAAGATGTGATCGTTTCGGCAACCAGGGCTGGCAACAAGGCTCCAATAGCCTATACCAATCTGGATGTCAGCAAGATGCCTGAAAAACAAACTGGTCAGGACCTGCCCTACCTTCTCAGCTTAACACCTTCGCTGGTAGCCACTTCAGATGCCGGCACCGGTATCGGGTATACCAATTTCAGGATCAGGGGAAGTGATGCCAACAGAATTAACATGACGGTAAACGGAATTCCGCTGAATGATGCAGAATCGCATGCCGTTTACTTTGTCGATCTTCCGGACTTTGCTTCCTCGACCGAAAATATTCAGGTTCAAAGAGGTGTGGGAAGTTCTACCAATGGAGCGGGCGCCTTTGGTGGCACCGTCAATGTACAGACCAGCAATCTGAATCCAAAGAGTTATGCAGGCTGGAGTACGGCCGCAGGAAGTTTCAGGACATTGAAGAATACGGTCAGGGTTGGGTCCGGATTGATCGGCGGCAAGTTTATTTTTGAGGCCCGCGTTTCGAAAATAAATTCTGATGGATATATTGACAGGGCTAACAGTGACCTCCGTTCGGTCTATCTTACCGGCGCCTACCTCACGGGAAACACCCTGTTGAAAGCCATCGTTTTCTCCGGAAAAGAAAAGACTTACCAGGCTTGGTATGGGGTACCGTCAGACAAACTTCAAACCGACAGGACCTATAATCCTGCAGGTCTCATCACCGGACCAAATGGGGAAATCTCCTATTATGATAATGAAACCGATAACTATCAGCAGGATCATTACCAGCTGCATTACACCCATCAATTTAGCAACAAACTCAGCGCCAATGTTTCCCTTCATTATACTTACGGCAGAGGCTATTACCAGGAATACAGCCAGGATCAGTCCCTCTCTTCCTACCAGATGAATCCCGTGGTAGTAGGAACGACGTCTTATGACCAGGCAGATCTTGTGCGCAGAAAGTGGCTCGACAATGACTTTTACGGCGCCATCGGATCCTTGAGTTACAAGGGAGAGAAAACAGAGCTGATCGCAGGTGCAGCCTGGAATACTTATTCGGGCGACAACTTTGGAAGGGTAATTGAAAACTTACTCTATGAAAAGTACAATGGACCACAGGCAATCGATCATGAATGGTACCGGTCAAAAGGAATAAAGAAAGACTATAATGCCTTCGCAAAGTTGAATTACCAGGTAGCTCCGAAACTCTCTGTTTATGCGGATGTTCAGTACCGACACATCGATTACAAGATAGAAGGAGTGGACGAAAATCAGAGAAATCTCACACAAACACATTTATTTGATTTCCTGAATCCCAAGGCAGGCGCCTATTACACTTTAAGCGAACACAGCAGCATCTATTTCTCTTATGGCAATGCACACCGGGAACCAAACAGAAGTAACTATACCGATGCCGACCCGACCAAACCAGCGCCAACTCAGGAGAAGCTGCACGATTTTGAGCTGGGCTACAAGAAGACCTTCAAAAGATACAACATGAGTATCAACCTGTATCAAATGATATACAAGGATCAATTGATACTCACCGGCAGGATCAATGATGTTGGTTCACCAATTATGACCAATGTTCCGAATAGTTACAGGATGGGAATTGAGTATTCGGCTAACTATTCCTTCTCAAAGAAACTGACGTGGGAGCACCATATTACCCTAAGCAGAAATAAAGTTAAGGGCTTTGAAGAATATGTTGACGACTGGGATCATTGGGGAGAACAGAAAACGAATAATCTGGGAACGACGGATATAGCATTTTCGCCTGCTGTAATTGCCGGAAGTAATTTAACCTGGCAAACAACGAAAAACCTGGCAATCAATTTTCAATCCACACGGGTTAGCAGACAATACCTTGATAATACCTCAAGCGTCGACCGTTCGATACACGCTTATGCCGTACACAACTTGCGATTCAGCTATTCAATTCATAGCAAGGCGGTAAAAAGCTGGGCCTTCTATGCGCATATAAGCAATCTGTTTAACAAACAATATGAATCCAATGGCTGGGTATATTCCTACTATTCAGAAGGAGCCAGGCAAAAAATGGACGGTTACTTCCCGCAGGCAGGAATTAGTTATCTTCTGGGAATGTCGATAGAATTCTAGAGTCCGCTAACCAACAGAAAGAAATCCGTTTTCGGTTATTGTAAAGATTTTACCCTCTTTGACACAATAGCCTTTCTTCTCATTTTTATTGAGGCAGTCGCTGGGATTCTGAAGTTTTTCTATTCCGGAAGATTTTAATGCCTTAGAAATCATAAGAGTAGAGAGCTTTGATTGATCATTGCTCTGCGCAAGGTACACGGCGGTAGCCAAAAATTTCCGGACTTGATTCTTCTCAGCCTTTTTTTCAGCGAGAAACTGGAAAAGAGGAGAATCATTCAGTCCGCCGATTTTCTTCTCTTTCGGCAACTTTGGCGCTTTCACCTTTGGAACCTTGACAGGTTTCTCTTTGGGAACTTTAATCGTCTTTTCCTTTGGGATTTTTGCAGCCTTTGCAGCCTTAGGAGCCTTGGGAGCCTTGACCTTCGGGGCTTTCGGGGCCTTCTGTATCTCCGTTGCCTTGTCTTCCTTTTCTACAGGTATTTCAACCACTTCCTTCATCTCTGGTACTTCCTTGGAAGCAACCACAATTTTCTTAGCCTTCACCGTCCTGGTGGATTTTTGGGCTCTAGCCGGCCGGCTGGTAAATTCCTGGACATCTATCACTTCCTCGACTATATTTTCACCTTTCTTATGCACAGCAAGTAAGGAAGGAATCCGGCTGAGAACATTGTTCAACTGTCTCTCAACCCATGTGTTTTCACCTTCACACGAAAAATGTAAATTTTCGAATGAAAAATCAATTTTAGAATCTGCCATTTTTTTATCTTTCATTTACTAACTATTTGTGAAACAAAAGTAAAGATTAGGAATTTCTATACAATTATAGCTAGAATTTTAATTCTTTTCTATCTCTTTTAGAATTTTTTCTATCTCTATTTCTGTATTGTGAAGTTTTTCACGACACCACGAAACAAGAAAAGATAGCCTTTTTACCTTCTCAGACAGTTGATCTACATCTGGTTCATCATTTTCTATCTGTTGAAGAATCTCTTCAATTTCACCAATAGCTTCCTTGTATGAAAGCTCTTTTTTAATTGCCATTGTTATCTGTTTTAGTTATTTCCAGTATTTTACTTATCACAGAACCATCATAAAAATGAGTCTTAATCGAATGCTCATTTTTCAGAAGAGCTATATCTTTTACCAGTCTGCCTTCGTAAGTAGTGATCGTAAAACCTCTTTTCAGGATAGCCCCCGGATCCGTCATCATTCTTTTATGATCTGCGATTTCAATTTTATGCTTTTCATTCTCCAGTTTACTGTAAGAAAGGGTTTTGACATTTTGGAGGTAGGCATCCAGACGCTGTTTTCTCTGATTTACGGCCCTTGTGAACGATCCCTGGGCAAAATTTTGAGCCTGCAGAATTTTCTGATTTCTGACAAAAAGATATCTTTCTGCGAGGTATCGTATCCGTTGAAGTTTTTTCGCAAGCTGATGCTCCCTGTTTTGAAGGGATAGTTTTATTTCCTGCCGCGATTTCCATGATTTCCCCATCAGCTCATTCCTCTTACTGTCCAGGAGATCCCTGACTTGCGAAGAAATTTCCCTCGTTAAAATTTCAATCCTGCTCTTCTCATCCGAAAGCAGTGTTTCGACCATGTCGACAGCTTGTTTCTCCAGCAAGTCGATCCGTCCGGCAAAGGCCGCAACCCCATCGATAATGAATCCGGCAACGGCTGTAGGGGTTTTCAACCTGGTATGCGCAACGAGATCAACGATAGAATCGTCTTTTTCATGACCGATTCCCGTTAGGACGGGCAAGGGGAATTGTGTTACATGATAGGCGACATTATAGTTATCGAAGCAACTGAGGTCGGCTTGCGACCCCCCTCCCCTGATGATGACCACCAGATCAAAAAAATCTTCAAAAGGATAGATTCTGTCCAGCGCATCGACAATGGATTGTTCCGATTGATTTCCCTGCATGATTGCCGGGAACAGCTTGGTATAGAATTGAAATCCGTACGGATTGGCAGTCAATTGTTCCATGAAATCCTCATATCCAGCCGCGCTTGGTGAAGAGATGATGGCTATTTTCTGAGGTACCAAAGGAAGGTCCAATTCCTTGTTCATCGTCAGTACGCCCTCATCCGTCAGCCGTTTAATGATCTCTCTCCGTTTTCTGGCTTGATCACCCATGGTATAGGTTGGATCGATATTTCTCACATTCAGAGAGAATCCGTACAACTCATGAAACTCCACCGAAACCTGCAGAAGAACTTTGATTCCTTCCGTAAGTTGCTGTCCTGTTGTAGTTTCAAAAAAAGGCTTGAGCATGCGGAAAGTATAAGACCAGATCGTTGCCCGGGCTTGCGCGATGATCCTGTCTTCGGATGTTCCCTTCTCAATCAGCATGAGGTAGCAATGGCCGTTGGAATGGACATTGATCTCGGAAATCTCGCCGATTACCCAGACAGGCGCCGTAAAATTGGCCGACAGTACCGTTTTTACCTCTCCATTCAATTCGGAGAGACTCAATCTTTCGTTCATAGGGAATTGTTCATCCATCCAAAGTTACACTCTTTTTGGCTACTTTTGAAACGAACCGGAAAAGACGAATTACCATGAAGCCGAAACGAAAAAAAAGTGCTGCAATAATCAAAAATAGTTGGCCATTCCTTGTTGCACTGATCACTTTTTTGCTGTTAATGAAAGGAGCCGATCATCCGGAAAAAATTGAAAGCATTTACTCCAAAGGGCTCTATCCAATTATCGCAACGGTTCTTTCCTTTATTAGTAACCTATTTTCATTCTCTGTCTGGGATGCCTTCTGGGCACTCTTCGTGGTTTTCGCGCTGGTTTCGTTAGGATTGTTGATAAGTCGCAGGATAAAGATTGGCGTTTTCCTGCTAAGGACCTTACAGACTGCCGCCCTGCTCTTTGCGTTTTTTTATTTTGCCTGGGGTTTCAATTACTACAGGCAGCCGATTGAAAAAAGGTTGGACTGGACCCGCCATATTGAAAAGGAAGATATGTTCCCCACCATGCTGGATTCTCTTATTTCCGGTGCAAACGCAAGTCGGGTGGAGATAAAAAAGGAGGATTATCCGGCCATCGACAGCCTGGTGGAGCAATCCTACCGGGAACACGCATCCTATTTCGGTTACGAATATCCTAACGGAGGAAGGCGTCCCAAGACCATGTTATTCACCTCTTTCTTCGCCAAATCCGGCGTGAGTGGATACTTCGGACCGTTTTTTAACGAAGTGCACCTGAACGGAAAACTGCTTCCAACAGAATATCCTTTCGTACTCGCACATGAAAAGGCTCATCAGTTTGGCATCTCAAGTGAGGCTGAAGCTAATTTCATGGCGTGGTGCATCTGCAATGAAAGTGGGGATAACAGGTTAAAATATTCGGGAAACATCCAGCTGCTCCAGTATTTTCTAGCCGATCCATTTCACCGGGAGGCGATCAGGGAATACCTGAAAAGATTCGACAAAAAAGCGATGGCGGACATTATGGCGCAAAGAAACCACTGGAAAGAGCTGAGAAATGAGACCCTCGACAAGGCGCAGACAGCGGCCAATAATGCCTATCTCAAGACGAACAGAATCCACGAGGGGGTGATGAATTACAACAGTGTCGTCAGGATCGCCATCGAATGGTATCTCAATAAATTTTCTATCCTAGACGTTGTTCCTAAGAAATAATGGTTTAATCAGGGTCTGCCCGTCTCATTGACCGCAGGCTCCGGAATCTTACCCTTTAACTTGTCGAATTTCTTGAACTCATTGAGTTGCAAGCTATCGAGGGCGGCACTATTGAGAATATTCCCCTTATCATACTGTATTTTATACTTGACCTTGCCTTCTTTTTCGAAAAATTTCCATTCTCCTTCCGAAAGATCCTCCTTGTAATTGCCTTCAACCGTTTTGGCTCCGTCCTGATCATAAAAGAGGGCCAAACCATTTTTCGCTCCTCCCGAAAAGGTAATCTCACTTCTTTTCTGACCATTTGGATAGAATTCGGTTGATTTTCCATCCAGCATATCGTTTTTCCATTCTTTTTCTGAGATTAGCTGACTTTTTTGATCAAAGGCCTTTGAAGTGCCCTCCTTCTTTCCAAGATGATAGCTTTCCGTCAGAACGACCTTTTCTGCACTGAAAAAATTCCAGATGCTGTCGCGCAGGGTGTTTTCGAAAACTCCTTTGGCATATAATTTTGCATCTGTATCGAACAAGGAAGCAAAGGCTCTTTCGGAGTTTGGATAGTAACTCATCTGAGCCTTGAGTTTGCCATTTTCATGATACCTCTTCCACTCCCCTATTGGCTTATCATTGAAGAATTTACCTTCATATTTCAAGGTACCGTCCGGGTATTTTCCGATCCATTTCCCTTGCTTCATTCCACGTGAATCGGTTTTGTTGGCGGCAACCTGAGCAAAGGAAAAAAGGGAAAGTGAAGAGAGCAGAAGGAACAATAAAATGCTTTTCATGGTAATGGACTTTCAACAAAGGTATAGAAATCTTCTGCTATCCGCCTAAATTAAGTTAATTTTAGCCACCGGAAGGAATGGAAATTCATTATGAAAACTGTGAAATTTATATTGCTCGTCTTATTCCTGTGCTCTTGCAGCCTGCTCAGGTTAGCTGGACAGCCCGTCTATAATGCTGGTTTACAATTTTTTACAGATCCCAATATTCATACTGTCCTGTTTTTTACCGAAGGATGGGAGTTTTCACAACCGGTGTTGGAGCTTGGAACTGCACGGCGACTCACCTTAAAATTCGACGACCTTACCAGGAATCCCAAAAACTACAATTACACAATTATTCATTGTGATGCCGACTGGAATCCTTCCCGTATCGTCTCATCTGAATACATGGCTGGCTTCCCTGAGAATCCGATCAATGACTATGCATTCGCTATCAATACCACCATCCCCTTTGTGAATTACCGGCTGATGCTGCCCAATGAAAACATTAGGATCCTTGTGTCAGGCAACTATCTGCTTAAGGTCTGGGAGAATGGCAACAAGGATAAACCAGTAATTGTCAGGCCTTTCTATGTCACTGAAAAGCAAATAGACATTTCCGGCGAAATCCGGCAAGCCAGCTTCGAAGGATTCAGTGGGGCAAGCCAGCAAATCTCCTTTGCGGCAAACTATCAGTCTGGCTCTCAAGGACTTGTAATCCCGGATCCTTTGAACGAAATCAAGGTTGTCGTCATGCAAAATTCACGCTGGGAAAATCGACTGATTGGCCTCAAACCAACATTTATCAGGCAGAACCAGTTGGTATACGAAGAGAAAACCAATCTCTTCAAGGGGGGCAACGAATTTCGGAATTTCAATGCCAAGAACCTACAAGCCAATGGAATGGGCATTCAAGGTATAGAATACCGCGATCCATATTACCATGTTTTCCTGGTAAGGGACGCTTCCTTGAGGAGAGAGATCTACAGGACCAGGGATGATTTAAATGGCAGGTATTTAGTGAAAAACGATCGTGCCGGCGACAGTGATCTTGAATCGGATTACATCTGGGTACACTTTGCATATACTCCTGACAACATGGTGACTAACGACTTGATATTTGTATTCGGCGCCCTGTCCGACTGGCAATGTTCGCCCATCAATCAGATGACCTGGAATCCGGAGACCAAATTATACGAAGCCGCCATTTTACTCAAGCAGGGCTTCTACGATTACCAATACGCTGTGGTCGACAGAAGAACGATGACAATTGACGCCACTCAACTGGAGGGAACCCATGTCGAAACGGAAAATGACTACCATTTTTTTGTCTATTACCGTGGATTTTCATCCAGATATGACAGGCTCGTGGGATACAGGGTGATCAATTCAGTCAAAAGATAAATGGTTATTCTTCTGGATGAATATGATGTTCCTGGCTCCCGGCGTAGATGATCCGGATCATGGTCGGCAGCACAATCAGCAACATCGGCATCGCTACCAGAAATCCGCCAATAATGGAAATGGCCAGTGGCTGGTGCATCTGCGCGCCGGCGCCAATACCCAAAGCTATCGGCATCAGGGCGATGATGGCACCCAGGGCGGTCATCAGTTTAGGCCGCAAACGGGTTGAAATGGCATAGACAATCGAATCATCGACATTCATCGTGAGACGGGCTTCCTTGAACTGAAGGAAAGTGAAAATGGCATTTTCGCCGATGATACCCACAATCATGATCAATCCGGTATAGCTACCCACATTCAGCGGAGTATTAGTGAGAAAGAGTGCCAGATAACTTCCAGAAATCCCCAGAACGGCAATCAGCAAAATGGTAAAAGCGATTCTGAACTCCTTGAAGAGTGCAAGAATGACACAAAAGACCAGCAAACTTGCCGCGATTAAAATAATCAACAGTTCGTCAAACGATTTCTGCTGCTCCGCGAAGGCGCCGCCATAAACTATACTATAACCCTGTGGTAGAGGAATTTGAGAACTGACCTTTTGCTGAATTTCCTTTATGGCGCTTCCAAGGTCTCTTTCAGATAATCGCGCGGTCACCACTCCCATATTCTGCAAGTTCTCGCGGTTGATCTCCGCATCACCTTCTATCAGCCTCACTGTTGCCAGCTGTTCCATTGGCCGGAGTTTTCCGTTAGGCATAGAAATCTGCAAGTTCTTGATATCGTTGATGTTCAGCGTCCTGTTTCCCGGATAAAGCAACCTGATATTGGTGAATTGTTCCCGATCCTGTATCGTGCCGACGATGTTTCCTTCGAGGGCCGTTTGCAACTGATACTGCAAGTTAGCCGAAGTAATGCCAAACTGAGACAATTTGGTATTATCGGGCAGAATATTCACATACGGTCCGGCAGCGATGATCCCATCGGAAACATCGTCGACCCCTTCCGTTTTAGAGACAATTTCGGCTACAGACCTGGACATCTCCTCCAGTTTTTTCCTGTCGTTTCCAAATATTTTCACCTCAACCGGCTGAACCGATTCCATCAGGTCTCCCAGCATATCGCCGATCACCTGCCCGAAATCAATCCTCAGAGAAGGTTGCGTCGATTCCACCCTCGTACGGATGTCGTCGATGACCTGAACCGTAGTCCTGTCCCGTTTCTTCCTCAGTTGAATCAGGTAATCTCCATCGTTGGGCTCCGTGATAAAAAATCCCATCTGCGTTCCTGTGCGGCGGGAATAAGTCTCCACTTCCGGCACCGTAACCAAAATTTTCTCGACCTCCTTCAGGATCCTGTCTGTCTCTTCAAGGGAAGTCCCGGGGGGAGATTTGTAATCCAGCACGATGCTTCCTTCATCCATTTCCGGAAGAAATCCAGTCTCCAGACGGGGGAAAACATAAAATACTGAAAGAACTAATATTAGCATGAAAGCCAGACTGACAGCCGGCCGGTGTATGAACCAGTGAACCCATTTCTGGGATTTCACCTCATGATGTTCCTCTTTTGATCTCCTCGTTAACGTTTTTGCGGACCGGGGTGTCAGTAGCAAATAAATGACCGGAAGCAATAACCAGGTTACGACGAAAGAGCATACCAGGGTAACTATCATGGCATTGGTCATCACCTTGAAATAGGCGCCGGCTACGCCAGTCATCAGCATGAAAGGAAGGAAAATCACGATCGTACTCAGGGAAGAGCCGACCATTGCCGGAAACAGGAAGCGTATGGCCTTCTGTACCAAGGTAGTAGACTTTTCAAAAGGATGTTCTTCGTGGGTTCGCTGTATCTGTTCAACTACCACGATGGCGTCATCGATGATTAATCCGATGGCGGCGGCAATGGCTCCCAACGTCATGATATTCAGGGTCTGGCCCATTGAATAGAGGACGATCAGAGTCAGACAGACCGTAACCGGGATGGTTAAAAGTATGGTTGCGCTTGCTTTGGCAGACCGCAGGAAGAGGATAGCGACCACCATGGCAAGGATCAATCCAATCCACAGACTATCCGTCACGCTTCTGATCGAGTCGTTAACGAAATCTGCCTGGACATAATAAGGTTTGATGATGATATCCGGAGGAAGTGTTTTCTTCAGATCTTCCAGTTTCAGGCGCATCAGCTCCGTCATATCGATCAGATTGGCATTGGGCTGCTTAACCACGGCAATCAGCAGACTCTCTTTTCCGTTGGCGTTAATCTTGATGTATTCTTTGGCTTCCCGGATCTCAACCGTGGCGATATCCTTCATCAGAATGATCCGTTTGCCAGTATTGCTGACAACCAGATTTTCCAGCTCAGTCTTGTTTCTTCCCAACGCATCTGTGATCGTCAGGTACATCATCCTATAGTCGTTCAGGTATCCGTTAGACCTGACAAACCCGGTTTCATTCAGGGTATTTTTGATGATTTCGGGGGTCAGTCCGAGGGCGCTAATCTTCGAGATGTTCAACTCGACCCAGTATTCTTTTTCCTTGCCACCGATAATCCTGATTTCCGAAACTCCTTCCACCTGGGAAAGAAATGGCTTAATCGTGTAGTTGGCCAGGTATTTTAGTTCGATGGGACTCCTGCCTTTCCCCTCCAATGTATAACCTATAACCGGCAAAATGGATGGATTCATCCGTTCGACGACAACATTCAGTTCTGGTGGCAAAGTACTCCGTATCTCACTGATCTTGGACTCGATACGTTGCTGGCTCAGGTTGATATCGGTTTTCCAGTCCATGAAGGCAGAAATCTCACAGGATCCCCTGGTAGTGCTGCTGCGGATGACTTTCAGGTCAGGAACTTTCTTGATGGCTAGCTCCAATGGTCGGGTCACGGTCATCATCATCTGGTCGACCGGCTGTTGTCCCGCATCCGCTATAATCTTGATCTTGGGGAAAGTAATCTCCGGAAAAAGAGAAGTCTGAAGAATACTGTAGGCAAATCCACCGCCAAGCAGAATCACGGCAATGACGACAGACAGGGCATTCTTATGTGAGGTAAAAAAACTCTTCATTTCTTGGTCATTTTTCGATGACTACTTTTGCCGTATCCGGTAATCCGTAGTTTCCTGTAACCAGGATTTTGCTGTCAGGATTCAGGTGCGGTGATACAATTTCGACGCTGTCACCGGCTTCGATGCCCTTAGTTATCAGGACTTTTACTGCGGTAATGCTGTCTTTCATCTGCATGATCCAAAACTGGCTCTGCACTTCATTGGTCAAAATAGCCTCTTTCGGAAGCAACATGGCCTTCGAACTCGCCTTCGTCACAAACTGTACTTTCGCTATCAGGTTCTCGGGAATCGGTTTCGAGTTATTGACTTTAATGATATAGCTCTGAGTCTGTGAAGCGGCATCGACCATTGGCATCGCAGAGGTAACTGTTCCTTTTAACTGCTCACCATCTGGAAGAGAAAGGGTTACAGTTCTGTTTCCCGGAAGGAACGGTCTCAGCTCATATGGCAGCTCGAGCAGGAAGACCAGGCTATTCAGGTCCCCGATGGTTGCGATTATTTCACCATCCTGCACATAATCACCTTCCCGGTAGGCTAGTTGGAGAATGTAGCCGCTACCGGGGGCGTTCACCCGGATCCGTCCCGTAAAACGAAGCGAACTATCGACTCGGCTGACTGTATTACCTAGATTCTGAGCCTCCTTTGATTTTATTACGAAGAGTTTATCCCCTTTCGAAATCTTTTGTCCAAGTTGGAAACTGACCTCCTGAAGGTAGCCGTTAGCAGAAGATTTAACGGAAGTCTTGAGTTGAAACTGGGAAGTGGCATGCAATTCGACACATTCGTTCAGTGCACCTGTTTTAACTGTAGTAACCGTCACCGGAGTCCGTCCCTCCGGCAGACTCTCTGTGGCAGGAGCCTTTCCGAAATGACAGGAAACAAGCAGACAACCGAGCAAAACGGATGGCAATATAAAAATTCTCATATTTTTTACTGTTTTTCTCTGCACCAGTAATTGAGCTGGTTGATTAATTGATATTTTTCGATTTCGTTCTGTATTAGCAAATTCTTAGAAGTCAGTAGGTTGGACAGTGCAATAACATAATCGGTCACGCTGACCTGACCTGTTTCCAATAATTTAAGATTGGCATCCACCAATGCTTGTGAATAAGTAACCTGCTTATTGATCCTGGCAGTCAGATTTTGGTTGTCAGTTAGTTGTAATGCCAACTGACTGATTTGCTGACCATATTGCCGGGTGAAAAAATCACGGTAGTATTGTCTGGTCTTTTCTGACAGTACGATCTGGTCATGCTGCATTTTCTTTTGATGACCGTCATAAATCGGGATGGAAAGATTTAGCCCGACGTTGGGACCAAAATTTCGCCAGGGTTGATAAGCGAAAGACGAATTAAAACCGGCTTCCCCGAAGACATTGAGTTTTGGCTGGTAGGAAAAATCGATCTGTTTGGCACCGATAATCAGGTTCAGACTATCCGTCACAAACTGCTGGTAAAATATTGAATTCTGAAGCTCCGGTAGTTTTTCCAGATGCAAGGCAGGGGCTGCAAGAGGATGTGTCGCAGTATCCACCACTCCGCAGAGGTAGTTCAGGCTTCGGAAAGCATTTCGAAATTGATTTTGGATTTGTGCCACTTGCAGATCCTGTTGTTGCATCAGCACGAGAAAATTGAGGTAATCTGTTTGTTTGTAGACTCCGGCCGAAGTCAGCTTCTTAAAAATCAGCTCCTCTTTGCGCAGCAGTTCCAGTTCACCACTGAAAAACCGTACTTGCTGCCACAGACCGAATACATTGATATATTGGTCTGTCACACTTTTTTTTAGGTCTTGTTCCATAATCTTTGCAGGGGTTTGAACAGCTAGTTTTTGCAATTCGACCGCCTGAAGCTGGTTCTGCAGGTTTTTCTTACTGATAATGCCCCTTGAAACAGAAACAGAGGCATTGATATTCGCAATGTTGGTGATGGCTTCATCCTGGCCTGTGCCACTAATGATTGGTGCATAACTGTTATTACTGACCGCATTGACCTGAGTCCCGAGTCCGGCACGCAACCGCATGCTGTCAATCCGGATGGACTGTAATCGGTTTTGGTAGTCTTTAAGCTGAGGGGAATTCTGAAGAGCAAGGTTAACAAAATAATCAAGATTCTTTTCCTGCGCTCGTCCGGTCTGAGAAACCAGGGCTAAGAATAGAATTAATAAAATCGATCTCACCATATCGCCAGGAAACTTTAAAGTAAGTAAATCACCACCAGCAGCGCGGATGTCAACCCAGTCTGAGGCTCAGGCAATATTACGTAAAATTTCGTTTAGAATAATTACTAAAATGTTACAGTTTTATCGGCCCAGACGACCATATTTACACAATCGACCATGGTAGATATCGGACAAGCTTCTGTGCCTTCCAGGTTACGGGACTTGAGGCAGGTCCCGCAGGCGAGAATCTCACCGCCTTCATGGACAAATTTTTGCAATTGTTCGTCAACATTGTACTTTTCGTGAGTCAGACCCTGACATTCGACGGCTTCTCCCATCAAAAACACTTTGACCTCCCGCCCCTGCTTCTGGGCGGTAACAGCAAAGCGAAAGGCATTCCAGGCTTTTTCATATTCTTTCGTCTCAATAATGACTCCTATTTTCATCTTTCCCTCGTTTTAATTTTTCTCTCTAATATAGCAAAATATGGCTGAAATAACCTCCGGAATATTAAAAAAAGAGGCTGACCCAACAAGTTGAGACAGCCCCTTCTAAAAAACGATATTTTGTTTTATTTAACCTCTTCGAAATCTACGTCGGTTACTTCACCGTCGCCTTTGCCTCCTTTTTGCTGAGAAGACTGGCCGTCGTTGGGAGCGCCTTGCGGACCAGGTCCACCCTGCGCATTGGCAGCATTGTACATCTCCTGGGAAGCAGCCTGGAATACAGCATTCAACTCATTGGTTGCTTCATCGAGTGCGGTAAAATCCTTGTTTTTATAAGCTTCTTTCAGCTTATTCAAGGCAGTCTCGATAGGAACTTTCTTGTCGGCAGGTAGTTTATCTCCAAGCTCTTTCATCTGCTTTTCGGTCTGGAAAATCAGTGAGTCTGCATGGTTCAATTTTTCAACCTGTTCTTTTGCCTGTTTGTCAGTTTCAGCATTGGCTGCGGCCTCTTCTTTCATTCGCTTGATTTCATCATCGCTCAGACCGGAAGATGCTTCGATCCTAATGGATTGCTCCTTATTTGTAGCCTTGTCTTTTGCGGTTACGTGAAGAATACCATTGGCATCGATGTCGAAAGAAACCTCAATTTGCGGAACACCACGTTGTGCCGGTGGCAGTCCGTCGAGGTGAAATTTCCCGATTGTCTTATTACCTGCTGCCATCGGACGTTCACCCTGAAGAACATGAATTTCGACGGATGGCTGGTTATCTGAGGCAGTTGTGAAGGTCTCGGATTTTTTTGTAGGAATGGTGGTATTGGACTCGATGAGCCTTGTCATTACGCCGCCCATGGTCTCGATACCGAGGGAAAGCGGGGTAACATCCAAAAGCAGAACGTCTTTTACCTCACCGGTTAATACGCCACCCTGAATGGCAGCGCCAACGGCTACCACCTCATCCGGATTCACTCCCTTGGAAGGTGTCTTACCAAAAAGTTTCTGAACAACATCCTGAATTGCAGGAATACGGGTAGAACCACCTACCAGGATTACCTCATCAATGTCGCTGATAGTCAACCCGGCATTCTTCAATGCCTTGCGACATGGCTCCATGGTTGCGTTGATGAGTGAGTCGGATAGTTTCTCAAATTGCGCGCGGGTCAATTTTTTGACGAGGTGTTTTGGGATACCGTTTACAGGCATGATATATGGCAGGTTGATCTCCGTCTCTGTAGAACTGGAAAGTTCAACTTTAGCCTTTTCAGCAGCTTCTTTCAAGCGCTGCAGCGCCATTGGATCCTTGCGAAGGTCGATGCCTTCGTCTGATTTAAACTGATCTGCCAGATAATCGATGATCACCTGGTCGAAGTCATCACCACCAAGGTGCGTGTCTCCGTCGGTGGATTTCACTTCGAATACCCCTTCACCTAATTCCAGGATAGAGATATCGAAAGTACCGCCACCAAGGTCAAACACTGCGATCTTCATGTCTTTGTGCATCTTGTCGAGGCCATAAGCCAGGGAGGCGGCAGTAGGTTCATTGATGATACGGCGAACTTTCAATCCGGCAATTTCACCGGCTTCTTTGGTTGCCTGACGTTGTGAGTCGTTAAAATAGGCAGGAACAGTGATAACCGCTTCCGTTACTTCCTGACCCAGATAGTCCTCGGCTGTCTTCTTCATCTTCTGAAGAATCATGGCTGAAATTTCTTGCGGGGAGTAGAAACGATCGTCTATTTTTACGCGTGGTGTGTTGTTGTCACCCTGGATCACTGCAAAAGGAACCCTACCGATCTCCTTGGTAACCTGGTTGTAGGTCTCACCCATGAAACGTTTGATCGAAGAGATCGTTTTTGTCGGATTAGTGATTGCCTGACGTTTTGCCGGATCACCTACTTTGCGTTCCCCATTGTCGACAAATGCAACTATGGATGGAGTCGTACGTTTACCTTCACTATTGGGGATAACAACAGGCTCGTTGCCTTCCATGACGGCAACACAGGAGTTGGTTGTCCCTAAGTCAATTCCAATAATTTTTCCCATTTTATTTGTTTTTATTAATATGTTTTTGATATATTTTTTCTACTTATAACTCCTTTCAATCAATCTTTATGCCAATTCTTGCGGGGACCATTTTTCTCTGATTTTTAGACTTGATAACTCAGAATCCGCCAAATATTTGTCATTTATTGTGACAAAACGACAGAACCGGATGAAGACAAAAGCACTTTTGGCACGTTGCCAGGATCCTTTGGAGGAATGCCGCAAAAAAACCCATCCCACTGGAACAAGATTTTTAATATTTGGATATCTTTGAAGGAGATTCCTACTATTAATCAAAAACTTTTGCAAAAGATGAAGAAACAAATTGAAGTTGAAAAGCAAAATACCCGCCTCGCCTCATTGGATGTACTGCGCGGTTTTGACATGCTTTGGATCATCGGTGGTGGCAGTCTGATTGTGGCTTTGGCAAAAGTCCTGGAATGGGGCTGGCTGAATACTTTGGCGGAACAGATGGAACATGTACCATGGAATGGCTTTCACTTTGAAGATCTGATCTTTCCCCTTTTTATGTTCATCTCCGGGGTGGCAATTCCTTATGCCATTACCTCCAAAATCGAGAAAGGAACTGACAAATCTGCCTTATTAAAAAAGGCAGCCATAAGAGGAATCACCCTAATCATCCTTGGGATCATATACAACGGTGCCCTTCACCGCGGTTTCAGCAACATGCGGATTCCCAGTGTCCTCGGACAAATCGGTTTCGCCTATTTCTTTGCTGCAACCATTGTGATCTATACCAAAGATGTTAAATCCAGAATCTATTGGCTGATCGGCATCCTGGCTTCCATCGCCTTCATTCAACTGTTCGTTCCCGCTCCTGGGCAGGTAGCAGGCGCACTCGATAGGGTCAATGGCATCAATGCCTACCTCGACAGGCTTATCATACCTGGAAGGTTGTACGGGAAAACTTTCGATCCGGAAGGGTTATTGTGCTGTATTTCAGCAATATCTGTCACCTTGATGGGCGCTCTCGCAGGAGGAATCCTGCGCGATGGCACTCCTGCATCGGCAAAAAAGGCCTCCAGGCTCGCCATCATTGGCGCTTCCGTCTTGGTTGTTGCCCTGTTGCTTTCGACATTTTACCCGATTATTAAGGCTGCCTGGACTGTTCCTTTCGATATGCTGACAGCAGGCATCAGTTTCCTGTTATTATCAGGTTTCTATTATGTCATTGACGTGAAAGACTGGACCTCACCGTCCAGAAACTGGGGAATCGGAGCCAAAAAAGCCTTCTTCTTCAAGGTGATCGGGATGAATTCCATCACCATCTACCTGGGAAGCTCCATCTTCGACTTCCGCGATGCCTCCAGTTTCTTCCTGGGATTTCTGGAACCTGCATTAGGTGGCTGGATCATCATTCTCGGAGCCATCATCCTGGAATGGATTGTTCTCCACTTCCTGTATAAGAAAAATGTTTTCCTGAGGGTATAAAAATATTTCTGCATGCTGAATCAGAGTGCTGGCAGTCAATCTGTTGGCACTCTTTTCATTTTCCATCCGACAATTCAGTTTCACTCAGGGAGTCGTATCTTTGCTCCGGCAGATTTGAAATCTGCCGGTTATATTTTTTCTGCGGATTGCAAATCCGCAAGAGCAAATTTTTCATTTCCACATTTTCCAATTTGAATTTGGTACCTTTGTTCTTTACTCATAATTCTATTCAATTATGTCAGTGCACAAAGAGATCAAAAGAGTGACCACTCACGTGCTTGCGGAGATGAAACTGAATGGCGAAAAGATTTCCATGCTCACCGCCTATGATTACAGTATGGCCAAGCTGGTCGACCAGGCTGGAATCGACGTCATCCTGGTAGGTGATTCTGCCTCCAATGTCATGGCCGGCAATGAGACGACCCTTCCTATCACGCTCGATCAGATGATTTATCATGGCAAGTCAGTGGTGAAAGGGGTTACACGATGCCTGGTGGTCGTTGACATGCCATTTGGAACTTACCAGGGAAACTCACTGGAGGCGCTGAATTCCGCCATCAGGATCATGAAAATATCCCATGCAGATGCTGTGAAACTGGAGGGTGGCAGTGAAATCATCGAATCTGTAACCAGGATTTTGTCGGCAGGTATTCCTGTGATGGGGCACCTCGGTCTCATGCCTCAATCGATTAACCGCTACGGAACTTATGTTGTCAGGGCACGCGAAGAGGTCGAAGCCAATAAATTGATGAGTGATGCCAAACTCCTCGAAGAAGCCGGATGCTTTGCGATCGTTCTGGAGAAAATCCCAGCTTCCTTAGGGGCCAAAGTCGCTAAGGAGCTGAAGATTCCTATTATTGGGATCGGCGCTGGCGGAGGTGTTGACGGACAGGTTTTGGTCCTGCACGACATGCTCGGCCTCAACCAGGATTTCTCCCCCCGATTTCTTCGCCGGTATGCCGATTTATCATCCGTGATTAAAGGCGCTGTCGGGAATTATATCAACGACGTGAAGTCCAGGGATTTTCCAAGCGAAAAAGAGCAGTACGAGTGAGAGATGAGACAGGAGAGATGAGATATGAGACATGAGAGATGAGATATGAGAGATGAGAGATGAGATATGAGAGATGAGAGATGAGAGATAAGATATGAGAGATGAGAGATAAGAGATGGGAGATTTAGAGATACTTTTTGAGGATAATCACTTGATCGCCGTGAACAAACGGTGCGGGGATATCGTGCAGGGCGACAAGACCGGTGATAAGACCCTTGGTGACGATATAAAGGATTATCTGAAAGCCAAATACAACAAACCTGGAAACGTTTTCCTCGGGGTAACACATCGCATCGACCGACCAACCAGCGGCGTAATCCTCTTCGCCCGCACCTCCAAATCCCTTACCAGGATGAACGAACTCTTTAAAAATGACGGTTCAATCAAAAAAACCTATTGGGCAGTGGTCGATACCAAACCAGAACCCGCTGTGGCTACCCTGGAACATTGGCTCGTCCGAAACGAGATGAAGAACAAATCATTTGCCTACAATACTTTGCAGAAAGAGGCAAAAAAAGCATCACTCACTTATCGATATATTGCCTCTTCCGACAGGTTTCACCTCCTTGAAATAGAACTTCACACCGGCCGGCATCATCAGATCAGGGCCCAGCTGGCCGCCATCGGAATGCACATCAAAGGGGACCTAAAATACGGATTTCACAGATCCAACAAGGACGGAGGAATCCACTTGCATGCCCGTACAATCTCCTTTAAACATCCCGTCACTCAGGAACTTATCCTCATCACGGCTCCGGTTCCAAACGATCCGGTATGGGACTTTTTCGGAAATACTCAGGGTTAATACTGCACTCTCCTTGTTTTTTAACACTTCAATTTAACAGGCTTTTCGATCTTTTTAATCCTTCTGTGGGTAGAGCTTATGCTCAGAATCCTAAGTAAAAAAATATTAATTACCTCATTATTAATTATTTACACAGATACAAAATAACGGGAAAAAGGATTTCAGATCACCAGCAGTGTTCCTGATTTAGTTGACCGATATGCTTTGCCAGCATGAGTGGCAAAGTCAGCAAGGCAATCATTTTGGAAGATAGAACCTGTCAGCAGAATTATTGATTGTTGGTTTTTACTTCAATTGTAGCAGTTTTTAGTCCGGCACCGGATACTTGAAGAGACATGACTCCCGGTTTTTCGGTCGACTGCACCACCGCTGTCAGCATGCCCTTAAAAACATGCATCTGAGGCAGATGAAATGGTTCCAGGCAGATGGCGTCGCCATTGGCAGCCGCACGGTATTTCCCTGAACCGCTGACCTTGAATTTCAGCAAGTTATCAGCATCCGGACAGAGGTTACCCTTTGAATCCACGACCTTCACGGTTACGAAAGCAAGCTCCTTACCATCCGCCAGAATTGAAGAACGATCGGCTACCAACTCAAGATGATCCGGTTTTCCTGTTGTATACACCTCTTTAACAGCCACTTGCTTTCCATTAGAATCGTAAGCCACCACTCTTAAGCTACCCGGTTCATATTTCACCTCGTTCCACATCAACCGGTAACGGGTCTGATTGGTCTCTTTGGATTTGGATTTCTTTCCCATGCTCTTTCCGTTGACAAAAAGCTCAGCAGTCGGATAATTGGTATAGCAAAAGACAGGCGTGACCTGACCTTCGCGACCCGGCCAGGTCCAGTGGGGTAAGAGGTGCAATGTTTCCTTTGACGGGTTCCAGCGACTGCGGTAGAGATAAAACCTGTCCTTGGGAAGTCCGGCAAGATCGACAATACCGAAATAAGAGCTGTGCGCAGGCCAGAATTGATCGTAAGGCGTCGGTTCGCCGAGGTAGTCGAAACCGGTCCAGACAAACTCACCCATCGCGTAGTCCAGGTCATCCTGTTTTGCAAACTCATCATCCGGAACCTGTGACCAGCTACAGGCGCTGAAATCATACGAAGAAACCTGGATATCATCAAAAGTCTTCTGTTTATCAAAGACTACCGGAAATTTATAAACACCTCTTGAACTGATAGTTGATGCAGTTTCAGAACCATAAATCAGCCGTTGGGGAAATTTTGCGTAAGCCTTCTCATAACGCATTGGTTTGTAATTAAAGCCCGGAACATCGACAATAGGAGCTACCTCATTCTTTAAATCTTCTCCCAACCGGTCCATCCCAGCCGTTACCATACGCGTCGGATCCTCCCGGTGACAAATATTCTTTAGGAACTCAGCCCGTGTAGCGCCTTCTTTCAAATCACCTTGCTCGCCAATTTCATTTCCTATGCTCCAGAGAACGATAGACGGATGATTCCGGTCTCGGTGAATCAGGTTGATCATATCTTTTTCGGCCCACTCATCAAAAAACAGGTGGTAGCCGTTTCCAACTTTGGGTCGTTTCCATTCGTCAAAAGCCTCGTCCATTACCATGAAACCTAGTTCATCACACAGATTCAGCAATTCGGGCGCGGGTGGATTATGCGAAGTACGGATCGCATCACAGCCCATATCCTTTAGAATCAGTAGCTGACGTCTTAGTGCTGAGACATTAATAGCTGTGCCAATCGGTCCCTGATCATGGTGCAGGCACACTCCCTTAAATTTCCTCATCTGACCGTTCAGGAAAAATCCCTTCTCCGGTTCGAATTTAACAGACCTGATTCCAAACCTTGTGGAGTAGCTGTCTTTGAGCTGATCCCCCTTGTAAACACTGGTGACTGCTGTGTATAAAGATGGGTTTTCAGGCGACCACAAATTGGGATTATTTAATTTAAATATCTGCTCAATAATTTGATTATTAAATACTTCAATTTTAGCGACTGCCTTGGTTATCGATTTCCCGGTAGGGTCAAGAATTTCTGTTTCTACCCTGAGCAACGATTTTTCAGGAGCCACGACGGTAGTCTTGAGGTTAACTGTAGCCTGATCCGGTGAAACGCCTGTTGTGGTAAGATAGGTTCCCCAGACGGGGATATAGGTGTCATCGTTCACAATCAGATGCACATTGCGATAGAGTCCGGCGCCAGGGTACCAACGGGACTGGTTCTCCAGATTTTCGAGTCTGACGGCAAGAATATTGCCCTTTGCACCATTCAGAAAAGGGGTAATATCGAAGTGAAAAGAGCTGTAACCATAAGGCCAGTTTCCGACAAGTTTTCCATTGACCCAAACCTGTGCATGGCTCATTGCCCCATCAAAAAGCAGGGTAACTTTTTTGCCTGATCCTTTTGTACCAGATTGCACATCCGCAACGGCTGCTTTGCGGGATCCTGCTTTTCCGGATTTGAAATCCGGAACATCAAACGGTACATCGAATTTCAAACGGTACCAACCTACTCCAACGAAAGGCAATGAACCGCTCCTGCCCGTTTTCATCGTCTCTTTTGTTTCGTTGTTCTGAGTAATTTTAGATTTATAGCTGTCAATGTTTTTGTCGAAAGGCCCGTAGATTGCCCAGTCGTGAGGCACGGTCACCGTCTGCCATTTTCCATCATTAAAGTCAATCCTGGATGCTTCCGGACTATCCCCTTTTAGAAATTTCCAGTTCTTCTCCAGCAAGACTTCGTGCCGGACACCAAAGACGGGAAGCTTTGCACCTGCAATAGTCAGCAGGCAGAACAGGATGGTAATCTTATGCTTCATGATAAAGTTTGTTTAATAGTCAGATTTTTTACCTGACGGTCATGTCAAATCTACAAAAAATGATGCAAAAGACTTTTGTAAAAACAAGTATTAATATGAAATAATATCTTGTATTGATTTGCATTCAGCACTTTTTATCTTTGTAAATGCAAACATGAAAACCCAACAGATAAAAATGAAAAAAATTACTCTTCTACTGTCTTTCTTGATATTGACTGCCCTTCAGGTGTTCTCTCAGAAAACCTATCAGGCAAACTGGGAATCTATTGACAGCCGGCCTGTACCGGCCTGGTTCGAAGATGCCAAATTCGGTATTTTTATCCATTGGGGATTGTACTGCGTGCCTGCCTACAGCCCAACCGTCAGGGACAGTGTCCCGATTTACGACCGATATGCCGAATGGTACTGGAGCCGCTGGGTCAAGCCATCCAAGACCCAGCATTTTTTCATCGATTTTCATAACCGGGTATATGGCCCGGACTTTAAATACCAGGATTTTGTCAAGGGTTTTAAGGCGGAGATGTTTCAACCGGACGACTGGGCCGAACGTTTCAAGGAAGCCGGTGCCAAATATATCGTTCTGACCTCCAAACATCATGAAGGTTTTGCCCTTTGGCCAAGCGAACAGAGCTGGAATTGGAACTCTGTAGATGTCGGTCCGCACCGCGACCTCTGCGGCGACCTGACAAAATCTGTCAAGGCCCAAGGGCTGCACATGGGTTTCTACTATTCCCTTTACGAATGGTTCAATCCGCTGTATAAAAGCAATTTACCAAAATATGTCGACGAACACATGATTCCTCAGCTGAAAGACCTGGTAACCAGGTACCAACCCGATGTCGTCTGGACTGATGGAGAGTGGGACCATCCCAGCGCAGACTGGAAAAGTACCGAATTCCTTGCCTGGTTGTTTAATAAATCTGCCGTGAAAAATAGTGTAGTGGTCAACGACCGTTGGGGCAAGGAGACCCGCAGCAAACACGGAGGTATCTTCACAACAGAATACGATCTGGTTGGCGAGGGAAATGCCAATGGCACTAAATTCGAACGGCCATGGGAAGAGTGCCGGGGAATTGCCGGTTCATTCGGATACAACCGGAACGAAGTGCTTGAAGACTACTCCACCTCGGAACAGCTCGTGCATATTCTGATAAACAAGGTCGCCAGGGGTGGCAACCTGCTCCTCAACATCGGGCCTACCGCAGACGGACGGATTCCGGGCATCATGCAACAGCGTCTTTCCGATATGGGAGGCTGGTTGAAGGTCAATGGAGAGGCCATTTATGCATCCCGAAAATGGGAGAAGGCTCCGGCTGTCACTTCCAAGACCATCGTCCATTTCACCAAAAAAGGAGCTGATCTTTTCGTTATTGTCACCAAATGGCCAGAGAAACCAATAGTTGTTGAAGGTGTCAGCCGGGCGGATGCTGTTAAGATGCTTGGATTCAACGGCCCGGTAAAATACTCGGTTTCGGGCAACCGTCTGACCATTTCTCCGCCTCCTGTAAATCCGGGTAACATTCCATGCCAGTATGCCTGGACCTTCAAGGTGACAAATTGTCTTAAATAGTATTAGGCATGCAGGAAATCAAATGGGGAATCATTGGTTGCGGGGATGTGACCGAACTCAAGAGTGGTCCGGCTTTCAACAAAGTCGACCATTCCAGGCTGGTCGCCGTTATGCGGCGAGACGCTTTGAAGGCAGCCGATTATGCACGCAGACACGGAGTACCAAAATGGTATTCTGATGGCAATCAATTAATTAGCAACCCTGACGTCAATGCAGTCTACATCGCAACTCCTCCCAATACGCATGCCTCTTATGCCATCGCTGCTATGAAAGCAGGGAAACCCGTCTACGTGGAGAAACCGATGGCCCGGACTTACCAGGAATGTCAGGAAATGATCCAAGTCTCGCAGGAAACCGGCATGCCGCTTTTTGTCGCTTACTATCGCAGAACGCTTCCTGGTTTCCTGAAGGTTAAGGAACTCCTCGACAAAGGCGCAATAGGTAAACCACTAACTGTCAACATAAGACTCCACAAAGCCTTTGGAGAAAAAGATCAGGATCCAACTACCCAGCACTGGCATGTTGATCCGGAAATCAGCGGTGGTGGTCATTTCTACGATCTGGCATCCCATCAGTTCGACTATCTGGATTTCCTGTTCGGCCCCATAACAGAGGTAGTGGGTATCGCTCAAAATTTTGGCGGATTGTACAAGGCAGAAGATACTGTTTCCGCATCATTCTCTTTCACATCTGGCGTGATCGGGACCGGAAGCTGGAGCTTCGTCGTCTGTCAGGAGGCAGAGGAGGACATCATCGAAATTACCGGTACAAAGGGTAAAGTCTCGCTTGCTACTTTTCAGCTTGGCGAAGTTAAACTGGTTACTCCAGAGTTATCCAGTAACTTCTCCTATAAGAATCCAGACAACATCTCCTATAACCTGATCGATCAGGTAGTCGGCGATCTTAGGGGAGAGCAAAAATGTGTAAGCACGGGAATTTCAGGGGCCAGGACCAATTGGGTATTGGGAGAAATAACGAAAGCCTACTACATAAAATAAACGGAGCTAAATGTAATATTCGATATTCTCTATCCAACCTGCTTTGATCGCGTATAGCGTTAACTCAGAAGCATTTGAGACACCAACTTTTCTAAAAATATTCTTTCGGTGAGTACTTACCGTATGTGAGCTGATAGTCCTTTTCGAAGCAATCTCCTTGGTTGTAAGTCCACTGGCGATCATTCTGACTATTTCGATTTCTGAAGCAGTGAGATTTCTTGGCTCATCGAAGTTTAACTTACTGTCTCCAAGGTCGATGTATTGATCGATTAATTCATCTGAGTAGTATTTTTTACCTTTAAAAGTTAAACTTATAGCTGAAAGCAATTCCTCTTTGTCCAGGTTTTTATAAGCAATATTTTTGATGCCGACTTTCGTCAGCAGATGGAAATCTGACTTGCTGAGAGAATTGGTCAGGACAAGTATTTTCATACCTGGAAACTCCTCCCTGATGGTACTCAGGTCTTCGGGTAAGGAATAACCAAAAGTCTGTGAGTCGGTTATCAGGACTCCTTCCCTGAACTTGCCGAGTAGGTAAAAAAGATCCTGTTTAGATTCTGCGTGACCGGCAAACGCATAGCGATCCTCCTGAAGAATCAACATTTTCAATGTTTCCACGACCAGGAACTGGGTATCGGCAAGGATAATTTTTTCTTTGGAGGGAGCAGTCATAAAGGTAAATGATTATTTTTCTGCCACCAGTTCATTAACAAGTCCACTGAACTCATCCTTAAATTCCTGATAGAATTTACCGGTTGCAGGTCCGCTGAAACCGGTATGAACCTTCCTGACATTCCCTTTTTTGTCGATAAAGATAGTACTCGGGAAAGCTGCGATACCACTCAGGGCAGGCAATGCCTTCGATGCCTGATCCGTTCCGGCTAGTCCGGCGAAAAGAATCTCATATTTGATATCAAACCGCTCTTTCAGTCGGGAAAGGGTGCGTTTGGCGAAATCGAAATCGTTTTTGCGTTCGAACGCTAGTCCAATAATTTCAATGCCGCGATCTTTATTTTCCTTGTACCAGGGAGCCAGGAAAGCTGTCTCGTCCATACAGTTGGGGCACCAGCTTCCTAATATTGAAACGATCACCACCTTACCTTTGTATCTTGAGTCATTCAGCGAAACCGGAATTTTCTCCAGATTTGGGAACGAAAATTCGATTTTCGAAAACCCTTCCTTCATCTTCGAAAAACTATATGGATCTGCTAAAGCCGCCTTTGGATTACGTTTTCCTTCCATCTTTGAACTCTTCCTTGTTGTTACAAACTCACCGGTGAAAGTCGTGTCAGAAGTAAATTCGCCCTGTACCAGATAAGGTGATGATCCGCTGAAGGCTGATAACTGGAATTTATTGCCGTGGACAACACCTTCGAGGTATCGGTAATCTCCTGTTGTGGTAAGGATCGAACCAGTCAAAATGGCTTCCTTTTGTTCAAAATTACCTACAGTTACATCTGTCTGATCTCCGCTGCCTATCCGGATATCCCAGGTTCCGTCCAGTTTGGCAACAGGGAGCGCATCGTTGCCGGAGAATCGCGGGGCCTCACCGGCAACGGCAATAAAAGTAATCCCACTGCCTGGAGGCTCAGAATTGAGTTTCCTGAATTTCCCGGTTAGGGTATTACCAATTAATTTACCCGCAAATACGGCATCATAAAGATCAACCGGAATAATGACAGAGTCGTTCCGGTAAGAGATATTTTTTAACGGAAACCTTTCTGCTCCGTTGAGAAGATAGGCGATGGCATGATCTTTACGGGCATCTGATACCTCAAAAATGAATGGAATCTTGTATTCCGGCAGAATAAATTCTCCCCTCCAGCGTCCGTCTTTAAGCTTTGCCCCATCTGGCTGACAAGCAGAAAACAAGGTTATGATCATCAACAGCATGACCAATGGAGATAGTTTATTGTTTTTCATAACGAAATTTTTAGAACAACTAAATCAAAATTTAACGATTACTTCACCGGTAGCGTAAAGATAAATTTACTCCCCTGGCCGGGAATGCTATCCACATGGATCTTACCCCCGTTTTTCTCCACAAAATCCCTGCACATCACCAGGCCCAGGCCCGATCCTTTTTCTCTGTTTGTTCCCTGGGTAGTGTAAAATGAGTTCAGGATAAAGAGATTTTCAGCAATTTCTTTGGGTATCCCGATACCATTATCGGCCATTTCCACTTCAACGAAATCTCCTGCATTTCTGGTCGAAATAACAATCTCACCTCCCTCGCGGGTGAATTTGATCGCATTTGAAAGCAAATTTCTGACTACGAGATCTACAGATTCCTTGTCGATATAAACGGACAGTTCTTCCTGAGCATTCAATGAGATATTTATCGACTTATGGAACGCAGCCGGAGACAGAAGATGGATATTTCGGTTGAGAATTTCATTGATAAAATAATGCGCTGGAACTAATTTAATCCTGTTTGACTGACTGGACGCCCAATGCAACAAATTTTCGAGGAGTATGAAGGCTGATTTTGATCCCAGGACAAGTCCATTCAAAAGGTCCGTCCTTTCCTCCTCAGTTAAAGAAGCATCGGTTGTGAGTAGTTCAAGAACCGGAATGAAATTTCCGATTGGGCCCCGCAGATCATGGGCAATGATGGAAAAAAGTTTGTCTTTTGTTGCGTTCGCCTCCTTTAATTTTGCCTCGCTGGCAATCAAATTATCTTCCGCCTTTTTCTTTTCAGTAATATCTTCCTTAGCTGCTACGTAGTGAGTGATATTTCCTAAACTGTTAAAAACAGGAGATATACTCGCCTTCTCCCAATATAATGTGCCGTCTTTCTTCTTGTTGTGAAAAATACCAGACCAGGTTTTCCCTGCAGTGATGGTGTCCCAAAGAAGCTGGTAATCTGAGGCTTTTAGTTCACCAGATTTAAGGACCCTTGGATTTTGCCCTTTCAGCTCATCCAGTGAATAACCGGTTGTTTCAAACGCTTTCTGATTGGCATATTCAATATCACCATTTGTATCCGTAATCACAATACTGACTGGACTCTGCTCTACCGCACTCGAAAGCTTCCTCAACTGTTCCTCAGCATTTTTGTACGCTGAGATATCGACAACAGTCACGATCCTGCACTGCACATTCCCATGCTCATCCCTGACTGAAGTAGCATCCACCTCGACAGGAAATTTAGAACCATCCTTGCGGATGTGAATGGACTCGAAATTAAGGTGCCCCTCTTGATTAATGATCTCCAATTGTTCCAGAAACTTCTCCCTGACTTCCGGAGCGAAAACTTCCATGGAATGTTTTCCTATAAGCTCATCCACGCTATAGCCATGGTTAACTGCAAATGCCGTATTCATTTCAATAAAATGTCCATCCTTCGAGCCAACACAAAACATGACAGGGCTATTTGAAAAAAACAAGCTACTATAGTTCGATTTCAATTCAGCGGATGATTCCGGATTTTGCTGGTCAATTGCCATAAAGTGCGATAGAAAATAATAGAAGGATGTAAAATAAAAGTAAAAATATAAGGAAACAAACTTTTCAAAACATTTAATGGTCCGGAGTATAAAATAAAGTGATAATATGGTAAAAAACGAACATTAACCCCAACTGAATACGTTGGCTAACATCGCAAAATCAAATTTTTACCAGATATTTGTAAAAATAATTTTATTAAATGGGTACTATCAGAAACTACTTTCCCCTTCTAGCTGCTTTGCCGCTTGGATGCCTGGCCCAAAGCAATTTGGCACAGTCCACTCCAACAAAACCCAATGTGGTTTTCATTTACGCTGATGATATCGGATACGGTGATTTAAGCTGCAATGGAGCAAAGACGATTCACACGCCAAATGTGGAACGATTAGCCAAACAGGGAGTCCGTTTTACCAATATGCACAGCTCCGCCGCGACCTGTACGCCTTCGAGATATGCTCTTTTAACAGGAGAATATGCCTGGAGGAAAGAGGGAACCGGAATCGCTGCCGGCAATGCGGGTTCCATTATCCGGCCGGAAAGATTTACCCTCGCAGACGTCTTCAAGAGTGCTGGTTACAAGACCGGAGTGGTGGGAAAATGGCACCTCGGACTGGGAGATAAGACCGGCACACAGGACTGGAACGGCCACATCACACCCGGACCTTCCGACCTCGGCTTCGATTTTTCCTTTATTCTGGCTGCCACTGGCGACCGCGTTCCTTGTGTCTATGTCGAAAATGAGCGGATCGTCAACCTCGATCCGAAAGACCCCGTCTCTGTTAGTTATGAAAAGAATTTCGAGGGCGAACCTACCGGGAAACTCAATCCGGAGCTACTTAAGATGCACCCGAGTCATGGTCATGATCAGTCTATTGTGAACGGAATTTCTCGGATAGGCTACATGAAAGGCGGAAAATCGGCCCTTTGGGTGGATGAGGAAATTGGTGGCAGGATTACTTCCAAGGCACTGTCATTTATTGAAGCTAACAAATCTGTGCCCTTCTTTCTATATTTTGCTACACAGGATGCCCACGTTCCCCGGGTTCCAAATCCGCGCTTTGTAGGCAAAAGCGGTATGGGCGCCAGGGGTGATGCGATCATCGAATTCGACTGGTCGGTCGGCGAGGTGCTCAATACCCTGAAAAGACTTGGACTGGAAAAGAATACCATCGTCATTCTCTCGAGCGACAACGGTCCCGTTGTTGATGACGGCTACAAGGATAGGGCCGTTGAACTCCTGGGTAACCATAAACCTGCAGGTGACCTTAGAGGAGGGAAATACAGCAGTTTTGAAGGTGGAACCCGTGTGCCTGGATTGCTGAGCTGGCCCGGAACCGTACAGCCAGGTGTATCAGACAAACTGCTTTGCCAGGTGGATATGCTGGCGAATTTTGCTGCGTTGCTTAATGTCAAAATACCTTCCAATGCAGCCCCAGACAGCCAGAATCACCTGAATGCCTGGCTGAATAGAAGTGGGAAAGGCCGCGAATACCTTGTGCTTCAAAATGTTCATAACAATCTCTCCATTGAAAACGGACAATGGAAGTACATCGCGCCAGGGCCAGGACCTGCTTACGGAAAGGAGACGAATACCGAATATGGCAACTCGAAGGAGGACCAGTTGTACGATCTGTCCGTCGACCGCGGGGAAAAGAACAATCTGGCCCTGAAAAATCCGGAAATCGTTAAGCTGCTCAAAACAAATCTGGAAGCCATCAAAGCAGTTAAATAGCAGAATTTCAAGGAACGTCCAAACACCGGTTCGTCATTCCGAACCTGATTCGAAATCCCCTGTCATGCTGAAACAAGTTAAGCATGACAGGGGATGCTTTATACAGCCCTAGCTACTCAATCGGTGTTTAATTTCTACAATATCCTTTTTAAGATCTTCCAGGCTACTGAAGATCTGCTGATTCCAGGAGGAAGGCGGTATTTCGTCCGTTATATAGAGGACGAATTTCCATACTTCTCTTATCTCATTAACAGACAGATCGTAAGGAGCATATTCCGGATTGGATGAGATCATCTTGAGACTCCCCTTCTCCTTCAGCTCATTCCTTACCTTCTTAAATACAATGCCCTCATTGAGGGTCAGGACGATATACAGCTGATCATCCCTGACCGAACTCAGATCCTGGACATATTCCCCCACTACCCAGCTCTTGTCCCGGACCGGAAGCATTGAGTCACCCGAAATCTGGAAGGCCCTGTATTTTCTGTCCCGCGACAGGATGGGCAGCTGAAAGTTGGGCAATCCTGATATGAACTCCGGATCGAAATACCCCGTGGTATATCCCGCCTTGGCCTTGATAGAGACGATCTCAATGTTATCCTTGTTCCCGGAATCCACGGTAGTAGCCAGTACCCGCACCTCATTTCCTTTCACAAAGACATCGGACCCATGCTCGATCACGTACATCTGGCTCTCGCGCAGGGACGAAAGGTTGATGCGTACCAGCGTGTCGATGGAGAGATTAAAAAGGTCGGACAGACCGATCAGCACATTCATGGGCGGAATGGCTGTTCCGTTCTCGTAATTGTTGATGCTCGACCGCTTCGTTCCCAGCGTCTCCGCCAGGTCGTTCTGGGTCAGCCGTCTTCTTTTTCGTAAAAATTTGATGTTTTCAGACAAAAACATATACGTTTTATTAAAAATTAGTTTATATTGTAGTCAGACGATTGTCTTTTTTATAGTCAAATATAATCAATTATTTTGATTTCAACGAAAAAGAAGGAATTATTTTTTAAAAGATTCGGGAGGAAGTGTGGATGCAAATTCAGGACAGGACAATATTACACATGGATCTGGATACATTTTTTGTTTCAGTCGAGAGATTGCTCAACTCCAGTCTGATTGGCAAGCCAGTCATCATCGGCGGATTGTCGGACCGCGGCGTGGTGGCCAGTTGCAGTTACGAGGCCAGGAGGTTCGGGATACACTCAGCCATGCCCATGAAGATGGCGAGGAACCTCTGCCGCGAAGCCGTTGTCATCCGCGGGGACATGGATTCGTACAGCAAATATTCCAGGATGGTCACAGATGTCATCGCGGAGAAGGCGCCCGTGTACGAGAAGGCCTCGATCGACGAGCATTACCTCGACATCACGGGAATCGACCGCTATTGGGGCTCCCTGAAATGGTCGCACGAGTTGCGTCAGAATATCATCCGTGAGACGGGACTGCCTATCTCATTCGGGTTATCCGTCAACAAGACCGTCAGTAAGATTGCGACCGGGGAGGCTAAACCAAACGGAGAGAAGTATGTGGTGAAAGAGTACGTTCAGCCCTTTCTGAACCCCTTGTCCATCCGGAAGATTCCCATGGTGGGCGACAAAACCTATCAGTTGCTGCGGTCGATGGGCGTCTCGACGATTCAGACGCTAAGCTCCGTGCCCGTCGAGATGGTGCAGAGTGTGCTGGGGAAGAATGGTCTTGAAATCTGGAAGCGTGCCCACGGGATTGATTTCACTCCGGTGGTGCCTTACAGTGAGGAGAAATCGATCAGCAAAGAAAAGACTTTTGAAACGGATACCATCGATGTGGCGATGCTCGACAAGCTTTTGATCTCGATGACGGAGAAATTGTGCTTCCAACTGCGGAAACATGAGAAACTGACTTCCGTGGTAACGGTAAAAATCAGGTATGCCAATTATGACACGCATACGTTGCAGAAGAAAATTGAATACACCTCCTTCGACCATGTCCTGATAGGTACCGTCCGGGAGTTGTTTAAACGACTATATGACAGAAGGATGCTGATCCGTCTGGTTGGGGTGAAGCTCGGCGGACTGGTTCACGGCGTGCAGCAGCTGAACCTGTTCGACAACAACGAGAAGCAGGTCCGGCTCTACCTCTCCATGGATAAGATCCGGCTTCACTACGGTCCGGGTGCGATCAGGCGCGCCTCGGGAATACTGGCCAAATAAAATGTAAAAAGATGTATATCAATACGCACAGCTATTTTAGCATGAGATATGGTACCATGAGTGTCGACCAGCTACTGGACCAGGCTGTCCTCAAAGGCATATCTGTCCTGGCGCTGACGGATATCAATACTTCAATGGGCATTCCCGAATTTATAAAAAAGGCGAAGGAGCGGGACATCAAGCCCATTGCCGGTGTTGAGTTCCGGAACGGGGATGAACTCCTGTTTATCGGGATCGCCAGGAACCGGGAGGGGTTAAGGGAACTGAATGAATACCTGACCTGGCATAACCTCAACAAGAAGGAGTTTGATCCGGAGGCTCCGGAATTTAGACAGGTCTGGGTGATCTATCCTTTTGGAAAGCTGCCGGGTTCCGAGTTGAGGGATTTTGAATTCACGGGTATCCGACACCATCAGCTCAACAAGCTGGTCACCTCCGAATACCGGAACCACATGGACAGGCTGGTGGTCTGGCAGCCCGTTACCTTCTTGGATGACAAATCCTTAATGATACACAAATGCATGAGGGCCATGGATCACAATACCCTCCTGAGCAAACTTCTGCCTCACCAGCATGCGGATCCGGAGCAGGTGCTGCTCTCTCCCTGGAGACTGAATGAACTCTTTCAGCAATATCCCGAGATCATTGAGAATACGGATTGTCTGACGGATCAGTGTTCCATCGACATAGAATTCAGGGTAAGCAAAAACAAAAGGGCTTACAGCAAGACCAAAGAGGACGACAGGCTGCTGCTGCAGAAGCTGGCCTACGAAGGGATGCTCTACCGCTATGGAAAAAACAACCGGACGGCCAGGCAGCGGATCGATCACGAGCTGAAGATCATCAACGATCTGGGCTTCTCCTCCTATTTTCTGATTGCCTGGGATATCATCCATTACAGCATGTCCAGGGGCTTCTATCATGTCGGCCGCGGGAGCGGCGCCAATAGCATTGTGGCTTACTGTCTGAGGATTACAGACGTTGATCCCATCAAGCTGGACCTTTACTTCGAGCGGTTTCTGAACCCCAAACGGACGAGTCCGCCGGATTTTGACATCGATTTCTCCTGGAAAGACCGCGACCAGGTTCAGGACTACATCCTGAAAAGGTATGGGAAAAACCATGCCGCACTGCTGGGAGCCACCTCCACCTTCAAGGACAGGTCCGTCTACAGGGAGTTGGGCAAGGTATTCGGATTGCCGAAGGAGGAGATCGACCTGTTGGTAAACGATCCCCAGAACAACTACAACAATTATGACACGGCCCGGCAGATCGTCCTGCTGGGAGAAGAGATCATGGATTATCCCAACATGAGGACCATCCACGCAGGGGGTATGCTGGTAACCGAAGAACCCATCACCTACTACGCGGCGCTGGACCTGCCACCCAAGGGATTTCCTACAACCCAGTGGGACATGTACATCGCCGAGGAGATGGGGTTCGAGAAACTGGATATTCTCAGTCAGCGGGGCATCGGGCACATCAAAGAGGCCGTAGATATCATTGCCGGTAACGGGGGAAAAGAGATCGATATTCATCAGGTCGACAAGTTCTTTGCGGATGAAAAAGTCCGACAACAGCTGAAAGACGGCGAGACCATCGGCTGTTTCTACATCGAGAGCCCGGCCATGCGGGGATTGCTGAAGAAACTGAGATGTGACAATTACATCAGCCTGGTGGCAGCCAGCTCGATCATCCGGCCGGGCGTTGCCAAATCGGGGATGATGCGGGAGTATATCAGAAGGTTTCACCATCCCGATGATTTTGATTACCTGCATCCCGTGATGAAGGAGCAGCTGAGCGAGACCTATGGGGTAATGGTCTACCAGGAAGATGTCATCAAGGTGGCACATCATTTCGCCGGACTGGATCTCGCAGAGGCGGATGTCCTCCGCAGGGCCATGTCTGGAAAGTACCGTTCCCTCAAAGAGTTTCAGCAGATAAAAGAAAAATACTTCGCCAACTGCAGTCAGCTGGGGCATCCGGAAGAGATCGCGCAGGAGGTCTGGCGACAGATCGAATCCTTTGCCGGATACTCGTTTTCGAAGGCCCACTCTGCCTCCTACGCGGTCGAGAGCTTCCAGAGCCTCTACCTCAAGGCCCATTATCCGCTGGAGTTTATGGTTGCCGTTATCAACAATTTCGGAGGATTTTATCATACCTGGGTCTATTTCAATGAAGCTCAAAGACAAGGTGCAACCATCGAACTCCCCTGTGTCAACCGGAGTCTGAGTCATACCAGGATTGTCGGAAAGACCATATATATAGGCTTTATACATGTACAGAACCTGGAAACAGTGACCATCGATCTGATCATGAGTGAGCGCAAGTGTCATGGCAAATATCTCTCCATCCAGGATTTTATCGACCGGGTGCCCATTGGTAAAGAGCAATTGATTACGCTGATCCGTATCGGTGCTTTTCGTATGCTGGTGGAAAATAAATGTTCTCTTTTGTGGGAATCACAGCTGTATCTGAAGAAGGCGCCCGTCCGGGTGGAGACAGTAAGCATGTTCCAGTCTGAACACAAGACCTTCGAGATGCCCGTCCTGGAATACTCGCCGCTCGAAGATGCCTACGATGAGATTGAACTGCTGGGATTTCCGGTCAGCGTCAGTCTTTTTGACATGCTGCAGACAGATTTCAGGGGAGAGGTGTTGGCAAGAAATCTCATTCAGTATCTCGGAAAAACCGTCCGGATGGTGGGAAGAATGGTGACCATCAAATATGTCCGCACTGTCAGGAGGGAGGTCATGCATTTCGGCACCTTCATCGACTGCACCGGCAATTTCTTCGACACCGTTCATTTCCCTGACTCATTGAAAAACTATCCGTTCAAGGGACCCGGTATCTATTTGATATTGGGGAGGGTAGTAGAAGAATTCGGATTTCCTTCCGTGGAGGTTCAGAAGATGGCAAAACTGCCTTACAAGCCGAATCCCAGAGGGTGAAAAACTAATAGCTAAAAAGCTTACGGATGTCTTTCTTGTCAGATTCGGAAATATCCTTGAGGGCATCCAGCGAAGCGCGGATCTTGGACTTAAAATTCCAGCAGGTCATCTGGCGCAAGGAAAGCCTTCTTGCAAATTCGTAGGTGGAAATCTCTTCATTACCCCTGCAAATGTTAAACGCAATATAAAAAGCCTTGCTGATAGGAAATTTGCAGTTGTGAAAGATCGTGCCAGCAGTGGCAGATTCCTCACTTTTGCACTTGGTGCATCGTCTGGAAAATGGAGTCTTGCCAGGACAGTAATTCAGGTTTCCGCACTTCCTGCATTCGAATCCATCCTCCCATTTTAGTCCGGCAATAAACTCAAGACATTTTTCATCACTTTGAAACAGTACATTGAGCTCATCCGTCGTAAGATCCTCTGCAAAGAAATTTTTCACCGTAAATACAGTTGTTAAATATTGAATATCCGCAAGTACTCATGTAACTCGCAAAGTTATTTACATAATCTTCCGGGGATTAGTACATGCTCGTTTCATTCTACAAAAATAGTGATATTAAAAAGATTTAAGTGATATTAATGCGATTTAAATTAAATATTTTCTACCTTTGTCGCATCAATTCTGATAATATCGAACTTAGTATACCAAAATAAAAGATGGATTATTCAACCATAAATCTCAGATACAGTCAATTAGCAAAAACAGACTGCTGCCTTTCCTGCGGAGGCGCCCTCAATTTTTCTGAAGTAAAACCAGGAGAAATTTGCGTGGACCTCGGCAGTGGCAGGGGAACAGACGTGCTGCGGATGGCAGAACAGGCCGGAGGAGAAGGCTTTGCCTATGGAATTGATATCTCAGATGGAATGCTGGAAACAGCAAGAACAAACGCCCAAAAATTTGGCGTAACTAATGTAAAATTTATCAGGAGTGAGCTGGAAAAGCTGGATCTGCCTGATAAGACAGCCGATCTGGTTGTCTCTAATTGTACCATCAATCATGCGGCGGATAAAGCAGCTGTCTGGAGCGAAATCTTCAGAATCCTAAAAAAAGGAGGTCGCTTTGTCGTAAGTGATATTTATTCGACTTCCCCTGTTCCAGAGGAATACAGGAAAGATCCTGTCGCGGTAGCAGAATGCTGGGCCGGTTCTGTCACACGCGAGGAATACCTTTCAACATTGGCGGCTACTGGTTTCCAGTCCATCACAATCCTGGAAGAATCAAAGCCTTACCCCAAAGGGAAGGTAGAAGTCTCCAGTTTCACGGTAGCGGGTGAAAGACCCTAAAAATGGCTTTTCTAAGCATATTTATAAGTATTTAATTAATTTTTTTACATGAAAAGTTTAGTCAAAAAGCAGGAAGCGCAGAAAAGCGTTGTCATAGCTCAATGCTGTGCCAAAACTTCCAAGTCGGTTGTGGGTTGCCACGACTAAATCAAATTGAATATCCTATCGGGAAAGCAATTTCCCGATAGGTATATTCATCTATTATTATTGAACGAAAATGATCAAATCAAAACACAACATAGTTTCCAAAGTCTCCGGGAGCGATCAATATTTTGCGGTCAACTTGCTTAGTGGCAATGCAGATTTACTTTCTGAAGAGGAGTCAAATGCATTAGCAACTTTCAAAGAGGGCGGTGAGATTGACAAAGAAATGCTGCAGGGCTTTATGGAAAAGGGGTATCTGGTAACACAGGAAAATGAAAACAAACAATATCGCAACAGTTATTTCGATTTTGTGGATCAGCGGGATGAGGAGGAAGTTCAGCTCTTTTTTGTCCCGAATTACAGTTGCAACTTCAGCTGCAGCTATTGTTACCAGGATGAATATACCAACCCCAACCAGCACGCTACTCCTGAATTGATTGATGCATTCTTTCAATATATCAGGAAGGAGTTCGCCAACCGGCGCAGGTATCTTACCATTTTTGGAGGGGAACCACTCCTGAATACGCCACATCAGAAGGAAATTATCCGGCTGTTAATAGAAAAATCCAATGAAGTAAAACTGGATATTTGTGTTGTGACCAATGGCTATTACCTTGAAAACTATATCGATCTGTTATCAAAGGGGAAAATTCGCGAGATTCAGATTACCCTCGACGGTACCAAGAAGATCCACGACCAGCGTCGCTTTCTGAAAGGCGGATCTCCTACCTTTGAACCTATTGTCCGGGGCATCGATGCTGCATTAGCGGCTGGGTTTCCAGTGAATCTCAGGATGGTGATCGACAAACAAAATATTGAAAATCTGCCAGAGCTGGCTTCTTTCGCCATTGAAAAAGGATGGACTTCCCATCCCCTCTTCAAGACGCAGATCGGAAGGAATTATGAATTGCATCACTGCCAATCGACACCTGATCAGCTATTTACAAGGATTTCCCTCTTCAAAAAAATATTCGAACTTACAGAGCAATTTCCACATATTCAGGAATTTTACAAGCCCTCCTATTCGGTAGCGAAATATCTGTCCGAACATGGCGAACTTCCTGATCCATTGTTCGATGCCTGTCCTGCATGCAAATCAGAATGGGCCTTTGATTACACCGGCAGGATATACTCCTGCACGGCTACGGTGGGAAAAGAAGAGGAGGCTTTGGGTACATATTTTCCTGAAGTAACTAAAAATGAGCAGCTCATTCAACAATGGGCGTCAAGGGATGTTACCTCCATCGAAGAATGCAGGAACTGCGAGGTTCAGCTGGCTTGTGGCGGAGGTTGCGGATCAGTAGCGAAGAATAAAAACGGATCGATCCTATCTCCAGACTGCAGACCGGTGAAAGAATTACTCGAAATTGGGTTTAAGGCTTATTTTACAGAAGAAAAAGTTTAATAAAATGCAAGAGATTAACAGTTCAGAATTCGAAAAAGAAGTTTTACAAGGTGGAAAAGTTATTTTGGATTTTTACTCCACGGAATGTCCTCCCTGCGAGGCAGTTGCTCCAAAATTTGAATCCCTGGCTGGAATGTATGGCCATGAAATTAAATTCATTAAGATTTTTCGCCAACAAAACAGGGAGCTGGCTGACAAATTAGGGGTAAAATCTTCCCCAACATTGCTATTCTTTGACAATGGCAAAGAGGTAGCCGGGAAATTAGCCGGAGGAATCAAGAAAAGTGAGATCATTTATCACCTGAATTCCATGTTGCCTGAATCCACTGTGAATGAAATTAAGGCGAAGATTAAACCGCAGACCTCAGAATATGATGTCATCATTCTGGGGGGTGGCCCCGGGGGACTAACTGCAGGATTGTACCTGTGCCAGGCCAAGATCAACACTGTTTTGGTGGATATTTCTCTGCCAGGAGGTCATGTTTCTACCACCCATGAAGTATCCAACTATCCTGGATTTATTGATCCACAGGCCGGTTATATGCTATCGCACAACATGTCCGAACAGACAAAAATGTGTGGCACCGTATTCAAAGTTGCGGTAGATGTCACAAGAGTTGATCTGGTAAAAAAGGAGGTTGTTATCGATGAATTTGAAACCATCCGTGCCAAAAGAATCATCATAGCCACCGGAACGACACCCAATTTGACCGGCGCCAAGGGAGAAAGAGAATTGAAAGGCAAGGGTATTTCCTACTGTGCCACCTGTGATGCCAAATATTTTGTAGACAAGGAAGTGATTGTTATCGGCGGTGGAAACTCTGCCGTTGAAGAGAGTGATTTTATCGCGAAATTTGCTTCGAAAGTGACAGTCATTCATCAATTTGCAGCCTTTACAGCAAATAAAACAGCTCAGGAAAAATTACTGGCCAATCCAAAGATCCATCCGGTATTTATGCATGAGCCCCGTTCGTTTAAAAAAGAAAATGATCAGATGTTTGTTGAAGTGGAAGACTTGAATACCAAAGAGATCAAGACTTTAAAGGCAGACGGTGTATTCATTTTCATCGGAATGAAGCCTAATCTCGGACTTTTTACCGAAAAACTGGAACTTGATCAATGGGGATACATCAAGACCGATGATGAAATGAGAACTTCCATTCCGGGAGTCTACGCCGTAGGTGATGTAATTAGCAAAAAATACAGACAGATTACCACAGCCGTTGCTGACGGAACCATCGCCGCCATTTCAATCGCCAAAGATCTTGACTGAAAATTGTTCTGAGTTCTGGTTGCAAAATAATTCAGACTGAGATCTGATTGAAAATTGATTTTGAGGCTGTCTTGGATAATAATGGCAGCCTTCTTTTTTTGCTCATTTATGCAGACCTGACCTAACCCTGGGAAAATAAAAATGTATCGGTGAAACATGTAAAGAAAATATTGGCAAATACGAGTATTTTTGCAAACGTCATATTGACCGATTAGTTATGGAAGACTATTTCAAAAAATTCAGGGATAACATTATTGGTATTGATCAGACATTTACCTCTCCTTTTGGTGAACAGAAGATCATTTACGGCGACTGGATTGCCAGTGGACGTCTATACAAACCCATTGAAGATGCTTTGACGAATCAATTCGGGCCGTTTGTGGGGAATACTCATACTGATGCAAGCGAAACCGGAACCTTGATGACCAAGTCTTACCATCACGCCCAGCATATTATCAAGCAGCATGTTAACGCCGGCCCGAATGATGTCATAATTAATGCCGGCTCAGGCATGACGACTGTCATAAATAAGTTACAGAGAATACTGGGATTCAGATCAACGGCAAGAATCCTCAACCGCGAAAACATTACTCAGGAGGAACGTCCAGTCGTTTTCATCACACATATGGAACACCATTCCAACCACACCTCCTGGCTTGAAACCATCGCCGATGTCGTTCAATTAATGCCTGATAAAGATCTGTTGGTTGATACAGGACAATTACAGAGGGAACTAGAAAAATACAAGGACCGGAAAATGAAGATCGGTTCTTTCACTGCCTGTTCTAATGTGACCGGGATCTCAACACCTTACCATGAAATGGCCAGAATCATGCACGAAAATGGAGGGGTTTGCTTCGTTGATTTTGCCGCCTCGGCACCCTACTTGCCAATAGACATGCATCCTGCAGACCCGATGGAAGCACTCGATGCCATCTTCTTCTCCCCACATAAATTCCTTGGAGGACCTGGCAGTTCAGGCATCATGGTTTTTAATTCGGCCCTATATACCTGTAAAGTACCTGATAATCCAGGCGGAGGCACCGTCGACTGGACCAATCCTTGGGGAGAGTTCAAATATGTGGACGATATTGAAGCCCGCGAAGATGGGGGAACCCCGGGATTCCTTCAGACAATTAAAGCAGCTCTAAGCATAAAGCTGAAAGAGCAGATGGGGGTGGAACGAATGAGGATACGCGAAGAAGAGCTGGTTCGGGTCGTTTTTGAGGAACTTCCAAAGATTCCACGACTTCATATCCTTGCTGACAATATCCACCATAGACTCGGAATCATCTCATTTTATTTGGAAGAGGTACATTTCAATCTGGTCGTTAAATTATTGAATGACCGGTTTGGGATACAAGTCCGGGGCGGATGCGCCTGTGCCGGTACTTATGGACATTTTCTGCTTGATGTTTCATACGACCAATCCAAACACATTACGGATCTAATCAATTTTGGGGATCTATCCCAAAAACCCGGATGGATCAGACTCTCTTTGCATCCGACCATGACCAATGACGAACTTTATTATATTCTGGATGCAATAAAACAAATCCAGACCCACCATTCAGAATGGGCCGTTGATTACATTTACTTGAACAAGACCAATGAATTCAGACATTCCAGCGAGGTCGAAGACAAGACTATATACGTAAAACCCTGGTTCGAGCTGAATTGAGCGAACTATAAGGAATCCTATTTCACAAACAAAACCTCGTTGATTGCCTTTTCCAGCGTTTCCCTGGGTATTGAACCTACTGTCGATCTTGGCTGACCCTTAACCGGAACAAACAGAAGTGTAGGCAAACTCTGGATTCCCATAGCTTGGGCTAATCGAGGCTCTTTGTCCGTATCTACTTTATAAACAAGGATCTTTCCTTCGTATTTCTTAGCAACTTCCTCCACCAAAGGAGACAAAACCCTGCATGGTCCACACCAGGTTGCATAAAAATCAATAATGACAGGCAAATTACCTTCAAATTTCCAGGTCTTACTGGTTTCATAATTAAAAACTTTCTCCTTAAAAATATTGTCTGTCATTTCAATTACCTTGTCCGAAGAAATTGAATTAACTGCGGTCTTCGGCGAATTGCCGGCATGACAGTTACTGAGGATCAGCAGCAATCCTAAAGCAAAAGGCACTATGAATTTTTTCATTGATGCTAAAATTTAGAATTTCAATAATAAAACTTTTGAAAGACAAAAATAAATAAAAAATCAAATAAATCGTAATAATATCACTTAAATCGCATTAATATCACTAATTAATACTAATTTTGCCATGAAAAATAATTCAGACACATGAGCAATTTCGACAATAAAGCCCGAACCTGGGATGAGAACCCGGTTCACCTGGAGCGTTCACAGGCGATCGCCAGGAAAATGGAAGAAATTATTCCGTTAAAAATCAACATGAATGCCCTGGAATTGGGCGCAGGAACAGGTATCCTCAGCTTTCTCCTCGCAGATAAACTAAATCACATTACCATGATGGATAGTTCCTCCGAAATGGTAAAAGTAACGGAAGAGAAAATCCACAACCGACAGATTTCCAACTTGTCTGCCATATATTGTGATCTGGAAAAAGAGACGCCGGATGGATTATTCGATCTTACTTTCAACCAGATGGTGCTTCACCACATCGAAAATATTGAATCCATTTTCGGCAAATTTTACCAACTTCTTCAAGATGGCGGATTTTTGGCTATTGCAGATCTCTACCTCGAAGACGGATCCTTCCATGGCGAAGGTTTCAATGGACACCTGGGATTTGATCCGGCCGAACTCACAAAAAAGCTGACCAAAGCAGGATTTAAAGATGTTAAGTTTGAACAGTGCTACGTCGTAAAAAGAGTAATTTCTGAAGAGGAAACCAGGTCATATCCTGTTTTTTTGCTAACTGCAACAAAATAGTCGGACACTCTGATTGAACAAATATCAGATTCAAGGTATGAGAACCTAAATCGAATCGTTTCAACGAAATCCGCAGCCTGACAGTCTGGACCGATCGAAAAGTATGCTGCCAGCAAAAACTAAAAGCAGATAATCTTCTGAGCTACACCATTCATTGAGCTATTTCTCAAAATACCTCGAAGCGAACCTGATAAAAGTCGGCCAGTTCGGAGCCGGAGTATGTCCGCCACTGTGTTGCCGAAAAGTCAGGTCGCCATCCATCAGAGGAGTCTCGACAGCAGGTAACACATTAGTTCCAAGGTCTTTCTTACCAAGAAGCCGATAAACCGGTCCGGCTCCAACTGCGGCCATAAACATTCCCCTCACATCGACCCAGGCATCCCCTTTGTCGCCACTGCTGATGAAAACCGGTCGCGGTGCACACATCGCAATCAGCTCATGCGAATCAACCGGGAGATTATTGGGTGTTAGTGGTCCGGCGTACTTGATGAAATTGCCAGCCATCCAGTGGTACTCACCCGAAGAGGCAACATTTTCGACCAGTTCCCCTGCATTCCTGCGATGCAATTTGGCGCCACCTTCGCCGGAGGAACTGACAAATGCAATGGCAAAACGACTGTCATAAGCCATGGTCACCAATGCCGCCTTACCATACCTGGAATGTCCTTCAATACCAATTTTTTTAGCATTAACGGCTTTGTCCGTTTCAAAATAATCCAGCGCCCTGCTCGCACCCCAAGCCCAGGCCCGCAAGGATCCCCAATCATCCGGCTTGCGGTTCTGTCCCTTATTCATCAATCCAATAATACCTTGCGTCAGTCCGGCGCCATTATCGGCCTGGATACTTGCCGGAGAAAGAATGGCATAACCCCAGCCCTTTGCTACCATCTGCTCTTGCCAACCAGGTTCATTAGTCTTATTGGGAGCCGCAGGCATTCTGAATCCCGGAGGAAACATGAATCCAAATTCCATGATTACGGGTACTGGGCCCTTTGCGTCTAAAGGAGTCGACAAATTAAGCTTAATATCTACCGGGATAGCAGGAAAGGCAAAATTGTCGACATGACCTACCAATGTCTTGGTGATCACTTTGAATTTCCCAATCGAATCAATTTTGGTCGCAGTTAACTCCCACTTCACAGCAGGAGTCCTTGCTGGCACGCGCCCATACACTTCCCGGTCAAAGTCTTCGACAATTTCTGGTCGACGCTTTTTCCACCAGTTTTTAGCAGAAGTAACCTTCTTCCCGTCTTTCAGAAGTAGCGGATCAGGCAAATTGGGGTAGGGATTGGCCTTCGCCTCATCATAATTTGCCGCATTGGCAGCCTTTGGATCACTCCCGTTTGCCCCTTGCCGGATGGATTTAATTCCCAGTTGCTGCAACATATTCTGGTAATCAACTGCAGTGATTTTATTGATACTGTCCCTCGCCCTGGTGGAAAATTGCGCCTGAACACCTGGATTAAGAATCATTATAGCAAAGAAAATGCCAATAATCTTTTTCATGGTTATGGGTTAAAAATGTAAATTAACAACTTCGTTTCCCGTCAATATCTCTGAAATCAACCTCATATACTTCATTGTTAAACAGCGTTATCGAGGCTCCCAAGGCAGAAAAGGCTGGAGTAATTTCCCTGATTTGTATTTCCTTCACCGGATTCAGTTCCTCTTCCGTCCATTCACTGTCGTCCGTTTTATGTAACAACGCTGTAATCATCAGTTCCATGGCCGGATTTTTAGCCATCCTTTTCTTGTAAGCATAGATCACCGTACTCTCATCTGCTTCGGCATTGCAATCATGATGAACAAGGCTTTCCAGGAGATCCCAGCCTGAATAGGTGATGAGTGCCACCCTCCTGCCGGAAATAGAAGCAGTGATGACTTTCCTGGCACCCTCTTCAAATTGGCAAACTATGGCCTTTTCGCCGGCGATATGAGGTAATCCGAAGTGCCCCAGCGTCAGCTCATGCTCGAAGGCCATCCGGGTACGGTCTATACGGATAACTCCTCCAGGAATGGTGATTTCCGCCAGATCAATAATATAACCAACGCCATTATTGGGCGGTTTCCGCATGATGGCCTGCCTGTAGAGCACCTCTTTGCGCGCACCATTGTACAACATGCTTTGCGAAGTGGTATAGGTTTTGTTCTTGTCTGAGTCGTTGGTAACTGCCTGCCCGGTGAGGTAAAAATTCACATCATCCCCCCGAAGATCGCGTGGATCCTGACTGCGGAAACTATATTCCATGGAAGTTCCACCTTGCGGATCGTGATCCTCCCAAGGGAAATGGGTATTGTAGACAAGTTTGGAATAGTTTGGATCGTCATAATAAACCTTACCAGGAATGATCTCCGAAGTACCGGTTTTGCCATGGTTGACAAGCAGTAAACCCGGATTTTCAAGCAGAACCTTGTTTGAGGCAGAGCCAAGATGCACCCACATTCCATCATTTTCAACGGACGTCCAGAAAGGCGAATTCTCAGGCAAAGCCAAACAGATAAAAGGCAAAAACATCAGGAAAGGACTGGCGGCACAGCTGTAATTCTGCACCATATATTCCTTCGGTCCATAAAATCCCAGACTGGGAATCTCGTTGTGAAAAAATTCTTCCCTGGTAACAAATTGCAGCAACGAGCCGGAGCACAATCTTCGCGCCCAACCGGCATCCAGCGAATTTTCTTCCCGGAGCATAAAGGCTACCGGGAAGGCCCCGGAGACCCATGTGCGGTAACATATACTCCTGGACCACATGTTAATATATCCGTCACGTGCAAAGAAGCTGGCAACAGATTCCATCAGTTTAACGGCAGAGGTTTCAATAATTTCGGCGATCTCAGGATAATATTCGTCCCCGAAGGTCCGGTTCCAGATGGTGGTATAAACAATGAAAAGGCTGATAGAATAATAGTTATAAGTCTGCTCGAGGTACCAGCCATCGCCCGAATGATACGATACCACCCAAAGCAGGTGGCTTTTTAGTAGCTCATCATCAATAGCATATCCATTCTTCTTCAGGAACGAGAGCGCCATGATGTTGAAAATCCTCCAGTTATTCTGTGTGGTTCTGTGATGCGCCCATTTCGAAATAGTCACCACCATTTCCTTCTTTTGCTGCTCACTAAAACAGGGCCAGATGGTATCTGGCAGAAGTAGAAGAGTCTTGAACAATCCACCGAACTCACAGGTAAACTGATAGTTGGAGTCTGGCAGATCTTCAGGCAATGGCAACGAATTGGCATGACCCGGTGTAAAGGTGCGATAGAATTGAAGGCAATAATAGTCCCTGAGATGAATACCTCTGATGGTGGTTTCCGGATCGATATGAATCAGCGGACCGGCAAGTGTAAACGTCCTTTCGAGCGCCTCAAATTCAGCGGAACGATAACGCCAATCAGGAGAACCAGGCTGCGGATAGGTCTTTCCGGGTACGGCAGGGAAAACCATCGGCGATTCTATGGAACTAACATGACTAAAAGCCCTGTCCAACAAATATTTGGCAAGTTCGATATAATGTGCCCTGGACATTCCCGTCATGGGACTCAGGGTATAATCAGGGTTCTTTACTTTGAATGCACTCATATTATTTAGAATTTTACCACTTCCCAAAATGCTTTCTTGGGTTGAAGATTTTGGTCAAACAACAAAGGATAATTTTTCCTTCCCCGTACCGGGTAGTTATCGAGCCAGCTGGATTTGTCGGAAAGATTCCAAAAAGTCACCCCTGTGATGACGGACTTGTAATCCCTGAAAACTTTGAAAACCATTTTGTACTGATCCATCTGCTGTTGCTCCTTTTCCCCTGAAAATTCAGGAATAGCAGCATCTTTATTCGAAGGATAGACTGAAATATCCAACTCCGTAATCTGGACTTTTAATCCGAGTGATGAAAATTTTTCTATCGCGGCCCTCAGATTTGCCTCTGAAGGATTGCTAAGTCCCCAGTGACCCTGCAAACCAATGCCATGAACAGGTACCCCTGCATCCAGCAGCCCTTTCAGCATCTTGTAAATTTTATCCCGCTTGGCCGGATTCTCGGTGTTGTAATCATTGTAAAACAATTTTGCATCTGGATCTGCTTCATGCGCCCACTGAAAGGCCTTTGCAATATACTCCTCTCCTACTATTTTGTACCAATCAGACTCGCGATAGACAAGATCGCCTTTATCTTCAACTGCCTCATTGACAACATCCCAAGCATATACCCTCCCCTTGTAGCGGGACACCACCTGCTCAATATGCTCCTTTAGTCTGGAAAGCAGAACTTCTTTGGTCACAGCATTCCCAGCCGCATCCTTAAACATCCACGAAGGTGTTTGTTGATGCCAGCAAAGCGTATGCCCTCTCATCTTAAGGCCATTAGACATAGCAAAGTCAACAATCTTATCCGCATTATCCCAGAAATACCGATTTTCCTCTGGGTGTATCGGCCCCATTTTCATCACGTTTTCTGCAGTTAGGCTGGCGAAATGCTTTAAGATCAAGGCCCCCTGGTCTCCGTTCAGCGAAAAAGGAGAAACTGCAACCCCTATTGGGAAATAATCCTTGTAATAATCTTTCAGTCCGGCAACGGATTCCTTCCCTGCCACAATATTTGCGTTATTGTCCTGTGCAGACAAATACCCCGGGACAAAGAATTGCAGACAAATAATCAGCAGGATACAGGCAGTTATAAATTTTTTCATAGCTCTAAATGTTTTTTGCTTCATTCAAAATTAAGAAAATTTGGTACAGTTAAGGTTAAGTGAGAAATGCATCTTGTCATGCCTGTTCTAAGTACGAATATTCAACTCAAAATGATTAAATTTGAGTCTTAATCCCATTACCATGAAGCCAAAATATCTTGTCTCCCTATTGTTTATCCTCACTTCTTCATTTCTGGTCTGCGCCAAAGACGAACCAGGTAACCTAAGACTTTGGTACGGAAAACCGGCTACCAAATGGACCGAAGCACTGCCGATTGGTAATGGCCGGCTCGGTGCGATGATCTTTGGTGGGGTCGAAAATGACAGAATACAATTCAACGAAGAAACGCTATGGACAGGATCTCCCAATGACTATGCCCACAAAGGCGCTTCGAAGTACCTTGGCCAAATCAGACAACTACTGGCAGACGGCAATCAAAAGGAAGCCGAAACCCTTGCACTTGAACAGTTTATGAGTGTTCCGCTGAAGCAAATGGCCTACCAGGCCTTCGGCGATCTCAAACTTAATTTTCCTGGTCAGAGTGTCTTTTCGGACTACATGCGAGAACTGGATCTGCTAAATGCGCTCTGCCGAGTGTCTTACAAATCCAACGGAATCAGCTATACCCGCGAATATTTATCTTCCAACCCCGACCAGGTGATAGCCATTCGGCTGACGGCGGATAAGGAGAAGTCTCTCAATTTTTCAATGGCTTTCGATGCGATCCACGAAGCAAAAACCATGCTGGCCAATGGGAAAAGTATGATGCTAAAGGTTCAGGTTAAGGACGGAGCCCTCAGGGGAGTCGCTAACCTCAACGTCACAACAGATGGAAAAGTCACGTCAAAGGATGATCATTTAGTTATTTCGGATGCAATGACTGCTACCATTTACCTCTCTGCCGCCACCAATTACGTAAATTACAAAGATGTAAGCGGTAATCCAGAACAAAAGACAACCCAAACCCTGAGCAAGGTTGCGAATAAAAATTATCAGCAGATTAAGATCAGTCATATAGCTAATTTTCAGAAATTATTCAATCGGTTCGATGTGCAGTTCAGTGAAAATGAGCGGACAAAGCTGCCCACTAACGAACGAATAGTCGCCTTCTCGACGGAGGCCAATGATCCTCAGTTACTGGCGTTGTACATTCAATATGGCAGGTATCTGATGATCTCGAGTAGCCGGCCAGGTACCCAGCCGGCAAACCTCCAGGGAATCTGGAACGATTCACTAACCCCTCCATGGGACAGCAAATGGACTGTAAACATCAACACGGAAATGAATTACTGGCCGGTCGAGGTGACCAATATTTCGGAATGTCAGGAGCCACTCTACAAAATGATTGCGGAATGCGCCGAAACTGGAAAAACGGTAGCAAAGGAACATTATGATGCAACCGGCTGGGTACTGCACCACAATACCGACATCTGGCGCGGTACTGCCCCAATCAACCATTCGAACCATGGCATCTGGGTGAGTGGCGGTGCCTGGCTGAGCCGGCATATGTGGGAACATTACCTCTTCACGCTGGACAAAAAATTCCTGGCCGAAACGGCTTATCCTTTGATGAAAGGCGCCGCAGAATTTTTCACGCAGTTCCTGACAAAAGATCCCAAGACCGGTTACCTGATTAGCACTCCTTCCAATTCTCCTGAAAACGGCGGGCTCGTTGCTGGTCCGACGATGGATCACCAGATTATCCGGGCCCTCTTCCGTTCTTGTATCGAAGCCTCCGAAATTTTGGGCACCGACCAGCAGTTTGCTTCCAAACTGAAAGTACTGCTGCCACAGATTGCTCCAAACCATATAGGAAAGCTTGGTCAGTTGCAGGAGTGGATGGAGGACAAGGACTCACCTACCGACAAGCACCGCCATGTGTCGCATTTGTGGGGCGTCTTTCCCGGTAACGAAATCAACTGGCAGCAGACGCCCGAACTTATGAAGGCTGCGCGTCAATCGCTTATCTACCGCGGCGATGATGGAACCGGCTGGAGCCTGGCGTGGAAAATCAATTTCTGGGCACGGTTCCTCGATGGCAATCATGCCTACAACATGATCAAACTGCTTTTCCGGCCTGTCCAGATCGAAAATACCGTCTATACCGGCGGAGGCGGTTCCTATACCAACCTTTTCGATGCGCATCCTCCGTTCCAGATTGACGGCAATTTTGGCGCACCTTCCGGGATGATCGAAATGTTGGTTCAAAGTCACCTCAGCGAAATTGCCATTCTGCCAGCACTTCCGGATGCTTTGCCTACCGGGAAGATCAAAGGCGTGTGTGCACGTGGCGGATTCGAATTAGCTTTCAGCTGGGATAGTGGGAAACTGAAGCAACTTCAGGTGCTTTCAAAAGCTGGACAAAAATGCAAACTGCATTACGGTGAAAAAGTCATTGAAATCTCAACTTTAAAAGGGAAAACATACTCCTTCGACGGACAGCTCAAACAATTATGAAAAAGTATTTTTATCCAATTGTGGCCTTCCTGATTGGACTGCTGGTTTTTGCCGCCTGCCAGAACAAATCAGTATTCTACACCAAACAGGATTTCGCGAAAGTGCCAAAGACTGATGTCCATTATCACTATAATTCTACAGACGGAAGGTATGTGAATTTTGCTTTTGATTCTTTGAATTTCCGGCTGGTGTCTCCAAATGTAGACAGTGAAGCGCCCCTCGACAGCCAGTTGAATACGGCGAGTATTGTGCACCGTAACTTTCCTGGTAAGTTCGCATTCTTTGGAACTTTTTCTGTGGATAGTTTCGGTAAAAATGGATTCGCTGAAAGTACGATCGCCAGAATCGAGAAATGCATGAAGGCCGGGGCCTGTGGGATAAAGATCTGGAAGAACATCGGGATGACGCTTAAAAATGCGGAAGGAAAATATGTGATGGTCGATGATCCCGCATTTGACAAGGTTTTTGACTACCTCGAAGCCAACAATATCATGGTAATGGCTCACCTCGGAGAACCGCGCAACTGTTGGTTGCCTGAGGACCAGATGACGGTGGATAATGACCGCCGGTATTACAAGATGCACCCTCAATATCATATGTTTAAACACCCTGAAGCGCCTTCGTACGAAGACCAGATCGGAGCCCGCGACAATCTGTTGAAAAAGCATCCGAAACTGCGGCTCATCGGAGCGCATCTGGCCAGCCTGGAGTGGAACGTGGATGAGTTGGCGAAGCATTTTGACCAGTATCCAAATTTGACAGCAGATCTGGCGGCTCGCATCGGGCATCTGCAATACCAGTCGATGGCCGATTATGACAGGGTCCGGAATTTCATGATCAAATACCAGGATCGTCTTTTGTATGGCACGGATGGTTCAGTGAGTAAGGCAGATACAAGCCTCACAAGAATGAAAACAAGGATGCGGTCGAACTGGCTGGATCACTGGATTTACCTCGCAACCGACTCCCCGGTAGTGGTGAAAGATTTGGGAGGGAGGAAGGCAAAAGGGCTTCATCTGCCAAAAGAAGTCATCGACAAGTTATACTCTAAAAATGCGGAAGTCCTCTTTGCAGGCAAAAACTAAAGCGGTGACTGAATACTGGATTTAACCAATGGGGTTTCGACTTTTTGCTTTAGGCTTTAGAGAGAAACCACCTATTTTGTCCCGACACAAAACAGGTGCTGGAGTCCCCTGAGATAAATTTTCCCATTGCTGATGGCCGGTGAAGCGAACATCTTCTCTCCTATCCCATTTTTTGCGACGGCTTCAAATTTTGGACCCGGCTTCAGTACTGTAATGACACCTTCGTCATTAGGCATGTATACCAGGCCATTGGCGAGTACTGGAGAGGAATATTGCTTCCCCAGGTTTTCGATCCATAAAATATTTCCGGTAGCAACTTCGATGCAGTGAACCTGTCCACTGGTCATGGTGGAGAAAAGATAATCTTCGGTGCATACCGGAGAAGGCACATAATAAGCCCCTTTTGTGGAATGCCAAGCGACATGTGTATTGGTTACATCCCCTTGTCCGTCGGGTTTGATAGCCAATAAATCCCTCACCGGCCAGGCGCTGCTGACCAGCACCAGTCCCGATTTCTCATTGTATACCGGACTGGAACAGAAATCTTCGGAGGGTCCGACAATGTTCCAATATCTTGATCCATCCTCCGGATTATAGGAAGCGATTCCCTTGTTGCCGCAAAAAATCATTTGCATTTTCCCGGCCATCTTCCTGGAAATCGGCGTGCTAAAGCTATGGGCAGGATTCTCATGAGCAATCTTCCATTTTGGCTTTCCGTCTTTCCTGGTAAGCGCAGCGACGAATGAATCACCCTTGCTATCCCCGTTGATAATGACCATGTCACCATACAAAACAGGCGAGCAGCTATATCCATGCGGACTCGAATAAGTGCCGGGGCGCTGAAGCCAGACCTGCTTTCCCTCGAAATCGTATGCGGCTACCACCACATCCTGTCCATCCAGGAATGACACATAAACCAGCGTTCCGTCTGTAGCCGGAGTTCCAGATGCGAAACTGTTGTCATTGTGCTTGGCCTCAAAAGGCGAGTTAACCACAGTCTTTTGCCACAATTTTTCACCGGTAAGCGAGTTGTAACAAATCAGAACCTTCTCATGGGTATCGGCCAGGGCAGAAGTAAGGAAAAGTCTGTCCTTCCAGACTATTGGTGAGGAATAACCTATCCCAGGGACCTCAATTTTCCAAAGGACATTTTTTTCTCCATCCCAGGAAACGGGCAAATTGGTTTCCGGGCTCGTACCATCACCGTTCGGTCCACGCCAGCAAGGCCAATTCTGTGCAAAAACATCCGTCTGAAAGAAAAAAATCAATAAAAAGAGAATAATTCCGGAAAATTTGAAGTTGGTCATATAATTGGTCTTTTGGGCGTGTATTAAAATCTAAATCCGATCAAAAATAGAAAAAATACGGATAAAGAAATTTTTGTACTTTAGCACCTCCAGAGCAGCTCTTTTTGTTTAATACAGGAGATATCCGAGCCTTCCAGGGGAGCTTCAACAGGTAAACAAGTATTACATTATTATAGAAATTAACATGGGAAACAGACGTGATTTTATCAGGAATGCAACCGCCTCTTCGGCCGGACTGGCCATTGGCGGAAGTGCAATAGGAATGAGTGCAAAAAGCTATAGCAACATCATCGGTGCGAACGACAGGGTACATCTGGCCGCTATAGGACTGAACGGGCGGGGCACCAGTATGTCGGGGACCATCGCTAAACAAAAAAATGCAGAAGTCTCCTGTGTCTGTGATGTAGACTCCCGGGCCATGCCAAAGGCAATTGATGCGATCAAAAAAGCTGGTCAGACTACCATCCCCCGACAGGAAAAAGATTGCCGAAAGGTAATGGAAGATAAATCGATCGATGCCATTTATATTGCCACGCCGGACCATTGGCATGCACCGCTGACGATTATGGGCTGTCAGGCCGGGAAGCACGTCTATGTCGAGAAACCACTCAGCCACAACCCGAGAGAAGGGGAAATGGCCATCGAAGCAGCCCGGAAATATAACCGTGTGGTCCAGATGGGTGCTCAGCGCCGCTCCGCACCGGTTTTAACCCAAGGCATCAAGAAATTGCACGAGGGAATCATTGGCAGGGTTTATCTGGCAAAAACTTGGTACACCAATACCCGAAAAGACAATTTCCTCAAACCAGGTACTGTTCCTGAGTGGCTGGACTACGACCTCTGGCAGGGACCGGCCCCCCGCGTTCCTTACAAAGAGGGACTGATCCACTATAACTGGCACTGGTTCTGGCATTGGGGTACAGGAGAAGCCCTCAACAACGGAACCCATGAGGTAGACGTAGCAAGATGGGGTCTTGGTGTTGATTTCCCTACTCGCGTATCCTCTGTCGGAGGACGATATCACTACAAAGATGACTGGGAAACACCTGACACCCAAATAGTAACAATGGATTATCCCGGCCGTGTCTCCCTCATGTGGGAGAACAGAAGCTCTAACGGCCGTAAGATCGAAGGGGGCGAACGGGGCATTATTTTTTATGGTGAGAACGGGAGTCTGGACACCGGAACGGACAGTTACAAAGTTTATGATCTTTCAGGTAAATTGATCGATGAGGTAAATTCCAAAGTGGTGGATGCACCTGTTGAAGGCAGAAATACTACTAGCCCGAGTCTGATCATGGATAGCCAACACATGGCCGATTTCCTGGATGCGATCCGCAACAGCCGCCGTCCAAATTGTGATGTAGAACTAGGTTTCAAGAGTGTCGTTGCGATGCAGCTGGCAAACATTTCCTGGCGTGTTGGTCGCGATTTACATATCGATCCCAAAAACGGACACATCATTGGAGACAAGGACGCCCAAAAACTTTGGGGCAGAACCTACGAGAAAGGCTGGGAACCAAAAATCTAATGGGACGCTTTTATCATCTTCCCGCTGCTTAGCGTCTTGCTTCCGCTGCTCAGCGTGACCAGATAGACTCCATCGTTCAACTGATGAAGATCAATTACTTCATTAACTCCGATATTCTTTGAGAAGATTATCTCTCCAAGGAAATTGTAAATTCGTATTTCTACCGGCTGACTGTTTTGAACATTCAAGGTATTGATAATTGGATTGGGGAAGAGCGTTATCGCAGGCAAAGCCAATTGGAAAACTCCAACTGGTTTGTTGTAAGTCTCAGCCAGCTTGGGGAAATAGTGTTTTGTCAGGTAATCGAGAAATACTTGAGCGGCTTTAACCGCAAAATCCTTTCGCGCCAGATCATTTAACCGCACATCCTGGTTACATTCCATTTGAATTCCATCAATTGTTCCGGAAGTTTTGGAACCATGTCTTTCAGTATTATAGCCGCCACTGAAATACGACTGACCGGTGAGCGGATAACGATCATCGAAACTTGGAACAGCAGGAAAACCTTTTGCGGAGAATAGAGCACCGAGACTTGATAGTCCCCTTAGCAATTCCGAATGGGTCAATTTTAATATATTTGAATGAATCAAGTTCTTAATACTGGTGTAATTTTCATAAGTAGGGGTATTTAAAATTTCATCATTGCTGGCTAATTGAGCAGCCGTCAGAAGATAGCCCAGTTCCAGTCGCTGTATGGTGTGACCATGACCGTGAAGGTCAATATAAAGTCCTTTCCCGGATTTCCTTGTAACATTGGCAGTTGCGCTATCCAGGTAGGTATGAAATTCGGCCCAGGCCTGACCTGCAGATTCGTTTCCGCAGGCTGCTTCATTAAGATCCCTGTTCGCGTCCAGTTTGATCCGTTTGAGATTGTTGATAATAATGTGGGGATAGCAGCCTGTAATGCTAAAAATTGCATCCCGGATTTCCTGCGCAAGATTGATTGTGTAAGAATCAGTAACAGTCTCATCACCACATTTCCGATCAGGGATATCTGCCGGCGTCAGGGCTCCTCCGTGAGGTACAGATATGATCAGTGGGAAATTTCCCGCCATGTATTCAACGTAATTATTTTTACCAAAATAGGAATTCCCGGGAATGAATGTCTGCGAACGGGCAACGTTCTGAATGAAGAGAAGTAACAGAAAGAAAATTATTCTAGACATTCTTTGTTGTAAAATCATCTTGCTATTATTATTTATTTTTCAAATTAAATGACCCAATCGACAACTCCTTCATTTTGGAATAGAGAAGCCTTCGGTTCATTTTTAGGTACAATGCTGTTTTTGTCTGATTGTTTTCATTGACAAGGAGCGCTTCTTCGATGACTTTTTTCTCAATCAGAAAGATAATTTTTTTAAATGACTTTTCTTTTTCAAGTATGGATTGAATTGAAAATTCATCTACCGGGGCAGCTATATTAAACGGAAGACGATTGATCACTAAGACACCATTAATGGCCGTGACGATAGCACTATGAATGGTGTTTTCCAATTCTCGTATGTTCCCGGGCCAGTTGTAGCTGTGTAAAATATTCCTTGATTCGACAGAAATAAACATCTTTTTCCCGGCACTGTATTTGCCTAGAAAATAGTCAATCAACAGATCAATATCATCCTTTCTTTCCCTTAGCGGAGGAATGCTAATCCTGACAACACTTAACCGATAATAGAGATCTTCGCGAAAATTTCCAATCTCCATCTCCTTTTCAATATCCTTGTTCGCTGAAGCGATCACCCGGACATCAACTGTCACCGGAGTAACACCTCCAACACGGAAAAAGGATTGCTTTTGGAGAATCCTCAGTAACCTGACCTGTAAGGAAGGGGGCATGCTGTTAATCTCATCCAGATAAACAGTCCCGCCATCGGCAATCTCGAACAGACCCTTTCTGCGAGAATCCGCTCCAGTAAAAGATCCTTTCTCATGACCGAAAATTTCACTTTCCAATAATGACTTGGACAAAGCTCCGCAATTAATCTTAACATATGGTTTTTCTGCCCTCGGTGAATGTCTTTGAATAGCATCCGCAATAAGCTCCTTACCTGTTCCGCTTTCCCCCTGAATTAACACAGTAGCATCCGATGGCGCAATCCGGCCAATCATTTTAAATATCTCCTGCATTCTTGGATTTCTTCCAATAATATTGTCTTTTGGAGGCTGATTCCCGGTTTCATTGACGATAGATCGCAAGTTTTTAACTTCCGTCAATAATTTATTGTATTCATAGGCCCTTTCCACGATTAGAATAAACTCGTCCAATTCGAAAGGCTTCTCCAGATAATCAAATGCGCCCATTTTCATGGCCTTAATCGCACGTTCACTGGTACCGAAAGCAGTGAATATTATTACCGGGATGTCATTGGATTTATCCTTCAGCTCCATTAAAACAGCTAATCCATCCTTTTTAGGAAGATTAATATCAAGAATGACGACATGAGGCTTCTCCAGTAAAAGCATTTGCAGGGCTTCTTCCCCGTCGCCTGCTTCTAATGTTTCATAACCCAGAGGGGTAAGTAAATCTGAGATATTTCGCCTCATTGAAGCTTCATCATCTACCACCAGAACTCTTTTTGTTATATCCACTTTTAATCAGATTTATTGATGAACAGGGATTTTAATAATGCACGTCGCGCCACATTCTCCGTTTTTCAAAAAGCTTATTTCGCCGTTGTGGGCTTTGATAATTTCATATGAAATTGCCAACCCTAATCCGGAGCCTGTTTCCTTTGAGGTAAAGAATGGTTCAAATATTTTATACTTGATCTCGTCGGAAATTCCTTCTCCGGTGTCAGAAACCTCGATCGAGATTTTTCCATTTGCTTCCTCGCTTCTTGAAATTATCGTTATTTTTCCTCCACCAGTCATTGCTTCAATCGAATTATCCAGCACATTCATCAAAACCTGTTTGATTGAATTCTCATCAGCCGGAATGAAAGGTAAATCAGGATCAAGTTCTTGTTCAACGGAAATATTCTTGCCGTTTTTATCAATATTAATAAAATTTACAACCTCTCTGATTAGCTTATTGATGTCTGTTTGCTTCATCTTTTTTTCGATTGGCCGGGAGAAAATCAACAACCTTTTAACCAGATTTGACATCCTGTTGATCTCATTAATCACCATTTCCATCGATTCGGGAGAAATGTGTTCCGCAATTTCTTCCCTCTTCTGAACTTCCTGTTGCCACATCTGTATTCTGGTTTTGATGATGGCCAGCGGAGTCTTTACTTCATGGGCCACACCTGCAATCATGTTTCCCAGCGAGGCAAGTTTCTCTTTTTGATTCAACTGACGTTCCAGTTTGTGCCGTTTCCGATTATCCTTTTCAATGGTGTCAAGCATTTCATTGATGTTTGAAGAGATATAACCGAAAATCCCCCACCTTTTCTTCAATCGAAGGGTAGAATTTTTCCTTATCTCCTCCATTTCTATTTTAATACCCTGAATCTCGCCTCCCCATAATGCAGAGATGAGCATCAAGATTAAAAAGCCTAAAATTGAAATTACAGCAATTACATTGACTACTTCCTTTAGCTTTATGATGGGTAACTCGTTCTCAATGTGAATTCTTACCCAAACTACCCCCACTACCTTTGTGTTATAAATGATAGGTTTTGTAACCAAAGGAAAAATGGCGGCATTAAAAGAGTGAAGATTAATGAGCGGTCGATTTTCTTCGATGCACTGCAGACACTGAGTTTTAATGATGTTATAAGATCTTGGTGGGGGCCCGAACATGGGCTCGGGTGGTGGCGAGGTTGGAAAGGAATAACCATAAAATTCATCAGGACCCCGCAAGTAAAAACCACCCTCAAGACCAGGCCATTCTTTCAATTGCTCAGCAGACAATTTCTTTAGCGTATTGTCAATATTCTTATTCTCAGAAGATACAAGGTCGCTTATCCCCAAAAACCCTTTTGAACCGAAGAGGTTGATGTCCTCCTTCGCCGATGCAAGTAATTTATCGGCATACAATTCACATATGAGTTTATTCTTCTCAACCATGCTGTTTTGCCATTTGGAAAGAGAAGAATAGATGAAAATCGCAGTTATCGTAACTACAACTGTGAAGATGATAGCATAAACGAAGACTCTGTTTTGTATCCTGGGAAAGTTCATCAAATGGGCGATAATTGTTGTCTTCTAATCATTTTTATAAAAGTAACATTTTATGAAAAACATGTTACAGTCAATGCGGCAGAGAACTTACCTTTTAAACAATCCCGGTAGGAACTGGTAATTGTGCAAGGCTTTTGCCAGCTCAGGGGATTTCACTTCAAAAATATTGTACATGGACTTTTCATTGAGGAGTTCAACTTTGGAAACTACCTTAAAAGTTAAGGTGGTTTCAGGGTACTTGTTGGCATATTTTGGATTGGCCAGAAAGTCCCCCATCCGATGATTGGGATCCAGAACTGCACCAAACTTAAAAGGTGTTTCAGAAAATGCGCTCTTCCAAAGATCTTCCGAATAACCAAAATGGCTACAGTTCAAACTCAGATAGACGGCGCCAGTGGTACCGGAGAGTTGCTCAAGGGCCTCATTCAGATAGGCAGAAATTAACATTCCGGTCTCTTCGCCTTTGGGGTTTTGTTCAATATAAGACTGGAGCTGAGGGCAAGCCTTCACAACAATTCTTTTCCCATCAAAATGACGCGCGAGCAAAGCCTTTCTGTGACTTCCCTCCTCAATAGTCGTTTCAGTCCCAAAAAGAATAGCGGTGGAAGTAGTATCACGGGATAAGGATTCGGCAATAAGATCGACCCCGGGCTCTACAATTCCAAAGACAGGAATCTTCGATTTCTTTACAAAAGGAGTATCCTTACATAAGACGGACAACGTGTTACAGGCCACCAGAATCAGTTCAGGATGATAATTCTGATTAATGCTTATCAGGACGCTGTTGAAAATATTGATTTTTGCCTCGTTTCCGTTTAGCGCATTGTACCCGGTAGATGAATCAAACAATGCATTGACAAAAATTAAGTTAACCTTCTTAAAACTTCTGGATGTCGTTAATTTTTTGGCAATCTCGTCCATAACCGCCAAACCTCCCAATCCGGAGTCCGTAATTACAATGGTAATTTCTTCTTTGTTGAACAGCAATTTGGGGTCATACACATTTTGTGCACCTGAACTAAACCAGATGCATATGAGTAATGCAACCGGTATGATCCTCAACAATACATTCTTCATGGCGGATTAATTTGAGAGACGTCCTTACCCGAAAATTTTAAGAAAAAATCCGGAAAGAACTACCCAATAACCTTCAGGGCTAATTTTCTCCGGATTTATTCTTATCAGCTATTTACTTCATTCAAGCTTGCACAATTTCATTGAATCCCCTATTGAAAAATCCACAATTTCTGGTTACTGTCAATGATTGAAGGACAATTGGTATTGTAGGATACTTCAGTCTGGGGATAAGGGAATCTTGCCGGAATGGGACCTGCACCCGTCACCGGTGTGAGGACAGGGAAACCTGTTCTCCTGTAATCGTCATAAGGAACAACTGTTGAGTACATAGCAAGATATTTTTGCTCAATAATCTTCTGTAACGTGATGGTCGTTCCTGTTTCCGCATTGATATTGGTCATCCAAGCTGTTGTTGCAGCAGTACCGGTCACTGCCAGTACCGAGGCGGCCACGGCTACTTTGTAGGCAGCGGCAGCACCTGCGGCATCCGGAACAGCCTGACGAAGCAGACACTCTGCCTTGATAAACTGCATCTCAACATATGAACTGAATATCACAGGTGAATTGGCGCTGTTGTTATAGGTGCCAAGACCCGAGGCATTTGCATCTTCCGATCCCGCAGCGCTGCCTACGTAAGCACTGCCGAGTATCTTGGCGTAAAAAGTCCGTCGCGGATCTGTTGTAGCATTCAACTTATCAATGAAAGTCTTGCACATCTTGATGTCATTCTTGTAGGATGAGACCGTGGCATATTGATACATTGGATTCGCCTCTGCATTACTGGTTCCAAAATTCATGACAAACTTGTCCGTTGCCGTGAATGAACTGTTGACATAAGTCAGCGCATTGGCATAATCCTTTTTGCACAAAGCATATCTTGCCCTGAGTGCATATGCCGCTTTTATCCAGGAAGCTTTGTTGTTGGTGAAGATGATATCGCCAGCTAGTGCCGTGATATTTTCAGTTGCACTTAGATCTGTGATTGCCTCCCCCAACAGGGCATCTATTGTTTTATAAATATCGGCCTGCGTGTCAAAAGTTGGTTTTAATACAGCTTCGTCTCCTTTGAAAGCATCCGTATAAGGAATATCACCAAATAAATTGGTCAGGGTACCAAGGCTCAAGGCCAGACAAACTTTCGCAACTCCTGCATAATGAGGCGATTTTGCAACCTTTGCCTTATCAATGATAGTGACAGCATCCATCATCGGCTGATAATACATTCTTCTCCATAAATCATCGACATCAGAGGAGGATAAAATATATTTTGCTTCTCCGGCCGATTGTCTGGCGACACCGTTCAACTGCTGCATGTAGATATTCGTAGTTTTTACGGCTCTGATGCCACCAATCTGGTAAGCTAAAGAGACTTCCATGGTAGGCAATATAAAGTTCATCGGCACATCTGATGGAACGTCCGGATTAATATTCATATCCGTGTCGATCCATGTTTTGCATCCTGTAGCCATGAGGGCGAATACCACTATCAGTGCAATATTCATTTTATATAAATTCTTCATCTTTATCTGTTTTATATTTTTAATTCAATTGTACTTCTCAAAAAACAAGTTTCGCACCAAAAACATAAGACTTAACTCCCGGACTGGCAAAATAGTCGAAACCCTGACCATTTGTAGCTCCATAGACACTTGTTTCAGGATCTCCGCCTTTGTATGGGGTTGATATCAACAGATTGTTACCCGTGGCATACAATTCCAACCCTTTCAGTTTAATCTTTGAAATAAGCGATTTACTGAAGGTGTAAGTAACGGTGACCTCTCTCAACTTCACCCAGCTGGATTCTTCGACTGCCTGAGTTGCAGCCCCGCCGCTGGTGAAACTATTCTCTCCTCTGTACCAATTCTGATCTTTTATGACGGAAGTTGTGTTTTTTACACCTGTTGAAACAACCTGACCACTTGCATCGAGGTGTCCGTAAACCCCTTCAAAAACAGTTGGAGTTGTGCGGTCGAGTGTCTCAATGGTCTGTCCATAATAATTCAGGTTGAACCTGGTTCCGTTGTTCATGTATCCACCTTGTTTGATGTCGACCAATGCCGTCAAGCTAAATCCTTTGTAAGTGAACGTGTTGAATACGTTCAGGGTCCAGTCCGGGCTGACCTTTCCAATAGCTACAGCGGTGGTATTGTTTGTCCATGGAAAGCCATCCGGGTGTGTATCAGTAGGATTGTCATTGATCAGCACATTGCCTTTAGAATCACGGTACCAGTCAAAACCAAAGATCGTAGCGTAATCATAACCAACAGCTGCATTGATCTGCGCTTTTGTGTCACCATTCAGTAAGACATAGTTAACATCTTGTGCTAATCCTGTAACAGGGTTCTTCATTTTGGTGAAGTTTGACCTGAATTCCCATTGAAAATTTTTGAATTTAACTGGTATTGCATAGAAACTGAGCTCAATACCCTTGCTTTCCATAGAAGCAGCATTCATGTACGCATTCGTAAATCCGGAGGTAGCGGCAATCGGAACTGACAACAAAAGGTCATAATTTTTATTATGGAAATAGGACGCATCAATGCCAAGTCTATCTTTCAGAAATTTCAGCTCTGCCCCGACTTCAAAAGATGTTTGCGTTTCATGTTTTAATTTTGGATTACCCACGGTGTTTCCTACAGTATATCCTGCATTGCCCATGAAAGGGAAAGAAATACCTGAAGTATAATAGTCCCCGGCACTGCCTGAGCCATAATAGGATGATGTTCTATATGGGTCTGCGATGTTGGCAGTTTTTGCCCACGAAGAACGCAATTTTCCAAAAGAAAGAATTTTATTGTTTTTCAACGGCGCCAATTCGGTGAAAATCCAGGATAAACTGAATGAGGGAAATAGCGCGGAAAGATTGTCAGCGGGCATCGTGGTAGACCATTCATTTCTTACAGTCGCTCCAAAGTATAGCATATTTCTGTAATCCACACTTAAGTCTGCAAATAGAGCTGCTGTTCTGTAGTTCGTCGTACCTTCTCCGGCAGTCTGCTTGCTGGTGTTATCAACATTGTATACTCCCGGTATGGAGAGATCAGCTGTATAGGCTGTCAGATACTTGTAACTTTGCTCAAACATGTTTTGTCCAACATTGATGTTGTAACCAAGATCCTTTCCTAGCTTCCTGTTGATGGTGAGCATCAGGTCAGAATTAAAGAGAGAGTGGAATTCAGACCTTTCCCTGAGATATCCGGAGAGGTTACCGACACTGTTCAAATTGAATACATCCGTGAACCTTCTGACATACCAGTCAATTCCGATGTTATAAGACAGGGACAGCCAATCCAGTAATTTTGCTTTGATAAATGTGTTTCCAATAAACCTGTCGTTGTTGTCCTTGAAGAACTGTTCGTTTGAAGTCCAGTATGGATTATTGAATGAGCCATTGGCTCCGGTATAGGTTCTTTGCGTACCATCCGGCAATTTGTATCCGGCAGCATTGTTGAAGGACGCTGGGGTTCTGTACAGACCGATTCCGACCCCGGCGCTGGTCCCTCCCTCTCTGATGAGGTTATTGGTCGTCTTCGCATAGGTCACATTTGCTCCGGTAGAAACCTTATCAGACAATTTGGTATCCACATTTAACCGCAAGGATGTCCTGCCGAAGGTGTTGGATGGCACAATACCTTCCTCCTTCAAATTTCCGACGGAAAAGAAGTAAGAAGTGTTTTTGTTTCCTGCCTCGAGGCTGACATTGTTGTTGTAGGATATTCCTGTCTGAAAAAAATCATACTGATCGTAGATATTAACAGGAGCGCCGGTAGCTGTTGGTGCATATTTGGGATTTTTGCTGACAATGGCCCCATCCACATCAATCAACGGATTCAACCATAAAGCCGGACTAACTGAATAACTGCAAGTATCCAGCTTCGGTCCCCAGGAGGAATTATTTTTACTCTGCCACTGTCCGTTGATCCCCTGACCATAAACATTTTGCAAAGGGATGTGCCTCCCCAATTCTTTAATTCCAACAGAAGAGTGAAGTGAAATTTTCACCTTTTGATCCGTTGTTCCTCTTTTGGTAGTAATGACAATGACTCCATTCGCCGCTTGAAGGCCATAAAGAGCAGTAGCTGCCCCGCCTTTTAAAACATTGACCGAGGCAATATCATCAGGATTGATATCAGTACTTCTTGACGAGGTATAAACCCCCGACTGACCTGTTCCCCCACGATAGGATGGCTCTGAACTCATCGGCATGCCATCAATCACAAACAAAGGCTGGTTGTTTCCTGTTAAGGACGCGGCTCCCCGGATGGTCATGTAGGAGGCAGCGCCTGCGTTGCTCGAAGAACTCGTTATCTGAAGTCCTGCCGCTTTAGCAGTAAGGGAAGAAACAAAGTCACTGTTTCCCCTATTGCTCAACTCTGATCCGCTAACTTCCTGAACGGTGTAACCCAGAGCTTTCTTCTCGCGTTTGATGCCAAGGGCAGTTACCACGACGTCTTTGATTTCATAATCGCTGGACTTCATGACTGCATTGATTACATTTCCGGATATCTTGATTTCCTGAGTCTCCATTCCGACAAATGAAAACACCAGAAAATCAGCACCAGAAGGAACCGTAATTGAAAAATTGCCCTGATCATTGGTCACAGTACCAATAGTTGTCCCCTTAACAGAGACATTCAAAAAAGGTAATCTGTTACCTTCCGTGTCAGTAACCTTGCCGGTTACCTGCCTTTGACCAAACGCCTGAACGATGACGAGTGCAAAGAGGATAATTAAAAGAAGTGATTTTTTCATAGAATCATGTTTTAGGTAATATATTGTTGTTTATGTGTTCAATATTTTAGGTCGTTTCCCCATAAAGTAAACAGGTGTAAGGCAAATTAGGAGAATCATGGCTAAGACCGGCTTATTTGATCTCGTGGTATTGAAAAGATTAGTAGATCCGGCATAGCTGATTCCAGGAGAAACAGCAATCCCGTATTGGCCTGCCAGATTTTTAATATCCAGCAGTTGAATGAAGGGAATCCCCTTTTCATTCATTCTTGCAATCAACCCGCGGTGTTCGTCTTTACACGTAACCAGCTTCGAATGCAGGCCGTTTGGTATGGATGTGGAGTGAGGACAGTCGCCCAACATCGTCTGACTGCCTCCTATATTGATGAGTAAAGAGATTTTTGCCGACTGAAAGAGCTCAGCACGTTTTTCGATTGATTGGATCAAAGATTCTGGGACGAAAAGTTGTACATCATTCCTGGAAGCTGCCTGACGAATACTTTGAAGACCTTCGTCGGAAAGTCCGGAACCAGCATCCTCCCCGGCTCCGAAGGAAACGAGACAGGACTTGTATTTCATTCCTCCGGATTTGATCAGTTTTGATTCCATATCCATCCAGGTTACCTGGGGTTGATTCGCACCATAAGTTGAAGCCCCAGCCGAACTCATTACTACGGCCTCTACCCTCATTGTCTGCAATGCTGCCAGGACTGAAATCGACAGGGAGGGAAATGACCCCGAAAGAACAACGCCAACCTTATCGCCTTTATTGAGTTTCGCCTCATGCAACAGCCTCACAGCCAGGGCAGAAAAATCAGGATTGGTGGATGTTTCCTTGGCTTCAAGAGAGCCCAAAGTAGTTGTAATCTCAGACCATTCATCTCCCAGCATATAACTGTAGGCAACATTCGAAGGAACATCAGATTTTACACCCCGCTCTTGCTTCAATTGTTCAATCAATGAAAACCATTTCTTTGTCAGGCCGATAGATTCCTTCATCTCACCGGCATAATCCAATGGTCGCGATTTCCTGAAAAATGTTTCGGACACAACGGTTCCAATCAGGAGTATCCCCAATATGATAAGTAACCTTATATTTAAATTCAGCCTGTTCATATGATCAAGTAGGATATTTGCAGGATGATTACTGTCACAATCCCCAAACCCAGAAGCGTTGGCACCATTTTTTGTCTTCCAATTTCATTTGCAATAATACCTGGAATAATATATCCAATAGATTGTAAATCAAGCTTTATCATTGCCAGCGGCTGGATCTGGGTTTCAATGAGCAGCTTTAAAAAAAAGCCTAAAAGAACCGCTATTAAAAATTTCCGCCTGCCGTAAATTAGGAGATACCCGGACAGGAATTTAATGATCCCAAAGACTAAAATGGCAAGAATGATGGTTACTGCAATCCTGGCATAATCATGGATGAACAAAGCAAAATAGGCAGGAACGATTACGCCGCCCGGCGAAATACCTGTCCATTCGTAAAAGACAAATCCAACCATTAAGCCTATGATGAAGAGTTGAAGTATCATCGCAGCTTGTTTAAAATGTTAAACCCATCCCCGCCGATATTCCCAATCCCCACAACCAGAGAACCATCACCCGCTATCTGAAAAAGATGTTCTTTCAGATTCTCTATCTGCCTGGCCCGCCATACAAATAATTTCCTTTTGTCAATCCCGGCTTTGACAAGTGAGTACCTGGCCCTCATGGCATGATCGCCGGTTACAATGATATTTTCGAAAGCCAGGATACCTTTTGCCACCCAGCCGGCAAAAAGATCCGTCCGGATGGGTCTGTCTGCCCGGGTGTTAAAAACCAGTGAAATCTTGCCCAGGTGACCGATCTTCTCCTGCCAGTGTTGAATGAAAAAAGCGGTAGATTCAACATCATTGACTGCAAAAGCATTAAGAAAAATTATTTTCCTGGCATCATAATGTAAAGTTGTCAAGGGAGATTCGCTGCTTTGAACATATTTCAGGATACCGTCCCTGGCAAGGTGTTTGTCCGCTCCGGCTGCCTCGCAGACAGTCAGCGCCAGTTCGATATTTTCGGGGAATACTCCAAAAGGCAGGTTTTCCAAGGATTCCCTGAAGGACCGTTCAGGAACAATGACCCGGCTGCCTTTGACAATGGCGTGATCTCTTATTTTTTCCAGAAAGTGGACTTCGTTGGTTATAACCGTACATTTTTCCGGAATTGCCTGACAAATGGCCGTAGCCTGCTCTTCAATATTTTTCCCCATCTCCTCCCGGTGATCATCCTTTATGTTGGTTATCACGTAAATATGAGGTTTGAAGACACGGCCTTCCATTCGTTGAAGTTCAGGATTAATGGACATGCATTCCAGGATCAGACTGTTTACCCTATTTTTAGAAGCATACCTGATCACATTAAATTGTTCCTGAACCCTGGCTCCTCCTATCCTATTGATCTTATGCTCTATTCCATTGTGAATAATCTTTGGAATAATTCCGGTAATCTTGGCCATAACTTCCGGGCGGGTATTCAATAAACCCGCAGCTATGTATTCTGTTAGGGAAGATTTTCCGCGTGTACCGTTCACATGGATTCTTAACTGCAAATTGCGCACACCCCTTTGAACAGCTGATTTCTCCAAAATCAGCATGCCAAGAATGATACTTAATATGAATGTGGCAATTAACATTTCGACTTTATTAATATCCTATAGCCACTCCACCCCTGCGCTTATCGGCCGATCCGGAATACTCATGCGTGGCAGGGTCAATGTAAATCATCTGAGCTCCGCCAAAAAATAGGTCGATTCCTTCGTATACCTTTATTTTGTGACCCATTTTTTCCAGTTCACTGCGTACTTCCGGTTTAATTCCTGATTCAACCTGCAGGAAATCCTCGAATTTCTGGCAGTAAAAACGGGGAGCCAAATTGGCCTGATTGACGTCCATCTTGAAGTCAATCACGTTTAAGATCAACTCCAGAACGGTACAGGTTATCCTGCTGGCGCCCGGACTGCCCAAAATCAGGAAAGGAGAGTTGTTTTTCATGATAATAGTCGGAGAAATGGAACTCCTGCACTCTTTGCTGTTCTGAATATAATTGACACTTCCCTTGACGAAAGAAAAATTTGTCATGCCATTGTTAAACAAGACGCCGGATACCATTTGGCCCGAGCCAAAGAACAGTCCGAGGGTTTGGGTCAAAGAAACGGCATTTCCATCCTTGTCAATCACAGATAAATGCGTAGTATGACCACCTGCATTCTCCAATTCAGCCACTGGTTTACCTACCGGGGAAGGCCCGAAATTAATGGGATCGCCAACTTTTGCATCCCTGTAGGCGGGTGGATCTAATTTAGACTGGTTGATGCTGTTGAATCTTGCTTTTGCATACTCCTTCGAAGTCAGTCCCTCCACAGGCACCTTTACAAAATCAGGATCGCCGACAAATTCCGAGCGATCTGCATAGATTAATTTCTCTGTCTCAGCAATAATATGAAGTGTTTTGGCTGATTCGCTGTAATGACCGGATCCCTTTAAGTCGTAATTTTCAAGCATGTTAAGTCCTTGAATCAGCGAAATCCCCGACTGGGGAAGGTTGGCAGTCAGAATATCGTATCCCCTATAGGTTCCTTTGAGCGGCTGGGTAAGCCTGGGCTGGTAGCCCGAAAAATCTTTCAGGGTCAATACGCCTCCACGTTTTTGAATGCCCTTAACAAATTCATTGGCATATTTCCCTTGATAGAATCCATCTTTACCCTTTTCAACAATGGTCTTAAGGACATTGGACAAATCCTTTTGGACCAGTTTTTCGCCTTCCATTCTTGGGAATCCATCCTGCAGAAAAACAGAGGCTGTCACTGAATCTTTCATGATGTTTTCAACATTGTCCATGATCAGTTTAGCTAAAGTTCCATCAATGGGAAAACCGGCTTCAGCATGGTGTATGGCAGGACCAAGGATTTTTTTCAGCGGTAGCTTGCCGAATTTTTGATGGGCAAGAAGCAGTCCGGCCACCGTTCCTGGCACGTCGATTGCCTTCGCAGAATAGCTGTCCCTTCCGCTTTTGAAGTCGACAGAGGAGGCATTTTCAGAACTTCTTCCATAGTAATTGATGAAGAATGATTTATTTTCCTTTTTGAGAAAAATGACCATTCCACCGCCTCCGCCTATGCCAGAACCATCCGGCTCGACCACACCGATGGTGAATGCAGCTGCAACAGCGGCATCCACTGCGTTGCCCCCATTCTTCAACATTTCAAGGGCAGCCGCTGAGGCAAGCGGATGAGCCGTTGCAACCATCCCAAGCTTACCATGGGACGCGGCTGTGGGCTGTACTTGTGCCGAAATCTGGACGAATAGCGCCAGAAAGAGAACCAGAAACAAATATCTTTTTTGCATGATGTTATATTAATTATAAAAATTGCCAGAGATTGAAATTTACCCTCTACTTAAAAAGATTGGCAATAGGCATTTCTGTTTCAGCTATTTTTTCGACAATCGTAAGAGGTATTTTCTTCGCTTTCGAAATATTCGTAAAGAAACCGTCCTCATCACCCTGTTTAACAACTATCATGGATTTGGAATGATCTGCAACCAGCTGGTTAAAGGAATCCGATTGTCCTTTCCTCCTTGCATTACCGCCAATATGAATCAGGACGATCGGGATTTTCTGCTCGTCAGCGGATTTTATAAGCGACTGAACACGGTCAAATTCTTCCTGCTGGCTTACTCCGGCGGCACCAAGACCCTTGGAGCTAAAACCTGGGACAATGATCAATGTTTTCATTCCGGTAAGATCGGTTGACTTTGCCATCAATACAGTAGTTGCATTCAATTTTTGCCGTTGTGCCAGCATCTTGACCAGCTTAACATCGGCACTCTGCCCGGCTGAAGAAATCAGAACAGGTTGCTCAAATTTCTGCGCCAGAACATTGAAGGAAAATAATATTGAAATTAATAAAATTGCAATACTTAATAAACTGTTTTTCATATAAATATATTTTAAATGTGTAAAAATTCCCCTACTCCTTTTTTCATAATCGTCTCATAGTCCGGAAGGTTTTCAATGCCAATTATCTTGTCCGGATGAGCTAAATTATATGAGTTAATTAACTCCCTGAATCCCATGATATCCCTGCCTACCCGATGCTCAATGGGTTCTCCTGTTTCTTCACGATAGGCAATTCGCAAGGCTCCCGATTCCTTTGCCCTTTTATAGTTTTCACTTTTCCCCTTCAGTACCAGCTCGGTTGTCGTTTCTCCCCGCAGTCTGCCCATGGAAGGATTACTCGTCTCCATCAGGAAGGGAACGGCATCGGTGTAATCGCCCCATTCCCTGTGACTTAGTCCATGAAAATTCTTCGGTGAGGCTTCGGGCGAAAACTGAAGTCCCGCCATTTCGAGTCCAAGGACGGCACCCAAAGCAATATCTTCATATTTTTCGTGGTAAACGATCACGTTTACGATGGGAACTTCGGGCGAGGATTCATGCAGGTCGAAGGCGATGTTGACCTTCTCCTGCTTGATTAATTGAACGACTGCATAAGCAAGTTTTTCATTCAATGATCCGTCAGGCCTACCGGGATACGCCCGATTGAGATTTCTGGTCTCAAATCCAGACAGCTTTTGATTGGACGGATATTGAGCAAATACCAGGGGGTCCGGCCATTGGTCGAGCGGATTGGTCACCCTGGAACCCAGGCGGAACCTCCGCGTCCCTTCTTTTGTCTTTATCTCATAAGATCCGGGAAATCCTTCCATGGGATCGGTACAGGTGAAGGCGCTGTTGTTCAGGCGGGGGATGACAAAAACGCGTCCAGTGGAAACTTTCAGGTTTTCAAGAATCACCACAGGTGCCAGGAAGGCTGCTGCCTCATTGGCATGTGTGCCGCCGCCCAGCAAGGCCGTTCCACCAGGGATGCCACTATCGAACAAGTAGACTTCCGTATCGCTGTTTGTTCCTTTGATCCCGGCGAAATAATCGCTCAACATGACTTTCCTGGTAAGGTAAACGCTCGGGTACAATTTTTCAGGATGATGCATTTTCCCAAACTCCAGGGAGGCGATTACCCCGGTAGAAGCGGCAATAATGACAATCAATATGGTCGATAAGTGTTTTTGCATATTATTTTATTTGCAGCAATCGAAGTATGAAAATCAGAAGTACCATGGCCATTGCCAGTTGATTTTTCCATTTTTTTTCCTGTATGAATTCCAGTGTGATCACATAGGTCACGAAAGCAAGAATCAGGGTATAAATTGCGTAAAGCATATTTAACAGTTTATAGCAGAATATTTGAAATTTGCTGGGCGAAGATCAGGATGACTATCGCTATCGTAATGGACATGGCAATAGGAATAAGGCATACTTTTAGAATCCTGAAGTGACTTTTCTCTTCAACGATCTGCGCTGAATAAGCACAAAGCAAGGATGGAGGAGGCATCAGGTCTCCTAATGCGGCAAGCAGTACGAGAGCCGCTGTGACGATAAGCGTACTCTTTCCGATAAAAACATAAACAAGCGGTACCCCGATTACAGAGGCGGAAGCATAGGCAGACCCCATGAAAGGCATCAAACCCGCGGCAAAGTAACGAAGGCTCTGTGGCAGGCCAAGAGCCGTGACGGCCAGATATCCACGTACTCCCGTGAGGGCAAGTATCTGAAGGAACATCCCGACACCTATCAGGATTGCCATAACAGGCATCGCGCTTCTAAGCGCCTTACGGGAAACATCTATCAATTTCACCCCCTTTTTGGTCAACAGTCCGAGCAGGGCACCAATGATGAAGATCAATGGGACACCCAGATGAGGGACATATTCGTGGAAACTAATTTCCCCGATCATGTAAATAATAACGAAGAAAAGAGGGATATACAATTTCACCCCATATTTTTCACCTTCTAATCCCTTTAAATATTCCTTGACCTGTTCGACATCATATTTGGGGAGGTACCGAAATCGGAAGTAGAGAGCGGTGATGATTGCGGCAGGAAAGGATGCCAGCAACAAAGGAATGCCGAACCCAATATAAGGCATATCCACTCCGCCTCCGATAATCATCACCGGGATACTGATTGGCGGGGCAACCTCGCCGAACACAGCAGCCATGGCAATCAATGCCCCGACAGCGAGTCGTTCCATGCCGATTTTTAACAGAATGGGAGCTACCAGCGCACCGGTCGTTAGAATGCAGGTTGAAGACAGTCCGGTAAGCATCCCTGGAAACATAACAAAAATGGTAATTGCAATGACCAGGATGGTCGGATTTCGGTGAAATATTTTGAGTATCCCTTTGCTTATTCCAGCCAGGGCCCCTGTGTCTTCCATCACCCTCATAAAAATCATGGCCGTCGAAATAATCATGATGGCTTCAAGAAATCCGAAACCTCCTTCCACCAAATGTCTTACCGGAATGCCATGACCACCGACCAGAGAACCAACTACAGCTGCCAGCATCAGGGCAACGCCTGCAGGCATCTTAAGGAAGAATATGCTTACTGCAAAAGTTGAAAGCATGCAGATAAGAATCAATAACTCAATGCTCATAATTGCGGATTAATTAAGTGAGTCACTCAAAATTCGTGCCTATAATACAATGTGATAAATATCAGTATTTTAATAATTTTAATATTTTTTAACAGTGTGGTTTTTGAGATAATTCAGCCCGATTTACTGCGCTGTTTCAGCACAGCTCTTTCTCTTGAATTGGTAAAATCTGAAATTCATTTTCCAAAATTGGAAAGCCGAAAAGATCTATCTGCATAGCAATCAAGACCTAATGCAATGCCGGAAATTTTTGGCTTGTTTTTTGAGAGGTTTTGCATAAATATCTGGATCATGAATAATCTCCTCCGTCCGTTTAAAATATCTTTCATTGCCTGTTTCCTATCGCTTCCCTTGTTAATTCTTGCACAGAGCAAAGACTCAGGGACTATAAAAAATGGAACAAAAACTTATATTGAAGTCTTGCCCGGGAATATGCCTCTGGTTATTTCCATCCCTCATGGGGGATATTTATTACCGGACGAAATTCCAGAAAGACCCTGCACCAACTGTGCAAAGCATCCGGACATTTTTACGATTGAGATCGGTCTGGCCTTAAGAAATTCCATTTTCAAAAAAACGGGTTACTATCCTTATGTGATCATCAACAACCTTCACCGGACCAGACTGGATCCAAATCGCAATGTTAGTGAAGCTGCTGATGGAAATAAGAATGCTGAATTAGCATGGACTACTTTTCAGAGCTCAATTGACAGCGCAAATGCACAAGTGAAAAAGAAATTCGGGAAGGGTCTCTACATTGATCTTCACGGGCACAGGCATGACGTTAAGAGAACTGAAATAGGCTATTTGCTGAGCAGTGAAGAACTGCAGATGGAAGATGATCTCCTAAATTCTGAAGCTTTTATCGAATACAGCAGCATCAGGCATTTAATTACTGCGAATGCATTCAAACGCTCTTACGCTGACCTGGTGAGAGGCAAATTCAGCCTAGGCAGTTTGTTGGAATCTATGGGTTATCCTTGTGTTCCAAGCCCTGCTCATCCCTTCCCGAAAACGGATGAGCCCTATTTCAGCGGAGGCTATAATACCACCCGGCATGGCTCCTCAACAGGAGGGACCATTGACGGAATTCAGATAGAACTCGATGAAATGCTAAGGTCTGATTCGAAAAAACGAGATCAGTTGGCTGTTGATTTGGCTTCCGTTCTGGTTGATTATCTAAAAATATATTATTTCCCCAAATTCGACTTTAGAACCCGTTAAACGGATTCACTCTTATTTCCGGGCAACGCGACGTGAAATACTGATCCTTTATCAGGCTCACTTTCCACCCACAATTTTCCGCCATGTTTCTCAGCGAAATCCTTGCTTAGGATCAGCCCCAAACCGGTGCTGGGTTCACCTTGAGTGCCAGCTCTGTTTGTTTGAACATCAAGCCGGAAAAGATCATCAACCATATTGCTGCTCATTCCAATACCGGTGTCCCTGATTGAAATTTTCACCGAATTGTCTGGTTCACACCAGGCTGAAATAGTGACTTTTCCGCCACTGTGAGTAAATTTCACAGCATTAGAGGCCAGGTTACGGATAATGGATGCCAGCATGAAACTGTCTGCAAAAACTTCCAGGTCTTCCGGAATCTCATATTCAATTTCAATCGCCTTATTTTTGGCGGATTCCAATACCTGAAGCATGTTTTCGGCCAAAAAGTGGATCAATATGATTGGAACGGGATCAAACTTAATTAATCCTCTTTGTGATTGAGACCACTCCAAAAGGTTCTCGATTAACCGGAAGAGATTAAATGCTGAATTATGCATACAATCAGCGATCTTTTGAATCTCTGATTGGGTCAGATCCGCTAATTTTTCAGTCAGGACATTCGTCAATCCTAAAAAGCCATTGAATGGGCCTTTCAGGTCATGTGAAATAATAGAAAAGAGTTTGTCTTTTTCGGCGTTGATATTTTGGAGTTTTATGCTTTGTGTTTGAAGTTCTATTCTTTGCTGGTATAGCTTTAGATGAGTGGCAACCCGGGCCCTGACTTCCTCCGCCCTGAATGGTTTCGTAATATAATCCGCTGCTCCCACACTAAACGCTTTTACAATATCGTTCGTGTTGTTCAAAGCACTGATAAAGATGATTGGCACATCATTCAGATTTTGGTTCTCCTTTAATAAACGGCAAACCTCGAATCCGTCCATATCGGGCATCATTATATCGAGTAAGATGAGGTCGGGTTTTTCCTTGTCAGCCACCTTTAAAGCCATATCCCCGTTAAGAACCTCTCTGACTCTGTATCCTTTATTATGAAGTATTTCGCTCAATAACCGAAGGTTGGCAGGAGTATCATCCACGACAAGGATATTGGGGACAATCAGATTTATATTACCGTTGTTTATCATTGAATTAATTGATTAATAATTTTTGTAGTTGATCATAGTCGTAATTCTCCGCGAGGCCTTTAAGATGGAAGGCAAGATCCGAATTTTCCTGTTCGACCAAGCCAATCAGTTTTTTAAATTGATTCATATCGGCAACGGCAAGGGAATCAACCATTTTTAACCGAAGATTTTCCGATAATTTGTCTATATCCAAGGCAATGCGATCAATAAAATAGGGCGGAATTTCCGGAAATACAAGGGTTTCCTCCTCATAGACATATTGAAGCCCAAGGATCCTGCCAATGGTATCATACAATTTGTTTTCATGGAAAGGTTTACTAATAAAACCCTGAATACCAATTGTTTCAATTTTGTTCCGGTCTATTTCCAAAGAATTTGCAGTGAGGGCTATTATAGGTGTACTAAACCCCTTTTCGGTTAACCTGATATGTCTGGTTGCTTCGTAACCATCCATCACCGGCATTCGCAAATCCATTAAAATCAAGTCGGGCGACGAATGCTCAAATTTTTCGATTGCATCTCTCCCATTAATGGCCTCAATTGTTTCAAATCCGACAATTTTAAGAAGGTTTACTGCTACCTGCAGATTCTCTTTGTTGTCATCAACAACTAAAATGAGATTTGTTTTTTGATCTTTATCCAGGCAGATAACCCGTCTTGCTTTCTGCTGTTCAAAAATTTCACTTGAACCTTCATTTATTTCAACATTAAAAACAAAAACCGAACCTTTCCCGATCTCACTCGAAACTGATATGTTGCCACCCATCAAAATGGCAAGTTCCCGGCTTAGCGCAAGACCTAAACCTGTACCGCTACCCTTTTTAATACCTGCACTTGTTTGTGTGAAATAGGAAAAGATATTACCCAATTCGTTATCCGCAATACCGCAGCCTGTATCCTCAATTGCAACAAAAAGGTGGTTTGAAGCATCCTCCATCTTTTCCAAACGGACATTAATAGTTATGGTTCCTTCATCGGTAAATTTAATGGCATTACCAATTAAGTTGACAAATATCTGACGTAGTTTGATTTCATCAACCAGCACAAATCGAGGAAGTTTTCCATCGGCTTTGAAGACAAATCTGAGCTGTTTTGATTTCGCCCTTTCTTTGAAAATCAACTGCAAATCACTGAATAAAACAGCTAAATCAACATTGACCGGATTTAATTCTAAGCGCCCTGCTTCAACCTTAGATAGCTCAAGAATGTCGTTAATCAACATCAAAAGATGCTCACCTGCCCTGATAATTGAAAAGTTGTACTCCTTCTGTTTTTCCGACAAATCCTTATCGTGGTTCATCAGCTGAGAAAATCCGATGATGGCATTCAAAGGCGTCCGAATTTCGTGTGACATATTTGCGAGGAAAATGCTCTTTGCCTTATTAGCAATTTCTGCATCCAGCTTCGCTTTTAAGAGAATGGCTTCCGCTATTTTGCGCTCTGTGATGTCTTGTGAGGTACAAATCACACCCACAATTTCTCCTGAAGCATCAATAAATGGAATTTTACTCGTGCTGACCCAACTTAGCCCTCTCTCTGTTTCCCAGGGTTCTTCGATATTTAGTCTTGCTTTTCCTGAGTTGATCACGTCAAGATCGTCCTCAAAATATTTTTCAGAATCTGCTTTGGGGTATAATTCGTCCAGGCTTACCCCTTCAAGTTCGGCTTTCGTTTTGTTGTGGGCATCAGCAAGATTTTTATTTACATGTATGAAATGGTTTTCTTTATCCTTGTAAAATACCAGACCAGGGATATGATCAATAATGGCATCCAGTTGATCAGACAAAACTTTGTTATTCAACGCACTTTCGGCCAGCGCTAATTGTGATAATTTGCTGTCAGTAACATCTCGTGCAGCAGCGTAAAGGAGATTTTCTTTTGCTGCAAAGGCTTTCCATTCAAACCATCTGTAAGATCCATCCTTGTGACGGTAGCGGTTGTGGAAATTGATGGTTGTACCTCCTTGCAACTGCATTTCGACTTCGAGCCTGGTTGGCTCAATGTCGTCGGGATAAATGAAAGTTTGGTAAGGTTCACTTTCTATTTCCTGCCTCGTATAGCCCAGTACTTTTTCCCACTCCAAATTGAGGTTCGTCATGTATCCTTCGGGGGTTGCAATTGCAACCAGGGCTGGAACGAGATTGAAAAAATTCTCCAACTTTTCTTTCGCTTCGAAAAGTTCCAGCTCCAACGTTTTGCGATCGGTGACATCTTGTGCCACACCAGTCAGATGTGTAATTATTCCTTCTCTATCTGCAATGTCTTCACCCGATTCTGCAGAAATATACCGTATCGAATTATCAGGCAATACAATACGGTATTCAAATGATTTCTGAACAACGAAACTATCAGGATTGGAAGGGATAAGAATGTGAAGATCGTCGGGGTGAACTATACCAGCTGCAACAGATCCCAGATGACCGGAAAAGGTATTCTTATCAAGACCAAATATCCGGTACATCTCATCCGACCAGGTAACCTCTCCGATTGCAATTTCATATTTCCAACTTCCCAGATGGGCAACAGCCTGAGCCTTAGCCAAATCTTCTGCAAATTCTTTAAATTTTCCAGCATTTAATTGTGCTTCTTCCGATTTCTTACTGAAATCATACATAAGTCGTATCAGGAAGAAGACCAATAAGAAGATGATGATTCCTCCTGAAAAAATCAACAGCGTCATTTTAAATATTGAATATCTTATCTCCTGCCTAAAACTCAAGGTCCATCTTCTCCCGCTAAATTCAAGGGGCACGAGAAGATTAATTGATTTGACCGAAGTGATCAAATCATCCTTCCTGGAATTAAATAACAACGTCTCCTCTGAAAAGGTATTGCTGTCGAAAATTTGAAGTTGTACCAGTCCTTCCGTGTGAGTAAATGCATGTTCCAACACGACCTGCATCAAGTCGTTCATGCGAAATGGGCTGTAAACCCATCCCCTGATGGCTGCCCGCCGTTGTTCAACTGATTGAACCGGCATGCCTTTCCCGTAAACCGGAACAAACATTAGTACACCTGCCTGAACATCCTTCATTGTTTCCTGTACCAAAATAACCTTCCCGGAAAGCGTGGCAACATCTGAATCGCATGACAATTCCATCGCTTTTCTTCGGATTGGTTCCGAAAACATATCGTAACCAAATGCACGAAGATTTCGGGAGGTTAAAGGTGCCAGGTAAATAATAGTTGTGTAAACCTCCCTGACTTCCTCAGGTTTCAACTAATAATCCGGAAATCCTTGCTTTCTTACCTTTTCAATATGAGACTGCAACTGATTTTTTGGAATAATAGACGAGTATCCGATACCTTGAACACCATTTAGATTTTCCCCAATCCGAACTCCGTCAATATAGGCTTCCCATTCACTACGAGTGACAGAATCCGATACCATGAAAAATGCGGCACTTCCCCGTAAGAGCAGGGCTTGAGCATGAAGCCTGGTAGATATTTTCGTTTTAACATCATTGCATTCTAAAGCAAATTCTTTTTCTGCCTGTGTTTTTGAAAATTGGTAGGAATAAATAGCTGTAGCAGTTGTTAAAACCAGCCCAGCCGTTAGAAAAAGGAATGCCTTCCAATCATTTGTGCTTCTGATTTTAGCGATTATTTCTTTACAAATGGAACTAATTGACTTCAGCATGACTTAAATACTATTGAAATGCAAATGATGTCGTGGGTTATACTGAGGATACAATCATCTGTAATCACCACGAAAAGAATATTCTCCGGCTGCTGATGTCACAAGTTCGTCAGGCTTCTGCATGAATCAAACAGTTCTATTTATCAGTCATGAATATTCAGTTTTGTTGAACAGAAAAACCCGTAATTTGTTCAATGGAATCACGAAAAAGTCCAAAAACAATCGCATCAAAAAAAAAGAGCCCGGTTAAGAGCTCTTTCAATATCCTGGATTTATTTTGCTGATTATTTTTTGTCGCAAACTACTGTGGCTTTTACTTCACCATCCCTGCCCTGGAATGAATACGCAATTGAAACTGTTTTTGCATCAGTGAGGGACCAGACTTCTGTTGTCTTCATAGTGATACTCTGACCGTTCATATCAAAAGTACGGGAAGTTTCAATTGTCAGGGACATGCCATCCGCAGACCATTTTGCAACTGACTTGCTGTCGCCCCTTGGTGAAGTGTTAACACTCTCTTTCCCATCGAGGGTGTATTTCATGGTGGTAGTAACAGCTTCACCATTTTGGTTGGTTCTCGTTCTAACAACAGTCAACAGGTTGGCATCCTGCGTAACAACAAAATCACCTCCAAACATTCTTTGACTGCCAGGATTATCGCCTAAAGCGCTTTTTGAGGCATTCAATCCCCAGGTGCCGGCAAAATTAACCTTTCCTGACTGTGCACTCGCAATCACCGGAAGGAAGAGAGCCAGAATGACTGTCAATAAGAACGACTGAATAATACTAGAGCCGTTAATCCTAAGATTTTTAATGCTTTTTTCCATCTTCTTAAAATTGAATTGTGTTAATAAAAATTGCAAACTCATTTCATCAAACTGTCCTTTTTCATTTCCATTTTTCCACATGCGCCTTTGCACATACCGGGAGGACAAACCATGCCTTCATGCATTTTTGGATGCATTGGCCTCATCCTCATCTCGTGGCGGAAACCGGGACGGCCACCCTTACCATGATGCGCCATCATGCATATTCCACCCACTACAAAAAGAAGGAAAAGTGTAAAACCGACGATGATAAAGAATTTTGAAATAAGGAGAAAAAATTTCCCGAGCTCTTCCTTCTTCGTTTTTGCAAGCAACAATGTGCCGGCAAGGATCGTAAGTAATGCGATAAATAGTAAATGCATTGTTTTGAATTTAAAGCCGGACTACTCTTTTATCGGTTTTCGTCATCCCCGGTTACCAGAAATCTATTTAAGGAGTTCATGGTGCAGCACGAATATACAAAATTAATGCCTTATTTCAGCATCCATCATTACTTTATCAGGATCGGTTTCCCGAAGCCAACTTTCTCCAAGCCATCCAGTTGTGTCTTTGCATCCCCAACAACCACATAATACATCTTATTGGGGTCAATGTACTTATTGACAATCTCCATTTGCTTCTCAACGGTGAGAGATTTCAGGTAAGCCTCTTCCTTTTGGATATAATCCAGCGGAAGATCATACGTCGAAATATTTCTTAATAATTCCAGTAAGCTGCCGATTGTTTCAAAGCGCATTGCATTGCCTTTTATCAGTGCATTCTTAGTGATGTCAATCGTTTCCTGAGTCATGGATTTGCGGTATTTCTCCATTTCTGTTTTGAAAATATTGACTGATTCCAGTGTGGAATTTGTCCTGACCAAAGAGGACGCTACAAACAAACCATATTCTTTTGTCCCAATGACTCTTGAATAAGCGCCATAGGTAAATCCTTTCACTTCCCGCAGAATGTTGTTTAAAACTGAAGTAAAAGAACCGCCTAACATGTAATTGGCAACATCCAAAGGATAAAAATCCGGATTAGTCCTTAGCATTGAATGCGTTCCAATATAAATATAGGATTGCTTGGCTCCCGGTAAGTCGATGAAATAAATATTTGAATTAGCCGGTGGAGAAAAAACTTTCATCGGAGAAAGCACAACTTCTTTGGGTTGCCATTTTTTGGTGATACCGGCAAATGCTTCCTTTACTTTTACCTCATCAACATCACCGGCAACGACTAGCTGGGCATTCGAAGGCGAAAAATATTTCTTGTAATAGGATTTCAAATCCTCCGTTGTAGTACCACTGATACTGGCCTCTGTTCCTGAAAAATCAACCGACAAAATATGATCTGCTCCGAATAACAATTTGATCATATTAGTGCTAGCCAGGTAATTTGGATAGGCTCTATTTTTCTTGATCGTGTTAATCATGCGGCTCTTCGTCAGCTCAAATTGTTCCGCATCCCACCTGGGCTCCAATAACATTTCTTCAACCAAAGCAGTCGTTTGAGCAAAATTCTTTGTCAGTGTCTTTACATTGATGGTAATATTGTCATTCCCGGGTGTTACTTTTATATTGGCACCGAGAAGCCCGATAGCAGTCTCAAGTTCCTCAGGAGTTCTGTTTTTCGTTCCTTCATTCATCAATGCAGCAACAATGCTTGCAAGACCTGCCTTGGGGATCTCTTCTACATTGTGACCCCCTCCTACTACAATAGAAAATTGAACAAGCGGTAATTCATGATGCTGAATCCCCAAAATTTTCATCCCATTGCCCAGAGAAGAAGTCCAAATCGTCGGAATATTCAGGGATGGATCCGGCTCAAGATTAGGTCTCTTTGAACGATCAAATTTGGTAGGGGTCTTGGCAAAAGGCTCTTCTGCCTTCTCTTCAGTTTTAACCTCTGCAGCCTTTGTAACGTCCTCCTCAACAATACCCGCATTGACTGAACCTTCAGCCATCAGATTCACCTTACCTTTCGGGACAAAGTTAACCTCGACAAAATTCTTGTCCTTCACATATTTCGTATAGACATTCATAATGTCTTCTTTGGTAACAGCCTGTATGGAAGCAAGTTCCTTATTATAATAACCAGGATCCCCGGTTATCGCATGATAATTTGCCAGTTCCAGGGCTTTCCCCAAAACACTTTCATAATTATTGTAGAATTTCGTCTCCTTCTTGTTTTTAATTTGAGTAATATCCTCCTCCGTAAATCCATCTTTTTCAAATTTTCGTAAACCTTCAAAAATGGTCTTCTCAACTTCGGTAAGGTTTACATCCGTATTGGCTGTCACAGAAATGGAAAAATTGCCGGCTAATTCCTGCGACTCATTGTAAGCAGATACTGCGGAGGTTAATTTCTTCTCCTTAACAAGAAGAATATACAAGGGTGATTTTTTATTACCCGCAAGCAATTCCCCAAGAAAATCAAGCGCATAGGCCTCTTTGGTATATTGCTCAACACCAGGGTAAACAATGGTTATTTGGGGCACCTTGGCGAAATTATCTTCATGATAAAGTTTCTTTGTGGAGGATAGAGAAACAGGCATGGCCACTCTTTTCTCTACTGGTTGACCTGCCGGGATTTCTCCATAGTATTTCTCCACTAAAGTCTTCACCATTGTGGGATCGAAATCACCGGAGATGACCAGAGTTGCATTATTGGGAGAATAGAATTTACTGTGAAATGCTTTTACATCTTCCACTGTAGCATTGGTTAGGTCTTCCATCTTTCCAATGACCGTCCAGCTATAAGGATGTCCAACCGGATAAAGATTTTTTGTAATCAGCTCATATTTAAACCCATAAGCTGAATTGTCAACACTCTGACGTTTCTCGTTCTGGACCACATTTTGCTGATTGGCCAGGGAATTTTTTGTGACCGTGTTACTCAGGTAGCCCATCCTGTCTGATTCAAGCCACAGGGCAATTTCAAGGGCATTGCTGGGTACATTTTCATAGTAATTGGTAGCGTCTTCGGAAGTAAATCCATTGTTCTCGCCACCCACATTCGTAAGTTCCTTGTCGAACTGTCCCCTGACAATATTCTCGGATTGTTGAAACATCATGTGTTCGAAAAGATGAGCAAACCCTGTTTTGCCAGGTGTTTCCCTGCTCGAGCCAACATGATAAAGCATAACCTGTGAAACCATCGGATCTGAATGATCTACGTTAAGGATGACAGTTAACCCATTGGGCAATGTGTACTTCTCAAATGGAATGGACAATCCTGATTCTTTATTCTGGACAGAACAGGAAAGAATCGTAATGATCATTCCGCAAACGATCAAGAAAATGGCCTTTTTCATGATTGAATAATTGAGTAAAAGGTTAGATTATTAAAAAAACAGATAAAGCTAGTAGAAATCTAAATGATATCCTAATTTTTGTTTCTGTTTTTCAGTGTGTTATAGAATTTTACAAGGTACTACACCCAACTTTAAATACCGAATCAAAACCAGTCTGTAATAAATTTTCTGGCTTCCCATCACCAACAAGACTAAATAAAGTGGCTGAATTTCATAGGATCCATATTTTGATTCACTCAAGACGATTAATATATAACATTTTAAGAAAAGATTATTTGCTAACTTTATGAAGTCTGGCGAAATTGGATCGACAATACTGAAGAACAACCTGCCGGAAATTGACAGACTAACGAAGATGATCTTAAATATGAAAACAACTAAACTTTCTTTCATTGCTATGAAATTAAAAATTCATTTTGCGATTTTGGCAGTATTGATACTTCTTTGTGCATCCAGCTCCTACGGCAAAAAAATTGCACAGCCGGTTTTAGGACACCGAAGTGTTGGCATTTTGAAAATTGGGAATCTTGAATTCAAGGATCTCAATAAAAATGGCCAATTGGATAAATATGAAGACTGGCGGCTATCCCCGGAGGAAAGAAGTGCAGATCTGCTTTCAAAAATGTCTGTTGAACAAAAAGCAGGATTTATGCTCATCAATACGGTCTCAATGATCGGGGCTAGGAGGGCGGCAGCAGAAGGGTTGGTGGCCAGCGATTTTAGTGAAAGCGGCGGACAGGGCCGTGGTGGCTTTGGGGGCGGACGTACCGACAGGGCGGCTTCCACGACCCAGACAACTACTGGTCCAACCGGAGTTGCAGGAGTACTTGCCAATATGAGTGGTGGCGGAGGTGTCACCAATTTTGTAACCAAGTTCAACAACCGCCATTTCATCTACCGGATGAATGAAAGCGCTAAAAATACGGCCGAATGGGCAAATAAATTACAGGCGCTGTGCGAGAGTCAACCATTGGGTATTCCGGCAATAATTGCTTCAAATCCACGAAATAATATTACCATGAACGAGGCTCTTGGCACGAGTGCAGGAGCGACAATTTTCTCAGTCTGGCCTGGTGAACTTGGCTTATCTGCCATGCACGATCTGAAGTTAACAAGGGAATTTGCCGATATTGCCCGCCAGGAGTGGTTGGCAGTGGGACTGAGAAAAGGGTACATGTATATGGCCGACTTGTCCACAGAACCCAGATGGTCGAGGGTGAACGGAACATTTGGTGAAGATGCTCAATGGGTGGCTAAAATGATCACAGAAGTAATTCTTGGTTTTCAGGGAAAAAAATTAAATCCGGGTTCTGTTGCCTTAACTACGAAGCACTTCCCCGGCGGTGGATCAGGTGAAGACGGACAGGATTCTCACTTCGACTGGGGTAAAAAGGAAATCTATCCTGGTGGGATGTTTGAAAATAACCTGATCCCATTCAGGGCAGCCATAAAAGCCGGCACTTCCGCCATGATGCCTTATTATTCACTCCCTTCCGGAACACCCTATGAAGAGGTAGGCTACTCATTCAACAAGGGTGTCATTACCGATCTGCTCAGAACCAAAATGGGTTTCAAGGGAATCATCAACTCAGATACCGGTCCACTTACCGGCATGCCTTGGGGAGTTGAAAAGCTCACGAAACAAGAACGTTACAAAAAAGCCATAGAAGCCGGGGTAAACATTTTTTCCGGCGAATCGGATCCTGCAGTACTCCTGGAAGTAATCAACAAGGGAATGGTCGACATGAGTTATATTGACAACTCCGTGATCCGCCTGTTAAACGAAAAATTTAAACTTGGATTGTTTGAAAATCCTTACGTAGATGTCAATACAGCAGAAAAAATTGTCAACAATGCTAAATTTAAAGAAAGGGCCGAATTAGCCCAGCGCAAATCGATCGTCCTGTTACAAAATGAGAATAAATTATTGCCAATTAAATCAAAAACCAAAATCTACTTCGAGACTTGTTCAAGGGGTCCAAGAGATAAGTCGTCAGATCCGGGAAATGTTTATAAAACGAATGAAAACAATTATCCCGTCACATTTGTGAATACCCCTGAAGAGGCTGATGTCGTGCTTCTTTGGATCGTTCCTACCGGGAATTCGCTTTTTGGCTCAACGGGGGCCCCAATATCAATATCACTGTCAAAGTGCTCGGTGGATGTAAATTATGTAAATAAGCTTACCGCCGGCAAACCGTCAGTATTGGTCGTAAATTATACCAATCCATGGGTAATTAACGAAATTTATAATGACAAAACAAAAGGGAATATTAAGGCAATCCTGGCTACATTTGGGACTACACCAGATGCCCTCCTCGATGTGATAACCGGAAAATTTAACCCTACCGGCAAAATGCCTTTCTCAACCCCTTCATCCGATGAGGCAGTAACCAATCAAAAAGAGGACGTTCCCGGTTACCTGGAAGGGAAAGGCTATGCATTATTTAACTGTGGTCAGGGGATAAGTTATCAATAATAGAAAAGGAATTTTCTCAGCCCTGGGTAAGGGAATATCAATTGTAGTTAATCGTGACAGGAAACGGGGTTTGTGTCTCATAGCCACGTACAATATTATTTTCAGGAACATTCAAATGAGCGCTGACTGAAATCACCTTATTGTAACCCTTATGGGAAGCAGTCTGAGTATGACTGGTGTCAAAGTTGCTGACGGTAAGGAAGTCTGAGGTGCCATCCCCTATGGTGATATTTTCCACGGGAAAGGAAATGTTGAAAGTAGAATGGCTATTGTCAGCCACACTGATATAGGTCAAATTGACTGGACTGCCTTTTTCAAAAGTAATACCCGATGCTGTCAGCGTTTTTTCTGAACCAATTCCAAAAATTGCATTTTTGCTGGAGACTACTATTTCCACGGATTGAACGTCCATCGTTTTTCTGATTTCAACCGGTGATACAATTTGGGCATAGATGTTCATATACGCGGTTGCCTGGGCCAATGCATGATACGAAGATGCAATCAGAAGGATGCCAATTCCGATGGCAATTTTTACTTTCATTTTTCCTCTGTAAGAGCCAAATTAACTATTCAGCAGCTCGGATAGGTAAACGATTCCTTAATTCTTATCGTTGAAGGCCAATGACAATGAACGAAAATCAATTGGGATTCCAATGGTTTTAACGTTGACTGTTGTTATTTAAATGGACCAGATTTACTTCAAGTAAATTTTTGGTTATGAAATAGTTGAAAATTTTATTTTTATAAAGCCAGGTTTTCAAAACGAAGCTTGGCGCAACCTTGAACCGATAAAGTTAAATAAATATTTTTTAATATTTCGTGTTTTTTCAAAAAATATTTACCCGATCGATTGAACTTTGTATGGCAAGGTGAAATAAAATGTTGAGCCTTCTGTTATCTTACTATCCACCCAAATCCTTCCTCCATGCTTTTCAACAAATTCTTTGCATAGGATCAGGCCGAGTCCGGTCCCACGCTCCTTATCGGTTCCAGCGGTTGAGTATACCTGGTCTATGCGGAATAATTTGTCGATGTTTTCGGGGGATATTCCAACCCCGGTATCGCTTACCGAAATGAGGATCTCATTTTGGTCCCTAGATGACCTAATATTTACTTCTCCCCCAGGTGTTGTGAATTTTACAGCGTTGGATATTATGTTTCTCAATACTGTGCTGATCATAGCCTTATCAACAAAGACTGATATGTGAGGTAGTAAATTTTTTTTGATGGATATTGATTTTTGCCCGGCAAAGCCATCAACGTAATGAGTGGTTTCTTCGATCAGGCCCGCCAGGTCGAGATACTCAGGATTAAATTCCATCCTGCCTATTTGCCCACGCGACCATTCCATCAGGTTATTCAGCAATTCCATCGCCTTGCTGGACGATTCCACGATGATCCGGGCATACAAATCAATATTTTCAATGTCCTTATTATGAATCTGTTCCAGGAGAACATCACAAAAACCCAGAATGGAGTTAAAAGGGCTTCTTAAGTCGTGGGCAATGATGGCGATAAATTTGTCTTTAGTGGCATTGAGTTTTTGAAGTTCTTCGTTTTGGTGGAAAAAACGCTCAAAAAATACAGTCATCGGCGGAGCAAATTGACCACCCCCAAAAAGGCCTCTTAAAGGACCTCCGACAAAGCCAAATTTGGGCTTCCGGCGGGGCAAATTGACCACCCCTTCAAATCGATTTTCTAGCTACTGATTAGTTGCCGGTTT
>JBAXKJ010000024.1:0-88767 GCA_037137375.1 Prolixibacteraceae bacterium
TTATCATCAGGCCCTCTCCTAAACGTGGGTGCAAAGATAGATACTTTTTTAACCCGACAATACTCCTGGAAAAATATTTTAGAGAAGCAAAAATAGCGGTCTATATATCTGAATTTCTGATATATAAACACACTTTTACTCAGGCTAAAATCCTGAGAATAACAATTTCACGGTAGTAAGGAGGGCAAATTAGCATCGAAAACGGCGAGAAAGGAGGTTAAAACCACTTTTTTTACCTCCTCTAAATCCTGCAATTTCCCCAGTTCCTTCTCCATGGAAGTTACTCCCTTATCAACAAGACCGCAGGGGTGGATGTAGCGGAAATAGTCCAAATCAGTGTTGACATTCAGCGCAAAACCGTGCATTGTCACGTGTCGCGAACTTTTAACCCCAATGGCACAGATTTTCCTGGCGGTCGGCAATCCCGCGTCAAACCATACTCCGGTAGCCATTTCGTCGCGCGAAACCGTTAACCCAAACTGCGAAAGAGCATCAATAATGGTCTCCTCTATACTATATATATATTGTCTAAGTCCGATACCGAAATTTTCGAGGTCCAGGATGGGATAGCCAACCAATTGTCCGGGACCATGAAAAGTAATGTCTCCGCCTCGGTTCGTCTTGTAAAAACTGACCTTCTTCTCGGCCAACTGCGCGGAATTAAGCAGCAAATTATGCGCTTCGCCGCTTTTCCCGAGTGTGAAAACCGGAGGGTGCTCGACGAAAAGCAGGTATCCCGGAGTCTGTGACCTATCATCAGCAGGCAGATTCTGGTTAGAAATCTTCATCGATATGATCTCCTGCATAAGCGTTTCTTGCTTCGCCCAGGTCTCCCCATATTCCGAATGTCCAAGATCTATATATTGAATGGTCTTCATAAAGGATCCTTTGGAGTGATATGTTTTTCTGCATGATAGGACGAACGAACCAGGGGCGCACTCTCGACCATCCTGAAACCGCGTGCAAGTCCCTCTTTTTTGAACGCCTCAAACTGATCAGGATGAAGATATTCAACTACTTCGAGGTGTTTTCTGGTAGGCTGAAGATACTGACCGATTGTCAGGATCTCACAACCCACAGCCCTCAGATCATCCATGCATTGAAGCACTTCTTCTGCTGTTTCACCCAAGCCCACCATGATGCCGGACTTGGAAACCACCCCTAAAGATCCGATGATCCCAATCACTTTCAGGCTTGTCTGGTATTTAGCCTTGCTTCTGACTTGTGGTGTGAGACGTTCAACAGTTTCCATGTTATGGGAAATGATATCAGGTTTTGCCGCTGCAACCAGGGCGATCAGCTCCGGACGACCATCAAAATCAGGGATTAATACCTCGATGGTCGTAGAAGGATTGACCCTCCTGATCTCCCTGATCGTGGATGCCCAGTGCTCCGCTCCTCCGTCGGGAAGATCGTCACGGTCGACCGAAGTAATTACCACATGCTTCAATCCCATTAAATTAATTGAATCGGCGACTTTCAAGGGCTCTGCCTCATCCGGTGGAAGCGGCTTCCCCGTTAGGGTAGCACAGAATTTGCAGGATCTGGTACAGATTTCACCGAGGATCATGAAAGTTGCCGTACCTGCCCCCCAGCATTCACCCATGTTCGGACATCGTCCGCTGGAACAGATGGTATTCAGGTGATGTCCTTCCACAATCTTCTTGACCTGACTGTAATTAGCCCCGGTAGGAAGTTTGATCTTCAGCCATCCGGGTTTATGCTGTCTTTCCATTATCGTATTTGAATGTATCAGCAAAGATAATCTGATTAGCAAGATTTAGTGACAAAGTCGTCTCCTGAAAAGTGAATCAAAAAGTTTTACATTTGACACCATCAATAAAGATGTGCAGATGACACCATTTACCGTTTTCAAAAAATTCCCTTCAAACTTCTGGTTTGCCAATGCCATGGAACTCTTTGAGCGCTGGGCATTTTACGGATTCTACATGCTTTTCGCCCTCTACCTCACCGGATCTACCGACCAGGGCGGACTAGGGTTCAGCCAGACACAGAAGGGGCTGATGATGGGAATCGGTACCGCCATCCTCTATTTTTTACCGCTGATAACCGGCGCCATCGCAGACCGGATCGGCTACCGGAAAACGCTTTTTATCGCCTATAGCCTTTATACCCTGGCATTTTTGACGATGCCGATGTTCCACACTTTTTCCGCCGTCTTCGTGCTATACCTCTTTCTCGCCATCGGAGCGGCACTCTTCAAACCCATTATCTCGGCTACGATAGCTAAAATCACCGACCGGGAAACCTCTTCCATCGGCTTTGGGATCTTCTACATGATGGTAAACATCGGCGCTTTCGTCGGACCATTCGTGACCAGTTTTTTCCGCAAATATTCGTGGGATTACGTGTTTTATGCCTCAGCTGCCGTAATTGCATTTAATTTCGTGTTACTGGTATTCCTTTTTAAAGAACCTACCGGGGAAAAAACCGCCTCCAAACCTCTTGCCGATGAGTTAAAAAAACTCTTCAGGAACATTTTCGAGGCACTTTCGGATTGGCGCTTCTTCCTTTTTCTGATGATTATTGCCGGTTTCTGGACCATGTATTACCAGCTTTTTCTATCCCTCCCGGTTTTTATCGATCAGTGGGGAAATACACAGGCTGTCTATGATTTTCTTCACACCTGGTGGCCCTGGCTGGCCGGAAAACTGGGAACCGCCGAAGGAACTATTCCGGCCGAACTGATGGTCAACGCAGATGCCGGTTTCATCATTCTCTTCCAGATTATTGTATCCTCCATCGCCATGCGTTTCGCGCCACTGAAAGTCATGACCACCGGCATCCTGATCGCCTCAGTCGCGATGGGCCTTTGCTTTTCCACCCAAAATGGGTTGCTCATGATTCTATTTCTGATGCTGTTTTCGTTCGGTGAGATGTCCAGCTCTCCCAAAATCACCGAGTATATCGGCCGGATCGCCCCTCCAGATAAGACGGCGCTCTATATGGGTTGCTCATTTATTCCGGTTGCCATTGGATCACTATTTGCCGGGTTTGTTTCGGGAAACCTATACCAATCAATATCTGACAAGGTTTCGCTTGCCCAGCGCGAGGCCGTTTCCCGGAATTTTGGGATACCGGATGTCAGCCAGCATTTTTCGCAAAATGATTACTTTTACGCTGCTGCGCAAAAGATGGGAATGAACAACGGACAGTTCTCCCAGTTCTTGTGGGACAAGTATCACCCCTCCTCCATCTGGATGGTGATCACCGGAATAGGACTTGCCGCAGCCATGCTGTTGTTTTTATATGATCGATACATTGTCAAAAAATAATGAACCATTTCTTTACCAGGAAAGTCAGAACACGACAGTCGTTCATCTGTAAACTGGCCGGAACAATTCTGCTGCTTTTGCTTTTTACTAAAGCCTTTTCGCAGAAGGAATCCGGTATTTTTCTCAGCGATGATCCATTTTCTCCTCAGAAAACAGGTAATATCTTTCTTTCATTCGACAATCTCAACTTCTTCAAAAACAACGAATATAAAAGCAATTACGTCGATGGATATACCCTTACCGGTACCTGGATCAGGCCAAAACTGCTTTTTTACCCGGACAAGAAATTCCGTTTCGAACTGGGAGCCCAGGTCCTTGCCTACAACGGAAAAGATGACTATAAAGTATATCCTTGGTTTGCAGCGGTATACAAGCCATATAAGCAGATCACGTTTCGAATGGGGAATCTGAATCAGGACCAGAATCACGGTTTACCGGAACCCATTTTTGATTGCGAACATTTTTTTAATGAACGACCGGAGTCAGGCATTCAGGTAAAAATCGAAGAGAAAAAATGGAACGTTGATTTATGGATCGACTGGCAAAAGATGATCTTCAAGGGTGATCCTTACAAAGAGCGATTTGTCTTCGGAACAGCAGGCGCGGTCACTTTGCTGCAAAATGGAAAACGCAAACTTCAAATCCCAATCGTCTTCAACGGAGTACATGAAGGAGGTGAGATTGACAACGCTCCGGGTGAGGTAAAGACTCACATTGTCGTTTCGGAAGGCCTCAAATATGAATATAATACAGGTGGTTCGCTGGTAAAATCAGGCCGTTTGGAATTTTCCTTCTTACAATCTACTTATCCTTTGCATGAAACAGCGCTACCCGGGAAAAGCGGGATCGGCATCTTCATTCAGACCGCCATGAATACCGATTATGGAACTTTCGGTTCAGGTTACTGGCAAGGAAACCGCTTCTTTACACCCCTTGGAATGCCCCTTTATCAAAATGGCGCCATCGACCAGGAAAAAGCTACTGCCATCAACCGGCTCTTTGTATTCTCCTATCGCTTCGATCATAAGATATTCGACAAGAGCCGGTTCGGCTTTGTCAGCGATCTTTTTCTCAACCCGGCTACTCAGAAACTTTCCAACAGCGCCGCCCTGTATCTGATGATCAATTTCGAGGTATTGTTCAAAAAAAGCAACCTATAACCCCAATTACCTGCCGGGAAGCATCTTTATCCCCTGATATTGTATTACTTAATTTTTTTTGAAGCTGTTGTTGTTTCAAAAAAAAACTCTACTTTTGCAGTCCCGATTTTATCCTAATTTGTCGTTGTACGGATCGGAAGCGGTATCAACCTTAGCAGAACTTTATCGGATAGTGGAAGCCGGTAAACTGATACAGCGAAGATTCGGCAGGTGAACCGACAAAAATTGGATTGTATCACATTATAAATTGAACAAAAATTGGACACTTTAAGTTACAGAACCGTTTCGCTTAACAAGGCAACGGTACAGAAAGAATGGGTCGTGGTAGACGCCACCGACCAGGTACTGGGTAGATTGTCAAGTAAGATTGCAATAGTACTCAGAGGCAAGCACAAGCCAGGTTATACTCCTCACGTGGATTGCGGTGACAATGTGATCGTTATCAATGCTGAGAAGATTAAATTAACCGGTAACAAGCTGAAAGGCAAAGTTTACATCCGTCACACGGGCTATCCGGGCGGCCAGCGTTTTACAACTGCTGAAGAGCTGTTGACAAAACATCCGGCACGCATGGTTGAAAAAGCCGTAAAAGGGATGTTACCCAAGAATAGTCTTGGAGCCGCTCTGTTTACAAATTTGCACGTTTATGTTGGAGCTGAGCACGATAACATTGCACAGCAGCCAAAACTTATTAACCTTGACAATATCCGATAAGTATTATGGAAGTTATTAACGCCCTTGGCAGAAGAAAAACTGCTGTTGCCCGTGTATATCTTACAGAAGGCAAAGGAAATATCATTATCAACAAGAGAGAATTAAACGAATACTTCCCGATAGGAACGCTGCAATATGTTGTTCAGCAACCGCTGCATCTTTGTGAAGTCGCCGGTCAATATGACATCAAGGTTAATCTTGATGGTGGTGGTTTGACAGGTCAGGCTGAAGCGCTTCGTCTTGGTATTTCACGTGCCCTCTTAAAAATCAACGCTGACTTTCGTCCGAAATTGAAAGCGGCAGGATTTTTAACCCGTGATCCACGTGAGGTTGAACGTAAAAAACCAGGACAACCAAAAGCACGCAAGAGATTCCAATTCTCTAAACGTTAAGAGATTTTTTCACATTTTATATTTAAAAACAAGTTTAGCATCTAAATTTTCCGGACTCCTATTACGGGCTACCGGGAGATTGACTGAACAGAAAGTAAACATTTTATTATGCCAAGAACAGATTTTAAGCAGTTGCTGGATGCAGGCGTTCATTTTGGACACCTGAAACGCAAATGGAACCCAAGTATGGCTCCTTACATCTTCATGGAGAAGAACGGGATCCACATCATCGACCTTCAGAAAACAATCGTAAAAATCGACGAAGCCGCCGATGCGCTGAAATCAATCGCCCGTTCAGGCCGTAAGGTCATGTTCGTTGCGACTAAGAAACAGGCGAAAACTATCGTAGCCGAGAAGGTGACTGCTGTCAATATGCCTTATGTTGTTGAGCGTTGGCCCGGTGGCATGCTTACCAACTTCCCGACCATCCGCAAGGCTGTGAAGAAGATGTCGACTATCGACAAGATGATCAAAGATTCAAGCTGGGATAACCTTTCCAAGCGCGAAAAACTTCAGATCTCCCGTCAGAGAGCCAAACTGGAGAAGGTCCTCGGTTCTATCGTTGACTTGACCCGTTTGCCAGCCGCACTTTTTATCGTCGACGTGATGAAAGAGAAGATTGCCGTTCGCGAAGCACAACGCCTGAGCATCCCTATCTTCGGGATGGTTGATACCAACTCCGATCCTAATGGCATCGATTTTGTAATTCCTGCCAACGACGACGCTTCACAATCCATCGATCTGATCGTTGGTATTATGTGCGAAGCCATTAAAGATGGTTTGTCGGATCGCAAAGTCGAACGCGAAAAGGACGAAACTGATGAGAAACCTCTTTCAACACTCAGAAAAGGTCGCAAAGCCGTTGCTAAAATTATCGTTGAAGACGACGAAGAGATCGAACCTGACGAAAAAGACGAGATTTTAGACGAAGAGCTTGATGCTATTCTTGAGGATGACGATATCATCGAAGAGGAAGAAGAGGATATCGCAGAGGACGTAAAATAATTAATTCCAAATATTTATTCTGAGATGGAAATTAGTACTGCTGATGTAGTAAAGTTGCGCAAAGCAACCGGTGCAGGGATGATGGATTGCAAGAATGCCCTGACAGACGCTGAAGGAGATTTTGACCGTGCGGTGGAGATCATCCGCGAGAAGGGCAAACTGGTTGCCAGCAAACGTGCCGACAGGGAATCCTCTGAAGGTGTTGTTCTGGCTAAAGTTTCTGCCGACAAGACTTTTGGCGCTATCATTTCACTGAATTGCGAAACAGATTTCGTGGCCAAGAACGAAAAATTTGTGGCCCTTACCAATTCCTTCATCGAGGCTGCAATTGCCAATAAATGCAGTAACCTGGAAGCCGTTAAAGCAATAGTTCTTGATGGACGCAGCATTGGAGAACAAGTACTCGAGCAGACTGGCGTGATCGGCGAAAAGATCGAATTGCCCGTCTACGAATGCATCTCCGCTGTTTGTGTTGTTCCTTATATCCACCCGGGAAACAAACTGGCCACCTTGGTTGGTTTTAATAAACAGGTTGATATTCAGGTTGGAAGAGATGTGGCCATGCAGATTGCAGCCATGAATCCTGTGGCTGTTGACACGGATGATGTTTCTCCTTCAATTGTTGAGCAGGAACTGAAAATTGCCAAAGAAAAATTCCGTTTGGAAGGCAAACCAGAAAATATGCTGGACAAAATAGCTCAGGGCGCATTGAACAAGTTCTTCAAAGAAAGCACCTTATTAAACCAGGACTTTGTTAAAGACAGCAAGATGACGATCCGTCAATACCTTGGAAGCATTGACAAAGACCTTAAAGTAACTGAAATTAAACGTTTTACATTAAACGTTTAATTTGGTAATCCCCCAATATTGAAGCCTCCTTCCGGAGGCTTTTTTTGTTTGCTATCGTTAATATTTAATATAAATTTGTGTTAAAACCAATGTGAGCGCGAGCTCAAAACTTACCAGTCATGATTAAATACAATAGGGTAATTTTAAAGCTGTCAGGAGAATCTCTTCTTGGGAAACTGCAACATGGGATTGATCAGGAAGTTCTGACTGATTATGCCCTTCAGATCAAGGAAATTATCTCCATCGGCATCGAAGTTGGCATCGTTATCGGCGGTGGCAATATCTTCAGAGGATTGAGCGGAGCGGCAAAAGGATTCGACCGTTGCAAAGGCGATCAGATGGGGATGCTTGCAACAGTCGTCAACAGCCTGGCTCTCGCTTCCGCGCTGGAGTCTCTTCAGATAAAAGCTAGGGTACTTACGGCAATCGCCATGCAGCCTATCGGGGAATTCTACACCAAGGAGCTGGCCATTAAAGCACTGGAGAAAGGTGAGGTAGCCATATTTGCCGCCGGTACAGGTAATCCTTTTTTCACTACTGATACTGCAGCCTCCTTACGTGCCATCGAGGTCGGTGCCGATGTCATGTTAAAGGGGACGAGGGTCGATGGTATTTTCACGGCTGATCCGGAGAAATATCCTGATGCAGCTAAGTTTGATAAGATTTCATTCGATGAGGTTTATTCCAAAGGACTAAGAATCATGGACCTTACCGCAACAACTCTATGCAAGGAGAATAACCTTCCTGTCATAGTCTTCAACATGGATAAAAAAGGAAATCTGCTGAAAGTAGTTCACGGAGAACCAATCGGCACCTATGTTTACAATGATTAGTTTTTCAATCCTAATTTAAATTATTCGCTTTATGAACGAGGAAATTCAAATGTTAATGGATGAAACCATCGAAAGGATGGAGCACGCATTGGCCCATCTCGATCAAGAACTGGCCCATATCCGGGCAGGTAAAGCTTCTCCAAGAATGATTGACGGGGTGATGGTCGATTATTACGGATCAATGACCCCAATAGCCCAGGTATCCAACATCAGCACTCCTGACGCCAGGACCATCGCTGTTCAGCCCTGGGAGAAAAAGATGATTCATACGATTGAACGGGCAATCATCAATTCCAATCTTGGATTCAATCCGGAGAATAATGGGGAGATAATCCGAATTAATGTTCCTGTTCCAACAGAAGAACGTAGACGACTGCTGGTGAGAGACGCCCACAAAGAGTCTGAAATAGCCAAGGTTAGTGTACGATCTGCCCGTAAAGATGGAAACGATTTCCTAAAGAAACTTTTAAAGAATAAAGAGATTTCAGAAGATGATGAGAAGAATGCCATCGAAGAAATTCAAAACCTCACCGATAATTATACGAAAAAAATAGACCTCATGCTGGCAGCCAAGGAGAAGGAAATTCTGACGATCTGACCTTCACCTTCTGCAAAAAGAAAGAGCAGAATAGTTCCTCGTGACTATTCTGCTCTTTTTTGTGATCCCTTATGGAATTATTGCTTTTTGATCAGCAACCAGATATCACTGTATTTAGGCAATTTTCCCCTTACGTCCGCAATACGTGCACGGGCAGCTGCCTCTTCTGAGTAATTGTCACCACATACCCTGTACATTCCGTTTTCGTTAATCAGGATAATCGGATGAAATCCTTCCGATGTAAGAGTCTCTTTCAGGCGCTTGGCGTTTTCAAGGACCGAAAAACTACCCAGGATGACAAAATATTTGTTGGAGCCGAAATCAGCCTTTTCTCCCTGGACAGCTGTAAAGCGCTCTTCCTTGGAGGTAATGTTAGCTGGCTTAACACTCTTTTGATCGGCAGATGGTGAAGCGGATGGTGCTGGTGCCGGTGCCGGTTTCGGAGTAGCAGTTGCCTGAGCAATAGGCTTCGGTTTCGGTGCAATCTTCTGAGTTTTACATCCGATAAAAAACACGACCAGGAGCAGAATTAATAAATTTTTCATATTATGATAAATTAAATTTTCGGATTCATTAAATACTCCGCTAAAATAGCAATATTTTATTCATTAATCTTCGAAAAAGGGTTCTCAAAAAAACTCAACAAACTTTACAAAATGATATAAGAATTTAATATATTTACAATCGAAGTCGATTATTACCTACATCAACACTTTTAATTCCAGACTTCTATGCAAAAACAGACAGACCCATTGATTTTTATTGTTGAAGATAATCCCGTTTATAACAAACTGGTTGTTAATTATCTTCTCTCCAAAAAGTTCAATCGTGTCGAAAGTTTCCTTAGCGGTGAGGAGTGTCTTAAAAAGATTGACTTAAAACCTGACATCATCATTCAGGATTATCTTCTCGAGGGTATTGACGGGATTGAGGTATTAAAGGCGACTAAAAAGAAATACCCGCACACTGAATTCATCTTCCTTTCCGGGCAGGATAGTGTGGATGTTGCCATCAATACCATGAAACTCGGAGCCTATGATTACATCGTAAAAGATCAGATGGCACTGAAAAAGATGGTTGATAAGATTACCAAGATTATCGCCATGCAAAAATTGATCAAGAACAACAAGTGGTACAAGACGGGCATTGCACTCTTCTTCCTTGCTCTGCTTCTTCTCATCCTCCTATTGGCGAGCCTTTCAATTTTGTATCCCAACAAATTTCATCTCTTCACCTGATTCACTTTAAACGAATTCATTTCCATAATAAAAAGCAATGCCGTCATTCATCGTGACGGCATTGTTCTATTTTGTAGGTTTTGAAATGACCGGAGGAGGCTGGAGTATTGATCTGTATTCGGTCTGGTTGGAGAGGACCGATGTAGCCTTAGCAATATCTGCATCATCCTGAAAAGAGGCTATGACGGCGCCTTTTTGGTAATAGTATCGGGTTACAATCTCGTCAGCCAGCACACTGCTTACTTCTTTCCTGAATTTCTTCAGGTCCGAGTCAACATTCCTGGTTAATTTCCTGGCAAGTGCATCAAATTCACCTTTCGTTTCGTCGTATGCCCGCTCTTTTCTCGCCGTTTCTATCAGGCTTTTCAGTACCAATTCGCTCCTGGAAGTGTAAGTAAATGGCTTTGAAAGCAAAAATTGATGAAAATCGTTGAAAATCTGGTCATCAATCACAAATTTATCAGGTGGGGCAATCGTTGCGTGGGAGGAAGCAAATTTCGTAGCATAATCAAAAATGATATTTTCCTGAATCAGCTTGTAGGCAAGATCGCAGAGTGTATCCTGTTCAAGTTTAACATCCGGAACGACGCCTCCGCCATCGAAGACCTTCCGCCCCTTCTTGGTGGCAAACTCATGAATCAATGAATCGGGAATCACCCCTACACTACCGTCCTTATTGCGATGGGTGTAATCCAGCGCCTGAATGCATCTTCCACTGGGGATGTAATATTTGGCAGTCGTAACTTTTAGTTTGGTGTTATAGCTCAGGTCTCTGGTGGTCTGAACGAGACCTTTACCGAAAGTTCTTTTGCCCATAATGACCGCCCTGTCGAGGTCCTGCAAGGCACCAGAGACAATTTCGGAAGCAGAGGCAGAACCACGGTTTACCAGGATGACCAGAGGCATCACCGTATCAATTGGCTGCTCAGTGGCACGGTAGGTCTTATCCCATTGCGCAACTTTGCCTTTTGTACTGACGACCTCTTCTCCATGCCTGACAAAAAGATTGACCATCTTAACGGCTTCTCCAAGTAATCCTCCCGGATTTGAGCGAAGATCAATAATCATGGACGTTGCTCCTTTTTTGTCACGCAACTCAAGAAATGAATCTTTGATCCTGTCGGCACAACCATCCGTAAAACTGGAAAGCCGCATATATCCTGTTTTTGCATCCAGCATTCCCGCGTAGGTAACAGGATCAATCTTGATCTCCTGGCGGACCAGCTCAATTTCAAAAGGTTTCTTGGAATCCGGCTTGATCATCTTGAGCTTAAGGCTCTTATTAGCTGGCCCCTTCAATCTGGAAGAGACTTCCTCGGTTGTGGACTTGCTAACCGATTTCCCATCGATCTCCAAAAAAATGTCACCAGCTTTTAATCCGGCTTTCTGCGCCGGAAATCCTTCGTACGGCTCAGCTACAACGATGTTTTCGCCTCTTTTGCTAATCAAAGCGCCAATGCCGCCATATTCGCCGGTAGTCATGAATTTGAAGTCATCCATTTCCTCCTCAGGAATGAATGTTGTATAGGGATCAAGCGATTCAAGCATATCATTGATGCCGGTCTTGATCAGTTTATCAGGTTTGACATCATCTACATAGAACAGATTCAGTTCGCGAAAAAGCGTGTAAAAAATATCAAGGCTCTTGGAGATCTCGAAATTCTTCTGATCCGTTTTGAAACCCCAGAATGACAGCCCCATGATCACAACGATCGACAGGGCCAGGGCAGCTTTTAGAATACGGTTCGTCTTCATTTAATATTTATTAATCCAATTGAAGGGGCAAATGTAATAAAAGCATTGTGAATCTTTTTAATCCGACCATCCAGGTATGTGATAATCGTTTTGGAAACATTGGTGCTTTTTGGCTACTTTTGAGCAATTATACGCACGAATTGGAAAAAGGATTAGTCATACGATCGACCGGAAGCTGGTATACTGTCAAGAATGATGACGGTGAAATCATCGACTGCCGGATCAAAGGCAAGTTACGGATGAAGGGTGTACGCACGACCAATCCTGTGTCGGTTGGCGACAGGATTCTCTACCAGATTCAGGAAGATGAGACAACACCCAGCGGACAGAGCGGCGTGATTTATGCCATCGAGCCGAGGAAAAACTACATCATCCGCAAATCCTCTAACCTCTCGAAGGAAAGCCAGATCATCGCAGCCAATGTGGACCAACTGCTTCTGATAGTGACGGTTAATTACCCCGTGACCCTGACGGGATTCATCGACAGGTACCTTATCTCAGCCGAAGCCTATCGTATACCTGCCGGGATTGTCTTCAACAAGATTGATCTATATAATGAGGCAGACCTCGCAAGGCTTGAAGAGTTGATCTATATCTACGAAGGAATCGGATATAAATGCTTTCGCGTATCCGCAAAAAAGCATTTGAATATCGACCAGCTTTTGGAGCAGCTTCATGGTAAGATCACACTTTTCTCAGGACACTCTGGGGTGGGGAAATCGTCGTTGTTGAACTGTCTGAATCCGGATCTTCAATTGAAAACCAATGAAATATCTGATCACCACCAGCAAGGCAAGCACACGACTACTTTTGCCGAAATGCATATCCTTTCGGAGGATAGTTACCTGATCGACACGCCCGGAATACGGGGCTTTGGCGTAATTGACATGGAGAAAACCGAGATCTCGCACTACTTTCCCGAGATTTTCAGGATGCTGGATCAGTGCCGCTTCTTCAACTGCACCCACCTGCACGAACCGGGATGCGCGGTCAAGGAGGCTGTCAACAAGGGCTCCATTTCCACCTCCCGTTATGAATCTTATCTATCCCTCATGGGCGAAGATGATGCCAAATACCGGTCGGCGTTTTAGTTGGATCGGATGATTTTAATGCCTTTGGGGGCATCGATCTTTGATTCAATTTTGCCGTTGGCCAACTTGGTGTGTTTTACCTTGACGACCCCCAGAGGCGTCGGGAAGCTTCCCTCCACCCATTTCAAATTCCCAAGATGAGGTTCAATTTTTAAGGTTTTGCATCCTGCCTCCATGATTTTTATTCCCAAAACATTTTCTGTCAGCCAGGCAGTTACGCCCGAAGACCAGCCATGACACAGGCTTAGCCGGTAACCCGGATAGCAATATGCACCAAAAGAATTGTGAATATCATTCATCCCTTTGGGTGTAAAACCATCGAGCCGGGCGGAATTTTTCATCCATTCCACATCAAAATCTTCCCAGAAAGTGGTGGCCCCCATATCCAGCATTCCTCCCCAATAGGCGCTGATGATTTCGAGCGCCTTGTCATGCATGCCCGCCAGGGAGAGGGCATCGAGCATGTACAATCCGTAGAAAGTAGAAAAGCGGGCGGCTCCATCCACTGCAACTACCTCGTTACAAGCCTTGACCGGATCTAAAATGCCGGCGACAGCCATCAAGGCGGCAGCCTGTTTCAGGTTATTGTGATCCTTGATTTTATGGTTCAACTTCTCAATGGAGGCCGAGCATTTGGTCATAGCCTCTTTCTCCTGAAGAATTTCGCAGAGTTTCTGCGCATCTTTTAATGACCAAACCAACAGCGCCCTGAACCCGGCTTCGACCCCCTCCTTGTTCGGACTGGAGGGCCAGTCGAGAAAACGGAAATTCCCTGTTGTCTCCGTTCCGTCGTTGTTGATTTTCGATGCGATCTGGTCGATTAATCCCACAATATACGCCTTGTGTTTTTGCAGAAAACCGATATCGGCATTCTGCATGTACCAGTCATAATGGATGATCAGATACCAAAAAGAATAGGAGCTCATGCCGTTCATCCAGTTAGGAAGCGGATACTGTTCGCAGGCGAGATCCAGGCTACGTGGAACGACTTCGTTATATCCAAAGACTTTGGTAATGGTAGCCAGTTCGGGATGAAAATCTCCAAGCCAAACCAAACGGTCGCGTTTGATCCCATCCCAAAGGTACTCCTGCATGTTTAAATGCGTCGTGTAAGCTCCTGTTAACCAGATAGAATCTAATCTGGAATTGCTACTTTTAAAGGATCCCAGGTAGGGGATATTCCGGTAATGAAGTATCGCCCTTGCCTCCTTCAGGTTGATCAGCGTGTTGGATTGCAGCAAGTCAATGCGGACAAACCGAAAACCAGTATTCCCGATTTCAATCAGTCCGCTTCGTGGAATCTCCATGACAATATCCCGCTTGGCGTGGTCGTCGGTCGAAAAGCCCTTTAACCATTCGGAATTATGCGTCTGGCTGTTTGCCTCCCCAACCGACTCCCCAAATCGAATCCTTACCAGGGAAGGTTCTCTTCTGGAGGATCCGCCCATGACCAGCTGAAGTCCGCCATGCAACTCCTTGCCGTAGTCGAGCAAGATGGAAGAGGTATCGGTAGCCGTGCTCTTGATGGAGCAAAACTGAGTTATCCTGCTCATATCCGACTGGCTGTTCCCCATTTTCAAAAGGACATCGGTATTTTTAACCAGTTTCGCGGTAGGATCGGATGTCCACATGACCCGAATGGGTGAAATAAAAACCCTGGTCATCTCGTCTTGCTGGGTAATTCCCTTGTATTCCGGGCCAAAAACCGGTGGAATTTGAGTATGTCCAGCAAATCCGATCAGGATGAAAAGTAGGAAAAAGCTGTAAAATATGGTTCGCATAATTCTAAGATGGAGGATTGAGAGATTTTGCCGTGTCACTGTTTAAGAAAATACTTCTTAAGGAAATCGATATAAATATCAAAATCAGCGGGCAGGGTACCATGACCGCCGGCGTGCATGTAATATCCCAGATCATTTAAAACAGGAGTACCTGCCGATGGCCAGATGTCGGTCTGCAGCCCTTTTTTACCCAGTAATTGATACACGGGCCCTGCAGCGACGGCAGCCAAAAATTCACCTTTGGGATCCGACCAGTTGTCGGTATCGCCGGTTTGTAAGAGCAACGGACGGGGGGCGATTAATGAAATCAGCAGGTGGGCATCTACCGGACAGGTGCCGGGATCGTCTCCATATTTTGCACGGTTGGTACAAAATTGATAGAAATACCGCGTGGAGTCGGTCATGTGTTTGATTGTTTCACCATAAATCCGCCTGGACAATGCAGCGCCACCTTCGCCCGAACAACTCGAAATGACCAGGCCAAACCTTTCATCAATGGCGCCGGCCCATAGCACAGTCTTTCCTAACCGGGAAACCCCATAAAGTGCAACCTTCTTTGAATCAATCTGTTTGTCTGTTTCGAGATAATCCATCGCACAACTGAGCCCCCAAGACCAGGCTGAAATAGCCCCCCACTCATCCGGGGCAGGAATTGTCTGTCCTGGTTTTAAGTAGTGGCCTCTGATCCCATATTTTATTCCTTTGGCGAAATCTGGTTCTATATCACCATAATAGATGGTCGCGACCCCGAAACCGTTTGAAATAAATTTTCCCACGTTCAGCCCGCCCATTTTTCTGCCTTCGGATGCCGGGACCCTCTTCCCCTCACGATTCCATAACATTCCCTGTTTGATACCAGGATCATCGATCGTCAGGCAATTCGGCGTAAAACTGATATTCAATAACAAAGGCACCGGTCCCTGGGCTTTTGCAGGAAGATAAACGAGCAAATCTGCCTTGTAATTAGCCGTATCTTTTGTAAAATAAATGGTAACCTGCCTTCTGATGGCCTTTCCATCCAGTGCCAAAGTTCCCTTTTCAAAAACCTTGAAACTGATATTTTTCCGATCGGGGAATTTCCCAAATTGTTCATTTTTAAACAAATTAAGAATTTCCGGACGTCTCTTTTTGTACCAGGTTTTCGAATCTGCCACCTTCTTGCCATTGCTCAATACCAACGGATCCGGCAGGGAATAGGCAGGGATCTTCGATTCATCGTAATTAACCGGAATGCCGGCTACCTCCTTACGGGCATCCTGGCCGGCGGAAGGTATATTCAATAGTATAAGCAAAAAGGGAAAGAAATGGATCAATCTCAATTTCATGGTAAGTGCTTTATGGCGTGAATTTTTGCCGATTAGTCTGATCTTAAAATTAGAAGAAAATACTTGAATTATCTTCCTAATTTTGCAGATATCTCACTTTAATATTATGCAAGATCATCTATTGGTCATCTTCGGAGCGTCGGGTGACCTGACGAAAAGAAAACTGATCCCTGCCTTGTTTGAATTGCACCAGCAGCGGCTACTTCCTAAAAAATTTGCTGTGCTCGGGGTCTCCAGAACGGAGATTTCCGATGAGGTTTTCAGGGAAAAGATGCGTGAATTTTTGCCTTCGGCGGATGGTGAAACGCTCGAGTTATTTCTGAAATCACTTTATTATCAGGCAATTGAAACTTCTACCCCTGACGAATTTCCAAAGTTAAAGACCAGGTTGGAAAGCATGAGTTCAGCGCTCGGCATTCCAGCCAATTACATTTTTTACCTGTCGACCCCCCCGCAGTTATACGAGGCAATACCACGATTCCTGGCGGAAAACGGACTCAACGATGTCTCGCAAGGTTTCCGAAGGGTGATTATTGAGAAACCATTTGGAACAGACCTGACCTCTGCACGCGGGCTGAATAAAAGATTACTCGCTTATTACGCTGAAGATCAATTATATCGCATAGACCACTATCTTGGTAAGGAAACCGTTCAGAATATGCTGGTCACCCGCTTTTCGAATGGAATCTTTGAACCCATCTGGAACCAGAATTTCATCCATCATGTCGAAATCACCTCTGCAGAAACACTTGGTGTCGAGGGCCGTGGGGGGTATTACGACCAGTCCGGGGCCTTGCGCGACATGGTCCAGAACCACCTGATGCAACTGGTCGGACTGGTGGCCATGGAGCCGCCGGTGGTGATCGAAGCCAATGCGATCCGCAATGAGATGCTGAAAGTATTCCAATCCATTCGCCCCATACATGAAAATGATGTCGCGAATCAGGTCATTCGCGGTCAATACTCCCAGTCGCATATTGGCCAGGAACTGATCAATGGCTACCGCGAAGAGCATGGGGTTGATCCGCAGTCCAGGACCGAGACTTATGTCGCGGTCAAATTCTTCATCGACAATTTCCGCTGGGCAGGCGTACCTTTCTATATCCGTACCGGGAAGAAGCTTCCCACCAGAGTTACAGAAGTTGTCATCCATTTCAAGCAGACACCTCATCATCTTTTCCAGTATCAATCAGAATTGGAACCTACTAACAATCAGCTCGTTCTGCGCATCCAGCCAGACGAGGGTGTTTTACTTAAACTAGGGATGAAAGTACCAGGTGCCGGCTTCAGGGTACAAAATATGAACATGGATTTTCACTACAACGAGCTTTCCAATATCTATCTTCCTTCAGCTTATAGCAGATTGCTGCTGGATTGCATGCAGGGAGACGCCACTTTGTATTCACGCAGCGATGCAGTGGAGAAAGCATGGGAGATTGTTCAGCCTATCCTGGATGCCTGGAAAAATAATCCGGATATACCAATCTACGGATATCCTGCCGGGACCTGGGGGCCTGATCGGGTGGACGATTTGATTGACGGCAGCAGCTGGAGGAGGCCTTGTAAGAATTTGGCGCATGATGGGGAGTATTGTGAGCTATAAAGGTTAAAGGTTAAAGGTTAAAGGTTAAAGGGGAAAGGGGAAAATGAGAAGATGGGAAAATGAGACTTGAGAGTCTTGCGCCAATGGATTGCAATTTGTTGGTGAAAAATTACAAGAGTATTGCCAGCAGATTGCAAATCCGCTGGAGCGACTATGAAAAAGTGAAAAATGTGGGGAAAAGTGATAGTTTTTAAGGATCAGGAGGAGTTAGCGGAGAGGTTTAGTGAAACGCTGATGGAGAAGATCATGATTGCAAGTAAAGGGCAACATGCTAATAGAGGGCGGCTTGCTAATGAAGGAAAGTTAGGGTTTGCAGGGGAAGGGCGATTTAATATTGCTATTTCAGGCGGATCGACGCCGCAAGTTGTGTTTTCGGCGCTTGCCACAAAATATGCTGATTCTCCTCTCTGGCAACACACCCATTTCTGGTGGGTCGACGAACGGATGGTACCCCCAGACCATCCCGAAAGCAACTTCGGTGTGGCCAACAGGCTGCTTTTCTCAAAAATCAATATCCCGGGACAAAATATTCATCGTATCAAAGGCGAGAACGAACCTCTGCTGGAGGCAGAATCTTACGCCCAACAGATTAATTCACAAGTCTCTGCGCAAATCTCCCGGCAGTTGCATTCAGAAGTGCCTTTACACAACAACAGACCCGTATTCGATCTGATCATCTTAGGCCTCGGTGATGATGGTCATACCGCCTCCATCTTCCCGGATCAAATGGCGCTCCTCAATTCCGATCTCATTTGTGCGGTCGCCCACCACCCTGTGACCGGTCAGGCAAGGGTCACCTTAACAGGAAAACAGATCAACCATGCATCGGCAGTATGCTTCCTGGTGACAGGAGCCAATAAGGCGCAACGATTGTCCGAAATTGCCATGAAAGGCGAAAAGGCCAAACTGCTGCCTGCCTCCTATATTCATCCTGAAAACGGAGAATTATGCTGGTATTGCGATACCTCAGCAGTGAGATTATTGCCTTGAGAATATGTAAAAACCTTGTCGTCCATCTTTCCCTTCCGATCTCTTTTAAGCCCTGGGACCCTATTATTCGACTTAAATCACCTTCGAAACTTCCTCTTCATCCAGCCGTAATAATTTATTAAAAGTACATTCACGTTGAATTACCTGAATTAAAATTACTTTTGTACCCGCTAATAATGAAATTGTTACAAAATTTAATTCCCCCGAATGCCGACGGAACAAGAGCGATAAGGATGAATTCAAAAATATTATATGCCAAAAAGTAGAAAGACCGGACACCTGATCATGATTGCGGTGACCCTTATTTTTGGGATCAATATTCCACTCTCAAAATACCTGTTACCCACATGGGTTTCGCCCGAGGCGCTGACCTTGTCGAGGATTCTCTTTGCAACAGCCGCCTTTTGGACGGTATCGCTTTTCATGCCAAAGGAGAAGGTTCCCCTGAAAGAACACCGGTTCTTCCTGTTGGGTTCCATGTGCGGGGTGGCATTTAACCAGGGACTCTTCATCACCGGACTAAATATGACCTCCCCGATCGATGCCTCCATCATTATCACCAGCGGACCACTTTTCGCGATGATTTTTGCCGCCATCATCCTGAGAGAACCCATCTCCGTTCTGAAGGCCACAGGCGTACTGGTCGGCGCTTTTGGCGCTATCCTGCTGGTTTACACGGGACATCAAGCCTCCGTTTCCAGAGAGAGTAATATTACCGGCGACCTGATGATATTTGGCAGCGCAATCATATATGCCTTCTACCTGGTATTTACCAAACCGCTGACACTGCGGCTTTCGCCCGTGACCATCATGAAATGGATGTTCTTGTACGCTTCGATCGTGGTTACCCCATTCTATTTCCCGAAACTTCTGACCGCACCGGTATTTGTCCATCCTTCCCTGCAGTCCTCCCTGATGATGTTATATACTTTGTTCATGGCAACTTTCATTGCCTATCTGCTGATTCCAATGGCCCAGCAGCGGATCCGTCCTACTACGCTGAGCATGTACAATAACTTTCAGCCGCTGATTGCCGCCTTCGTGGCTATCTCTGCGGGTATGGATCATTTCTCCGTTTTCAAGGTGATATCAGCACTTCTGATTTTTTGCGGAGTCTATCTCGTAACCAGAAGCCGGGCCAGGCCGGAAGTCGAACCAATCAATGAGGAGCGCCCGAAAAATGATAGTTTTGAGAACCCTCCGGGTGATATTACAGAGGGTAAACTGATAAAAGAGACCATTAATATTACAAATTGAAATAAATTTTGCCATTAGTAAATTAATTTGTTACTTTTGCGACATAAATGAAGTTGATTATGAAGATTTCGAGCAGTGCTTCCTATTTTTGGTTTTATTACCCAGTCTTTCAACAGGAGATCGGAAAGTAAGGCATTGTTTGAAAATAAACGATAACATACAGAAAGGTCTCCCGGAGGAGGCCTTTTTTCGTTGGTACATTAGTCACATGAGAATATGAAATTAACAGTAATTGGATTAGGACTTATTGGCGGATCGATGGCAATCGACCTGCGGAAAAGCCATTTCGCGACAGAAATTATTGGCGTCGACAATCGGCCGGAACATGCCGCAGAGGCCTTGGAACTCGGCATTGTTGACCGGATCGCCGATTTGGAAAGTGGTGTGAAAGCGGCCGATCTGGTACTGCTGGCCCTGCCGGTCGACCAGATCATTCTGGTTTTGCCGATGGTACTGAACTTGATTTCTCCTTCTTCGACAGTCACCGATGTAGGGTCTGCCAAGAGACAGATCGTGGCTTCGGTAGCCGAACACCCGCTTCGTGGTAACTTTGTACCGACCCACCCAATGGCGGGAACGGAAAACAGTGGACCCTCCGCCGCCATTCCAAAACTCTTTGCCGGTAAACTGACCATCGTCTGCGACCATGAACAGTCGAGGCCGCAGCACCTGGCGCTGGTGGAGAAGATGTACCAGTCGCTTGGCATGTCGACGGCCTACATGAGCAGCGACGAGCAAGATCATACCACCGCCTTCGTTTCGCACCTTCCCCACGCAGCAGCTTTTGCTCTGGCCAATGCCGTCCTGGCTAAGGAAGAACGTAACATCATCTTCGATCTTGCCTCAGGAGGATTCCAGTCGACCGTTCGTCTGGCGAAGAGCTCACCCGAGATGTGGGGTCCGATTTTCAGGCAGAACCGCGATTATGTGGTAGAAGCCGTGACGACCTATATTCATCATTTGAAAGAGTTCAGGGAAGCTTTGAAGCATGATGATGAAGAACATTTATTAAATCTGATGCGGGAGGCGAACAAAATCAGGCCTGTTCTGAGCGGGGAAAGCACCTCCATGACCAAAAATGAAGAGACAATTATAAAATTATATACTAAAAAATAGCAGATATCATGGTAGCAAATTTAAAAGTAATGCCCATCAGTCATTGGTTGCCGAAAATCGATAACCCATTGCTGATCAGTGGCCCTTGTAGTCTGGAATCGGAAGAACAGGCACTCTCAACCGCACGCGAACTCGCCAAAGACAAGCGTGTTTTCATCTATCGGGGGGGGATCTGGAAACCCCGTACCCGACCGGGAATGTTCGAAGGGGTCGGTTCCATCGGACTCGAATGGCTGAAGTTGGTCAAACAGGAGACCGGCCTTATGACCGGCACTGAGGTTGCGAATGCCCAGCATGTCGAAGAATGTCTGAAGGCAGGAGTGGATGTGATGTGGATCGGTGCACGGTCGACCGCTTCGCCCTTTGTGGTTCAAGAGATTGCAGACGTGCTGAAGGGTACCGACCAGATCATCATGGTAAAGAATCCGGTGAACCCGGATGTGCAGTTGTGGGTCGGAGCGCTGGAACGCCTGAACCAGGCCGGATTGAAGAATCTTGTGGCCATTCACCGCGGCTTCACCCCCTTCAGCGATACGAAATACCGCAACTATCCCAACTGGAAGACGGTCATCGAACTGAAACGGATCCTGCCGAATCTGCCCATCATCTGTGATCCGAGCCATATCGCAGGCAAAAGAGAATACCTGTTCGAAATTTCTCAGAAGGCTTTCGACCTTGGACTGGATGGTCTGATGATCGAATCGCACATTGACCCTTCCTGCGCGTTGAGCGATAAGGAACAGCAGGTAACACCGGCTGATCTGGCAAAGATCCTGGACAGGCTGGTGATTAGGTACAGCAGTTCCGGCGATCCGCAGTTCGAAAACAAATTGGAACTGCTGAGAAGTCGCATCGATGGCATCGACCATGAGATCATGGAGATTCTGGCGCAAAGGATGAACATCATCCGGCAGATTGGTATATACAAGAAAGAGAACAAGGTTACCGCCCTGCAGATCAATCGTTTTGCGCAAATCATGGAAGACCGGTCAAGGCTTGCAGAGAAACTCAGCCTGGATGATGCTTTTGTGAAGGCGATGTTTCAACTGATCCATGAGGATTCCGTCAGGCAGCAGTCGGAGATCATGGACAACGATTAACGTTGAGTTAAGCATCATGCGTCTTGCGTTTTACTGAACTTGATTCAGTTTCCCCTCATTAATCAGGAGAATCCGAATCAAGTTCGGAATGACAAGATGCCAGCAGCAGCAGATTTAGCTTGCCGAGGACCTTTGTCACAGCCGGATAAATTTTAGCATAAGGCAGCTCTTCCTTGGCGATGTAGACCATCGACAGGGCAATCCTGGTATTGTTTTGATTTAAGAATTCGTACAACCCTGATTTCTGGAGCCTGTAGGATTCGCGTAACAATCGTTTGATGCGGTTGCGGTCGACGGCACGCTTAAATTGACGTTTGGGGACTGAAAAGGCAATCTGTGCGGGGTATTGGGCAGAAACTGAGTCTAGTTTTTTCCAGACGACCCGGAGTGGATAACACAAAAAACTGTTTCCTGAGAGAAAAATTTCCCCCATCAATTTCAGACTGCATAACTTCTCTTCTTTTCGAAAAGTATGAGAAACCAGGTTGGTCAAATTCCTACTTGTGGTTTTTGTTGAACTCCGTAATGTATTTATCCAGCGCCGACGTCATGGAAGGAGTCTCAGGCAGAGGCGCTTCAATGTCCACATTCAGTTCAGCATCTCTGACAGCCTTCACTGTAGCAGCGCCGAATGCGGCAATTTTAGTTTCGTTTTGCTTAAAATCCGGAAAATTGGAAAACAAAGATTTTATGTCAGACGGGCTGAAAAATACCAGCACATCATAGTTAACATCCTTTAGATCTGATAGATCACTGCAGACGGTCCGGTACATGACAGCCTGTTTGAAGATGATTCCAACGGCGCTCAGTTTTTCGGGAACCTCATCTTTATGGATATCGGAAAGCGGTATTAAGAAGGTTTCTTCTTTATGTTTCAACAGGACTTCCAGAAGCTCGGAGAACTTGCCGGGGGCGTAGAAAATTTTTCGCTTCCTGTAAATTATATATTTCTGCAGATAATGAGCTGTAGCTTCAGATATGCAGAAATATTTCATGGTATCCGGGATGAGAACCCTCATTTCCTGCGATAAGCGAAAAAAATGATCGATGGCAGTACGACTGTTAAAAATCACTGCGGTATAATCCAAAATATTGATCCGTTCTTTTCTAAAATCTTTCGCTGTAACCCCCTCAACGTGAATAAAAGGACGAAAATCTATCTTCAGATTGTTTTTTGCAGCCAGATCATTATAAGGCGAATTCTGAAAATTCGGCTCAGGCTGGGTAACTAATATCTTCCTGATTTTCAATTCTTTAGTTTTAAAATATGTCTAATATTCCACGGTTCTATTGCCCGGTCGCCAATTTTACAACCAGCAAAACCGGAAGAATTTCAAGGGCACAAAGGTACAAAATCAAATAGAAAATTGAAATACCTGTTCGTATGGCAAAATAAATACTTCTCAATAGCGATAAGAGGTAAAAAATAAGGATTAATCCCGGGACAATAAATAAAGAGACAAATCCTAGAGCAGGCACAAATGAGTGAAAGGTTGCCACCGGTAACATAACCATTCCAAGCACATTGTGATAGAGCATCATGTTAAATACCAACTCTCCTGTAATCTCCTTTTGGGAAAAAATGGATCCCATGAGCTTATACAATAATATTTTTGTGAGGAAATAAGCATTCACAACGACCAGCACAATGACGTATAATTCTATCCCGCTGAAGCCCATCATTGAAACACCGTTGTCTTTCGCTATCAAGTAAATGGGGAATGGTAAGAACAAATAGAAGATCAGGTTCAGTCTGAATGGCCCGAAATTATTATTATATCCCTGTTCCCGAAAAAGCCTGGAGGAGATGGTGAAATTAAAGATACTCTGAAAAACTTGTACAATATATTTAGAGAATCCGAAACGCAGAGAGGCAAAAATCGTCCAGCCAATCAAAATCAGGAAGAAAGTCCAGTCCTGCCCAGTAGCCTTCATCGGCTTTCCGATAAATCCGTAAGGCTTCCCCGGAATTTCAGCAACAGTAACCTTTGTAGCTAGGGTATCCAACGGCATCGGTGTCAGGCTCCAAAAATTGAGGGTATCTCCTTCTGTTTGGTAAATTCCAGGATTACCGGAATAAATATTCATAGTGAGCTCCCGTTCTTCGGCAGAGCCCAATACATCCTGGGCATTGGATCCAGTTTTTCTGAACGCAGCGCCAGACTTCTTCTCTGAGAGCTTTTCCGCTTTGGTTTTGGCTGTTGCTTTTTCGACCTTTACTTTTTCTGCACCAGCTTTAGCAGGAGAATCGACCTTTGGGGCGACTGGAGCAGATGTCACTTTAAGACTGACCGGGTTTGCATTTTTCGAGGTACCCTGATCATTTACAGACCTCTGAGAAGAGGGAACCACCATGGTATTTCGACTTGACGGAGCGGCTGTTTGCGGAGCCGGGCCGGAAACCGTGGTTCCTGCTTTCTGTGTGGAGGGTGCTGTAACGGTCGTTTGGGTAGCAGATCCGGGAGTAGTCGTTTTGTCGGTCTTTTTTCCTGAAATCTGTTGGTGGTACCTTTCTGCGGCCTGGATGATCTTTTCTTCCTCTGTCAGCTCTTTGGGAGCCTTTGGCTTTTCTTTGGTCTGCTGCAGTACCTTTTTTGCACTCTTTTTGGGAAGCACTTTAGCTCCCTTGCGGGGAGATTGACCGGTTTTGGTCTTTTGCTGTGACAAAAAAGAGGTATAAAGAAACTCCATTGCAAGATTAGATATTGACTGCGCGAAGATAACAAAAAGAGATGGAAACATTGAATTGAACATCTATTCAATATCTTTGCAGAATGGAAAGTAATGCACTACCGGCTATCTATTTTGCCCCTCTGCAGGAATCGACGGATTTTATCTACCGAAGGGCTCATGCCAAACATTTTGGCGGCATCGACAAGTATTTTTCACCCTACCTACTTATTCAGAAGGATGGTGGATTGAAGAAATCTCATTTGCGTGATACCTCGTCCGAAAATTGCGAGGGGTATACATTGGTGCCGCAGATCATGGCAGGTAACAGTACCGACTTTCTTTTTCTGGCCAAGCACCTGACCTCTCAGGGTTACGGAGAGATCAACTGGAACCTTGGCTGTCCTTATCCGATGGTCACGGGCAAGGGGATGGGATCGGGATTATTGCCTCAACCCGCGAAGATCAGGGAGATACTCGAGACTGTCCTGCCTCAGCTGGATTGCAGGCTATCCGTTAAATTACGATCAGGCCTGGTTTCGCCGGAGGAGATCATGCAGGTTGTCCCCGTCCTCAATGATTTCCCTTTGTCAGAAGTGATTCTTCATCCGAGGATTGCCAAACAGCTTTATTCCGGTTTGCCCGATTGGGACCTCTTCGCTCAGGTGGCTGGTCTGCTGAAGCCCAAATTGGTGTACAACGGTGATCTAATTGCCAAAGATGACCTGGAAAGTGCGCAGGAGCGGTTCAAATCGGTCGACACCTGGATGATCGGCCGGGGGATGCTCATGAATCCTTTCCTGGCAGCGGAAATCAAGGGAGAGCAACTTCCTGGTAAGGGTGAAAAAATTGCCAAACTGGAGCGTTTTCACGAGGAGATTTTCAGCAGTTATGCAGCCATGCTCAGCGGACAGAGTCATCTGATCATGCGGATTACAAAATTCTGGGAATATTTCTGTTTCCTCTTCCCGAATCCACATAAGTCTTTCAAGAGGGTGAAAAAATCGGTCAGTCTGGCAAAGTATGAAATCGCCGTGACGGAGAATTTTATGCTGATGAGGAATGAAGATTAATTAGTGTGCCAGCAGCCAGTTTTCGGCCGCTTCCATCTCCACCTCCAGCGGAACTGTTAGCTCGACAGCATGTTCCATCTCTTCCCTGACGATTTGCTTCACCTGATCGGTCTCAGATTTCAGCAGATCGAAGTTTAACTCGTCATGCACCTGGAGGTTCATCTTCGACTGAATATTCTCTTTGTCAAATCTCTTCTGTATCCTGACCATCGCTACCTTGATAATATCGGCGGCTGAACCCTGGATCGGCGCATTGATGGCATTTCGTTCGGCAAAACCGCGGACTGCAGCATTCTCTGAAGTAATATCCTTCAGGTAACGCCTCCTCCCCATGATCGTCTCGACATATCCCCTTTTGCGGGCCAGCAGAATCTGCTCGTCCATGTATTCCTTCACTTGCGGGAAATTCGCAAAATAATCGTCAATAAGCTGTTTTGCCTCATTGCGGGGAATATTGAGCCGTTGGGCCAGACCGAAAGCCGAGATGCCGTAGATGATCCCAAAATTGGCCGTCTTGGCCTTACGGCGCATGTCGGAATTCACTTCATTCAAAGGAATATTGTAAATTTTAGCCGCCGTTGCAGCATGAATGTCCTCACCGTTGGCGAAGGCTTCGATCATTACCTTGTCACCCGAAAGTGCGGCCATGATGCGGAGCTCGATTTGCGAGTAGTCGGCCGACAGGAACAGATGGTTCTCATCGCCCGGCACGAAAGCTTTCCTGATCTCCCGTCCATTTTCGTCCCGAATGGGGATGTTTTGAAGGTTGGGATTGTTCGAACTCAGTCTTCCGGTTACGGCAACCGTTTGGTTATATGAGGTATGGATCTTACCTGTCTTCGGATTAATCAATTTTGGAAGTGACTCTACGTAGGTAGAGAGTAGTTTCTTCAATCCTCTGTGATCCAGTACTTTAGCGATAATTGGATGGCGATCCTGAAGCATAACCAGCACCTCCTCATTGGTGGAATATTGCTTGGTTTTGGTCTTCTTGGCCTTTGGATCGAGGAGCAATTTATCGAAAAGAATGTGCCCCAGCTGTTTGGGGGAGGAAATATTAAATGACTCTCCCGCCAGCTCGGTGATCTCAATTTCGAGCTGAATAATCTGTTCCCGCAGGATAATTGCATACTGATCCAGCGCCTTCACGTCGATTTTCATTCCGGCTAACTCCATCCCGATGAGCACCTTCAGTAGCGGCATCTCGACTTCTTCGAACAACTTTGTGATCTTGCCTTCAATCAACTCTTTTTCCAGCAATGGCTTAAGCTGCAGGGTGATATCGGCATCCTCACAGGCATATTCCTTGATGGTTTCCAGATCGACCGACCGCATGGTAGTCTGGAATTTCCCCTTCCCGATCAATTCGGAAGTGGCTATTTTCTTGTATCCCAGGTAGATCTCGCTTAGAAAATCCAGGTTATGTCGTAGCTCAGGCTGAATCAGGTAATGCGCCACCATGGTATCGAAGATCGGACCGTGCAGTTTAATCCCATACCCGGAAAGCACCAACGCGTCAAATTTGATGTTCTGACCGACCTTCATAATTGTCTCACTATCGAAGAGCGGTTTGAAATCGGCAACGATTTTTTGCGCCTGCTTCTGGTCGGCGGGCACCGGAATATAATATGCCTCTCCCTTCTTATAACTGATGGAGATTCCTACCAGCTGGTCCGAAAGTGGATCCAGGCCCGTCGTTTCTGTGTCGAAACAAAATTCTTTTTGGTTAAGTAAATCCCTTACCAGGATTGCCCTAGCCTCGTCTCCTTCTACTAAATGATACTTGTGCTCATAGCTATGAATCTGCTCCAGGTTGGAAGACGGTTGGGTGGTGATCTGCTCGGCAAAGTCGAACAGAGAACCCTGCTGGCTGACAGGTTTTGGAGCCACAACCTCCTGTTTGGGCAGTTTCGAGAGCATGTTCCGGAATTCGAGTTCGGAAAACAGCTGATTTAACTCCTGATGATCCGGTTCCTGCCTGACAAGCTCCTCCGGAGAATGATTCAGCGGTACGTCCAGAACGATTTCAGCCAGTTTCCGCGAAAGACGGACTTGTTCTTCAAAATTGATCAGGCTCTCCTTTTGTTTTCCTTTTACCTGCTCTATGGAGGCATAGACCCCTTCGATCCCTCCGAACTGAGAAATGAGCTGCGCGGCACCTTTGGGACCGATCCCCGGACAGCCCGGAATATTATCGGAAGAATCGCCCATCAGTCCCAGGAGATCAATTACCTGTTCGGGTCGGCTGATCTGGAAATTCTCGCAGACCTGGTCGACGCCCCAGATCTCCATTTCGTTACCCATCCGTTTGGGTTTATACATGAAAATATTTGGGGAGACAAGTTGAGCATAATCTTTATCTGGAGTAACCATGAACACTTGAAAATCATCTCTTTCTGCCGTTTTTGCCATGGTGCCGATTACATCGTCAGCCTCGAAACCGATGCATTCCAGTTTCGGAATCCGGTAGGCGTCAATCATTCGACGGATATAGGGGATAGCGATCCTGATCGCTTCCGGCATTGCTTCGCGGGTGGCCTTGTAGTTCTCAAAAAGGTCGTGTCGAAAGGTGGGACCGTGAAGGTCGAATGCCACAGCGAGATGGGTTGGTTGCTCAAGTTTCAGAATCTGCTCTAGGGTATTGACGAAACCGAATACTGCCGAGGTATTCATTCCTTTGGAATTTACTCTCGGATTATTGATAAAGGCGAAATAGGAACGATAGATAAGTGCGTAGGCATCAATTAAAAATAGCTTCTTCATCGAACAGGAATTATTTGATCCAAAGCTACTAAAAAGAGGAGAGCCGGCAAATCATCGTGCCGGCTCTCCTGGTAAGTTGTGAAAAAACACTAGTTGTTACATTGGCATTTCTCAATGCATTTGAGAATTCCGCTCAGTCCTTCGTGTTTCAAAAAATAGTAGGTATTCTTCCCGTCACGGGTCGAAGCCAAAACCCCTTTGGATTTGAGGATCCCCAGATGGTGCGAGGTGGCCGACTGCTCGATGCCGAGCTTTTCGTAAATTTCAGTGACAGTGAGCTTTTGATTGCCATCGAGGAAGCTAACGATGGTGATTCGCATAGGATGGGCAATTGCCTTCAGCATCTCTGCTGCAAGGGTTAGCTTTTCTAAAGTTTGTTCGTCGGTGATCATTAGATAAATTTTTTATTTTTTGTTGGTCCCCCTTTGCCCTTGTGCATCTTCACCTGGTTAGGAATGGTGATATTTAACTGGAGTGCAATTGGGATTAAAGACAGAATAAATTGTAATTTATAAATACAAATATATAGATAACATGTGATTAATCAATGGAACAAATCGTTAAAATGTTCAATTTAGAACAGATACAAACAATCTCGCGAAAACCGAAAATTTAGTACTTTTGACCATACAAACAGTTGAAGCGGCATGTCATCAAAGAATGAAATCATTGCACCGGTTGAAGCAGAACTGAAATTTTTTGAACCCTATTTCAAAAGATCGACAGTTACTACCATTCCGCTTCTGGATACCATCATGCATTATATCCTTCGCCGCAAGGGGAAACAGATGAGGCCTATCCTGGTGTTTCTTGCGGCGAAGCTCAACGGGCAGTTCAATGAACGGACCTATCATGCCGCGCTTACCGTCGAGTTGCTTCACACTGCCACTCTGGTGCACGACGATGTGGTGGATGAATCCTACCAGCGAAGAGGTTTCTTCTCGGTCAACGCCATCTGGAAAAACAAGATTGCTGTTTTGGTGGGAGATTTTATCCTGGCCAAGGGACTGCTTTGGTCGATCGAACACAAGGATTACGACATCCTCAATCACATTTCCGCGGCAGTCAGGGATATGAGCGAAGGCGAGATCCTTCAGATACAGAAAGCCAGGAAACTGGACATTACTGAAGAGGTCTATTTTGAGATCATCAGGAAAAAAACCGCTTCCCTGATGGCTACCAGTGCCGCCGTTGGGACCTGCTCCGTAACGGAAGATGCTGTAATCATTGAGCGGATGAGACTTTTTGGAGAATATGCCGGAATTGCCTTCCAGATAAAAGATGACTTATTCGATTTTCAAAAATCCAACCTGGTGGGCAAACCTACCGGGAACGATCTAAATGAGAAGAAGATCACCCTGCCGCTTATTTTTGCCCTCAACCAGGGAAGTTCTTCCGAGAAGCAAACCATCCTCAACATCGTCCGCAAGAAGACCAAAACCTCCGCCGACCTGAAATTAGTGTCTCAGTACATTGCCACAAAAGGCGGTTTTGATTACGCCGAAAAAGTGATGCAGGAATACCACCAGAAGGCGCTCGACCTCCTGAACGACTATCCCGATTCCGACTACAAACGGGCCCTTACTGCGTTTGTGGGGTACATTACCACAAGGGAAAGCTGAAGGAGGAAGTGACCTAAAGTGCTTGGGGATAATAGGCAAGGAAGGAACAGATTACGGCTTAGAATATACTGTTAAGTGTTTTATAAATTGTATATTTGAGTGTGTCAATACGATTTTTAGCCTACAACTTAATGGTTAATGATCAATAAGATAAATCCTGAATAATTCCTGAATCCCTGACTTTTGAATGAACAATATTTACAAGAAACTGGAGCTCGGCTGGCCCGGCAAAGAGCTCGAAATAAAACCTGAACCCCGCGTACTCATTGAAGACCCCACAAAATCTTACGGTGAACCCACCACCGAAAATATGCTGATTCATGCCGACAATCTACTTGCCCTTAAAGCATTGGAACAACGGTTCACCGGAAAGATAAAGTGTATTTACATTGATCCACCTTACAACACAGGTAATGCTTTTGAGCATTACGATGACGGACTGGAACACAGCATGTGGCTCAATTTAATGAAACCAAGGCTGGAATTGCTATACAAACTTCTGTCTAATGAGGGCAGTATCTGGATTTCGATCGATGACGATGAATGCCATTATTTAAAAGTGTTTTGCGATGAGCTTTTCGGAAGGAAAAATTTTGTCAACAATGTGATTTGGGAAAAGAAGTATTCTCCTTCAAACGATGCAAAGTGGCTTTCTGATAGTCACGACCACATTTTGGTATATGCAAAGAACAAAGATGTATGGAGACCAAATCTACTTCCTCGGACTGAAGAAATGGATAGCAGATATAAAAATCCCGATAATGATTCTAGAGGCTTATGGAAATCAGGAGATGTGCTAGTTAAATCATTTTCGAAATCAGGTGTTTTCCCTATAATAAATCCGAATACCAATAAAGAACACTGGCCTCCTGTAGGAAGCTGCTATAGATTTAGTGAGAAAAGTGCAAAAAAATATATAGAAGAAAATAGGTTTTACTTTGGCAAAGACGGTAAAGGTGGTCCGCAATTAAAGAGATTTCTTTCAGATGTCAAGGTTGGTTCCGTAAGTAAAACTATTTGGTTTAGATCTGAAGTGGGTGATAATCAAGAAGCAAAGAAAGAAGTTAAGGCATTTATCTCAGATGACTTTTTTCAAACACCTAAACCTGAAAAATTGATAGAAAGAGTCCTATTTCTTGCTTCCAATGAAGGCGATTTTGTCCTTGATTCCTTCCTTGGCTCAGGAACCACTGCTGCCGTTGCCCACAAGATGAAACGCCATTGGATTGGGATAGAGTTGGGTGAACATTGCAACACACATTGTCTGCCCCGGTTAAAAAATGTTTGTGATGGGACAGACCAGGGAGGCATTTCGAAGGCTCAGGCTTGGAAAGGGGGCGGAGGTTTTAAATTTTACGGGTTAGCCCCAAGCTTGCTCAACAAGGATAAATACAACCAATGGGTCATCAATCCCAATTACAATGTTCAGTTGCTGGCAGCTGCCATGGCGCGCCACGAGGGGTTTACCTATTGCCCCAGTGAAACAGTGGTTTGGAAGCAGGGATATGCCACCGAACATCATTTTATTTTCACCACTACAAATATCATTACGCCTGAAGTTGTTGAACAAATTTTGGGAGAGATGAAACCAGAAGAGAGTTTGCGGATTTGCTGTGTGGCTTTTAAGGAGGAGTGTGAAAACATCAACATACGCATTGAAATCCGAAAAATACCGGATACCATCTTGGGCAAATGTGAATTTGAAAAGGAGGATTATTGTACCGAATCAAACATCGTTAACATGCCATCCGATCCGGATCAACCGACTTTTGTCCCGTCGTATGTTAGTCCGGAAGTTAAACCAACTCCTGTAAAGCTAAAAAAGGAGGATCCAACACAATCTAAATTGCTTTTTTAAAATAAGATGACATGGCACAAAAATCAATCGCAGTATTTGAAAACAAGAAAGTGCGCAGATGCTATAATGAAGTAACAGAAACCTGGTATTTTTCTGTTGTTGATATTGTTGAGGCACTGACAGACTCAGCAAATGCTACAGATTATTTAAAAAAGCTAAGAAAGCGCGACACTGAACTGGGCCTCTACCTGGGGACAAATTGTCCCCAGGTAGAGATGGAAACCGAATCTGGCAAAGTAAGGAAAGTCCTTGGTGGAAATGTTCAGGATATTTTTCGTCTCATCCAATCTATACCTTCTCCAAAAGCCGAGCCCTTCAAGCAATGGCTTGCAAAGGTTGGATACGAGCGAATTCAGGAAATCGGGGATCCTGCACAAAGTTTGGACAGAGCCAGGGAGAATTGGCAAAAGCACGGAAGAAGCGAAAAGTGGATCCAGCAGCGAATGACTGGACAAGAGACCCGAAACAAGCTTACCGACTATTGGAAAGAAGCAGGAGTAAAAGAAAAAGATGAATTTGCTGTGCTTACAAATATCATTCACCAGGAATGGACCGGATTATCCGTGAAGAAGCACAAAGAATTGAAAAACCTGAAAACCCAGAATCTTCGCGATCACATGAGCGAAGCAGAATTGATATTCACCGCATTGGCAGAACTGTCGACCCGGCAAATAGCGGAAGCTGAGGAAGCGAAAGGATTGGTTGAGAATGCCAAAGCCGGGAAAAAAGGAGGTGCTGTTGCGAAAAATGCCCGAAAGGAGTTAGAAGCCAAAACAGGAAAAAGCGTGGTGACAGGAGAAAACTTTCTACCACCGGCAATAGAACAGAAGGGATTAAAAACATAAAATTTTATTCCGCTGTCCTTTGCGCAGATTTTTGCGGTTCTCTACGGTTAAATAAATCGTGAGATACGCAGAATAGACACAGTCAAGAGAAAAGAATGAGCAACCTAAACTAAAGAAATGAGCCGAACAACCGCATTCATTGGCAACACAATGAGTCTGAGGGAACCTCTCAAAAAAAGCCTGGAGGTTCTGGAAAACCTTTTAATCAAAAATGATATTTTAAATGACTCAGAACTTTCTGTTAAAGAAAATCGGGTAAAAGTAGAGTACCCGCTATTTGAGTTATTTGAACGTAATTTCCCTTCTGTTTGTTTCTCCATTGCAACCGGCATTGGCAAAACCCGGTTAATGGGAGCCTTTGTGACCTGGCTGGTCAAGGAAAAAGGGATAAAGAATTTCTTCATTCTTTCTCCCAACATCACCATTTACAACAAATTAAAAGACGATTTTGGGAACAAAGGGGCTGCCAAATATCTCTTCAAAGGGCTGCCGGATATTTCCGGTAACGCGGTGATCATTACTGGTGAAGATTACGAAACCAAGGGACTAAAACCTTCAGATGACTCTATACAGATCAATTTGTTTAACATCGGTAAAATAAATGCTGATGTTAAGACAACAACTAAGGATGGAAGGATATTGCCACCCAGAATTAAAAGGTTCAGGGAAACCTTGGGCGATAGTTACTACAATTACCTTATAAACCTGAAGGATCTCGTGATCATCATGGATGAATCGCATCGTTATCGTGGGGAAAGAGGGATGGAAACATTGAACGAACTGAATCCGATCCTTGGCATAGAATTAACGGCCACTCCTATTGATGCCAAAACCAATCAACGGTTCAAAAATATCGTTTATGAATATGGATTAGCCGATGCGTTAAAAGATGGCCAGTACATCAAGAATCCTGCAGTCGTTACCAGAGCTGATGCAAATTTTAGCGGAATGAATGAGGATGAAATAGAAAAGCTCAAATTGAGGGATGCCATTCAGATGCACAGGGATACCAAGATTGCCATTCAAAATTATGTGGCCAACAATGACTTACAACCTATCAAGCCAACCATTCTGGTTTCATGCAAAGATACTACACATGCCAAACAAATTTTCGAGTATGTGACTTCTGAAGAGTTTTATGAAGGGGATTTTAAAAATAAAACGATCCAAATTGACTCTACAAGCAAATCGGAGGAGCAGGTAAATCAATTGCTGACTCTTGAAAAATCTGACAATCCAATAGAAATTGTCATCCATGTGGATATGCTCAAGGAAGGCTGGGACGTATCAAATTTGTACACCATTGTCCCATTGCGTGCTTCCAACGCCTTGACTTTGATCGAGCAAACCATAGGTCGTGGATTGCGATTACCATTTGGAGGTGTTCGCACCGGTGTAGGGAAAGTAGATATGCTCTCCATCATGATGCACGACAAATTTCAGGAAGTGGTCGATGCTGCAAACGACAAAACATCTTTGCTTTATTCGATTGGCAAGATTCAATTGACCAGATCCGATTTGAATTCAAGCAAAGAAATTATTGAATCTAAAACACGGGATGTGTTTGAGCTGGAATCCGAACAGAAAAGTATTTCATTGATAAAGGACAACAAAATTCGCGAAAAAGCAGAATACTTGCACATAGTCAAAGTTGCCATTCATGCAGTAGTTAAAAATGTCATTGCTAAAAGGGAAGTTCAAACTCCAGCTGAGCTAAACCAATTGAGCATCAAAGAAAAAGTAATTTCAGAAATAATTGAAAATTTTAAGTTAAAGAATCCCGAATTACCAGAGAAGGAACAAAAGAAGATGGTAAGTGAAGCAGAAAAAAGCTATAGCAACGTGATTGAAAGCATTGTTAGAAACAACTTATTGATCCCTAATATAAAAATTACCGTTTCAGACAATGTATTGTTAATCAGCGATTTTGATCTAGACACGACTGCTTTTACTGAAAATATCCTACAGCAGGAATTTGAATTAATAAGGGAAACCATTTACGATCACAAACAGGACAAAATTAAAATCAGCTCTCAGGTACTGGAAATGCCCGAGTTTGTCCTTTTAGAATTACTAAAGAAAAAACCTGAAATAGACTACGATAACAGTTCTGATATCCTATACAAACTTTGTAGTCAAGCAGTCGCAGCTGTTCGAGGTTCCTTAAAACAGCCTGAAACACTTGCAGATACAATCATCACGTATCGTGAATTGCTTGTAAATAAAATATTTACTCAGGTAAAAAGTCATCTTAACATTGAAAACAAAGCAGAGTCAAAACCAGAAGCAGAACCTTATTCAACTCTCTTGCGTCCTTGTTTTCCGAAAGAGAAGCAAGATGAAATTCTCAATTTCAGAGAAACAGTAAGTCCCAAATTGTTGTCATCTAAAATATTTAATGGGTTTTCCAAGTCTTGCCATGACACATACAAATTCGACTCCATCCCTGAAAAGAGATTCGCTGAAATTCTCGAAAAATCAGATGAAGTGATCAAGTGGCTTCGTCCGGCTTTTAGACAATTCAACATTTGGTACAACAATAATGCGATAAGGTATGTGCCTGATTTTGTGGCAGAAACGCGGAATATTATTTACCTGATTGAGGTTAAAGCAGAAAACGCATTGGAAGACAAAGACGTTGAAATGAAAACTCTTGCAGCGATAAAGTATTGTAAAATAGCGAGCGTAATAAACGTGTTGCGCAATGAAAAGTCCTGGAAATATGTACTGATTCCGCACGATCAAACAGGGGCAAATATGAGTTTTATAAGGTTAGTTTCAGAATATGGGAGAGGACTAACAAAAATGGCCTAGATGAAGGCAAGTTAAGGTAGGATAATTATTCTTTCCCTGCCCTCTTTTCATCCCGTTTAGTTACATGTTAATGAATTTCTGGTCGTTGGCATCAGAGTCCCCATATAGCAGGATTCTTTGAATATTACATTTTATTCGCAGTATATTGAGAATATATTGTGATTTATTCGCATTATATAAAGAATAATCGTAATTACGAACTCTTCTACTTCAAGAAAATTATTGAGGTAGATTTTGTGATTAATAGCAATCGCCAGGTGCAGGAGCTTATTCAAATATCACTGACATTGACAGATCCCAAAACCAGGAAAAGGGAGATCAGGGCCCTAATGGTGGCCGCAAAGAACTAAACCCATTAAAAATGTCGATTATAACACTGAATGAGAAACAAGAATTGAAGGAAGACGGCAAAATCATTCAGGTAATTCCGGTCACTGAATGGCTACTGAAATCCAGGTAATTATCAAACTGTTTGGGGAATACGCTTGAATCACCTTCCAGATAAAAGATGACTTATTCGATTTTCAAAAATCAAATCTGCTGGGCAAACCTACCGGGAACGATCTGAATGAAAAGAAGATCACCCTGCCGCTTATTTTCGCCCTCAACCATGGAAGTGCTTTCGATTCAATGAAAAATAGTAACTTGCAAATGTTCCAATAGACCATTAAATGGTTACAAGATATTATTTAGATACTTAGGTATTTGGAGGTTACTTTGATATTGAATTTGAGGAGAAAACAAAAAACTCTTTGAACAAATTGCTCCTAAAGGCAATAGGATATTATATTCCGAGTTAACAAAAAATGAGTTAATAAATGCTCCGGATAAAGTCAAAATTTTTGTAAACTCGTTACAAGATGATTTAATTGAGTAAGTTGAAATCGTTGATGAGGCCTTGGACTTAGCAGATATTTACATCCGTGAAAATGTAGTAGGAAAGACAAGTCGTGAAGATTGTATTCACATTGCTCTTGCAACGATCTTCAAGGCTGATGTTTTAGTTAGTTGGAATTTCAAACATATTGTAAGTCTCAACCGGATACGTGGCTATAATTCAGTAAATTTAAAATCGGGCTATCCAATTATCGAGATTCGTTCACCCTAAGATTTAATCGAGTATGGAGAAAATTATTAGAAAAGATTTTGACGCCGTTAAATACATGAGACAAGAACGTGATAGAATTAGTAAGGAGATCTCTGAAATGACTCATGAACAGATAAAAGATTATTTTGCGAAACGCAGAAGTGCAGACAGAATTCCAATCAGCCCCGAAAATAAATCTGCTGACGCGGATTCATAATCTGGTATCAAAATCTGTACATCGAACGGAAGAAGAAAAATCTGATTAAATGCAGATGTTTTGACTTCGTCTTACAGCAGGGATATTTTGCCCTATTCGGACAATGCGTTTTCGAAGGCATTTTCTCTTGGGCTTGAAATCTGTGAAATTTTTGATAATTTGGTGAAAGGCATAAAAGCCAACTGCTGTCATAATTTTTGGTTTTAATGTGTTTGTACTTTATGACCGCATTGCATTCAAAAATGTTGCATTTGTGTAACGCTTTTATTTGAAATAATTTAGTCTTTGCACCTTGATGGTTTTATCACCCTATTGTTTGATTTTATATTGAACAGGATGATTACTTCTCCATTTCCTGAACTCTCAGTTGCACTGGTTTATCATTTTTGAAATCATCATAAAGTGGCTGAAGAGGAATAACATCTTCACTTTTATTATTTGCAACAGTAATAGCGAAAATCTTAATCTTATTGTTTTGAGGAAGTGTAACTGATCTGGTCCCTTTCGGAAGTGCAATTTCATATTTAAATAAATAACAGTACTGGTAAGCATCATTAGCATCAGGTGTATGACGGTGTGAAGCATACCATGCAATATTGTCCCTTTTGGTAAAAGCATTGATAATGGATACAACCCCCAAATTATTAGGAGTAAGTACCCTATTGTAATGCTGTCCGACATACCCGGTCCAACTCTGAAAATTAATCGGATTAACCTGGTTGCCGATTTTCAAAATACCTCTGGAATCTTCGGTGGCAGCTGCAAGGATATATAACTTATTGTATTCACCAGTAGGCAGGTTTATCTTCTGGCCATTAGTGGCAAGCATATTGTTCTGTCCGTCAGTACTACTGCCAATTTTAAAGAGGATATCTTCACTCACAACTTCTTCTGGAATCAATTCAGCCGGAATGGTCATCCCGCTAATCATATTTCCATCTGATCGCTTCGTATCAAAACTGATTCCATCTTCATTATAAGGAAGTTCAACCTCTGCCTGCACAGGTTTTGAAAGAGATTTAACAGGATTATCGAACTTTATGGCAAAGGATCTTATCAGAAATCTGGTCATATCAAAATTGAGGCTCCCATTTGTAAAGTCAGCGCCGCCAATTTTCTTCTCCTGTCCGTCAACTTCATAAGCATCAATAACCTTTCCGGGGAAGCCAATTGAGACACCTTTTGCCTCTTTCCCATAAAGTTCATTGACCCTAACAATATAGTAATTACTCTCTTCCGCTTTTTTTAGCGCCATCACATCAACCTGAGGAGTATTTGATTTGATTAACGAAATCTCCTGGCCAAGTTCCCCCGTATGTTTTGTCGTTTCAAAAGCAATAAGCGGATTATTCAGAAAATATCCCTTCCAGGGCGTTTGAGCATAGACCCAGTCACCTGAGTGAACATAGATTCCGTATTTAACATGGTGAATGCCCCAGTCCTGGGTACTCTGATAAACATGCGATTTTGCTTTGGGCGTGTACATCAGCGTAAGTCTTAGTGTGCTGTTATCCGGTTTATCAGAACCGTACTTGCAATCCTCCAGGATGGAGATACCATAGTTGTTCGATTTGTCAGTTATATCGATCCACTGCCTACCCGGCACTTCAAACTTGATATCACTGTTTGTACTTCTTTTGATAGCAGCAGTGTTCATGCTGTAAGTGGCAAAATCATTAACAACCACCGTCGGAAATGCTGCTTTCAGACTTACTCCTTTCGATTGCCAGTCAATTTCGTTTCTGACCTCAATCACTTTACCGGGTTCCCCAGCGGTGAGGCTGATAATCTGGGTAATCTCAGAATTTCTACCTCTTTTTGTCACAGCCAGAGCAACCCTAACAGGTCCCTGCTCAACTATTTTGATGGCCACATCTTTATTCATGTAATCAACAGGCGGATTTTTTCGGTCGTTCCAATCCATATTCCATGCTGGATATTTTGATGGGCTTTCCAACTGAAAATCAAGAGTGGCAGGTTTTGATAGGGCCTCCATTGCAGCTCTCTTGTCATAAATACTTGCAATATCTCCATTTTCGTTGATCCTGACTTTCAAATAGTTGTTTTCAAGTGTCTGACCAGTAACTGATAATAGAGAAGCAGCGGGTTTTTCGGAAGTTTCACGAACATCAAATACGGATAGTCCTGCAGAAGGCAGCTTTGCAAGGAAAATAACGGTAAGCTTATTTTTCGCGGAAGAAATTATCTGAGAAGGTATTTCATTCTTATTCTTATCGAATACTTTGACATTTGCCGGGAGTTTTGAATAGGAAAGTTCTGCTGTAACAACATCTTCCCTTTCTATCGCGACTGGATTATAGACAACAATCGCCTTCCCTTCAACCATCGTATTTAAACCATGGGCCATGGTACTGACCGCACTTTTTAACACCTCCGAAAATCCGTTCATAGCAATAAATTCATCGTTCCAGGCATATTCATAAGCCTTCGGGATGCTCGTTCCGGGAAGAATGTCATGAAACTGGCTACCCAAAACAAGGTCCCATGAATGATTAATTTTTTCGTGAGGATATGAGGCCCCACCCATCCAATCGGCAATAGTAGCCACTTGTTCAGCCGATTTGGCCAAAATTTCATTCTTTCGGTTGGCCCTTTTCATATAAGATTGCGAAGTCATGGATCCGGCGCTGTGTTCTATCAGAAGAAGGTCTCCTGAATAGGTCGGAAGCTTGGCCTTAATTTCGGGTGTGATGTCCCTGTACATCTGATCTGATTGGGTTAATATCACTTTGAACTTGCTATCACTGTTATGAAGGCTGTTGACTGCGTTATTTACATCCTCATCCCTTGGTGATCCACCTCGATCTCCAATACCATAATACCTGTAATCAAATGATAAATCATATCTTTTAATATTATCGTGTAACCTTGCGTCCCAAGTACTGTCTTTGTCGAGTCGTGGAACTACACGTCCCACATATTTTGTGGCATTTAAAGAGGAAATAATGCTTTTACCATCAGGACCTTCCCAAAGTCCTACGTTAAAGGGGATGCTGTTTGCCGACAACCAGGATAACTTCTGGGTAGAGAAACCCAGAAGACCAGCATGCGCCCAGACGGAAGGCATTGTTGCCACGAATCCAAAGCAATCGGGAAGCATGTAATCAACACTTTCCTTATTAAATTCCCTTTTAAAAAAAAGGTTGCCATAGAGTACCTGACGAAGTACTGATTCGGATGACGAAATATTTACCTCTCCTTCATCGACAGAAGAGCCGGAGACGAACCAACGCCCTTGCTTAATGTAGTCCTTAACTTTTTTGTACGATTCAGGGTAGTACTCTTTCATAATATTATAGCGGCGCGATCCGGTAAAGTTGAATACATAGTCGGGATACTTCTCAAATAGCTTGAAGTTATCCTCCATGGTATTGGGAATATATTTATTTATGGTAGTGGGGTAATCCCAATTCCATTCAGTATCTAGATGGGCATATCCTATGGTATACAATACTTTATCTTTTGAAATATCATATTGCTGCCTCTTTGCCTGAGGTTGTGCCATTGATATTATTGGCGCCATTAATACAATCGTGAGAACAATTCTTATTTTATTCATATTTTGGTTGTCTTATTTTTATTACTTATTATCCAAATATTAAAATTTATTCTCTAATCAGAACCCGTGATTTTACCCCTTCGGTAAGCGGTGAGTTTACATCTTCAAGATAACCGATCAGTTTGGACCTTAATTCATCAACTGTTCCCCGGTATTTGAACCGTTCAGGGTTTGATCCCAACAGATTATTCATCTCGTTTGGGTCATTTTTTAAATCATAAAGGGCTTCAACATCTTTGCCTCCGCTCCTGTGCGTAGTCAATAATTTCCAGTTTTTCGTCCGAATCATCAACGATGGCACATTAGGATTTTTCCATGTCCATTCCGATACTGAAAAATCATATTTTGGGGCAGCGCCTTCAATCACAGGCTTAAGCGAATATCCATCGGAAGGAATGTTTTTTAAACCGACATAATCGAGAAGGGTGGGGAAAATATTTAAAGTAGAAACTGGTGCGGAAATTTGCAGACCCGCTTTTATTATGCCTGGATAGCGCATTATCAAAGGCACCCGGATAGATTCTTCGTAAAAACAAAATTTTCCGCGCATGCCGTGAGCACCAAGCATCTCGCCATGATCGGATACAAATACTACCAACGTATTATCAGCCAATTTCAAATCATCTAATTTGCCTAGTATTTTACCTACCCAATCGTCAATTTCTGTAACAAACGCATAATAATTGGCTGCCATGAACTTGACTTTGTCTGGATCAGTATAGGATGACTCAAGTGGATTAGGCTGGTAGGGAGAATTGATTCTGTTGTCATGGATAGACTCAGGAGTGTGAATATCGCTGCGTTTGTACATGGATGCAAACGGTGCGGAAGGAGTGATCGGCACATGGGGGCTAAGAAACGAACACGTGAGAATAAATCGCTGATTTTTAATCCGCTCAAGCGCCTCAATTGCTTCACTAGCTTGTACTGCAGTAATCGTAAATTCAGCAGGCAAATCAAGTACCCCATGCACATCGTCCTGACCTAATTTTTTAAGCTTTAATTCATTTTCTGGAATTTCCCCGGATGGTAGATAATTATATCTGCGGTCAATGGGATCAAGTTTGTACGGAACAATTCCTTTGTAAAATGTGGTTTCGTAAAGTTCACCAGGTTTTAATTGTCTTTTCTTTATGTTTTCCTTCAAATAATCAATATACTTGGATTCCCATCTTACAATAGAACCATTTCCAGTCAATCCTTTAATCGGTGGATTTGTATAAACCCGAGCCATAGATTCAGGAGAATGAAACTTGCCATAATATTCGCTTTTATAGCCTGCCTTTGATAATATTTCATCATAAGTCGGGTAATAATAACAATCATTTTTCTCAATATCTCTATTTTCCCTAACTTTTGTGGTCTCTATTAGCCGACCCGTTAAAATAGAGGTTCTGGCCGGAACACAGACTGGACAAGGTGTGGCTGCCTGACTAAAATAAACACCCTGACCAGCAAGCTTGTCTAAATTCGGAGTTTTAATGACCTGATTACCTGAATAACCTAACGCGCTGAACGCGTGTTGGTCGGTCATAATAATCAGAATATTTGGAGGCACAGTTTGATCTTGAGCGGATATATATTGATTCAAACAAAGAAAACTTCCTCCCAGCAAAATGGTTGATTTTTGAATCATCAATTTACTTAGTTTCATTTTGTGTCATTATATTGGAGATTGTATAAGAATTAATTATTGACATATTTTATTTAACAGAAACGTTTATTTGTCCGCCCAATCTAATAGTGGCCACGTTCCCGGTCCATCATTTGATTGTGGTTTCCCCAAGGTACTTCGACCATTTGTCACATAATTGGATAACAATTTGCGATATTCATTTACGATTTCGGGATGTTCAGACTGAAGGTTAATTTTTTCCCCAATGTCTTCCCTTAAATTGTACAACTGGATCTTTGGCAGATGATTTATTACAATTGAATCTTTCACTGGCTTTGGATAACTCCAACCACCTGAACCCGGACAAAAGATTACTTTCCAATCTCCTTTCCTGATTGCGAATGATCCATTGATGGAATGATGAACGATAACTTCCCGAACAGGTGCTTCTGATTTCATTTTTAAAGCAGACAAAAAGCTGTAGCTATCTTCTGCCACATTGTCATCATAACTTTCACCAATGAGATCAGCTATTGTAGCAAACAAGTCAGTTGAACATACGAGCTGATCTGAAGTCGAAGATTTTATTTTATCCGGATACCGAACGATATAAGGGACTCGATGGCCACCCTCAAAAATATCTGCTTTGGTACCGCGAAACACATAACTAGGATTATGCCCTTTGGTTGCCAGTTGGTCAAAATTTGCTTCCGGAGAACATCCATTATCGCTTGTAAAAATTACTAAAGTGTTTTTTGAAATCCCTTCTATCTCCAACTGTTTAGTGATTTCACCAACAACCCAATCAACCATCAGCACAAAATCTCCGTATGGATTGTCGAGGTTGCTTTTACCTTGAAATTCTTTCGACGGGAGAATCGGTGTATGAGGGGCAGACAGGGGTAAATACATAAAAAAAGGCTTTTCTTTATTCGATTGATTGTGAATACATTCTTTCGCCTTTTCGGTAATAATTTGTAATACCTGATCGTGTACAAAATCATCCGAAGTAAGTCCTTCTCTCCAAAAATCCTGACCTTTGCCTCTTACTGTTGTTTTTTTCGGCACCATGGAAGGCATGTCATTTTCAACCCAAACATATGGTGGCATATCCAAAGAGCCACAAAACCCATAAAAATAATCAAAGCCTAAACTGGTTGGACCATTGCTTATTTTCTTTGAAAAATCGACCCGATCTTTTCCCAGATCTATAGAGGCCCATTCCCATCCTAAATGCCATTTGCCAATACCTGCAGTTTGATAGCCGTTCTTTTGCAAGAAAGAAGCAACAGTTTCCCTTCCATGCGGAATCAAAGCTTTGCTATATCCATGTAGTACTCCACTTTTTAAGGTCGAACGCCAATTGTAACGTCCCGTTAATATCCCATACCTGGTAGGTGTACACACCGCAGAACTCGTATGCGCATCGGTGAACCGAACCCCCTGGGCTGCGAGCTTGTCAATATTTCGAGTATTAATCTTAGAGTTTTCGTTGTAGCAGGATACATCGCCATAACCCAAATCATCAGCAAGGATAAATACAATATTGGGTTTTGGATACTGATTCTCCTTTTTGCATGATTGACTGAGCAACAAACATCCAATGCTGATTAAATATATACTATCATTCATAAGTATTATTGTAATTGGTCTTTTAATGTTTGTAATATGCTCTTTTATAAAAGTATCATATAACAAATATTAGAGACTAATTTATTTTTCGAGTCCCCAATTTGTATTTGGCTTCGCTCCCATTTTGAATTCAAGGATTCCACCTTTCATAATAACCTGATAATCTATGAAACATTTCATGTATTTTTTCCCATTTAGCCTAGCTGACTGTATGTACATGTTCTCAGGACTATTCTTAGCTGCGATAATGGTGAAAGTCTTATCTTTTCCTACAAGAATGTCGCTTCGCTTAAATATGGGGCTGGTTAATTCAAAACGTGTTTCACCAGGACATACCGGATGAATTCCACAAGCAGATAACACATACCAGGCTGACATTTGACCTACATCATCATCCCCAATCAATCCCTTCACCGAATAGGCCCTTTCACAAATAAATCGCACCCATTTTTGTGTTTGCCACGGTTCTCCCAGTCGATTATAGAGATATGGCACATGATGAACCGGTTCGTTAGAGTGATTATAGTACTCATTCCATTGAAAATCCGCAGGAGTTTTTTCGAAGAAATTATTTAAATCGGCAATCACCTTTTCCTTGCCTCCCATCAGGGATGTCAACCCGGGAATATCATGAGGAACAAACCATCCTTGCTGATAAAGATTCGACTCAACACATCCGTAGCTGAATTTCAGCCGACCGGTGGAAGGCCATGGCAGAAAACTGCCATCGGCTAATCGTGGACGGAAACTGTTATGCTCATTGTCATAAATGTTTTGATATGATAATGACCTTTTCCGGTATTTTTGTTCATCTTCAGTTTTTCCCAGTTGGCGAGCCAGTTCAGAAAGGCACCATTCGCTATAAGCATATTCGAGAGTCTTTGAAACAGAATTGGGAGTAAAGCCTAAATCTCCGTTTCCAAATTTTTCGCAGGTATTTACGGCAAATCGATATGCCTTTTCGATGTCGTAATTGCGGATTCCCTTGGCATAGGCATCTGCCAGAACCGATATGGCCGGATTTCCTAACATGCATCCGCTGTAGGCATTTAAAAATTCCCAACGTTCCAGGTAATCATTCTTACTCTCCTCAGCCAGTGTAATTAGAGAATTGAGCATGTCGCTTACCAAAATTGGATTAATGATGGTTTGGAGGGGCATATGACTGCGAAAAACATCCCATCCACTAAAAATCGTCCTTTTTGTGAAAACACTCGTTTGATGACTCTGCTTATCTCCTCCCGGATAATTGCCATCCACATCAGTAAAGACGCGGGGGTCGATCATAGTGTGATAAAGTGCCGTATAAAAGATTACCTTCTGTTCTTCATTATTTGTTTGAATGGTTATTTTACTAAGGGCTTTATTCCATGAATTATGAGCGCTTTCAAGCGTTTCATCAAAGTTCCAGGATGGAATTTCTGCCTTCAAATTTTTTTCGGCTCCCTCCATACTCACGAACGATATTCCTGATTTGAGAAGTACCTGTTCATCTTTAGTTGTTGAAAATTCAGTATAAAAACCTAAGTGTTTTCCTTCGAATTCGTGAATATTTTGGATAATTTTTGCTTGTGCGATGCGTTCCTGATAGGAGGCACTTTCAATATTTTCCCGTTTTCTTTTGATACTATCAGGAATATCAGCACTCCAGACACCATAACTTATCAGCGGTTTGGAGAATTGAGCATAAAAATAAACGGTATAATCCGGATTGCCCTTGCCATTCCCCCAGCCTCCCCCTTCGGGTGTACATTTCATCCATCCACAAATCGTGTTATTGTTCACAACCTTAACATACTGAAGTATTGAAGTTCCGCCAACGCGGCGAGCCAAATCAATCTGAATACGGGACTGTTTGTTCTCAGGAAAGGTAAACCGCAATATTCCGCTATGAGGAGCAGCTGTTAATTCAGTCTTGATATTGTAATCACTCAGAATTACTTCATAATACCCGGCACTGGCTTTTTCACTCTTCTTGTCAAAACGCGAGCGATATCCAATATTTGGATTATCTATCTTTCCGGAAGATGTCTTGAGTTTTCCTGTAGTGGGCATCACTAAAAAATTTCCAAGGTCACCATACCACCCAACGCCACTCATTTGGGTAAATGCAAACCCTTCGATACTCGTGTGTTCACGGCTATAACCCGAACCATTGGGTCCACCAGTTATGGTATTGGGATTTACTTGTACCATTCCGAAAGGAGTGGTAGCTCCGGGAAATGTTTTTCCTGAATCGAAAGGAGGTTTATTTTGTGTGCTTGCCCCAATAAAAGGATCTACATAATCTGCTGGACCCATAACCTTTTTATGATTTTCCTGCGCTATAACATCTATTCGTATTAACCAAATGATTAAAACAATTATGAGATATTTGAAACTTACTCGTCTTAACATGTTAAATATTTTACTAAAAAATTCAATTTGAACCATATGAGCCAATTTAATTTCGTGTAATATTTACAATCACAGTTCTTATTAATAGGGTAGTTTATCGATGCCAATTCTGTCTTTAAGCTGTTGCAAATACAGGCTCGGCGGTGAAACCTTAGTGCCAAAATCCTCATAAATGCTCTGAGGGATAATTTTACTATTCTCCGCTACTTCTGAAGTGGGGGTACTTCCCTTCACTGTCCCGGGACCGCCACCTATCACATAGTTTGCTGTGCCTTTTGCAGCTTGATTGCTAAACGTCCGAGCAGTAAAATTCCACGCAACCGACCATCCTGTTGTCCAACCATGTCCCGAACCAGTTGTTTGGCGATTAATGAATGCGAGTCCAAGCGTACCTTTATCTGTCGGCCAATCACAATTATCCACCAAAATTCCGATAGTCCACCTCATATGAGGCGACATTTTATTACGAGAGTTTATAACCACAAGTGGTCCTGTGCACCCTTCATGTGCAACAACCGACCATTGACCTGCACCTTCTACCTGTGACCTAACGTTAGAAAATAGAATATTGGTTCCATTAATTGCAAAGTCTGACGGAGGCCCAGCCTCGATATTGCCCACAAGGTGAATCGCTTCAATATTGTTAACCGTGATTTTGGAACATTGACTACCAAGTTTAACCGAGCTTGCCCCATCGATCATGTATAAATCATTTACCCAGGAATTCTCCACATTATCAACAGTCAATGCGCCCTGCTCCTGTGCAGGCAAAACTTGGGTTCTAAACTTTTCAACTCCAATCTGAGATATTCTTGGCTGGCTGTAGTCACCTTTGCTCACAGTTGCAACCGGAAAACCTAACGTTTCAGAATCGTACGAATCAACCAATGAGCCATCAAGTACCAATGTGTTTCCAATGATTTCCTTAACCTTCCGTGTAGCTGAGTGCACCTTTCCAGGGGGAAGCCATGTCTGATAAACTCCTCCACGGATCAATTTATCCATATTCACATACTTAATCCATTTTGCAGTTACGGTTCTGTTCACTTGTACGATATTCCCTACTTTAAAGGTGGATGCATCCTGAACCCTTATTCTGTCGCTACCTGAAGGAATATACAAATCCATAGCATTTACGGTATTGGTGGCTTTAAATGCACCGGAACCTGCCACTTTAATACCCGCTTTGTTTGTAAACTTAATAAGCGTTCCTCCCTCACCAGAACCGCTTCCGCGCAAGACAACACCGCTCGAAGTAATAGATAGTGATTCGCTGATAGTGTACACGCCTGTGCCCAACAAAACGGCACCTCTTATGCCCTCTTTGTTCAATGGTATATCAGAAACCGCGTCAATTGCAGCTTGGATGTTGGCGGTATCATCGCCACCTGAAGGCTTTATCTTCTTTGCGACATCAACAACTGGAAATGCAACCCCACCGCCCATATATCCTGCTGTGGAGAAATCTATTAAGTGATTACCCATAAAGTCAGGCACGTACTTAAGCTTATCGTTGTTGACCAGATATGCCTCAGCAACAATACCATTTGTAAACTTTGACGAGTCAACGATTGTAAAATACACGCTGTAATAATGGTCTAAACCATTTTTGCCAAACGTTAAACGAATTTGGTATGTCCCCAACTTCACCGGCTTGCCTGCAAATTTCAACTTAAGCTTCTTTTCTGCTACCAAATCTTGAGATACAAGGCTTTGCACAATTGTCCCATCCTCAAATACAACATCTGTTTTAAGTGAGAATGAATAATGAGGTGTTACTTCAATGGTGGGATAGTCGCCTCCTGGTGGAATTATCGCAGGTTTGCCATATTCTTTTTTCATTGTAGGGTGAATAGGGACGACCGTCACAATGTTATTGTCTGTCTGGGCAATCAAACCTTGTGCAGCATGATTCGCATTTCTGCCCGCATCGGTCTCCTCGCCAAATGCAGCGTTATTTTCACAAAGAATTATCATTCCCGATTTATCCAAAATCACCTTTTTGCCCATAGCTTTTCCCAAGCCTTTGATTGGCAACATGATACTTCCGTTGATAATATGCACCGGCACATTTAATTTGATGGCTCCATTATTGGTTTTCATAATATCTGAACCAATAGTGACAGAAATCTTTTGGTCTCCCTTCGAAATGATCGCAGTTTTAGTACCGTCATCCCAATTTATGGTAGCACCAAGGCCATAAGCAATAATCCTCATAGGAACAAGTGCCTCTCCGCCTGCAATTTGAGGCACAACCATAAAATTTTCCTGCTCAAGCCGCTTGAATTGGCCATTCACATACCCCGTATTATTTCCAACCATGAAAAGCATTCCACTTTTCAATTGTGCAATATCGGCACTTGGGTTGTAACTGGCGGGAACATTTTTGGATTCTTTAGGTTCAAAAGCAGGCTCTTCATCGGGAACTTTTTCCCCTTTGATTAAATCATTAAGGTAAATTTCCACATCAGAGATGCTAATGCTTTTAGCTCCCTCACCTGTCAGTTTTGTAATATACACTCTCAAATACCTGGCATTCTGTTTATCAAAATTAAGTTTTACGTCCTTAGGCAAAGCACCTCGTGTGATAACCTCTTTCCACGATTTCGCATCATCTGAAACTTGAATCTGATAAGCGGCAACTCCCGTGATAAAGGATACAATCACCACGCTGTTAAATTCAGTCGGAGCTCCTAAATCAATATACAACCATCTGGGAACTTGGCTACCAGTAGAAAGCCAGCGGCTTCTTTTTTTTCCATCTGTAATAGCTCTTGCCGGATTTTGCGCATCTACTTCTTGACTTACATAGACAGTCTTGTTCAGAGCAAGATTCGCTTTCGTTTCCTTTGCTTTCTTCGCAGCAATCACTGTCAGACTACTTGTAGGAAAAACGCCCACCAGCAACATAACTGACATGATCATAATCAATATTCTTCTATTCATTTTTTGATGCTCTCTTAATTATTAAATAATTCATATGTGGTGCATACCAAGTACTTCACTTTGTATCCATTTAGGGCATAAAATATTTCAAAAGAATATTCTGACGCCTAAACAAGCAAAGTAAAAACTCTGTTAATTAAAATAAAGTTTGTGTGTAATTAGTTGTTCACAGATGCTCCAAAAATTATTTTTGAAGTTCCCACTATTCATATCCAGATATTCTCCCTAAAGCGCTGTATGGGAAAATTGACTAAATACTATCAATTACCACTACTGCCTGGAGAATTAAGGTAAACTTCTATTTCTGAAACGGTAATGTTTTTAGTTGGATCATCCTTAATCTCAGTAATATAAAATCTTACATATCTTCCAGTTTGTTTACCAAAATCAAGTGTCTCCTCCTTTGATGATATTTCGCGACGCGAAACAATATCTTTCCAGGATTTTGAATCGTTTGAAACCTGAATTTTGTAAGCACCAACTCCAAGTTTGTGGGAAATAATAACCACCCTGTTAAATTTAGCTGGGGATCCTAAATCAATGTAAAGCCATGCCGGAACTTTCTTACCATTAGAAAGCCAACGACTATGATCACTCCCATCTGTAATACTTTGTGCGGGATATTTTTCATTAAATTCACTACTGGCAAAGACTTTCTTGTTCAGTGCCAAATTCCCTTCCGGTTTTACTTTTTTTACTAAGGCAGAGGCGACTCCACTTTCTATTCCAGAATCTTGTTTAGGTAAGATTGGAGTACCACTGTAAACTTCAATTTCCTTGATACTAATGCTTGTGACTTCATTGCCTGTCAACTCTGTAATATATAATCTTACATAACGTGCTGTTTTCTTTTCAAAGACAAGCGTCTCGTTATGAGGCAATGCACCACGTGAAACAACATCTACCCAGGATTTTGCATCGTTTGAAACTTGAATTTTATATGCGCCAACTCCAAGCTTGTGGGCTACAATAACCATCCAGTTAAATTCCATTGGAGTGCCTAAATCAATATATATCCACGCCGGAAGATCCTTGCCTTTAGAAAGCCAACGAGTCTTAACATCTCCATCTGTAATAGCTTGAGCGGGGGTATTTGTACTTTCTTCGCTACTGACAAAAACTTTCTTGTTCAGCGCCAAATTAACTCCCTTTTCAGGATCCGCAGTAGATGCTTTTAAGCTACTTGATGAAAAAATACTCAACATCGTCATTACTGCTATTCCAATACACATTATTCTTGTATTCATAATAAAAGATTTATTGATATTCATAATATGAGACTTATTGATATTCATTACATTTATTTTGCTGGAATTACCATTGGTCTGGCCTCCTGAACAATAATAGCCCTATCTCTAAAGACAAGAGTATCCTTCACTGAGCATTTATTTCCGTTTGCAAGAGTGTATGCATAATCAAGATAAAGTGCGTCATAAGGCTTTCCTCCCCACGATTCTCCTCCGGCTTTAAATGTCCCGGTACCAATAGCAGCCAGCCCTGTACCTGTTACAGGTTTAATGGATACAACAGCTCCTGATACAGTTAAACTCATTTTACTGGTGAAGATATTTCCAACATAATTGGAAATTACTTCAGTCATTGAATAGGTATTGAGTGCAACGATTTGATCACGTTCAACGTAAGTATTTCGTATCACTGTTGTAGAAATAATAGTCGTACTGGTTGAATTTTTCTCGACTATCAGGCCCCTGCGAAGCCATTTACCATGATAAGGATTTACATATTTTACGGCAAACAAGGTATAGTCCTTTGGCGTTTGCTGGCTTACCCAGTTTGCTTCAATATGTCTGTCGGCAGGAACAGTAAGGCCTGGTAGCGCTTTCCCTGAGAGAATTGAATCGGCAGATGTTGCAGTTATTTTTAAAGGGATAACATAATTCCCTTTAATTGCTATTGGATCGGCAAAGAAAGCATCGGTTAACTGGACCTCGATTAACCCTGAAAAACTACCTTTTGGAATCGTCGCCTTTCCCTTAGGATTTAATGTATAATAACCTGCTGGCAACACCCTGAGCGTATCTTTAGACGCATTGACAAGATAGTTTTCCACCAACGTATTATCTATTGCATAATCAACAGTCCAGTCTTTTGAATTTTCCATATATAATCCCCCGATTGATACCCCTATATGGAATTTATGCTGCTTGTCAAGCGAGTTATCAATATTGTCGTTGCCAAGGGATAATGTCCTAACAGGGTATTGAAACGGAAAATATACTGCTTGAAAATCATAATCCTTGTAATCAGAATTCATGTTTTCGCAGGATGCCAACGCAAGAATTGCAGAAATGAATGCTATAATTTTTTTCATAATTCTATTCTTTATCATTTGTCATTTTTTACCATCCAATGTTTTGGATCAAACCCTTTTTAACCTCTGAATCCGGAACCGGGCCATAGATCATATAATCTGAATAGTTCCTTGCCTCCACATCCAGTGAAGTCAATCCACCATTGTTTGTACCTTTGACCATCTCCTTCATTTTTGAAAGATCACCCCAGCGACGGATATCCCAGAACCGCGATCCTTCAAAAGAGAGTTCAATCCGCCTTTCATTGCGGATTAGGGCATCCATCGCATCTTTAGTTGTTATAAGTGCGAGGTAAGAATCCGGAGTAATTCCTGCAGTTGATCTTATTTTTGAAATGACCTGTCTTGCTGTAAATCCGTTGGATCCTCCATCAACATCTGGTCCCCAGGCTTGATTAGCAGCCTCAGCATACATCAGGAATGCTTCTGTATATCGCATCAGCGTATAAAAATGTGTCTGACCTGCAATTGCCCCCGGAGTGAGGCTGACTGTACTTAAAAGATGTTTCTTAAGGTAATATCCTGTTCTTGTAGATGTTTGACTTTTATTAAAACCGTCTTTTGGATCAGATACAGTGTTTATAATAATACTTTTAAAGGTTGCACTATTATATATCACATATTTGGCAAGTCGGGGGTCACGATTAAGGAAGGGTGTTGTCGCGACAAAGCCGCTTGATGAACCATAATTTATAGGATAACCTGTTTTCATAGGAAACGCATCAACAAAATTCTGAGTAGGATTAACCTGACCTTTCCCGTATAATGAGGGCGGAAAGTTATTTGCTTCCAGAGTTGAGGAGTTAGTGGTCTGGTTTCTTCTCCACAACACATCGGGATCGGATATGCTCAGGTAATATTCATTTCTGGTAGTTGTTAACTTGTTCAGACCACCCACGCTGGGTAATTTGATAAGCGCTGCTGCGGCATTTGCTGCATCTGTCCAGGCTGCAGCACTGGTTGCACCAAATGAAGGGCTAGCGGCATGCAACAGAAGTTTAGCCTTAAGAAACATTGCTGCCTGACCATTCATACGGTTTTTAAACCTAGCACCATAAACTTTGTCATAATCGGCCTTAACCGGGTCTCCGGCGACTTTATCTGCGTATACAACCGGCAGGTATTTTATTGCCGAATCCAGGTCGCTTTTTATCCGGCTAAAACATTCATTATAAGTGCCTCGCTTAATATTCTGCAAATTGTCACTAGCTGTAATATATTCTGCTACAACAGGAAAACCCAAGTAGGTGCCATTGCCCGACTTTCCGGCATGTACCTCAAGCAGCTGGTATTCATAAAAAGCCCTTAGCCCGAATGCTTCACCTTTCAATTTTTTTGCAAATTCCGTATTCTGCCAAGTACTTTCCCACGACCATGTCACTTTGTCAACTATACTCAAAAACAAGTTAATATAAGAGATATCCTTGTAAGATGATGACCATACCGAGAGTGGATAATTTGTTGCTTTCCATTCACCAGTGGCCATTTTTGTCAAGTTATTGTCCTTCACATTAATAACAGCATTATCGGTTGCAACATCCGTGAAATTGAGGGAAGAAGGCAGATCGGAATACGCGTTAAGAAGGATTCCTTCAGCTTTGGCCGGATCTGCCAGAACCTGATCTTCAGACAGGTTATTATCAGATTCCAGTTTTAGAAATTTATTACAACCGGATGTCATGACAATTATCCCCAGAGCGAGAAAAAGTATATATCTATTTTTCATGACTAACATATTTTCATTAGTTAAAATTGTGCTTTAAAACCAACAGAATAGTTTCTCATCTGAGGCTCACTAACAGTATTCAATTGCATTTTATCTTTATTGGCTGCAATCATTAGAATATTTGTAGCCCTGCAGAATAAACTCAAATTCCTGGTGTATAGCTTTTTACTGACAAATTCAGGCAGGGTATAAGTAAGCTGGACAATAGGAACGCTCAGATAATCACTTCCGTACAACCAGTAACTTGAATTACGAAGATTGTTGGAACTACCATTTGAGCTCAACCTAGGAAAAGAGGCCTTAGCACGTGTATCCACACCATTTACCGGATCATAGGCCCAGCGATTCGTCAGGTATTCAGGATATTTTAATTGTCCGTATACCCAATAATAATCATTTGTATATAAGCTTGATTTTCCTGTTTGGGCGTTCAGATAAGTGAAGAATTCGAAATTCTTGTACTTAAGGTTTATTGACAGTACATAATTGTACCTTGCATGAGAATTCCCAATGACTGTCTGGTCATTATCATCAATAATGCCATCTCCATTCATATCGCTGTATTTAATATCACCAGGGGAAACCGGTCCTAATTTCTGGACAGGGCTACTGGCTATATCTTGAGCATCAGAAAATAGTCCGATAGCTTGATATCCCCATATTGCATCGGAAGCCTTTCCGGCTTTTTGCCTGTATTCCAGGCCGGGGCCATAATTAAGCTCATCAACTTTTTTAAGAACTGGGTTAATATTTACCATGTTCAATCCAATATTATATTTGATATCGCCGATTCTTTTCTCATAGTTGGCCCCAAATTCAAAGCCCTGGTTAACACTTTCACCAAAATTCTGATAAGGGAGGAATGTTGTTCCGCCAAGAAATTGCATATATGCATTGGATAATTGGCTGATCTGATTGAACTGTTTGCTATGGAAATAATTGAATTCGACAAACAGTGAATTATTGAACATCGATGCCTCCGCTCCAATATTGAGTTCATTTCTTTCTATCCATGTAATATTTGGGTTACCGATATTGACAATCTGTGTCAGTGAATTTGAATAGGCTCCATCTGAATAACTGAAGGAACCTCCCTTCTTGAACATATTCTGGTACATGAAATAGGCTGAAGTTGAAAAGGCAGAATCGATATCAGTTTTGCTATTACCGTAGCTGCCTTTGATTTTCAAATAATTAATAGAGGATGAACTCTTCAGAAATTCTTCTTCGGAAGCGATCCATGCCAGTCCCAATACAGGGGCAAACCCCCATCTGTTGCCTTTGTTAAAGCGTTTTGATCCAACAAGAGATCCATCAAATTCAGCAACATATTTATTCCTGAACATATAGTTGGCACGTAAACCGGCATTTGCATGATTATCGCTGTAGTTGAACCCATCCTCTTTATAGGAATCAATTGTCATTACCGCCACAACATCCAAAGAATGTATATTATTAAGTGTATTTTGGTAACTCAATATATTTGACCAGCCGTAAAGCCTGTAAAAGGAGTTGTTCTGGGTACCCTGACTGCCGACGAAATTATCTACTCCGGTTTTTTTGATGGTTATACTGTCTGTGGCGGTAAAAGTTGGCTCATAAACAGCATACTGGTTTAACTGAGCAGACTCAAACATATTTTGATTATCGTAGGTTAAATAGGTTTTATATTTCAGTTTTGGAACAATAAAACCAAGGTCGAAGTTAAGCCCCATGTTAACCTGAGTGATTCTTTTCATCCCATTTATATAACCTCCAAGGTTCATATCTCCATAAAGGTTTTGTGTATATATCGAATTCCCTCCAAGAATATAATCATTATTGATTTTCGTAGCTGTTGTAACAAGATCTTTGTTTGCTGCGACAATTCGGTTTACAGGAAAAAGTGGAGTGAAATCATTCGGGCGTAATGACGAAGCCAGACCCCAGAAATCAATGCTTTTATAATTAGGTCTGTGATAGAAATTAATAAGAGAGACTGCATCAACACTTGCATTGATCCATTTATTTAATTCAATATCAATATTTGCCCTTATATTTACCTGGTTTTCATTCTCTTTTGCTCCTTCCCCAATATTTAAAAGGCTGCCACTCTTGGTAAAACCTATGTTCAGGTAATACTGATTTTTGGAATTTCCTCCTGAAAATTCAGTAATCACCTTGTCAAAAGGCTTATATGATTTAAGAAATTCTGATGAATAGTAATTCTGATCAGGATATTTATAAGGATCATTTCCATTGCGACTGTTACTGATGGTGGTCTGGTCGTATTTTGCAGCCAATCCGTCATTCCTCAAGGCTTCATTATAGAGTTCCATATAATCGGCGCTTTTCAGGAATTTTGGCATGCTTATCGGTTGTCCGATACCCGTTTCTGCATTTACAGTTATTCTGCCTTTGTTTGCCTCTCCGTGCTTTGTTGTGATAAGTATAATACCCTCTTCGGAGTGTGAGCCGTAAAGTGCCTTTGAGCTGGCATCCTTAAGGATAGATATCTCGGCAACCTCCTGAAGGTTAAGCATATCGCCAAATGCTTCAAGGGTAAAGCTGCCACCTCGTTTTATACCGTCAACAACTACTGTGAAGCCATTACCCCTAATATCCTTTCCTCCGAATATCCCAAGAGAACGGGAGGCCATCGCAGTGGAAAAGCTTTGTGTTGCATCAAAACTTTCAAAATCTTCAGGACGAATTGTGCTTATCGCACCAACTATCTGCCGTTTTTTAAAACTTCCATAGGGTACCTTAACAACATCACTTTCACTCATCTGAAAAGGCATTTTCTCAAGTGCTATATTTTTTGTAACCAAAGCTGCAGGAATGACATATGTTTTGTATCCTTTGGCTTCAATTGTAAGTACGGCATCCGTTGTGCAAATAATTGTAAATGCACCAGTTTTATCGGTTTTTGCGTAGTTCCTTCCTTCCTGCGTATTGATAACGGCACCGGAAATTGGATTTCCATTGTCATTTTGCACAATGGCCTGCACATTAATCAGAGTATTCTTTTGTGCTTTCAGGGTACTGACCTGAAAGAGGACAACGGATAAAATAAAAATTATCTGTTTTATATATTTCATAATAACTAGTTTTAGAAATTAATGCTATTCCCATCCCGGATTTTGCTTAAAATCTTTATATAAATAAACATTGGCAGATTTAAACGGAAGCAGATAATGTTTGGGATTTACAAATAGTCTATCCTTAATCAAAAAAGATCTGAAACCGGTATGGGTCTTTGAGAATGCCAGGCCCATAGCCTGTTTAAATTCAGGTCCATGGGCAATGTACCACCTGCGGATGTCGTACCAACGATGCCCCTCAAATGCAAGTTCAATGCTACGTTCATTACGGATTCTTCCCCTGAATGACTCCTTCGAAGCGGTGTACATTGGATTTACATCAGGCAGTGAAACCGCACCGTAGATCTGAAGTTCAAATGGCAATGCAATATTTTCAGCTACAGGTAGTTTAACCCTTCTTCTGATAGTATTGACTGCCTCAAGGGCTGTTATTGAAGATCCAGAAAGCTTCCCATTTGGTCCACTGATCTCATTAATGGCTTCGGCGTAGGTCAGGTACATTTCAGATAAACGTATATAAGGTACATTCAACCGATAGCTACTCCAGTTTTTATCATCACCATTAACACCAAAACAGGTATATTTTCTGATCAGAAATCCAGATAAGGAACCACCCGGATTTGGAGCCATATCCAGACCTGCGCCCCCACCAAGGCCTCCTTCTGAGTATAGTTCGATTCTCATAGGAGTTGAGTTGTTCGACCATTTCACACCATCGATAAGAATGGTTTTAAGAAAACGCGGATCGCGGTTGACCCAGGGATTAGCAGGATTATATAACGCGTCATCACCGATTGCCAATCCATTTGCGGTTTCGTAAAGGTTAACAAAATTCAGGGTAGGTGAAGTACAAATCCCATTTGCGGTTGTGCCAGCGACTGTCCTCTTACTCAAATGGACTTTGCCAATATAGTTATCGACCCAGGTTTTCCCGCTAGTTAGTGTGCTAATTTTTGAAAAAATGATCTCTTTGGTCCAGATAAAATTATTACCACTGTTATCATTACTTGCAAAATTATAGTGGTATTGATTCCATGGAACCAACTCATACCTGTTGCTGCTAATTACAGCAGAGGATGCCCTTGCCGCTGAGTCGCACAATGCAAGGTTATATTTATTCTCAGCGCCGTTCTTTAATCCTTCAACCCATGGGCTTGCAGCATAAAGATAGGTTCTTGCCTTCATAGCCAGTGCAACACCTTTTGTAATACGTCCCCAGTTTTTGCCTGGAGCGGTTTGTCCCTGAACTGTTTCATCCCAATCCCACGGAAGATATTTTGCAGCTCTGTCAAAATCTGCTGCACATTTCAAGAATGTTTCCTCCAGGGATAACCTGGGTAACTTCATATTATCATCTGGCTCTAGCAGTTTGTCAATATATGGTACCCCTCCCCATGAGCGTGCAATTTCGAAATGACACCATGCCCTGAAGAAATACATCTGTCCCAATAACAGGTTCTTTTCTTCATCTGTGGCCGAAACCAGCTTGGTAAAATTGGCAAGTCCCTGGTTTGCTCTATAGATTGTTAACCAGCCTTTTGTCCAAAAACCGATACTACCCCACGGATTATAGACGGTATTCCATACAAAATTGTAATTTCCCAATGCAAATTCGACACCTGCCTGCTTTCCAGGCGTATTGCTGTAACAATCATCACCGCCATCAATAGTTGATGAACCTGTAAACATATAAGGTACCAATCCGTCAGAATATAGCATATCTACAAACCCCTGAAAACTATGATAAGTTCCGAAAATACTTTCATCTGTTATGTCTGAAGCAGGGGTTCTTTCGAGATATTTTTCACATGAGGTTAAAAACAACAACGCCGCCAATAATATTTTCAGTATTGAATTTTTCATTTTCACAATATTTACTGTTTTCTTTAAAACAATCATTGATAGTTATCAGAATGAGATATCTATTCCAAAATTGATCCTTTTAGTCATTGGATATTTTAGAGCGCTCGTCCCGCGTATTCCACCACTTTCACGGTCTTCATTCAAATATGACCATAAAAACAGATTATTACCGTTTACGTAGAGTCGTGTATTGTTAATCCCTATTTTTTTGAGGTTACCACCTGTAAAAGTATAGGCTATTTCCGCTGTTTTTAATCGCCACAACGTTCCATCCACCTCACTATACTGACCATTTCCTCCTCCGCTGGAGTTGTTCCAATTAGGACGATGGTAAGTTGCAGTATTTTCTCTCCCGGGAATCCAAGCATTATCGAGTACAATACGGTCAATACTCTGATTCAAATATTGTCCCCACATTGTCAAAGATTCATCGAGAGTACTGTTACGTGTATTGTAAAACTGGACCATTAGACTTAAACCCTTATAATCTGCTCCGATTGTGTAGTTATTAGCTATCTGCGGATGATCGGCATAACCATAAGGGACAGCATCTTTGTTATCAATAAATCCATCTGCGTTGTAATCAATAAACCTGTAATCTCCCACCATACTCGTATTATTAACCTGGTTCATCACTCCTGTGTACATTTCATCCCAATTTTTTATAAGACCAGAGTAAGGAGTTACTGTAATCTGGCCGATAGGGAAACCTGCATTCTTCATGTAATCGGGTGTCAGTTCCGGATCCTCCATGTAAATTATTTTATCTTTTGCGTAAGAGAGGCTTAAATTGGCATAATACCTTAACCCAAAGTTTGTTGTCTTGTTAAATCCGATTTCAAATTCCCACCCATGGTCTTTTGTTTCACCAATGTTCGCTGCAACTGGATTAGCTCCAAACCATGGAGCTATGTTTCTCTGGGAGGCCGACATGAAAATATCTTTCCTATGACCCCAGAAATAGTCAAAGTTTAAGGTTATCATGTTTTTAAAGAAAGCTGTTTCGATCGCAAAGTCATTTTTCACGGCCGTCTCCCATCGTATATTAGGGTTCCCAATATTTGTTTCCGATACCATTATGTAAGGTGAATTTGATGGGTTTACATTTCCGAATGGTGAGTACTTTCCAAACGACCAGCTTGATACATACAGCCATCTTGCGTTCCCCGCATTATCATTGCCTACAGTTCCGGTTGAGAATCTGAATTTCATTTTGTTCATGAATCTGACATTCTTTTTAAAAAATTCTTCGTTCCCGAGGTTCCATCCAAGAGCGTAGGATGGGAAAAAACCAAATTTGTATCCTGGGCCAAACTGCTCCGAACCATTGTATCCGATATTTGTTTCCAGGAGGTAACGGTTTTCATAATCGTAGGTCAAACGACCTGCCCACTCTTCACGGTAATAAGTAAAATCGTTTCCGGATGTCCTTTGCTGACGTTTGAAATTTATCAATCCTCCAATTGCATGCTTACCAAAGTTCCGGTTATAGTTTAATGAGACCTGGTACATTAAATTTCTTGAACCTGCGGCAGAAATATTTTCTGCCGTAGTTGTGGAAATGATAGGCTCATAATTGAATCCATTTGTCAAATCAGTATATTCTTTTGGAAATGTGATCTCAACCTGGCCGGTATAGGGATCAATATATTTAAGCTCTCTGGCATTTCCGCTCTGGACTGGTCCGCTTGTTGCATATACACTCTGAAACGATCCGATGGCTTTAAATGAAAGTCCTTTTGTTATATTATCAAGTTTCTGATCCAATCTGAAGGTAGTATTGAAGTCACTGGTTGTAGTGGCATTCATACCATGAAAGTTAAATGCATAGACTGGATTCATTTCTTTTGAATCAAGGCCGCTACTCCATCCAAAAGTCCCATCTTCATATCTTACCGGGTACAGGTCAGGCGCTTTACCGTAAGGTCCGCCCCACGCATTGCCACTGCTGGCTGAAAAAGAATTTATTTTCCCTTGTGATCCTTCGATGTCCACACTGAATGTGGTTGTTTTAGTCAGTTGAAAATCGAGATTGGTACGGAAATTCAACCTTTTGAAATTATTTTCCGGAAGGTATCCTTGGCCAAAATCCTGTATTTTAATTATATCGCCATCATGCAGATAAGAAATTGCCGCAAAATATTTTACAAAATCCGTTCCCCCAGAAATCTCCAGGTTATATTTTTTAGACCATGTATAATCACGTACGGTTTCTTTTTGCCAGTTTACATCGGGGAAAAGGTAAGGCATATCCTGATTTTTGAAATGCATCAATATTTCATATGGAGTATAATCAGCCCAGGAAAATTCATTGGAAGGTGTCTGAATTTCAATAGCTTCGTTTCTCATCCAACGGCTTTCATAAGAATTTGCGTACGTTGGCATCTTGGAAATCATCTTCAAGGTAGAACAGGCTCCGAACTTAAAAACAGCTTTACCCACCTTTCCGCGTTTAGTCGTAATCAGAATTACACCATTTGCCCCCCTGACACCAAAAACCGCAGTTGCAGAGGCATCTTTTAGAACTGAAATATTATCCACGTCATTCACGTCAAGATTGTTCATATCTTCTTCCATCCCGTCAACCAGGATAAGTGGAGCAGCATTGTTCCATGTCGATTTACCGCGAATGAGAATATCAGCCTGGTCTTGTCCTGGTTTACCTAGAGAATTCATTGTCACAAGACCGGGCACCATACCGGTAAGAGCACTTGAAATATTTGTCACACCACCGGCTCTAACAAGGTCAGAACCTTTTGCGATGGAAATTGCCCCTACAACGCTCTCTTTCTTTTGTACCCCGTAGCCCACAACAACTACTTCATCGACACCAATTGCTTCTTCTTCAAGAACGATTTGAACTACGGCTTTCTGTCCAATTTGAACTTCCTGCATTTTCATCCCCACAAATGAATAGACAATTGTTTTGGTATCAACTGGAATCTGCAGTCGGTAATGACCATTTGCATCGGTGATTGTACCAATGGTTGTACCTTTTACAACAACTGATACACCAGGTAAGGCAATGCTCTTACTGTCTTTGACAATCCCTGTGATTTCCCTCCTTTGTTGTTGAGGTGCATTTGCAAGATCGATGGATTTCCGGATGATTACCTGCCTTTCATACACATCGTAAGTCACACTCTCACCTTTCAGGGCCTGATCCATAATTTGATAAATCGTAGCTTCCTTGATCTCAATGTCAATCCTTTTGGTGGTGTTGAAATCTTCGGTCCGGTAGAGAAAAACAAATTCACTGTTCTGCTCAATGTACTTAAAAAGACCCAGAATAGTTGTGTTGGACAAATTAACGTCCATTTTGGTTTTTTGCGAATAACTGTTTGCGGAAACGGTCATCAAAAAACCGAAGAAAAACAAGATGATCAATTTCATAATTTTCCCTAGTTTTTTTTGACTCTCCCAGTCGGGGAAGTCTGCAAGCCATTTTTTTTGCATATTTTTGAAGTGCTTAATAGGTAAATACTGAAGTAATTTGGTGTTTATTTTCGCCGGAAAGTGTCTCACCATTTTCCGGCTTTTTTTATTTTATTCTATAAGAATTTTCATTTATTTGTTCGAAATTGGTTAGCGAGACTTTTGAAAGATACTCCAACACCTCTTCTTTACTGCACTTCAGATCGAGTTTGCCGCTGATGCGCATGACCTCTGCCTGGTGATCCGAAAAAGTGACTGAAATATTGTAAAATCGTTCCACTTGTTTGATCACGCGGCTAAAATCGACCTCTTCAAAACTGATCAACCCCTTGGTCCATAAGGAGTATGCATCGGCAGATACACTGGAAACTTTTGTATTGTTGCTGGTTTTATCGAAAGAAGCCATTTGGTTTGGACTGATTACAATATCCTCTTCATAGATTTTTGCTCCTGAAAAATGAATAGCGACACTACCTTCATTCAATACAGTTTGTATCAAGTTGTCCTCCTCATAGGCAGATACATTGAACTTTGTCCCCAAAACTTTGATATCAAGATTAGAAGTTTTGACAACAAATAATTGCTTTGGATTTTTTGAAACTTCAAAAAAGGCTTCTCCAATCAAAATCACTTCTCTGATTTTATTTTTAAACCTTGTCGGATAGAACAGGCGACTTCCTGCATTAAGCCATACCACCGTTTTGTCTGACAACACAACCCTGGATTGGTTGCCATAAGGGATTACAAGCTGATTCATTTTATTTGAATCTGCTTCAGGAGTTTGTAACACAGAATCGTTGTTCAGAACAACACTGCCTTTTCGGGAATAGTCGACCGTTGAACTTGATTTTTTCAGATCCACATTTTTACCATTCGAAGTAATCAACAAAGGTCCCTGAGCAGCGGATGGCACGATAATCGTCTGGTTAGCTAACCCCCGATAGACGTTCTCTTTCCCCAAATTCATATGAACAAGGAGACCGCCGATTGCAGTAAAGACCAGTGCAACAGCAGCGTATTTCATGAAAGTTTGAACCAGTTGCCTGCGTTTGATTTGTCTGGCATCCTTTTCTATCGTTTTCCTCACGCTATTTTCTAAATCATCCTTTTCAGAAAGCAGGAGTGAATCATTCTCAAACTTAAGATCTGCCAGATGAGACTTGAGATCTAGCAGTTCGTCTTTTTCTTCCGGATGTTTGAGGAGGTACTGTTCCCAGTAGGTTTCTACAGCTGAACTACTGTTGAAAATCCATTTCAGGAACAATGGATTTTCTATGAATTTTTGATCGAAGGGGGTCATAGTATATGGTGTATACTACTAAGATGAACTCAAATGGGAAAAGGGACAAATTTTGGAGTATTTATTTTTAAGCTTTTCCGTAATCAAAAAAGATGGGAACAGATTTAGGAGGATGCAATAAAGAATCCGGCAAAATTTAGATCTTTTGATTATTCGCTATCTTTGTGTAAATTTTTGGGACAATGAAAGCAATAGAGATTAGTACAAAGACCGATAAGCATGGACATTTAAGAATTAACTATCCATTAAATAATCGGGACAGTAATGTTCGAATAATTATTCTTGTTGACGAAAATTCCGATGATGTAAATGAAGAGGAATTATGGATGAAAACAATTTCCACCAATCCGGCATTTGATTTTTTAAAAGATACAAGCGAAAATATTTATTCATTAACAGATGGAGAGCCATTGGATGATAAAAAGAAAATTGGGTGCAATAAATAGTTCTGTACAAGCTGAAATTGAGATAAAAATCAGACAATTATTTGGTTGGGAATAACCAATTTGTTCAATTACATCCTTCCCTTTTTCACATAGATCATCAATAATTCCATCAGTTGGGTTCCGTATTTGCCGCGTAAATGATCGAGGGTGCGGTAAACTTGCTTTTTCACCGTGTCTGGGTTCATATTTAGCAAATGACCTATTTCTATATAGTTTAATCCGGTGCTGAATTTAAGAAAGAGAATCTCCCTTTTTTGAGGGTCAAGTGTCTGCAAGATTCTTTTAAGCTTTTCTACCCGTAGTTGGTCAGATTCGGGATCATCGATTTCCTGTTCTATATTGAACCGCAATTCAAAATCTAGGATATTTTCACCAGGAAGTGGGACGGTCTTTTTGCTTTGCTGAAACTTGTAATTAATAGCATTTTTCAATGCCCTAAAAAGATAAAATTCGATGTATTCAGGGTGGTGAAGATTAGGATTAAGCCGATGAAGGCTGACGAAAATATCCTGGATGCAATCTTTTACCAGCTCGCGATCATGGGTGATCTTTGAGCCATAAGCATAGAGAGAATCTATGAATTCGCTATAGATTTCGCCAAATGCAGCCTGATCACCTGACCGGAACCTATAAGTCACCTCCAGCCAGTGAGTTCTGTCCTTGATTACATTTTTCAATCCTAAGGGTAGTTATATGGGTATTAACCCCAATATGGTATGGTCAAAGATAAAAGATTTTTCAGCCGACCTTTGCTACCATCACCACATAATTCTTGCCGTACTTTTTGGCACATTTCGGACAGGTGGTATACCAGGTGTAAACCTTCGCATCCTTGTATCCTTTTTTAACCAAAATCTGACCGAAATCCTTCATCCATTTTCCTGCATCTTTGAAGGGGCCTTCATAGACTTTAGTATAGAATTCACCAGTCATGATCTTGTTTTCGAGCGTATTAACCTGCTTATCTACTGAGATTAGGAGATCCATGTTCCAGGAAGAAGTGTGGTCGGATAAGCAGATTCCTTCGGACCAGTCGGCACCGGCTTCGCGGATCTTCTTATCCATCTTCACCATGATTTTGCCAAAATTCATTGGCATGTAGAAAATTGTAAAAACAGAACCCTTGACAAATACCTTGTCTTTCCATTCGAAATTCTTGTCATCCCAGGGGGCGGGATCGAATTTCGGGCAACAAATCGGATCTTCAGTTGTTTCCATAATGAAAGAGTTTGAAAAGTTTGTGCTTCGCGAGTTGGCCCCACGACAGGCTCCGGGATCTCAATCTAATTGATGCTCCAGCAGATTTGCAATCTGCAGATAGTGCGATTTCCAGCGGATTGCAAATCCGCAGGAGCAACTTTGGCCCTTCGACTGCGCTTTGCAGATTTAAAAATACGAAATTTTTTCTTCCGTTATACTGGTTAACAAATTGTTGGCCAAACGACTGGCGCCGATTCTGAACAACCCGGGATTTAGCCATTCTTCACCCAGAATTTCCCTGACAATGTCGAGGTAATGGAGTGCATCGGCACTTTCGACGATTCCTCCTGCTGCCTTGAAACCTACCTTCTTCCCGGTTTTTTGATAAAATTCTCTGATGGCGCTGCACATCACCCAGGCTGCTTCGGGTGTGGCTGCGAGATCAATTTTTCCTGTCGAAGTTTTGATAAAATCAGCTCCGGCATGCATGGCAATCATCGAAGCTTTCCAGATATGTTCAGGGGTTTTCAGGGCGCCTGTTTCCAGGATGACCTTCAGATGAGCATTTCCGCAACTCTTTTTAATTTGGGAAATCTCTTCAGAAACGACTGCAAAATTTCCCTCTAAAAAAGTTCCTACCGAGATAACGATATCTATTTCATTGGCACCTTCTGTAACCGTCATGGAGGTCTCTAGCTCCTTGACCTTTAAAAAAGTCATGGAGGAAGGAAATCCGGCAGAAACAGAAGCAATAGCTACCTTCGGATCTTTCAGGTTGTCCCTCACTGTTTTCACCAGGGTCGGGTAGACACAGATTGCCGCCACATTTGACAGTTCTGTAAAATGACCTGGAAAAAGGGATACTTTTTCGGCCATCGCACGACCTTTTTCCTGAGTGTCGTCCGAACCGAGGGAGGTGAGATCAATGCAGGAAAAGGCCAGCTTCAGCTCCTCTTTAGTATGAAAACCCTCAAATCTTGCACTGATGGCAGCGAGTCCGTTGGTGACTTCCCCGGATGGGAAAGTTCTGTCGAGGTTGTCAATTATGCCGTTCATATCTATTATTTTATATTTAGAATTCTCTGTTTTTTGAATCTATGATGATGGTAACCGGTCCTTCGTTGACCAGATCCACCTTCATCATTGCACCAAAGATACCCGTCCCGACCTCCCGGCCCAATTGGGCTGTCACCTTTTGGATGAAACTTTCGTAAAGCGGAATGGCAATTTCCGGCGGTGCTGCCCGGATATAGGATGGACGGTTGCCCTTTTTCGTCGCAGCATGCAAGGTAAACTGGCTAACGAGAAGGATTTCCCCTCCGGTTTCTTTCACCGACAGGTTCATAACGCCCTGGTCGTCGCCAAAGATCCTCAGACTGGTAATCTTGGCGCTCATCCAGTCGAGGTCTTCAAGAGTATCTGAACTCTCGAATCCGGCCAGTACCATCAAACCTGCCCCGATTGAAGAGACCAGCTCATCGTTGACGGAAACTGCCGCTTTTGAGACCCTTTGAATGACTACACGCATCTGCTATAATCTTATATTCCTATCTAACTTTTGCTTCAGTTCATGCTTCAGTACAAGCTCCAGCGGATTTGCAATCCGCTGGGCAGATTCACCAACAGATTGCAAATCCGTTGGAGCGAATTGGAGCGAATCTTTGGCCAACAGATTGCAAATCCGTTGGAGCGAATTGGAGCAAGTTTGCTGATCCGTTGGAGCGAGGTCTTTTTCACAATTTGTTTATAATATCAACCTAAAAGTTTCTGCGAGCAACCAGTACCGTACCAGCTTTCCGATGAACATGAAAAGCATGGTCAGCTTAGGCGAAATCCGGAAGAATCCTAGTCCCAGGACCAGCACATCCCCAATGATCGGTACAAAAGAAAGTAAAGCCGTCAGCGGACCAAAACGTTGTAATTTCGGCAGGATGGCATGGATTTTCTCCATTTTCACCTTGCCGTATTTTTCGATCCATTCGATACGTCCCAGATAACCCAGGTAAAATATCGAGATTCCACCCAGGGTATTCCCGGCTGTTGCCACAATGATGCAGGAAAGACTGTTCACTCCGGCAACCAACAAGACCGACATCACGGCCTCCGAATTGAAGGGTAGAATCGACCCCGAGAGAAAACCGGCGATAAATAGACCCCAAAGGCCGTATTGCAGGAGAAATTCTACCAATTAGCTCACTTCATTTAGAATAACTTAGCCACCAGAATTAGAAGGCAACCATAGTTGGGTTAAGATCTAAGGATTTAGTGTCATGCCCATTTAAATTCAGCATCCCCTAACTATACAGGTGATTCTGAATCAAGTTCGGTATGAATTACCGCCATTAGTCGCTTTACAACTAATTAAGACAACGCGGCAACTGCTGAGCCAATCATGTTGGCATTGTGAATCTCTTTTACCTTTACCTTCACGTCCTTGTGTCCCAATTCCTCTAATAGAACCTTCAATTGCTTGGAAACCAATTTATTATATTCCTTACAATTCTTTACTTTGCTCCAGAAAAGACTACCTTCCGCCGTCAGGCAAATCTTCTTCATAGATGGATCGTGGGCAACCATTACCAGTGCCAGTCCAGCCAGCGAAGCTGCTACCAGCTTGGCAGAACGCTTGTAAATCCGGCGGGCAGCCTTGACGTGTTTCTTCTTTTGTTTGTCCGGTTTGTTGATCAGATCCGTCAGGGATTTAGCATCGAATTTATCATCAAATCCATCTTTCGGGAAGAGGGTCGTGAAAATTTTTCCGAGGTACATCCCGGATACCGCTTTCTCGAAACGCTGAGCATCTGCTGTACCTGAGGCAACGTCGACCTGCTCGTCGATGGCGGTCAGGTGAAGTGGTCGATAGTTGCCCGACTCCAGGTTGATAGGGGTCAGACCTTGCCAGTTTAGTTCTTTATCCAGCTTGCCAATCTTATCTGAATGGATGAAAGTCGCCATGTTGGTTCCGGTGCCAACGATCAATCCGATGTATCCGTCGAAAGAGCTGTCCGACAATCCTGCAAAGAGACTGGCAACCGTGTCATTAATGACTTTCACGGTAGTGAATTCGGGCTCCCCGCTCTTGTTCAGAAATTCTTTCAGCGGTTTGCCTATCGGCTGATCGATCATCTCCGGAATGTCGACACCTTTGGTCCAGCGAAGGAGTTTGGCATCACCATCCGGCAGACATTCTGCAGGATAGGAGAAACAATATCCTATCGGGGATTTGGCCGGCATCTTCAGATCTTTGAGGAAAGAAGCCTGCTCGGCGAACAAGTTCTCGGCCGTGAAACCCTTTGTTTTCATCACGCTGAGGTCTTTACTCCAACCATCTGTAGGGTAGATTTCTGTCTTGCCATCTGCAAAGCTGACCACTGCCGCGCGGTAGTTTGTTCCGCCCAGGTCGAGGACCGTTGCCTGGCCTTCCACACCAAGGGTCTTTGGTTTAATATACGTTGGAATGCATTGAATCTCAGTGTTTGGATTATTCAATCCGTTTTCTACTTTTTGTTGAAGATCTAGTGCAATTTCCTTCAGCTGAGCCGTTGAGAGCTTAAAAATATTTTCTTTCATGAGTGAATGTATTGTTTTTACCAAAATTAGAATTTTATTCTTGAACCCGTGCATTTTGTCTATTTTTGTCTAAAATAAAGTGCATCACCATGGAACAATATACTACAAGACAAAATAAGATAGGCAGGCTCATCCAGAAAGAGTTGAGCGAGCTATTTCGCCGTGAGGCACATACGTTGGCAAAAGGCAAAATGATTTCCGTTACGGCTGTCCGGGTTACCCGGGATATGTCGCTGGCCCGTTGTTACCTTAGTATCTTCCCGTCGGAGGGTTCCTCGGCAGTCCTGGCCGAGATTAAACTACACAAGAGCCACCTGCGTGGCGAACTGGGACAAGCAGTACGTTTTCAGTTGAGGCATGTTCCGGAACTTGAATTCTTTATCGACGACAGCCTCGACTATATCGAAAAGATTGATACGCTGCTCAAGTAAGTTTATACCATGCATTACGATCCGATCAAACGCCAGCTGGGAAACCTCTTTAACCGCTCCCCTCTCCTTCGGAAAATATTTTACCGGTTGCTGGATCTCCTGTTGCTGAGGTCGTGGCATGTTAAAAAGGCGCTTAGAGAGTTGAAGAAAACTTCCACTCAAAGGACACTGAACATCCTGGATGCCGGATCGGGTTTTGGACAGTATTGCTACCGGCTCTCAAGGCTCTTCCCGGAAGCCCGGATTCTCGGCGTGGATGTCAAACAAGAGCAGATAGACGACTGCAACAGCTTCTTTCAAAAAATTGGAAAGGCTGATCGCGTGACCTTCGCGGTAGCTGATCTAACCCAATATAAGGCAATTAATACCTACGACCTGATCCTTTCGGTAGATGTGATGGAGCATATTCTGGAGGATGAGATGGTATTTGAAAATTTCGGGACATCCCTGAAAAAAGGTGGTATCCTGATGATCTCAACTCCTTCCGACCAGGGTGGATCGGATACGGATCACGACCATGAAGAAGAGGGCATCCAAGGATTTATTGAAGAGCATGTCCGCGACGGCTATAACGCGGAGGAGCTGGCCGCCAAACTGAAAAAAGCAGGTTTTTCCGAGGTAAAAACCTCCTATTCCTATGGTAAATACGGTTCCGTAGCCTGGAAACTGTCGATGAAATATCCCATCCAGATGCTGGGTGTTTCCAAGGTATTTTACCTTTTGCTGCCTTTTTATTATCTGCTGGTATTTCCCTTCTGCGCCCTGCTGAATTGGGTTGATGTGAACCGAACCAATCACAGCGGTACAGGATTGCTGGTAACTGCGATTAAATGAATTTCTCCTTTTACATAGCCAGACGATACCTCTTTTCCAGGAAGAAAACCAACCTGATCAACCTGATTTCGGCCATTTCTGTCGTCGGACTGGTGGTTGGAACCATGGGACTGATCATCGGTCTTTCGGGCTTCAACGGATTCGATTCCCTGATAAAATCCCTCTTTTCTTCTTTCGATGCCGAGCTCAAAATCACGGTAAAGGAAGGGAAGAGTTTCTCTACCACCGGACCTTCCTTCGAAGAGCTGAAACGCTTACCAGGAATCGCCTATTATGCTGAAATTGTAGAAGATAATGCCCTTTTGCTCTACAATGAACGGTCGGTTTTTGCCACCATTAAAGGTGTCAGCAAGGAGTATCTGCAGTTTTCGGGCATCGATTCCATGATCGTCGAAGGCGAATTCAGGCTACAGGATGCAACCAACAACTATGCCGTTCTGGGCGAAGGCATCTCCACCAATCTGGGGGTGGGAATCAGTCAGCCGGATCCAATCAGCGTCTTTGTCCCGAAGAAAGGCAGGGCATCCTCCGTCCTGCCTGCGGGCAATTTCAACCAGAAACTGATCTACCCTTCCGGAATCTTCTCCATCCAGCAGGAGCTCGACACTAAATATGTGATCGTGCCGATCAATTTCGCAAGGGAGATTTTCGAAATGCCGGAACACGTGAGCGCTGTAGAGTTGAAACTAAAGGAAGGAACCTCGGAAAAAGAGATTAAAAAGGCGATCGCAGCACTTCTTGGCAATGGTTTTGAAATTAAGAACCGCTACCAGCAGCACGACTATCTATACAAGACCATGAAGAGCGAAAAATACGCCACTTATCTGATTCTCATACTGATACTGGTTATCGCCTCCTTCAACATCGTCGGTTCACTCACCATGCTCATTCTCGACAAGAAGGAAGATATTGCCATCCTGCAGAGCATGGGGGCCGACCGGAAAACAATAAGGAATATCTTCCTTTTCGAGGGATGGTTGATCTCTTTTATTGGGGCCATCCTGGGTACGGTAGCAGGATTGGCGATTTGTCAGGCACAAATCAGCTTCGGACTGGTTAAACTGGCCGGGGCAAACTCCTCTTTTATCGTCGACGCTTATCCAATGCAAATCGTTTTCACGGATATTGTCCTGATCGTAATTTCAGTGTCTGCGATCGGTTTTTTGGCCGCCTGGTATCCGGTCCGACATATTTCGGGTCGACTCTTTGGCGACGAGATTCACTAAAAAATTTCTTACTTTGCCCCTTCAACCATTTACTAATGACTTATTTGAACAAAAGGCATTGCACTGGAGGAGATGAGTGAAACGATGGTTTTAAACTAATTACCATGAAACCCGCATTAAGACTATTCACACTTCTAATCCTGTGCCTGATCACCCTTTCAGGCTACACCCAAAATTCCGTTTACCTGAGCAGGGCAGAGGAAACACTGGGAAAGATCAGGCAATTTTACCCATCGGGGCAACTTGGACTGTTCAATGAAAATTACCAGAATGATGCCAAAGCTGAGGTGACTTATCTGGTCAGCCAGGATACTGCAGTGCACAGGAAAGTGGCCTATCTCTGGCCAACCTCAGGTCTGTTTTCGGGGGTAAATGCTCTGCTAAAAACCACCGGGGATTCTAAATATGCCATTTACCTCAACGACACCATTATCCCGGGTATCTATAAATATTTCGACACGACCCGCGCACCTTTTTGCTACCAGTCATATATTGCAGCGGCAGGTCATGCAGATCGCTATTATGATGATAATGTGTGGCTTGCGATTGATTTTCTTGAGTCGTATCACCTTACTGGGAACAAGGATTACCTCAAAAAATCCATTGAGACCTGGCAGTTTATCATCAGCGGTTGGACCGAAGAGCAAGGCGGCGGAATTTTCTGGTGTGAACAGAAAAAGGGTTCAAAAAACACCTGTTCCAATGCACCATCCGCAGTGCTGGCCCTACAGCTTTTCGAGGCTACGAAAGATAAGAGCTACTTCGAGTGGGGCGAAAAAATATACAAGTGGACTCAAACTACCCTTCAGGATACGACAGATAATCTTTACTTCGACAATATTTCACTCAGCGGCAAGATCAGCAAGGCAAAGTACACTTACAACAGCGGTCAGATGCTGCAGGCCGCCGCATTGCTTTACAAGATTACGGGGAAAGAACCGTATTTAAAGGATGCCCGGAAGATCGCAAAATCGGCCATACAATATTTTAGTGAAGACTTTTTCACTCCCGAAGGGAAGAAGATCCGGTTGTTTAAGAACAGGGGTAACTGGTTCAATGCCATCCTGGTAAGAGGTTATAAGGAGTTGTATGCACTCGATAAAAATGAGGAGTATTTGAAAATTTTCAGGGAGAACCTTGATTTTGTTTGGGACCATGTCAGGGATGAAAAGGGGCTCTTCGTGAAAAACTGGAGCGGTGAAGACAAGGCGACCACACGCAGGTGGCTGCTCGATCAGGCGGCGATGGTAGAGCTATTCGCGGCGCTTGGGAAAGAATAGCGAAAGAATTTTCTATATTTGATCCTTTGCTAAAACCGATGGATCCCTCACTGACGGCACAAAATATCAGGAACGACGTAAAAACCTTCAAAATTTTTTTTGAGGGTTTTTACCCGTCCGTCTGCATTTTTGCCAATAATTATGTGAAGGATCTGCCTATAGCGGAAGATATCGCGCTGGAAGCTTTTACCGAATTTTGGAAGTCGATGGAAAAATTCGGCGACATGAAGGCTATCAGGGGTTTCATCTATACTGTTGCCCGCAATAAATGCCTGAATTCGATCAAACAGTCAGCCCTGCTGGATCATAATCTGAAGGATGATCGTTACTCAGACGACTATTTTCATGAATTGCAAATCGAAGAAGAGACCTACTATTTGGTTCACCGGGCGGTCGGAATGCTGGCTCCTCAAAGCCAAAGGATCATTCGCCTCAGCCTGGAAGGAGAAAAAAATCAGTCGATTGCCGATCGGTTAAATGTCTCCATTAATACCATTAAGACCCTGAAAAAGAATGCTTATGAGGATCTTCGACAAAGTCTGAAGGATAGTGTGTGAAAAGAAATTTCGATTTCCATTCACCCGTTTTCCGGGTTGGATTGTTTTGTTACAAGAACGGATCATAGGTTCACCGGCGATTATGGAAAAAATGAAAATACAGCAAGATATTCCGGTTTTGATTGCCCGCAGTTTGAGCGGTGAGTTGGATCAACAGGAAAAGGAGATCCTGGAAAGCTGGTTGCACGGTTCGCAGAAGAATCAGCAATTATATGCCAGGATCGTGAGCGAAAAAAAATTTTTAGCACACGGTACGATCTATGAAAAGATAGATACGGAAAAAGCCTGGGCCAAATTATCGCTGAATGTCGGAACTCCGACGAAAGGCAAAACGATCAGAATCGTGCTTCGTTTTGCCGCTGCCATCCTTTTACCGGTCGTGATCGCCATATCCTCTTATTGGTATCTGAACAGAGAGACCGTAAAGATTAGCCTTCCGGTTGCAGCCATTTCGCCTGGAAACAAGAGTGCCGTCCTGGTACTGGGTAACGGTGAGAATGTGGATCTTACTCATGAATTAAATAAGAAAATTGTAGAGAAAGACGGGACCGTCATCAACAATAATCACACTGAATTGAATTATGCAGGTCAGCCTTCTGACGTTCAGAAAGAAACCCCATCAAATACCTTGATTGTCCCATGCGGAGGAGATTACAACCTCGTACTTTCATATGGATCAAGGGTTTACCTGAATTCGATGAGCAAGCTGGTCTTTCCCGTTAGGTTTTCAGGTACCCAACGGGAGGTAACTCTCGAAGGGGAGGCCTTCTTCGAAGTGGCCAAAGACAAGACCAAACCCTTCATCGTTTCGATTCGCGGGATGAAGATCGAGGTGCTCGGTACCTCCTTCAACATCAAATCGTATCCCAACGACAGCCAGTCCTTCACTACCCTGGTGGAAGGAAAAGTCAAGGTCAGCACCGGCGATCAGTTAGACAATATCAATTACCTGGAGCCAAACCAACAAGCAATTTATGATGCCTCTAAATCTGCGATAGTCATTCAGGAAGTGGATGCCTCCCAGATGGTTCAGTGGACAAAAGGAAGGTATACTTTTACCAATCAGTCGCTCGATGAAATCATGAAGACTCTTGCCAGGTGGTATGATTTCAGTTATCAATTTGAAGATGAAAAATTAAGATCGATCCGTTTTGAGGGTGGATTAAATAAATATGAAAGTATCGATCCGATCCTGGATATTATCAGCAGGACAGGTAAGGTGAAGGTATCAGTGAAAGGAAAGGAAATCCTGTTTTCAAGGGTATGAAAAAAAATACAGGAGATGCTGCGAACACCTCCTGTCTAAAACATTTCTGGTCGAACAGAAATATTATTAACTAAACTTAGATGTAAAATTATGAAGAAAAAGCATTTAAATGCCGATCCTTTCAGGAAAAGCATTTTAAAAATCATTCGCGTAATGAAACTAGCAACCTTTATTCTACTGGCAGGATTTATGCAGGTTTCGGCCAATATTTACTCTCAAACAGCTAATATCAAGTTATCTGTACGGGAAATTGCGCTGAACGATGTCATAAAGGAGATCCAGAAACAGACTGAGTTTACTTTCTTTTTCAGTCCGGAAGATCTGAACGGTGTCATAGTGAGCGAGCTTGAGCTGGAAAAGGCAAGTCTTGAGACCGTACTCGACTTGTGTCTAAAAGGAACCGGGCTCGAATACGAGATCATTCACAAGGCCGTGATCCTGAAAAAGTCGAAAGAGAATGATGCTGTTGGTTCGTCCACAGGAAACCCTTCCGTGGCCCAGCAACAGAAGAAAACTATTACCGGAAAAGTGAAGGACGTTAAGGGACTCTCCATTCCGGGCGCCTCAGTGGTGGTAAAAGGAACCACTACCGGTATCATCACAGATTCGGATGGAAATTTCTCACTCACCAACATCCCTGATAATTCGACCCTGGTATTTTCCTTTGTCGGAATGAAGACCCAGGAAGTCAAATTAGGTACCCAGAAAGTGGTCAACGTTGTTCTGGCGGAAGAGACTATCGGCATCGAAGAGGTAGTCGCCGTCGGATATGGTACCCAAAAGAAATCCGACCTGACCGGGTCTGTTGCATCGTTTAACACAAAGGCTTTGCAAGAACACCCGCAACCTAATATCATACAGAACCTTCAGGGTACTGTTGCAGGATTAAACATTGCCATTACCGGTTCCAATGCGGAAGGTTCGGCCTCCGCAACAACCATTCGCGGGACCAATTCAATCACTGCCTCGAACAAACCGTTGATTATTCTCGACGGAATTCCTTTCTCAGGAGGATGGTCCGAGTTGAACCCCAATGATATTCAGGCCATTGAAATTCTGAAAGATGCATCTTCTGCGGCCATTTATGGTGCCAGGGGTTCCAATGGGGTCATTCTGATCAGTACCAAGAAAGGTAAGAAAGAACAGATGGTTGTTTCGTATGACGGGTTTATGTCTATGGACGAATCCGTCAATATTCCTAAACTGATGGACGGCGATACCTTTTACAAATACAAAGTTGAGGCGCTGAAAGCAGCCAATACAACCGCAATAACCCCGTCTAATCCTGAGCCCTGGATGGGCGCGATTACGGCTACAGAAGATCGGATGCACAAGGCAGGACTTTCCACCGACTGGTTAAAACTGTCGCTGCGTAATGGATTCAAACAGCAGCACAACGCATCCTTCAGAGGATCAGTTGGAAAGACATCTTACTATGTATCACTAAATTATACTGACTCGAAGGGAGTTTCCCTCAACGACAAATTTAACAGGGTTGGTTTCAGGATCAACTTTGAGCAGGAGCTGACTCCCTGGTTGAAATTTAGCACCAACACCCAGTTCGGCCGTTACGACCGGAGTGGAAAAGGACCTGAATTCAGCAAGGCCTTCCTGATGAATCCGCTTGCAGAGGCATACGATGCGAACGGTAACCTGAGGCTCTCCGCCTGGGAAGATTCAAGCGTTTCCTATGCCAGGAACCCGTTGAGCGCCATCAACGAAAAGAACAGCAATATCTCTCAGAAGCTGATCACCAATAATGTTTTTGACGTGACCATTCCATTCATCAAAGGGCTAACTTATAAACTGAATACCGGTTACACCAGCGAGTTTCAAAAAATTGACAACTACCAGGGGCGCGACACCTACGAGGGGCTGAATGCCAATGGTATTTTATCCAATAGCACGAACAATTCGACTGACTGGATCCTTGAGAATATCCTCAGTTATATTCGCACATTCGGCAAACATTCGCTGTTCGTTACGGGTTTGTATTCGGCACAGAGTACTATCGAAGAGTCCAATAGCGTGACCGGTCAGAATTTCGGAAACGATGTAATGTATTATTATCAGGTCTCCAAAGCCGGAGTTTTATCTGGTACTGCCAATTATCTGAAGGAAAACCACATTTCACAGATGTTGAGGGTGAATTACGGTTATGACAGCAGGTACCTGTTAACCCTGACGACCCGCCGTGACGGATATTCTGCTTTCGGGGAAAATTCCAAATTCGGGATATTCCCTTCTGTTGCTTTAGGCTGGAATGTTTCCAATGAGAAATTTTACAAAGGTTCTGCGCTGAGCAATGTGTTGACCAACTTCAAGTACAGGTTATCGACTGGCAAGAACGGGAACGAGGCTGTATCTGCCTATGTTACCCTGCCGAACCTGAGTTCAGACAACTATCTGTCAGATGCAAAGGCGCCTCTTTATGGCTATTATCCACAACGTCTCGCCTCTCCAAATCTGGGTTGGGAATCGACCCGTTCCATCAATACTGGTTTCGATTTCGGCCTCTTCCATGACCGGATCCGGGGTACCTTCGACACCTACTGGTCAAATACTTCTGATTTGCTGCTGAGCCGTACGATTCCTTCCATCAACGGCACCAACTCCCTGATCGGGAATATCGGAAAGACCAAGAACAATGGTTTTGAACTGCAGATCTCTTCCAGGAATATTCAAAACAAGAAATTCAGCTGGACTACGGATTTCACGATGTCTCATTACAAGACACAGATCGTAAATATCGGTTTGTATGATGCAGCCGGCAATCCGATTGACGACATCGCCTCCAACTGGTTCATCGGACAGCCTGTTTCTGTCAACTATGATTACCGGATCACAGGCATCTGGCAGATTACAGATGCGGCAAATCCTAACGGCAAGCAAAATCCTGATTTTCAATATTCCGTACCCGGATATGTAAAATATGATCGTAAGAGCGCGACCGGAGATATCACTCCAGCCGATAAGCAAATCATCGGTTCCAGGATACCAAAATTTACTGCAGGGATGAATAACACTTTCAGATATGGAAACATTTCTTTGAGCGTATTCCTTAACTCATCCTATGGCGTCACCGCCCGTAACTCACTGAAAGATGTAGGCAATGTCTCCTGGAGGGAAAACCAGCTTGACAAAGAATACTGGACACCAACCAATCCTATCAATACGTATCCTAAGAACGACCTTAACGGTTCAGTAAATCCATTAAGGGCAGGCTTTTACGAAAGCGCAAGTTTCCTGCGAATACAGGATATTGCAATGGCGTACAAATTTCCGGAGGCAATCACTAATCGCATCAAAATGCAGCGGCTGGAACTTTATCTGAACATCAACAATCTGGCAACCTTTACCAACTGGTCTGGATTGGATCCGGAATTTATCGGAAGTCAGAGGGCTACACCAAAGACCCGCTCGTTTTTACTTGGATTAAGATTTGATTTATAACATTTAAGAAAAGTTTACGATGAAAAAAATTATATACATTTTCCTTTTACTCATCGCAACCTTTATTTCTGGTTGTAACGAGAAGAATTTTCTGAAAGAAGTACCGAGAGACGATATCTACGCAGAGAATTTGCTGAGTACTTACGGTGGTTTCCAGAGCATGGAAACGACTACCAAGGCGTTGATGCGTGAGGAATTTTGCCGTGTTGACAATTTGGGCCGATATGGCTCTTCTACCCTGCCAATCGTTCGTCACGCCATGTGGGGATGCGGAACAGACAATTCATGGAGTAACAATACCCACTCCTCCTTCCGTTTTATGTACTATCCCAGTCTGATTAAACAAACCGATCTGGACTGTATGATGCTGACCTTCGAGTGGTTATACAAGATCGTGAGCGCTTCTAACATGGTCATCAACCGGGCTGAAGATGCAACAGTCAACTGGGAAGGCGGCAGCGCTCAGGCAAATACCACCAACAAGGAGGCGACTATCGCAAGGGCCCGTCTCGCAAGGGCCTGGGCTTACAGGCACCTGACTTATTCTTTCGGAGCCGTACCTCTTTCCACCGCTGAGATTAACGGTCTGACCTATCGTACCGACTGGGATCGTACCCCAGTGGCTGAGATTCGCAAGGTGATGGAGGCCGATCTTCAATATGCCATCGACAAGCTCCCGCTGAGGACAACCAATAATACTACCTTATCCGGAGCTGTTGCCCGTCACTATCTTGGAGAGCTTTACCTGGCCATGGATAATCCGACGAAAGCTGAGGAGGTACTTCGTCCGTTGGTTACCGGAACCGAATACTCCCTGATGACCACCCGTTTTGGAAGCAACGCGTCGCAACCGGGCTGCGCATTTATCGATCTTTTCCGTTCTCCGCTTTATTCAAGTGGAAACAAAGAAGTCTTGCTGGCTTTCCTGAATACCGCACCTGAGAACGCTTCGACCGGATCCGCCCCTGTTTATATGAAGAGTTCCTGGAAAAACTATTACTCCAATGATGCTGACATCAAGAAGAGTAATCTGTCTGCTCCGGAAGTCGTGAACGGGACCATCAACAACATCAAAATGATGTGGTTGGTTAACGGTGGTAAAGGCGCTGCAAGGGCTTCCGTCTCTCTGGGATCGATCAGACTCTACAACTATAAGAATCAGGGTACTGTCGACGATCGCGTTTCCAATTACTCTATGGTTTGGAAATTCTACGAGAAAAATGCTGCTGGTGCTATTGTGGAATTCCTGAAGAGCGGTAAGAGTATTATGGATACAACTGTTTCTGCACTTATGGTGGACGACAGCAAGACGACCATTCAGAATTACAAATGGCCATCAACCAGAAAATGGGATTATGTACAGACCGTCGCGGCCAACGGTGATGCCGACGAATCTTATAATGATCAGGTATATCTAAGATTAGCAGACACTTACTTGCTGTATGCCGAAGCATTGTATAAACTGAAGAATGCCACGGCCGTCGACTGGATCAACAAGGTTCGCCAGAGATCTCAGGCGGTAGCCCTGACGGCCAACGACCTCAACACCCTCGGACTGGATCTTATTCTGGATGAAAGAAGCCGCGAACTGCTGTCTGAAGAGGAGCGCCGCCATACTTTAATCCGCGTCAGCCAGGAGAACGGCGGAGACGAACGGGCCGTGAACAATTACTTCAAGCGGCGCGTCAGAACTTACAACGAAATCTGCGGAAGGCCGGCGAGAGGGATGGCTGATGCTACAATCCCCGTCTTATTCCCTATCCCACAGATATTTATCGATTCGAATACTGGAAGGACGATCACTCAGAATCCGGGATATTAATATAAATTTACCTAAGGGGAGGAGTTTCTTCCCCTTAGGATTTTATTGCTGAACCATGACTAACGTAGCTGCGGTTATCTCGCTGGTATTCATCGTTATAACTGCAATATTCCTGTATAGGAAGCACAATCCGCAGGGTGTCCTGATCGTTTCGGGCGTCCTGATGTTCTTTTGTGCTATCCTGCTGGGGACCAAGGCACTCGAGTTGACCAAACCGACCGGCACGACCTTTTTTAATCTTTTTAAAGCGGTCGATGAGAATTTTACCAGCAACCTCATGCGGGCGGGTTTCATGATCATGACCATCGGCGGCTATGTGGGGTACATGAACAAAATCAAGGCGACTAATGCCCTGGTTTATGTATCCATGAAACCGCTGGGGTTCTTTCGCAAATATCCTTACCTGGCTTCTACCATCACCATCGTAATCGGCCAGATGCTGTTTATCACCACTCCTTCCGCGGTTGGCCTTGGACTGTTGCTGGTGGCTTCGATCTATCCGGTTCTGGTTAACCTCGGGGTAAGCCGGCTGACAGCGTTGTCCGTAATTTCGGCCTCCACCATTTTTGACCAGGGGCCCGGTTCAGCAAATACCCTGCTGGCCTCCCAATTGATTGGGAAGACCAATGTCTTTTATTTCCTGACTTACCAGATTCCGCTGGTCATTCCCACCACTATTTTTGTGATGATTCTCTATTATTTCAACAACCGATATTTCGACAAGCGGGATCTGCTCAAGGGAAAAGTATCTGCTGAACCATTAATTGTCAGTGATTTCAAAGTGGACGTGCCGCTTATTTTCGCAGTTCTACCCGTACTTCCGCTCATCATGCTGATCGTTTTCTCGCCCTATCTCAAATTGTTTGATCCGCCAATTACCCTGGATACCACAACGGCCATGATGGCCTCGCTGTTTATTTCCCTCCTGTTTTACGGCGTTTACAAGCGCAGTCTGAAGGAAGTTTTCGAATCTATTAACGCTTTCTGGAAGGGTATGGGAGAGGTATTCACCAGTGTGGTAACCCTGATTGTGGCGGCCGAGATTTTCTCCAAAGGGTTGATCAATCTAGGCTTCATTGATACGCTGGTGGATGTCTCTACTCATATCGGACTCGCGGGTGTTGGAATCGCCATCTTCATTTCCATACTTCTTTTCTTCGCAGCGATGCTGATGGGCAGTGGTAATGCCTCGTTCTTCTCCTTTGGACCATTGGCACCCAAAATTGCCGAGCAGTTTGGAATGTCTGCAGTCTCGATGGTTCTGCCTATGCAATTGTGCTCCAGCATGGGTCGTGCTACCTCACCGATTGCCGGAATCATCGTCGCCATCTCAGGTGTGGCGGGGGTTTCGCCTATTGAGCTGGCAAAAAGAAATACAATTCCCCTGATCGGGGGAATGCTTTTCCTGGTTACTTTCCACTTTTTAACCATCTAACTATGCTTAAACTGCTAAAAAATTGTCTGGTCTACGCTCCTCAAAAACTGGGGAAAAAGGATATCCTGGTCGCGGGGGAGAAGATTGTGCAGATATCAGACTCCATCCAACTTTCAGGCGTAACCTTTGAGGAATTTGACTTCGACGGCAAAATTTTAACGCCGGGTTTCATCGATCAGCACGTTCACATTACGGGAGGCGGCGGACAGACTGGTTACGCCTCAATGGTGCCGGAAGTGCAGATGAGCGAGCTGATTGCCTGCGGTACGACCACCGTCGTTGGACTGCTGGGGACGGACGGATTTGTCAAGGAGCTGACCACTCTCTATGCCAAATGCAAGGCGCTTGACATGGATGGGATCACGGCTTTCATGCTGACGAGTTATTACGGATTACCCGAGAAGACCATACTGTCGTCGGTGGCGGAGGATCTGATATTCATCGATAAGGTGATCGGTTGCAAGCTGGCTATCAGCGACGACCGTTGCTCCTTCCCTTCCGAGGCTGAAATACTTAGATTGATTAACCAGGTCAGGCTTGGCGGGTTTACTTCTGCCAAGACCGGAATTCTGCACATCCATCTCGGCGCCCTGGAAAGCGGCCTGAAGGTATTGCTGGACATTGCTCACAAATATCCGACGCTGGTACAGCATCTCTCTCCGACGCACGTCATACGGACGAGGCCGCTATTTGAGCAGTCTATTCAGTTTGCACTTCTCGGTGGCATGATTGACATCTCGACCGGTGGCACTCAATTTGACGAACCCTATAAATGTGTCTTGAATGCCCTTGAGCTAGGCGTCCCAGTGGATTCTATGACTTTCTCGAGTGATGGTCATGGCGGGGTGCGCAGGGTAGATCCTGTCACAGGCGAGGTGACTTACAAACCGGCCCCACTGCACAGAAATTTCTCTGAGACCGTCAAACTGGTGAAGGAAGGAGGGCTACCGCTGGAAAAAGCCTTGTGTCTGATTACTTCCAGTCCGGCGAAAAATCTTAAGCTCCGGGACAAAGGGTTAGTCCGCGAAGGTTTCGATGCCGACTTCTGCCTGTTGGATTCCGATTTTCGGCTTACGGATGTTTTTGCCCGGGGACAGATGATGATGAAGGATTCAAAGGTGATTAAGAGAGGAAAATATGAGATTTTATGAGACAATATTTATTTCTCACAGGACTGTTCTTCTTTTTCGGCACCGTGCTTTTTGCCGGCATCATTCAAAAAAAGGAAATCCTTTTTAATCCCGGATTCGGAGTGATTACCTATACGGACTATCTGCCGTTCAAAGACAAGCCTATCAAAATATATTATTACATACCTGAGGACGGTAAGATCCAGGATATGCCCATTCTAATGGCCATGCATGGGGGAGCCAGGGATGCGAAGGAATTAATGGAGGCAATGGCAGTTGAGGCTAAAGTGAAAAAGGTGATGGTATTCGCCCCTGAATTCGCCCTAAAATTCTATGCGATAAGTGAATACCAGGAAGTGGGACTTGTCACAGAGAATCAAGTTCTCAGAAAGGAAAGCGATTGGACTGTCCAGGTTATTGATCAAATCTTTGAATTTATCATCGCACATTCCGCCTCCAACGCGAAAAAATATGACATCTATGGCCACTCGGCAGGAGGTCAGTTTGTGCATCGGTTCATGCTTTTCCACAACAGTCCCTATGTCGGCAGGGCAATGGTCGGAAGTCCGGGCTGGTACACCTTCCCGGATACCACGATGGTCTATCCATACGGTATCAAAAATACCCCATTTGCCAATAAAGCAACCATCCGAGCCTTCCTAATGAAAAAAATCATCCTGCACCTCGGGACAAAAGATACCATCCGGGAATCCTTTCTGCGGGTAACTCCCGAGACTGAAAAGCAAGGCAGGAACAGATATGAACGGGGAGAGAAATTTTACCTCTATCTGCAGAATTTAGCCACCACAAACGGATGGAAATTCAATTGGACAAAAGTCGAAACACCAGATGTGCCGCATGATTCAAAACTCATGGGAAAAATTGGACTCAATTACCTTTACAAATAAATCAATATGAAAAAATATCTTCAGACATCTTTATTTCTGCTGCTTTGCACTACACTTTCAGCGCAGAAACAATCCGATCAAATGACGGCAAAATTCTTCCCTGAGCCGACATTCCAGATACAGACTCCCACCAATCAGAAACCTTTTGCGGAAGGGCTTTGCACTTACGAGGAGATGATGGCGTTTCTTCAATCCAAAGTCAAATCCCATTCGGATATTGTTCGCATGGAAATGTTGGGTAAGACTCCGGGGGGGAAGGAGATCCCTATCCTATTTTTCGGAGATGGAAAAAACCCTGAAAAATTGCGGGTCTGGTTGCAGGGGGGCATTCATGGTAATGAGCCAGCCGGGACCGAGGGGCTATTTATGATCATCAATCATTTGCTGGAGACACCGGAAGGAGCCCTTTTATTAAAAAAACTGGATATCGCCATGTTACCTGTGGCCAATGTCGATGGGTACATCGCTCAAAAGAGGACCTCCGCTGATGGTTTCGATTTAAATCGAGACCAAACTAAATTTGCCGACCCGGTAAGTCCCGTCATTAAGAGTGCTTTTATCCGTTGGAACCCTGAAGCTTCTTTCGATTTTCACGAATACACTCCCTTGCAAAAAAAGGGGACAGAAGGAATCCTGAATGGAAATTCGGCCGGGTATTATGACGTGCTCTTTCTTCCTTCAGGAAATTTGAACGTACCGAAGGGCTTGCGCAAAATGTCAGCCGGGCTTTTTGAAACCAACGCGGAGAAGGCGCTGGAAGAAAAAGGATATTCACACAACTTTTATTTTACGCCATCGGAGAAAGCGGGAGATGTCGTTTTGGCCAAGGGCGGTAACAATCCCCGCTCCAGTTCCTCCAACTATGCGCTCTCCAATTCAATATCGATTCTGATTGAAATCCGGGGAATTGGACTCGGCCGGACCTCCTATGCCAGAAGGACCTACTGTTCTTTTTTGGTAGCAAAAAGTTTGCTGGAAACAGCTTCTTCCAACATTAAAGAGGTCAAAAAAGTGGTGAAAAATGCCATTAAGGAAACTGTGGACCGGAAGAATCTGATCGCGGTCACTGCTAACGAGACGATGACCAGCTATCCGGTGAAATTTATTGACGTCAATTCGAATGAAGCGGTAACACTCGACGTGAAAGTGAAAGATGCGTTATTGCCGATTGCAACCCTCCAAAGGAAACGCCCGGTCGCCTATATCCTGACGCCGGAATGCAAGGCAGAAGCCGGCAAAATGGAAATTTTGGGGATTCAGGTAACGAAAACATTGAAACCATTGACACTTTCTGTTAATAATTACACAATAAGCAGTTACGACGAAGAAAAGGTTAAATGGGAAGGTATTTTTCCGGTAAATGTACAGACCAAACTCACTTCGGTAGTAAAAACATTTCCGGCAGGCAGTTTTGTTGTTAGACTAGACCAAAAATATGCCAATTATGCAGTAATATTGTTGGAGCCTGAGTCAGAAAATGGGTTTGTCAACATGGCGATAACAAAAACAGCGCTTGGGAAAGAACTCCCGGTTTACCGGTTTGAAAAGGGAAAGCTGCCGAACTAATTTGCTTTAGAACAACTTGATGAAGAAAATTTACAAAGGACTCTACTTTCAGGTCATTGTCGCGATTGTTATTGGTATCATTCTGGGCGTTTACCAGCCCGCTTTGGCCGAGTCGATGAAACCGATTGGCGACGGATTCATCAAGCTGGTGAAAATGATGATCGCGCCGATCATTTTTTGCACCATCGTAACCGGGATTGCCGGGATGCAGGACACGAAAAAAGTCGGCAGGGTCGGGATCAAAGCCATCCTTTATTTTGAAGTAATTTCTACCCTGGCGCTGATCATCGGATTAATCGTCGTGAATCTTTTTCAGCCCGGCTCCGGGATGCACGTAGATCCTTTAACTTTGGATCAATCAGCTGTAGCAAAATATGTTACTACGGCCAAAAGTGCGCATGGCGTGGTCGAATTTTTCTTGAACCTTATCCCAGATAACATTATCAGCGCACTGGCTGAAGGCAACATTTTACAGGTGCTGCTATTTTCAGTTCTGTTGGGATTTGCTTTATCCAAGATTGGCGAGAAGGCCGCTCCTATCATGAAAGGGATTAAATCTCTGGAAGCCGGACTCTTTGGAGTCATCAAAATTATCATGCGGGTCGCACCGTTGGGGGCCTTTGGTGCCATGAGCTTTACGATCGGGAAATATGGTCTGGGGTCGCTGGCATCTCTCGGTCAGTTGATGCTTTCTTTCTACACTACCTGTCTGTTATTTGTTTTCATCGTGCTTGGATTGGTGATGAAATTTACCGGATTCAGCCTTTGGCGGCTGCTTGGCGTGATCAAAGAGGAGATCCTGATCGTTTTGGGAACCTCTTCCTCCGAAGCGGCCCTACCGGGATTGATGGAGAAAATGGAGAAAATTGGGTGCTCCCGGTCGGTCGTTGGACTGGTTGTCCCGACAGGATATTCCTTTAATCTGGACGGCACTTCTATCTACCTGACCATGGCAGCGGTATTTCTGGCTCAGGCAACAGGCACGCCTCTCGATATCTCTCACCAGATCACACTCTTAATGGTGCTTCTGATCACTTCGAAGGGAGCCGCAGGAGTGACCGGCAGCGGTTTCATCACACTGGCTGCAGTGTTGCCCATCGTTGGCACGGTACCGGTGGCGGCTCTTGCACTGATCCTTGGCATCGACCGTTTCATGAGCGAAGCCCGCGCCATCACCAACCTGATTGGTAATTCAGTTGCGACTGTCGTGGTAGCCAAATGGGAAAATGAGATAGATCCGGAATTAGCTAAAAGAACGATCGGCTAATTCCGGGAAGACCAATTTCCCTCTGCTATATGTGCAGTTTCAGGATTTATTACTATTTTACATGCTGTTCAAAATACCGGACTATATGAAAAAAAATATCCTGTTTTACACTTCGTTCCTCTTGTTGCTCAGCTTTTTTCACCTGAACCTTCAGGCTCAGATGGCCGGAGCAAAAATCGGCTCCTTCGACAATTTCTACGATATCGGCGCCCCCGGCTTTCCGGGTACGGCAGGCTATGTCGAACCTTTACAGAACTATTTACTCTCCGGCTCCGGCGCCAATATCTGGTTTGGCAAGGACAGTTTTTCCTTCCTTACCAGTAAAATCAATGGCGACTTTATCCTCCAGACGCGGGTCAGGTTCATCGGCGAAGGACATGAGCTGCATCGGAAAACGGGTCTGATGATCCGGAAAACAGCGGCTTCCAATTCGCCCGTGGTAGCGTGTACGGTACACGGCGACGGACTGACCTCCCTGCAATACAGGGTTGCTCCGGGAGATACCATGAAGGAGATCAAGTTTACCATCAAGGGACCTGATGTGCTTCAGCTGGAAAAGAAAGGTGATACTTATATTATGTCGGTCGCCCATTTTGGAGAAATATATCAATCTGAGAAAATTGACCTGCCGAACCTTGGCCCCGAATTGCTCGCCGGATTGTTCATTTGTTCCCACAACAATAAGTTCTCCGAATCGGTCGAGTTTTCCAACACGCGGGTCTTCAATACCGCTCCGGCGGATATAGTCCAGTACAAATCCTACCTGGGAAGTCTGCTGGAGGTGCTGGATGTCTCTTCTGGTCAGCGGCAGGTGCTGGCAAGTGCACCCGGATCGTGGCAGGCGCCCAACTGGACGCCGGATGGTCGGACGCTAATTTATAATTCCTCCGGCAAGCTCTATAATTTCGATCTTGCCTCAAGGGAATCCACTGTTTTGAATACCGATTTTGTCAGCAAAAACAACAATGACCATGTGCTGACTTTCGATGGAAAACAAATTGGCCTCAGTAGTTCTGCAGATGAAAACAAGGGGCAATCGGTGGTGTATACAGTTCCTGTAACAGGAGGTGTTCCGAAGAAAATTACCGCCAAAAGTCCTTCCTATTTTCACGGATGGTCGCCGGATAACCAATTCCTGGTCTTCACCGGACAGCGCAACGACGACTTCGATATCTACAAGATTTCAAAGGATGGCGGTGCCGAAATTCGGCTGACCGATGCCAAAGGACTGGACGATGGTCCGGAGTATTCGCCGGATGGAAAATACATCTATTTCTGCTCCCCCCGCACGGGCAACATGCAGGTATGGCGGATGGATCCGGATGGAAAGAACCAGACGCAGCTAACCTTCGACGGACTGAATAACTGGTTTCCGCATGTCTCGCCCGACAATAAGTGGTTGGTATTTATTACTTTCCCAAAGGAGGTGCCTGCCGATTCGCATCCTTTTTACCAGCGGGTTTACCTGCGTCTGATGCCGGTTTCAGGCGGTGAAGTCAGGACAATTGGTTATCTTTATGGCGGACAAGGAACTATCAATGTGCCGAGCTGGTCGCCCGATAGCAAGAAAATTGCGTTGGTGAGCAATGGGAATTTTTAGTGAATTAACAGCAAAAACCGAAGAAACTCAAAATTGTATGGTATCTGAAAGCGGAGGTTACGGAAACTAAACAAGTAACAACAGTAACCTCAAATAAAGCGAAATAAAAACTGTTTGACATAACATTTGACAAATTAACCTGACAATAATAATTCATCACCTCATGAAAACGACCAGTCATCCCTCACGAAACCTGATCCTCTTGCCTCTCATTTTCGCCCTTACTTTCCTGGTAAGCACGAGTACATTCTCGCAAATTCCGGCGAAAGAAAAGCCGCAGACACATGTAAAGTTCACGCTTAATGCCTTTTCATTCAATGATTTGCTATTGCCGAACCCAACTACCGGGAAGCAGGCATTTACGATACCTGAGCTTCTGGACTGGTGTGCCGTGCAAAATATCGAGGCCGTCGACCTGACCGGCTATTATTTCCCGGGGTACCCCGAAGTTCCGTCCGACGACTATATTTATATGGTTAAGCAGAAGGCCTTCAAGTTAGGGATAGAGATCAGTGGAACCGGAGTGCGCAATAATTTTGCCTCTCCCGATCCGGCAGAGCGTAAGGCAGGTGTGGAACTTGCCAAGAAATGGATCATCGTCGCTTCGAAACTGGGCGCCCCGGTGATCAGGCTCTTTGCAGGCGCTGTCCCGGCAGGTTATGAAAACAAATGGGATGAAGTAGCAGGATGGATGGTCGAATGTTTCAAGGAGTGTGCCGCTTTTGGCGCGCAACATGGGGTGATGATCGGGATTCAGAACCATGGCGACATGCTGAAGACGGCTGAACAGTGCATTAAAATTTATAAGGCTGTCGATTCGAAATGGGCAGGAATCATACTGGATACAGGTAATTTCAAGGTTCCGGATCCTTATAAAGACATCGAAACGATCATCCCCTATACGACCAACTGGCAGGTCAAAACCAGTGTATTGGGCAATGGGAGCAACGTAAAAATTGACATTCCCCGTCTGATGAAAATCATCCACAAAAGCGGCTACCGCGGATACCTCCCCATTGAAACAATCAAAATAAAAGACCAACCTTACGATCCTTTCGTGGATGTTCCGGCCTTCATCAAAGAACTCAAAGCCGGCATGGAAAAGGAATTCAAGTAATCGCCTGCTAATGGGGCCACTACCTGAGCTTTTGAATTTCGTATACAATTCTAACATCGTGTAGTTTTAACGGCGATAACCCCGATAGGGTCGTCGTGCAACAATTTTACTTCCTTGATTTTCGTTATAGAAAATGACCCAAATGGGCTATTGATTTGGTTGATGACTTCGTCTATATTCATACCAAATAAACTACCATTTCTGCTTTACAGGCATCTTCAATTCCCTGCTTGAAAATAGCCTGCACATTTTGCTTGTGATACTATAAAACCAAATCTATTGAACGCTCAAACAATTGAGTGCATTGTGTATTTCCAAGAAGATTGAACTGAAAAAGGTGGTAAATATCTGTTTATTATCGCCTTGATTTTTATATATCTATTGTTTTGTAAGGCAATCAAACCGACTGAACCAATAATTTCAATATCATGGAAAAATCTAAATTCAGGATTACACTACTCTTGTTGTTATCCCTGTTCCAAGCCAATGCACAAACACCTTCCTGGATCGATTTTGAGTCACGTAAGCAATCTTTTCCCAGAGGAGTCTTTTTAACAGGTTTTGCTTCCGGTAGGTTTGATAAGGATAAGACAAAAGATGAGCAACTTACTGTTTTAACCGGTTATGCCAAAAGCGAATTAGTGGAAGGAATAACCGTCACCGTTTATAGCAAAAGCTTGCTGCATTCGCAGGAAAA
>JBAXKJ010000025.1:0-80683 GCA_037137375.1 Prolixibacteraceae bacterium
AAAACACTAATTTTATAACCGGTGGAGGGGGGTCAGCATGCTCCGGATTATCCATCTATTCAATTTTTAAAAAGTTCTTCAATATCCAGGTTGCCCTGTCATGGTACAGGTGCAGCAGCTTGTGACGGTGCCCTTCGAAATAATTCACGAAGCGAATGCCCCGGTTTTTCCATTGGATGATCACAGCATGAACAATAAGCAAAATATTACGTATACAAATTACCTCCTTAGAACTAAATTATTTTCGGTATGAAAACATCAGTTATTTTGAGTCAGTTTAATAAACAATGTATCCGGATTACTGTGTGTCTGATTTTTCTGCTTCTTTTTTTAGAAAGCAGCTTTTCCCAGACCAAAGAGGCAAACGACGAGCTTGTTCTTCCAAAAGGTTTTAAAAGCGTTGTGGTCGCTAACAATCTTGGCCAAGGCAGGCATATTGCGATCAATGATAATGGAGATATGTATGTGATCCTATATAGATTAAAGGACAAAAAAGGGATTGTCGCACTACGCGATACAAATAAAGATGGCAAAGCGGATATCATCCAATATTTTGGAAAATATACGGGCACCGGAATTGGAATACACGACGGTTATCTCTATGTCGGGGCTGATGCCGATACTATGGTCGTTCGATACAAATTGCGACCAGGCGAATTACTTCCTGATACAACTTGCGAAGTCGTCGTTTCAGGCTTTTTGAAAAACAAGCAGCACGGGATGAAATCAATCACTTTTGACAATGAAAATAATTTGTATGTGAATGTTGGTGCACCTTCAAATGCCTGTCAGGATCCCGACAGGACACCTCATACACCAGGACTTGAACCTTGTCCGTTGTTGCAAAGTTTCGCGGGAATTTGGCGGTTCAAAGCGAATAAACTTGGTCAGGTTCAATTGAAAGATGGCTATCGTTATGCAACAGGACTGCGAAATTGTGTTGCACTTCGATGGAATCCAATCGCCAATCATTTGTATGTTGTCCAACACGGCCGGGATCAGCTGCACGAATTCTGGCCTGAAAATTTCACCGAGAATGATGGCGTAAACAAACCGGCTGAAGAATTTTTCCTTTTAACAGACGGTTCTGATTGTGGTTGGCCATATTGCTATTTTGACCCGTTTCTGAATAAAAAGATGGTAGCGCCGGAATATGGTGGTGATGGAAAAACCGTGGATAAAACAGGGAAACAGCTTCCCATCATGGCTTTCCCTGCGCATTATGCCCCTGATGACCTGCTTTTTTACACAGGAAAACAATTTCCAGAACATTATCGAAGTGGCGCATTTATTGCATTTCATGGATCATGGAACAGGGCGCCGCAGGAACAGAAGGGTTACAATATCGTCTATGTGCCTTTCCGGGGAGAACTTCCGTCAGGCAATTGGGAAGTCTTTGCCGACAATTTTGCCGGAGTACCTGTAATTAAGAGCCCCCGTGATGCGATGTCCCGTCCCTGCGGAATGGCTATTGGCCCTGACGGCTCTTTGTATGTCGTTGAAGATACCAAGGGAAAAATTTGGAAAATCACTTACAATTAAGTGGGTTTAATCTTTCCTGAATACTATTTGAGTCTGTAATTTACCTGTTTAAAAAATTCATACTTAGGAATATGTTAAAGAATATAAGCCGATTACTGATTTTTTCCTTTCTTTTCGTTTTTTTCCTATTGAGCCAGGCTTCGAATTATTCAAAACCATTTGCAACTGGGTTTAAACTCTCAAATGAGGCACAGGATTCTACAAAGGCTGGTGAAAGTCTGTATATTAAACACTGCCTCCAATGCCACCAGAAAGACGGAAGCGGTGTCCCTAATATGTTCCCTCCGATTATGAAAAGTGATTGGGCAAATGGCGATAAAATCAAATTAATCAATGTGTTGCTCAAAGGACTTAATGGCGATATTGAGGTTAGCGGTGATCAGTACAGTCAGGTGATGCCAAAACAAGATTATTTGACAAACACTGAGATTGCACAGATATTAACATATATCAGACGGAATTTTGGCAATGATGCAGATGCAGTTTATCCTGAAGAGGTAGCCACCGTGAGAGGTAAAAAATAGAATTGGCTGAAATGCTGAGATGTGATCCTAAAGTGAATATGCGGAAGGCGTAAGAAGTCAGGATGGGCCCACCTTCAATGTTCCGATTCACCTGGGATCTCCGGGATTCCCGGATCGTCGAGAATCTGTATCCCGGATGCGGGCCCCAGATTTTTCCAATCCCAAAGTACCCAAACAACTTCCTTTTCTTTAGTAACTTCAACAAGCTGAGGTCCTTTCCCATTATCACCCCTTGAACATATTATTGTATTGCCATTAGCTAGCCTCGTGCAACATTGCGTATTGATAAACCTGTATTTCTCCGGCAAATCTGACGGTCTAAGCTCCCATACAATTTCTTTCTTTGGATTTACCTCACAAGTGAGCTTATCGCCTTCGTCGGTTATAAGCGTATTGCCATTCTTAAGCCTGATAGCAGCCCATGGGGACTTAATATTGTATTTCCATATTTCTTTGAAGTTTTTGTCATATTCAACCACCCTGCCCAGTTCAAGGAAAGGCACAAGATAGGTCCCCTGAGCAGTATAGCGTACCCTGCGGAACTGGGCATGAATGTATTTTTTATCAGTTAGGGTATCAACCGGCAAAGTATGTTCCACTTCCACAGTATTGGTTTTAATGTTCATAACAAGAAGCCTGGGAGGCTGACCATTCTGGACAAACAGTACCCTGTCTGAACCTATCGGCTGACAGCCATGTATTTCTGTGCCTTCTGGAGCATCGTACCTCCATACAACCTCTTTTTTGGGTGTGACAATCGCTACATATTGCATTCTTGTAAACAGAATATTGCCATTTGACATCATCCATACATCGTCATATTCGCATCCTGGTCCGGTAGAGTAAGTCCATATGATCTTACCCTTATTTACCAGGAAAATTATATTATAACACTCGCCGAAATATAGCATGGGATGCTGTGACAATCCTTCCCCAGGAAGGTTTTCCGGAACTGAGGCCAGGTTAGTTTTAAGAGGATCAACCTTTGTTTCAGCCGGACCCAGGTCAGGCACTTCAGGTGCTGTAAAAAGATGCAGCAAACTCATTAAGGGAGTTGAAGATCCTTGAAGAGGCTTCTGAACAGACTGTCCACTACTTTCCAGATTCAAAGCAATGAAAATAATCAATACACCGTGAAACAAAGATGAAATTTTCATAAGGCTAATTTATAGAATAATTATTTTTGTAAAATCGTAGCCCATTAACCCCTAACCCAGCTTAATAAAGGAAAAATCTGGGTTCCGTCTGGGGGTATTGGGGTTAAACTTCTCTCCATCTAAAATCTAACTTCTTCTTTAATTCATCAGATTACCTTCAATTCAAGTTGAGATGCCCTAACTTTTACAATGGCAAACCCGGAAGCAACAAAAAAGGCATTTAAGGAAACAAGTAAAAAAATCAGGAAGATGTTTGTCGCCATAAAACCGTCGTTTAGGATTGTACGAGATAAAGTTAAGAATTGGTTTAAAATAATCTAGTCCGACTAGTACAAATTTCAACCGAGAAAAACCACGCCAGGATGACGCCAGGATTTGATGGAAAATGGAGGTTTTGTGCCAAAAAAATCTACGGAAAGTTTCGATTATTTTTAAACGAATTAATCCTCTGGTTTGACTGGTTTACACCTCCAATTTCCGTCAATGGGAGGAGCTCAAAAAATTTTCAAATTCCATCAATGAATTGCCAAAGTTCAGGGAAGCTTAAATACAATCCTAATATTCCGGGGCTGATAATTTAATTTGCTCAATCTGAATCTGGATAAATGTCCAGTTATTCCATGATTGCAATCAGAGGTTAAGAAAATTTGTATATTTGAATATGATTAAGAATAAAAAAATATTGTTGAAAATTAAGCAGTTAGTTGGTTTAACAGAACCAAATGCCACTGTTATTTTATTTGGTTCGCACGCCAGAGGGCAAAATGACAAACAATCAGATATTGATGTTCTTATTCTTGTTGACAACGACAAAATCACCTACTCTGATGAACAGAGAATAAAATATCCATTGTACGATCTTGAATTTGAAACAGGTAAGATAATTAGTCCTGTAATATTTAGCCGAAATGATTGGGAATCTCGTCATACAATCACTCCTTTTTACAAAAACATTAAAAAGGAAGGGATTTTGTTATGAAAATGGACTCTGAAGATCTTGTAAAATATAGGAAAAGTCGATCTTTGGAAACACTTAGAGAAGCTGATGCAATGGTTCAGAATGGATTTTGGAATGCATCGGTCAATAGAATTTACTATGCTTGTTATTATGCAGTAAGTGGCCTGTTGCTAAAGAAAAATATTGAGACTAATTCACACAAGGGTATCAGGCAGATGTTCGGACTTCATTTTGTTCAATCCGGAATTGTTTCTAAAGAAGATGGCCGTTTCTTTTCGGATCTCTATGACAGAAGACAAACTGGGGATTACGATGATTTTGTCCAATACGATGAAGCTACGGTTTTAAGTTTATACAATCAAGCTCAAGAATTTATTGGCAGGATGGTGAAATTGGAGTAACCCAACCCCATAAATAGTTCCCTAAAAAACCCGCCAGGAAATCCACCAGGTTTTTCGACAGCCAGTATCAACCAGTGGAAACTCAAAAAGGATTAGACCTCCCACTCATACTCAGGGGGTCGTAGGAACATGCCCTACAGAGCCCACCCTCAAAATCAAACACATACAAGGTCGACTTGCAGGTGTTTATTCCACATTACTTTTAATTTTTCTGTGAGCGCATTAAAGGCAACAGGTTTTGTCAGGAGTCATCGGCTCCGAGCCGCATTGTAGTATTGTAATCTTTCTTGTCACCGTATGCGGTAATCATGATCACTATAGGAGGTGGGTTCTCATATTTTTCTAAGATGTATATTAATAACGCAAGTCCGCTAATCCCGGGCATATTGATATCTGACAGTTTTAACACAACCTGCTGTTTATGATTATTCATACAGGCCAATGCTTCTTCCCCGGAAAATGAAAAATAAATTCCAGCTCACCATCTTTTATCTCTCTTCTGAAACGTAGTTCAAACAGTGTCTGGATATCCATTTCGTCGTCAACGACCATTACTTTCGACCTAACGATTAATTTTCAAATGGGTAAATGAATAGTAAAAACTGAACCATCTCCCTCTGCTGTTTCAACCTGAATGTCGCCTCCATGCCCTTTGGTGACGATGTCGTAGCTCATTGACAAACCAAGTCCTGTACCTTCACCGGTAGGCTTAGTGGTGAAGAAGGGCTGGAAGATTTTGTTCCTGATCTGTTCAGGAATACCGGTGCCATTGTCTCTGACAGAAATTGAAATTGTATGGCCAATTTTTTTTGTTGCAACCGAAACTGTTGGCTCATATTGCCCCGTTGCTGAGCTTGGCGAAGCGTTCTTTTTGGAATCCACTGCATGAAAAGCGTTGGTAATCAGGTTGAGTATAACTCTTCCAATATCCTGAGGAACAACATTGATTTTGCCGATGTTATTATCAAAATTGGTTTTCATTGTTGCATTGAAGGACATGTCTCTTGCCCGAAGCCCATGATAGGCGAGGCGAAGGTATTCATCCGCAAGAGCGTTGATATCGGTAGGTTCTTTTAGTCCACTGCTGCTGCGGCTATGTTGGAGCATTCCTTTGACAATCGCATCGGCCCGTTTCCCGTGGTGGTTGATCTTTCGCTCGTTCTCTCTGATGTCTTGGGCAAGTGCTTTCACTTCATCCAGATTCCCTTTCTCAATTTCTTCTTCCATTTCATTAATCAGTTCCGAATTTACTTCCGAGAAGTTATTCACGAAATTCAAAGGGTTTTGTATTTCATGGGCGATACCAGCAGTGAGTTCTCCGAGTGATGCCATCTTTTCGGATTGCACCAACTGCGATTGGGCTGCTTTCAGTTCAGATAAGGCAGTTTCGATGCTTTGCTTTGCCATTTCCAATTTTCTAAAGTCTTCGTAGCGGGCAAACGCAATGGAAAATGTTTCGGCCAGGGACCGCAACAAATCAAGCTCTTCGTTAGTCAAAGGTTGAATATTTCCAACGTAGAGCATGCCCTGTGCGAAGGGAACAAAATGCAGGTCAAGCGATTCAGGCGGTTTCGATGCATCCTGATAGGTTTCCGTATTGGGGACTTGACCCTCCTTGACCATAGATTGCATCCAACTTATAAATTCCTCCTTGTTCCAATGTGTTTTGAAAATCAATCCCTTTCTCCAATTTTTCAACAAATTGTTGGTGAGTTCACTGGAATCAAAAGGCAAATCGAGGGCAGCGAGGGAGCGACCATCGGGCGCTGACAAAAAAGCCTGTACATGAACGGTTTCATCATTTACAATAAATACGCCGCAACGAAAAAAAGGTACTCCGAGCGCGATGAGTTCGTGCCAGATCAATGGGGTGATACGCTGAAGGTCGGTCGTTGTCCTCATACTCGCAATTTGTCCGCGAACCCTGTCAAGTGAAGATTGTTTTATGGCTTCCCGTGCCTGTGCTTCCGCTTTTTGAAGATCAAGAAAACGGGTATAAGCTTGGTTGAAAACAATTGTAAACCTTTTGATGATATCCTGGTGCTCTTCTTCTAAAGGCTCGAGACTACCGGTTACCAGGCTGCCAAATGTATCTGATGAGCCTGAAAGATGTATTTTCTTTACACCGGCCATATCCTGCTTTATGAATTCAGGTAGTTTGGCCAGCGCAGTTTTATTGAATCCAAAATGGTCCCAGTCTCTTTTCTCTTTCCCTTCAAAAAGATATTGCCATTTCTTCTTCCGTTTCTGCCAGCAGTCGAGATACATCAAATGGGAGGGATGCTGATTCATTTGTATAAAAAACCCATTTTCATCCAGCAGGCCTTCCTTACCTGCGAGCCACCAGATGATACCTTTGTTTTCAGGGTTTACTATCATGATAAAACACCTGTCAAGTTGCGCATCCAGTTTGGTCAACTCCTGGTATAATACATAAATTAATTGCCCAAGCTCAGCAGATTGCCGCATGGCCATAGCTCCTGCCCTTACCCTTTCCAACGAAAGTTCAATCTGCGCTTCTCGTGCCTGTGCTTCTGCTTTTTGGATATCCAGGAACCTTCGGTAAGCCAACCCGAAAACATTCCGGAATCGTTTGAAAAGGGTTATTTCTTCTTCAATCAAAGGTGAATAGGTTGATAAGCCTAAAGCTATAGGTCCCAATGAGAACATATAATAATTAAGCGTTTTTGCCTCTTCCAGAAAGGAATCTGCAAACTGATTGGTAGTTTTCTGGTATTCATACCAATCCCTGACTTCTTGACCACTTAAAGAAGTTTGAAAAAATTCGCCGGCACCTTTCAGCATCTGGTTAGCAAATTCTTCCTGCAAATGATGCGTTTTATAACTTACTTCAGTTGTCAGGAGTCTGTCATGACGGGAATAATACTCATAATTTACATAGGTCCCTTTTGCTTCATTAATGACCGCTGTCTGTACATTCCGAATATCTTTTACTTTCAGGAACTCCAGTTGCCCGGAAATAATGCGGCAAACTTCTACCATTTCGGAAGGATTGTGCATGCCCATTGCAACTGCTCTTACCCGCTCTAAAGATGATTCTATTTCGAGTTCACGATTTTGTGCTTCAACCTCTTTTCTCTTCTGCTCAAGTTCATTGATGGTTTCTTCCAAAAGAATAGCAGTCGTGTGCTTGACTTTTTCAGTCTGGTCGAGCTTGAAGGCAGTAATGGCCATTTCGCTTTCTATATCTTTTACCGCTTTGTCTAACAAAGCTTTTTCTTCAACAGATAGTTTCCAGGTTTGCTGAAGAAAATCAATGATTTTTTCAAGACTTTGGTTCATTTTACTTTTATTACTACACTACAGTTCATGAGATTGTGCATTTCTAAGTTCCCTCCGATAGCTCTCCCCAATTCTGCATTGGAGAAAAATTCTATCATAGGGATATTCCAGATATTCTTTATTCCTTCGATCTCTTTTTTATCCCAGGACCCAGTGCCATAGCAGCGCTCTTGTCGCGGTAATTTTTGTCGGGAAATTCATCAAACATGATGGTGAAATGATCCGGAAACCTATCCATCAACATGATCACAACGGATCCGCTTGCCGTATTTTCATCAATAAATTCACCATCGGCTTCGTGTCAAATTCTTCTCATTGAACGGGGATACTGCATTTACTTCCTTAAATTCACACAGGAGATTGGCAAAGACTATTGCTATCATGAAATTCAAATTGTCGACTTTGAAATTCTGTTTCAAAATTGAAAATGGGAATTGTGACAGCTGACAGTGTTTCATAACTAAAATAGTCAATTGCTATTTTGCTAACCAGGAATGCAAATCTCAACTATTTAGAACGGATTTAAATAATTTAAGTTTCATAAAATTTGGTCATGAAAATGACTCAAACCAGGATTCTCAAGCTAAAAAAATTGGCTTTAAGTTTTCTTCGAATTCGAAGCTGGATTTCGGAAATTCGAAATGGGCCAGACCTCTCCCTATTCAGGAAGTTGCCAGGATTTTGAGGAAAGTCCAGTTGTTGTGCTGAGTAAATCAGTAGGGGTTCGTTTATTATGATACGATTTGTGGCGATTGAATGTCAGAATAAGTCATAGCTAATTTTGTTAAAGAACTGATAGATATGGAATTGTTCCTTATACCGACTGAATAAATTTGCATCTTTCTTGGTAAATAACATTCACTTTGTTCATTGAGCTTTCTAGCTTTTCTTTGGCTTTTCCGTAGTTCTTCCAGACTTCCCGCAACTTGTCGGCAATTTGTTTTCCTTCGGTTTGTCCTATCTCAAAGACCCAATCGTTAAAGCCAAGATCATAATACATCTGACCTTTAATGGTATCTTCCGGCTGTCTTAGGTAAAACATTGGTGTTCCATTTGCGGCAGCAATGATGGGGGAGTGACATTCAAAACTCAGGACTGTATGGGCTTTAGCATAGACTGAGGCAGCCTCGTCAGGAAGCCAGTAGCCACGCTTGACGACAAATGGTTTTACATCAGAAGGCAGAGGATCAATCAGCAATTCGTCCATAATATCCACCTGATAAGTCATTTCGGGGCAAACTAATACTTTATTACCAGTTTCACGAACCCATGCAGTAATGGCTTCCCGAAGTTTAGCATGGTCGACTTCCTTGTATTTCGAATTGTTCTCCTCAACCATTTTAATTTTTTCATCACTCCATCCATTTTTGTTCGGTTTAAACAGATGATAAGGTGTGTAGCGTAGGCGTGGAACTGCACAAATGAATTTTTTCTCTTCCAGGTCATTCTGTTTTAAGAACAGGGCTGCCTTTTCCTTATCCTGAATGTTCAGAAAAAAGGTAGCGTCGGGTGCAAAACCCACGTGATTCCCTGAGATTCCGGCCTTTCTTAGGTGCTCAAGCGAACTGGTTTCCCGCGTATAGATGAACGAAGCTTTTTTCAGTATACCAGAATCATATTCACTTAGACTTTGCAAGGTGATTCCAAAAACGCCGAATGGTTTGCGGGTATGTTTAATCCAGGAAGCCAAATTATCACCACCTACAAGACTAGGTCCTGAACCATGAATCATGATATTCGCTTCCTTAAAAGCCTCGATTATTTCAGTGTTGGAAACATTTTTTTCGGCATCAACGCCACCATAAATGATTTTTACCTTCGGAAAGTTTTTATTAAGCAGTTTTTTAACTTCTTCGTCTTGGCTCTTTTTCCATAAGATAATTCTTGACTCAGGAAGAAAAGTTTCCAAGACGTGCAAAAGGCCAGGGGTATGGGCAATGTCGCCAATGTTCACATCCTGCCATCCCGAGACCAGCAAAATGGTAAGTTTCTTCTTTCCAGTAACTTCGGCAGCACGTGTAATTGCTTCTGCAAGTAAAAATCCAGCCGATAATATTCCTGTATGCTTTAACCAATTGCGACGTGAATATAAATTATCCATCATTTATTCAAATTAATTGATTCTATTGGACGACACCCATAAATGGACCAGATTGTTCATGGTATTCAAGGATATATGCAATTTATAAAGAAATATCGAAGTATTATAGCGTTAATTACCTATTAAAGCACTAATTATTACGTAATTTTATCGTGCATACCAATTCTCATCAATTTTCAACTTAAATAAACCTATCATGACGTCATTCTCTAAAATGATCATCAGTTACCTGCTCACAACCCTTGTGTTTTTTGTGGTGGATATGCTGTGGCTTGGTTTAATTGCAAAAAATATCTACAGGAAATACCTGGGCGCACTTATGAGTGAAACCGTAAACTGGGCGGCTGCTCTAATTTTTTATCTGCTTTTCATAGCTGGAATATTTATTTTCGTGATCTATCCCTCCATCGAAAAACAATCCCCGGGAAGGGCAGTTGTCCTGGGAGCAATTTTCGGACTGATCACCTATGCCACCTATGATTTGACCAACTATGCTACTCTGAAGGGCTTTCCAATCAATGTGGTCATCATTGACCTGATCTGGGGAACCTTTCTAACGACCTTAGTCAGCATTTCAGGGTACTACATTACAAAATATATTGGTGTTTGAAGCTGGTTGAATCTGTGTGGCTGGAGCTCAATAGTTCCAGAAATAGGGCTGATAAAGAGATATATAATCTTACTTTTGTTAGAAACTGAGATAATTGTTCCACAATAATCCTAAGCAACAAATTTATATCTGTGCACGTTTCAATTTTCCCCGGTTGAATGAACCTGTTGGAGGGGAATTTCCGGAATTGTTTAAGGAAAGGTTCTAAACGGATATTTTGAATACCGGTTCAGTAATTTTTGACAACGAGATTAATTTTTCCCTCTCATCATTGTTCAAAGGTGAGAAGCTTTTTGCCATATCAACTCCTTTCCAGAATAAACTTGATTCTCCGGGGGAGACGGCAGCTGTTATGTCCATAGAGAGAGTATACCTGAATGCCAGATTTAATGTCTCATCGTCCATGACCGGCCTGTACCAGCAATTGGGGAAAACTTTTTCTTCTCCCTTCCCAAGCTTTGTCAGGGCCATGGATTTAAGTGCCAGGATGCCCATATTTTTCTGTTTCGCTTTTTCGAAAACCTGAGGTCCGAAATTTCCGACATTCCAGCAGACAAAATTTAACGGGAACAGGATTGTATCAAAATCAAACAATTCCATTGCATGCAAAGCTGCTTCAACGGAATGAGCAGAAAAACCAATATGACGGATCTTTCCCTCCTTTTTTGCCTGAAGAACAGCTTCCATTGCACCATTTGGGGCGAAGGCCCTGTCGACTTCATCCACAGTTGTAAGGGCGTGAAGCTGATACAGGTCAAAGTGATTCGTGATTAATTTCTCAAGAGACTGATTGAGTTCATTCCCGGCACCAATTTTGTCCCTTTTGGTTGTCTTGCAAGCCAAAAAGCATTTGTCCCTGTAGGGTTTCAATGCCGGTCCCATCCTGTCCTGGGCATTCCCATAACTTGGTGCGACATCGAAGTAATTCACTCCATGATCGAAGGCTTTGGCAATGTTGTCATCGGCAAATTCCTGGGTTTTCTGATTGAGCATGATACCGCCAAAGCCAATTATCGACAATTCTTCGCCTGTCCGGCCAAGTTTCCGTCTTGGAACACTTATATCAGGGAATTTATTATCACCCAGACTTTTCAGGGACGGAAGGGCCAAGGCAAGTCCGGTCATACTAGTATTTCTGATGAATATTCTCCTTTTCATAACGGTAATTTTAAGTATATTGAATGAAACCTCTATCCAAATTTAAACCATCAATTTCCCGCGGATTATCCTTAATTCCAATATATAATTCCCCGCCAGCATCATTTGCAAAAGCTATTACGGTTTTGACCAGGTCAAAATTGGTGGGCAGAGACTCTTTGAATTCGAGTCTGCGACCTTCTGGTTGTTGGCGTAAATTTGAAAGCAGGGACATTGCGTGGTGTTCGTTGTAACTCTATCCAAAAATAAGAATATAAGAACAATATAAAGCAACATCTATCAGAACGAGCAACATTTTGGCACCTTCATTGATCAATTTTGATAAAATATTTGGCTTCAAAAACCCGCCAGGATTTTGGGGGAAATGGAAGATTTGCGCTGAAAATATTTTGCACGCAAACTTGGGATGAATCGTCAAGATTGATAAATAATATCAAAAAATTTGAAATTTACCTGTGAGATAATATAAACAACTTTTTTCACTATACTTTCGTTCTGTCAAAGTGCCCAAAGTTTTTATCGTGTTGAAATGCATTAAGTAATTGAATTGCAGGCCAGGGGATTTGACACTTAATGCATTTTCACAGTTTTTCGTGTTCATTTTTATGCAAGTCAGAAATCTCACAGAAGGCCCGATTACAAGTCAGATAGTCCGATTAACTCTCCCTATTCTGGGCACTTCGTTTGTCCAGATGGCCTACAATCTCACCGATATGCTATGGTTGGGAAGATTTGGAAGTGATTCAGTAGCTGCTGTAGGAATCGCATCTTACATTTCCTGGCTTGGCGTTTCTTTGATGCTTATAGGCAGAATCGCTGCGGAAGTTGGTGTATCACAATCGCTTGGGGCAAAAGATAAAGGTAAGGCAGAAAGTTATGCCATAAATGCTTTCACGATTGTCCTGTTAATGTCCGGAATATATGGAGCCATAACTTATTATTTTGCTCCCGAACTAATCTCTTTCTTCCACATTCAAAATTCAACAGTGGAAGCATCCGCAATTTCTTATTGCAGAATCATTTCTATGGGTTCCTTGCTTTACTATTGCAATCCGACTTTTACAGGTATTATAAATGGCACTGGAAATTCCAAACTTCCTTTTCGCATCAACGCGATTGGGCTACTCGCCAATGTCGTACTTAATCCTGTTTTAATTTTTGGTGTGGGACCATTTCCTAAATTGGGTTCAGATGGCTCTGCTATCGCAACCGTGATTTCTCAGTCGATCGTGATGATGATTTTTATGATAACCATCGGAAGAGGGAAAAGTTCTTTGGGGAGAATCAAATTGCGTCTTCGGCTTCAACTCGACTATGTCAAAAATATTTTCAAATTGGGTGTTCCCGTGGCTTTGCACAGCATTTTATTCGCTTCTTTTGGAGTAGCTCTGGCTCGTATTATTGCTCCCTGGGGGGCAATGCCAATCGCGGTGCAGAGTATAGGGGCACAGATCGAGGCGCTAAGCTGGATGACATCAGGCGGTTTTTCAACAGCTTTGGGTGTTTTTACAGGTCAGAATTTTGGCGCCGGGCGATGGGATCGAATCTTTAAGGGGTATTTTACTACCATCCTGATAAGTGGTACAATTGGAATTATCGTAACCTTTTGCTTTTTTACTTTTGGCAGGGAAATCTTTTCACTATTTCTCAAGGAAGGGGATGCAATTAGTTTGGGCGTCCGTTATCTTTCGATTCTGGCAATTTCTCAATTTTTTATGTGTATAGAAATTACAACTGGTGGTGTTTTCAACGGAGTGGGGAAAACGATGCCTCCATCCTTTGTTGGGATCACTATTACCGGTCTCCGAATACCACTGGCCTTGTATCTCTCCAATCCTGAAATATTAGGGGTTACGGGTGTTTGGTGGAGTATTTCAATGACATCGGTATTGAAAGGAATAATATTGTTCGCCTGGTTTTATTTTTGGATGAAGAATCATCCAAATTATTTGAGTCCTGCCAGGCGAAAAGTCGATTTTATCAGATTCTTGCCCACGAGAATTAGACAAGATGTTATTGATACCAGGACGGAGGAGGCAAATGAAGATTGAGATCGTAAATACACTTGATGGTTCTCCTACCAGACACGCCGGCTAAATTGACCACCTTCAGCCGTTTTGCGAGATCAACCCGTAATTATTTGAATTTTATGTACTGTACTTATATCAGGCAATAAAGGTTCAATAATCCCCAGCGCAAAGTGATTATTACTCCGGCGTGACCAGTCCGATGTCCTCAACACCTGTACCACCAATTTCTTTGGTGCCTCGATGGATTTTAAAATATATTGGACTCCTGTTGCAGGAAAGGGAAATAGCCAAAAGGAAAAGGCCATCTCAATCCAATGAGACAGCCCTTTTTCATTGAGTTTTCAGGATAGGTTATATCATTTAGTCTGATCAAGTTTCAATTTATAGGCTGAGATACTGGACGCCTCATACAAAGCCTCTTTCAGGTCCGGAATGGCGGCATTTAAATCATAGCCCCAGCTCTTTTTCCACGCCCCAGTCTTGGTGTTGGTTTTCGTAGCCTTGAAATCGAGCTCTACAAAGTTTTTAAAGTAGGTTGACCATATTATTCTGGATTCTCCCTGAGCCGGGATCATATCCATCACAAACGAACGACGGTCCGCGCCAAACCCCAACTGGTATTCACCCTTGTAGATCAAAATGCGGCAGGTAAGCACAACACCCGCATCGGCACCGGCTTCCTGCACCAGCTTCTGAAGTGGTGCATTGCGTTCCAAGGCATTTTTCTTGCGGACATCTCCACGAGTTGTCAGACTCCCCGCGGAGGAGATATTGTTGACGGCATCGGGTTCTATCCATTTTGATTTCAATGGGGGCGTGACCCAGCAGTTTTTTCCAAAAATGCCCAACTTACCGTTCCATTCTCCATAATTGACTGAAGCATAAGAGGCCGTTTTCATTACATCTTCCAATTTTACAACCTGATATCCTTCGGATTCAATCCCCTTGTAAATGGATTCAAGAATGGTGTTGGCCAATACATCGTAGTCGCCATAGGGAATTCCAGCCAGTCCCTGCTCCTCCCGGTCGGCGACACCATCCGCAAAACCTACCGCGACAGACATTCCCAATACCGCGATTTTCTTTACATCCTTGTACAACTCCCGGTCGTTTTTTGGGTTGTTCATCGACATATGGATATTCTGCTGGGCATTGGCAATGTGAGAGGGGCTTTCGTCCACCTCCTTCTTGATAAAGGATTTTTTGTCGGAATCGGATTTCTTGGACAGCCCTTTCAGGGGAGAACCTGCGTAAGCCGAAAATACCAAACCTATAAGCAAAAATACAACCAAGGATTTAATTAGTTTCATGATAAGTGGTTTAAGGTTGAAAATGAGGATGATTGTTCCCCAAACTTAAAAAATTAACCACCTGAGACTACCTGAAGTAATCGTTTTGTAGTACACCTTTCCTTAAAGTAGGACAAATATGGACTCCAGTCGATGAGACATTTCTGCCTAATTTTTGCTCAACTGAAGAAATTCACTCGGCGTTTGTCCTGTATGCTTTTTAAAGGCCCTGTAAAAGGCAGATTTGGTATTAAAACCAGCGTGAATGCCAATGGCTTCAATGGTCATTCGCTTCGAACTCTCTGAAGAAAGGAGGATTTTCGCCTCTTCAATGCGGTAGGAGTTGATCAGATCAAAAAAATTCTTGTTGAACCGGGTATTGATGGTCAGTGAAATATTGTGTGAGCAGGCATTTATTTCATGGGAAAGCCTGGTAAGGTTGATGGCCGGATCCAGGTAGATTTTTCGTTCTTCAAACAGTTGCAATATTTTGCGGTAATTCTCCTCCATCTCCACCTCTGCCAGTTTGAATTTCCCACTGCTTTTGGCCATTTCATTGCGCATGGCCCTGCTTTCCTTGCATAGAGGTTCCTGGTATTGTTTGTATTTTTCCAATTGATCCACATCTTCCATCAGGTTGCAGAATTCGACTTTGCTCAGGATGGCACTTTGCGAGAAGGCATAAAACACGATGTAGACATAGATGATATTAATGATCACCGGAATAAAGAAATACTCTACGAACGGAGTTTGAAAAGTGGCGTAGGCTATGGTCAGCATTATGTTCAGGATGGCGAGCAACCAGACAAAATGCAGAAGATATTTTAGTTTCACCCGTTCGATATCTGAAAAGAAATCGTTGGCCACCCACGCATATTTCCGGATCTGAAGCAGGGCGACCACCAGATAGGCCAGCATGACCAGTACAAACAGATTGCTGTAAATCATCATTTGTTCCGGATAGTTTCCATTGGTAAGCCCCCGCAGATAGTCGACCTGAAGGTTGTGCGGCAATTGATAGAACTGCAGGCAGTAAAACAGATCAAGTAGAATAAGCCCAAGGGATAGCAGGTTTAGAAAAGAAAGAAACTTAAACTTCCTTCCCGTAAGCACATTGGTGTATGCTAAAACCAATGGGGCATAAAAAACAGCCGTTCCCTGAAAGAAAAAGTAGACAAAGGGGAACTGAAATATCCAATCAGAAAGAATGAAAATATTGTTGATGAAGTTTAGTCCTGGATTGATGACAATTAAGGCCAGTAGTTTATTTGCCAGCGAATTCTCTTTTCTGAAAAATAGTATAACAAATAGGACGACGAGGTTAAAGATGGTAAATCCATTAAAATAGAGGAAGAATGTATTCATTGGTATTTGCTTTTTTAGATATTACAAATAGCGACTTAGACCCGGTTTAATTGATTGGATGTTTAAAAATATAAAAAAGGCAACATAATAATCATTCAAGACGGTTCGTTTTTGGCTAATTTCAGTGAAATAATTTCTCCTGTAGATAAGGTAAAAAGAGAAGGGCTGAATTTCAGCCCCTCCCTTTTTTCAATGTATCGAATCTTTAGTGTTGCTGATTTCTCTCATTATTCCGGCAATTGATTCAAATAACCCTTACTTTTCTGCATAAATGCGAAGAACTTACCTTGACTTTTATACAGTATTGTTTAGTGTTCGGATTTTTTGAAGTATTCCATTATGGTTGGTTTTCTTTTTTGATCGATAGCATTTCCCCCTTTGCACCCATATAAATGGCGATCAAAACCAAATCCACATCTTCCTTGTTTGTTCCATTGTGATAAGTATTCCTCATTTCAGAAAAGGTCGATTCTTCGTTGAATTTAATGACCCGATGATCTTCGAGTTCCACGGTCAGGGTGCCTTTTACAACATAGGCAAAAACCGGTATATTATGCTTGTGCCAACCAGTTGATTTTCCCGGAGGAATTGTAATTTTTAACATCGTGACTTCCGGATGGGCGAAATCGGGATAAGTAATTTTTTGCCCTATGGAAGTGGTGTCTGTACGTAACAATTCTTTAATATTCAAGCCGCTGTATTGCGAGCGTGCTGTTAAACTGATAAATACAAATAAAGTCAGTGAAAGAAAATACTTTTTCATAACGATTGGAGAAAGGAGTGACGCTCTTGTTATAACTTTAGAAAATCGATTACAAGTTTATTGAAAATATCCGGATGGGAATCGTAAAAATAACCTCCCTCCCGCGTTAAACTGGAAGCTGTAGAATTAGAGTTTTCGTTTAAGATAATAGGAGAACATTTAATTCGTTGGAATCATCTTAATTGTTTGAATTTTAGATGCTTAAATCAGGTACCAATGGTTCAATAATCCCTGGTGCAAGGTGATTTTTTTGCTCCGGCAGGTCCACGTTACCCTACCATTTCATCAAACAAGGTATTGAATGTTTTTTCCAAATCATCGCTAAGTCCTGTATGAGGGATGGAGGTTTGTATCGAAGCACTACGCACCGCACTGAGCCATCGAAAGCGTTCAGCCTGATCCAGAGAGGCAATCGGTCCGCCCTCTTTTTCTCCGTTAGCGATGATTCGGAAAGCCTCCAGATTTTTACTGATCTCCTCCAGATCAGCATCAGGTTTCATTATCAGTATCCTATTCTGGGGAAGGTGGTACTTCATTCGAATGAATTTTTCCTTTTTACAGAATAAAATCACCCCGGCATTGACAAATTCTTCACGTTCAACTACCGGAACAACCCGCACAATGGCATATTCATACTGATGTTTCTGCTGCATCCTGGACGGTTTGAATAAACTGATTTGAATAATTTAGACGGTTACTTAAAAAAGTGCAATATACAGTTCTTAATTGCTCAGGTGTTTCGTCCTGTAATTCCCAATGAAGCCATTCGTCGGGGATCAATTGAACGATTTCCCGGATTTTGTTTTCAGTAATCAGCTCTCTGCAAATCCGGTCTGCCTCTTCCATCTTTGTAGCCTGGGCAAGTAAAACATGATCTTTAATATACAGAAATGGGTTTGTCGCTTTCTTCTCCCAACCCTCCCAAGTATATTGAAAGTATAGGCAGGATCCATGATCGATCAGCCATAATTCTTTGTGCCAGATGAGCATATTTGTATTACGGAATGATCTGTCGACATTTGTAATCAAACTATCTAACCACACGATTTTGGAGGCAAGAAGCGGGTCTATTTTGGTAACTGCAGGATCGTAGGTGAAAGAGCCGGATAGGAAATGCAACCCCAGATTTAAGCCTTGACTTGCCTTTAAAAGATCCTGAATCTCCTCATCTCCCTCGGAACGGCCAAAGCATTCATCCAACTCAGCAAAAACAATCTCTGGCACTTTTAAACCCAGCGCCCTGGCAATCTCGCCACCGATTAATTCAGCAATAAGAGCTTTTACCCCATGTCCTCCGCCTTTGAACTTGATCACATACTTGAAGTCATCATCGGCTTCGGCCAATGCGGGTAATGAACCACCTTCCCTCAGGGGTTGCATGTACCGGGTAACTGTAACTGTTCGTAGAGTATCCATTATGAAGGGTAAAAGTAATTATCTCAACGGCTAAAAAGAATGAAAATCGCCAAAAAATTAATTTTTACTCCGGCGTCTCTATACTATACTTGAGTTTTTAGTGTTGCTGTTTTCTCTAATTGTCCCGGCAGATGATTCAAATTACCCTTACTTCTCTACATAAATGCGAAGAACCTACCCTGTCTTTTATACATAGCTGTTTAGTGTTCGGATTTTTTGACCTATTCAATTATGGTTGGTTTTCTTTTTTGATTGATAGCATTTGCCCCTTTGCACCCATATAAATGGCGATCAAAACCAAATCCACATCTTCCCTGTTTGTTCCATTGTGATAAGTATTCCTCATTTCAGCAAAGGTCGATTCTTCGTTGAATTTAATGACCCGATGATCTTCGAGTTCTACGGTCAGTGTGCCTTTTACAACATAGGCAAAAACCGGTATATTATGCTTGTGCCAACCAGTGGATTTTCCCGGAGGAATTGTAATTTTTAACATCGTGACTTCTGGATGGGCGAAATCAGGATAAGTAATTTTTTGCCCAATGGAAGTGGTATCGGTACGTAATAATTCTTTAATATTCAATCCGCTGTATTGCGAGCGTGCTGTTAAACTGATAAATACCAATAATGTCAGTGACAGAAAATACTTTTTCATAGCGATTGGAGAATTGAAGTTTTGTACCAAAAAAATCAACGGGGAGGTTCGTTTGATATTAAACTAAATGTCGGATCATAAGTGTTAGAATAAATTATAGCTAACTTTGTTAAAAACTTGATAGACAAGAAATTGTTCCTTATACCGACTGAATAAACTTGCATCTGTCTTGGTAAATAGTATTCACTTTGTTCATCGAGCTTGCTAGCTTTTCTTTGGCTTTTCCGTAGTTTTTCCAAACTTCCCGCAACCTGTCGGCAATTTGTTTTCCTTCGGTTTGACCTATCTCAAAGACCCAATCGTTAAAGCCAAGATCATAATACATCTGACCTTTTATAGTGTCTTCTGGCTGTCTTAGGTAGAACATTGGTGTTCCATTTGCAGCAGCAATGATAGGGGAGTGACATTCAAAACTCAGGACTGTATGGGCTTTAGCATAGACTGAGGCAGCCTCGTCAGGAAGCCAGTAGCCACGCTTGACGACAAATGGTTTTACATCAGAAGGCAGAGGATCAATCAGCAATTCGTCCATAATATCCACCTGATAAGTCATTTCGGGGCAAACTAATACTTTATTACCAGTTTCACGAACCCATGCAGTAATGGCTTCCCGAAGTTTAGCATGGTCGACTTCCTTGTATTTCGAATTGTTCTCCTCAACCATTTTAATTTTTTCATCACTCCATCCATTTTTGTTCGGTTTAAACAGATGATAGGGTGTGTAACGTAAACGTGGAATGGCACAAATGAATTTTTTCTCTTCCAGGCCATTCTCTTTTAAGAAAAGGGCTGCCTTTTCCTTATCCTGAATGTTCAGAAAAAAGGTAGCGTCTGGTGCAAAACCCACATGACTTCCTGAGATTCCGGCCATTCTTAATTGATCAAGCGAACTGGTTTCTCGCGTATAAATGAACGAAGCTTTTTTCAGTATAACAGAATCATATTCATTTAGGTTTTGCAGGGTGATTCCAAAAACACCGAATGGCTTGCCGGTATGTTTAATCCAGGAAGCCAAATTATCACCACCAACAAGACTAGGTCCTGAACCATGAATCATGATATTGGCTTCCTTAAAAGCTTCGATTATTTCAGTATTAGAAACATTTTTTTCGGCATCAACGCCACCATAAATGATTTTTACCTTCGGAAAATTTTTATTGAGCAGTTTTTTAACTTCTTCGCCTTGGCTTTTTTTCCATAGAATAATTTTTGACTCAGGAAGAAAAGTTTCCAAAACGTGCAAAAGGCCAGGGGTATGGGCAATGTCGCCAATATTCACATCCTGCCATCCCGAGACCAGCAAAATGGTAAGTTTCTTCTTCCCGGTAACTTCTGCAGCACAGGTAATTGCATCTGCAAGTAAATATCCAGCAGATAGTATTCCCGTTTGCTTTAACCAATTGCGACGTGAATATAAATTATCCATCATTCTTTCAATTTGATTACTTCACAACTAATTTTAGCTGAACTGTTTTCCCCGATTCACCTCCTTTTGGCAAATTTACATCGACCACCGATTGTCCATTTTTGGATTTTAATTGGGCCATTGAACTTTCCAGGTCATAGTTGCCATCAAGTGTCAACAGAATCTTATCCAGTTGATGCGTGGGGTCTGAAACGGAAATTTTGACAATACCTTTTTCCTTTTTCAGCATGATTACACAAGGATTGCTGACTTCAATCTTACCAGGAAGATCAATCTTGCCGGCTTTGTAGAAGATAACACCACTTAAGGATTTGTCGGCAGAGGTAACTGCCTGGATGGTTGTATCGTTTTGCAATATTTTGAATGAAGGTTTCCCGGACATTTCGTGAAGGAGGGCTTTTGTCGCTCCCGGGACGAGTACATAGGCATATTTCTGGTCGATGGGATTAGTCCCGTGATCGAACCATAACTTGAAAATTCCAGATTGGATGGTCTCCATTTTATACATCAGGGCTACCTGATTCCAGGATCCTGAAACCGTTTTTGTATCCAGTTTCAGGGTACTCTTTTGCGGGAAAATATATCCGGTATGGTCATGTAGAATCCAAACAGGACTTAGTGTCAGGGAGGATTCAGGGGCGATGACCAGGTCGGACTTGTCCTTCACCATTACCTCACCCTGAAGAAAAACCTGATTGATAGTTGTTGCTACCGGGAATTTTTCAGAAGAGGAGATTCCAGAGCCCAGACAAACGATTTGATTATTGAAATTGAACCAGGCTTTTTTTGCTTTAATACCATTTCTTTTGTAATCCATTGCAGCAACACCATTGATGCCATCCGAAACGCCACCAACAAAACCGCTTTTTATCCGGTAACCGCTTGCCGTGAGTACCGGCAGTTCCTGATCGTCTTGCAAGGTGGTTGTCCCGGGAATTTTCTTCCAATCCCAGTAAGGGAATATGTTTTCATATTCTTTTCCAGACTGATAGAGGTAGGTGGCGCCATCACCGAGGTAGTAGCCGCGAATATTTTCGGAATTGCATGACTCGGCACCGATCACCCTTTCGGAACACATTTTCACTGAAAAGTAGTAACCCGGATTTCGTTGAACCTGAAAATCTGAGTTCCAGAAATGTTTGTTTCCAGTCACGCTTTCATACTTGCCGGCTTGCTTGTATTGCTCTGCAAAAGTTGGATCCAGGGTCTCCATTTGACTGAAAAAGTTGTTGATGCTCCGGGCTTTTCCCATCTGGGCATCCACAAAAAGTTGCCGGCCACAGGCGCTGATATCCATCTGATTTTTCCATACCACCCACTGCTGTCCATCGAAGAGGTAATTGCGTAAAATAGCCAATTTATTTTCATCGAAGCTGAAAGGCGTCATCCTCAGGATTTTGATCCATTTGATCATATCCCCCACGTAGGCTAATCCGTAGTTGCCAAACTGGATCTGCGGTCCATGCTGGTGAAAAGAACCATCAGGCTGAATGCCTTCATCCAGGCTCACTTTTAGCTCTTCCTGAATGGAGGCAGCGGCTTTTTTGATGGTTTCCACATCCCGTAAAAGCAATGATTTCATCAATACATTACCTGAAAGCCAGACTTTATTCTGGCCCGTCATTCGTATTTTGGCCCGGTCAAGAATCTTAATGCTGGCTGCCATCTGCTCTTTTGAAAGTTCCTTCTCCATCAATATCAACGTAGGTGCGAGAGACATAGGTACCCCGATTTCCGGATACCACCAGTTTGGACACTGTAAATCGTTTACGTTCCAATAGTCCAGTGCCAACAAAATTTTGGTAAGTATTGCAGGATCGTGGTAATAGGCAGAACCCTCTTTTTGGTATGCTTTTGCCATCGACTGCAAACGGCTGAGATGAGTAGCAGGATCCCAGCTTCCCCGTTGTTTGCTCGCATAATCGATGTCGGGCCACTGGCCTTTGCTGTTAAGCTTTTCGATCGTGTTTTGAACATTGTTTCTTTCAGCAGATCCGCCCAGAATGTCAGTCAGGATATTCTGGTGCAGGCGGTTCAATTCTGTTGGATAAGGGATATTTTGCTGCGCTGTAGCTGTAAGAATGTTCAATGCTATGAACAGGAAAGTGAAAAATGATTTTGTTTTTATCATGGGTATAAATTATTTTTTAAGATTCTCGCAGAATTTTCTCCATCTTCCAGCCTTTTGCCAACTCATCCACCAATTTATCTTTCAATCTGTAATAGAGTGTGTCTGAACCACAAGGGTATTTTCAATAGCCTTCTTTTGCCAATTCAGTTTGTGAAGTTAAAGCTGGCATTACTCCTTCAAATAAAGCGATGATGGTTGTCGCTGTCCAAAATAGTATTTTCTCTTTCTTCATTTTTATGTTTGTTTAATGTCTTACGTGTGTTTTGCTATTATGGCCGCTAACAGTTGCAACTATGCCAAGTGAGGGAATTAAACTTGCAAAACTCCTGAAACCCGCATGGAGTATGAGCTGTTGTTGGCGGTTCGTGCTTTTAATCATTTTTCTCTATACTAAATCTCAATACAGTCTGCAATTTATCAGGCGAGACCTTTCTTGCGTCACTAAGATAAATCTCTCTATGTGATTTTGTTTTACGAATATATTTATTCTGATCGGCAAAATCTTCCATCATTTTAAAACTTTTTGGCTCATCGTTATAACTGCCAACATGCAGCATTTGAATGCAATCTCCTTCGAATATTTCCTCAAATCTAACTTTTTCCAGTAATTTATTTGGCTTTGTCTTTTTTGTCTGTTCAAGTATCTGCCATGCAAAATCGTTGTCAACAAAATCAGGTTGACGAATCATTAATTTAAAAACAAAATCGTTCTTATTTATTGTTCCATCAAATGATTGCCTGGCTTTATCATTAATATCCCATACTCCTTCAAGTGGATAAACCGTGTAATCAAAATATCCTTTGGGCTCCAATCCTTTTTTTGGACTCATTTTAATCCCGTAAGATAAAGAAAATAAAACTCCAATATATTCTGCGAAAAAGTCATCATTAGGATTTCCGTTTCCTTGAATCGTGAAAAATTTAAATTTCGGGATATTTATCAATTCAGGTTTGTTCTTTGGCAAATAGACCTGTTTCTCATTTTTTTTCCATTCATGTTTCATTATCTGTGTTTTTATTCTTGCCATAATCCAAAAGTAAATATTTCAATGTCCATTTTCTGGTGTAAAATTTAGATTTCTAATAGAAAAATTTTGAATCATCACAGGGAGAAATACCTGAACAACGATCCTTTTAAGATATTCTATCGGGAGTTACATCCTGTATTTGATGGCATTGTTCTCAGAATCAGATGAATTTTTTAAAAAAATAACCTGACAAAATATGCTAAATTTAATATTAGTTAAAGTGATGTGTACATTGAAGAAAAAATCAACATATAGTCAAACCCCATGGAAAACTTGACAAAATCAAGAGAGGAACTTATTAGTGAGTTACTCGATCAAAAGCAAGAAATTGACTCCTTAAAGATACGGTTTAACAAAGAGGTCATAGAGAGGAATCAGATTGAGTCTGTCCTGAATGAACGGTTAAAAGAACTAAAATGCCACGACCAGCTATCGGATGTACTGAGTAACTCAGAGCTTTCGGTAGATGAGGTTTGTGAGAAAATTGTCCAGATTATTCCGCCTGCCTGGCAGTTCCCTGAAATTGCAAAAGCCTCCATTCAAATCCCTAATCATGTTTTCAGTTCTCCTGGTTTTAAGCCAGGTAAATATTCGATGATTCAGGATATAAAAATCAACCAGGCTATATTGGGACAGATTGAAGTTTGTTACCCTGTTGATCAGATACCCGCAACTGATCCAATATTTTTACCCGAAGAATCCAGCTTGTTATTTTCAATTGCAGTGAAGCTGGGCAATTACCTGGAAAGGAAGGAAAAGGAGCAAGCGCTTAAGGTAAGTGAAGAAAAACATAAAGATCTGATTGAAAACATTAACGACGTTATTTACACTACTGACAAAGAGTCAAATATCACATTCATCAGTCCTTCAATCACCAGGTTGCTCGGTTATAGGCCAGAAGATGTGATTGGCAAGAATTTTTCCAATTTTACCGGAGCAACCAGTGAGCATTTGAAAGAAAGATTTGAATTGATCAAGTATACATCTGAATTAGAAAGTGAATATCAAATCTTATCGGTAACCGGAGAACCCCATTGGATCAGGTTTTCGTCAAAACCCATAATCAAAAAAGGAAAGTTTGTAGGAGTTACAGGTATCCTAACCGATATCACCGAAAAAAAACAGGTCGAACTCGAGCTTCAGAAAAGCGAATCACTTTACCGATCCATCCTACAGGCCTCGCCTGACACTATTTTAATAGCTGATTTAGAAGGTCGGGTTATTTTCACCTCACCCATGGCTTTGAAAATGTTCGGTTATGAATATTCCGGGTTTCCATTAAATAGCTTGTTATTTGAATTTCTTGATCCGAAAGATCACGCCAAGGCCAAAGATGCCATTGGTCAAATGTTTGAGGGAATATATACCGGTGCTACCAATTACGCGGGGATCAAGGCCGATGGTTCAAAAATCGACATAGAGGTCAATGGAGAGTTTATCCTGGATTCAGAAGGCATGCCTACCAGTATGGTTTTTGTCGTTCGGGATATCTCTGATCGTAAACTGGCCGAAGAAAAACTGCAAAAGAGCGAGGAAACCTACCGCAATTTGGTCGAATCCATTAATGATGTCTTGTACGATATTACCATTGATGGCACCATCAAATATGTAAGTCCTGCAAGCGAACGAATATTCAATATTAAAGCTGAAAGTCTTATTGGACAAAATTTCTTCAGATTTGTGCATCCTGAAGATCAGCCTTTTTTGCTTGATATTTTCAGGAATAATCGATTCAGTGATTTTAAGGAAATAGAATATCGCTGCCTCACTGAAACCGGTGAAACAGTTTGGGTTCAGGCTTCGGCGCGAAATGTCTATGAAGAAGATCGCCTGGTTGGAAGGACCGGCATTTTACATGACATTACCGAGCGAAAGTTGACAGAAGAAAAACTTCGCAAGAGTGAAGAGCAATATCGTGAACTGGTCGAATCCGTCAACGACGTCATTTTTGAAATAGATGCTTCCGGGATTATTAGGTTTGTCAGTCCATCGGTACTCCATGTACTTGGGTATACGGTGGAAGAGGCCATCGGTCGGAATATCTTTTCTTTCCTTTATCCGGAAGATCTTCCAATGCTAGTAAACGCATTCAAGAACCTATCCGCCAGAGACTACAGTTTCATGGAGTACCGGTATGTACGAAAAGATGGTTCTGTTCGTTGGGTACGTTCATCTACTACGCCACAAATAAAAGATGGTGAAATGAGTGGTGCGACGGGAACTTTGACGGATGTTACAGAACGCAGGGTTGCCGAAGAAAAACTACGGAAAAATGAAGAGCAGTATCGGAATTTAGTTACTTCGCTTAACGATGCAATCTATGAAATAAATCAGGAAGGAATCGTCCAATTTGTAAGTCCGGTTATTGAAAAAATCATAGGATACGCACCTGAAGAACTGATTGGCAAAAGTACTTTCAGTTTCATGCATCCCGATGATGTTCCGATTGTAATGAAAGCCTTATCACAATTGGATCACATCAATATTCCACATTTGGAATATCGATATTTAACCAAATCAGGACATATATGCTGGGTTCGGACATCAACATCTCCAATATTTGAGAATGGCTTGTTAACAGGTGGCAGAGGTACTTTAACTGACATAACTGACTACAAACAAAAAGAAGACAAGCTTAGAAAATTATCACAGGCAGTGGAACAAAGTCCGATAAGCATAGTGATAACCGATTTGGATGGTAACATTGAGTATGCTAACCCCAAAGCCTGTGAAACTACTGGTTACACAATTGAAGAACTCAAAGGGAATAATCCTCGTGTCCTAAAGTCAGGTGAAACATCAAAAGATGAATACCAGTATTTATGGGAATCAATTTCTCATGGGAATGCCTGGAGAGGCACCTTCCATAACAAACGTAAGAATGGTGAATTATACTGGGAATCCTCACAAATCACTCCAATTACAGATGAAAATGGAAATATAAAAAGCTACCTGGCCATAAAAGAAGACATCACGGAGCGGAAAAAAATTCAGGAAGAACTGGTTAAAAGTGAAGAGCGGTTCAGCCAAATTGCCGACCAAAGTAAAACAGTAATTTGGGAAGTAGACCCAATGGGGCTATATACCTACGTAAGCCCGCTTGCTGAAATAATTTGGGGTTATCCAATCGATGAAATTACGGGTAAAAAATATTTCTTTGACCTTCATCCGGCTGCAGGCCGTGAAGAGTTTAAGAAAGCAGTACTGGAGTCAATCCACCGCAAAGAACATTTCTCTGATTTACAGAATCAGATCATTACCAAAGACAATCGGACTATCTGGGTATCAACCAATGGAATTCCTGTATTGGATCATCACAACAACCTGATTGGTTACTGGGGGGCTGACAACGATATAACTGAAAGAACACTTGCCGAAGAAGCGTTGAAAATTAATGAAGCGGCACTTAACCAGGCACAGGAGATTTCCAAGATGTGTAGTTGGGAATTAGACCTGCTCACGGACAAGCTTACCTGGTCGAAAAATTATTACCAGTTAATGGGAATTCCGACTGGCTCTGAAATGAACACTCAATTCTTCCTTGAACGGGTTCATCGCGAAGATATTCATTTGGTAGATGAAAAACTGGAAGAAATGAAATTATCCAAAAAGGCGGTGACTTACGACATTCGACTCTGGATGCCTAATAAAGAATACCGATGGATACAAAACAATATCGTTCCTGAATTTAAAGATGGAAAATTAATTCGATTTAAGGGAGTAAATATTGATGTAACTGAAAAGAAGCTGGCAGAGGAAAATATTCGGAAGCAAAATGAACGTTTAAGTGCGATCATTAATGCCGTACCTGACTTAATTTTCATTTCGGACCGGGAAGGTACCTATCTTGAATATTTTAATGCCAGTTCCCACGATCTGCTATACTCAACTGATCAACTTATTGGATCAACTGTTCGTGATGTATTTGAGGAGGAAACAGCCAATCTTCATATTCGTAAGATTAACGAATGTTTAGAGCAGAATAATTTGGTGACTTTTGAATACTCCTCAGCAAAGAATGGCGCTGACCGATATTTTGAAGCCCGGCTAGCTCCGCTGGGGGATGACAAAGTTTTAAGATTTGTCAGGGACTTCACTCAGGAGAAGCTAATGAACAATGAAATAAAGAAGCTCTCACAGGCTGTGGAACAGAGTCCTGACATTATTGTAATTACCGACTTGAAAGGGAATATCGAATATGTTAATCCTGCTTTTTATACCATTACCGGGTACCAGCCGGAAGAGGTTTTGGGGCAGAATCCACGAATTCTTAAGTCAGGAGAAACAAGCCAATCGGTTTATAGGGATTTGTGGGCCACTATTAAAGCAGGTGACAACTGGTATGGTGAATGGCAGGATAAAAAGAAAAATGGAGAATTATATTGGGAATATGTTTCAATAACGCCAATTCGTAATGAAAGTGGAAAAGTCACGAATTACCTGGCCATAAAACAAGATATTACTCAACGGAAGTTGTCGGAGAATGAGATTCGGGAATTGAATACTAACCTTGAAGTGAAGGTTCAAGAGCGGACTAAAGATTTGGCCAAGGCCAACATCAGCCTGTTATCTGAGATTGAGGTACGAAAATTAGCCGAAAAAGCGCTGACAACCAGCGAAGAAAAATATCGTTCGGTAGTTGAAAATGTAAATGAAGTTATTTTTCAAACCGATCCTGAAGGATTGTGGATTTTCCTGAACCGGTCGTGGGAAAAAGTGACTGGGTTCACGGTTGAAGAATCACTTGGAAAGCTCTTCGTCGATTACGTTCATCCGGACGACCGGGCACGAAATTGGGAATTATTCGAGCCTTTGATCAATCGGAAGAAAGATTATTGCAGGCACGAAATCAGGTATCTGACTAAAGATGGTGGCTTCCGTTGGGTAGAAGTATTTGCCCGCCTGGGATTAAACGATAACAATGAAATTACCGGAACCTTCGGAACGCTCATGGATATTACCGAGCGTAAACTGGCAGAAGATTCATCACAACAACTATCGGCCCGCTTAACCCTGGCATTACGTGCCGGAAGATTTGGGGTTTGGGACTACGATGTTGTTAATAATATTCTTTTGTGGGACAACCAGATGTTTGCCATTTATGGCATCCGGGAGGAAGATTTCAGTGGCGCTTATGAGGCTTGGCAGAAAGGTCTGCACCCTGACGACAGAATTCAGGGGAACGAGGATATCCAACTGGCCTTAAAAGGCGAAAAAGAATTTAACACCGAGTTTCGGGTCGTATGGCCTGATGGCTCTATACATTTTGTAAGAGCCCTCGCTGCTGTCGAACGCGATCATGATGGTCGGGCGCTCCGAATGATCGGCACCAACTGGGATATTACCCTTCAAAAGCAGGCAGCCAACTTTGAAAATGAGATGCTTCAGTTGTCGACCAAATTGACCGGAGTAACCATTGCAGAAATTGATTCGGCCCTAAATCTAGCATTGTTGCGGATTGGTCAATTCCTGAATGCCGACCGGGCCTATATTTTTGAGATTAATGATTCGGTCGGATTTATGAATAATACTTATGAATGGTGTAACGAAGGGATTCATCCGGAAATCGAAAACCTTCAGGACATACCATGCGATATGTTGCCCAATTGGATAGAAATATTACGAACTCATAATAATATTGTAATTCCATCAGTTCAGGACTTACCGGAAAACTGGCAGGGTGAACGCGACATACTCGAGCCACAAGGTATTCAATCCCTGTTGGTTATTCCTTTAATTGTCGACAAAATTCTTATTGGATTTGTTGGCTTGGATTCAGTTAAAACAAAACGGGATTACAATTCAACCGAAATAAACATGCTGAAAGTATGGAGCAGCATGCTGGCAAGCCTGATCCAAAATAAACGAACTGAATCCTTATTAGAACAAACCCGGCAGAATTACGAAACATTCTTCAATACCATCGACGATTTTCTCTGGGTACTCGACGAACAGGGGAATATTATTCATACTAACAATACCGTGATAAAGCGATTGGAATATACCACGGAAGAGCTGTTGAACCAATCTGTATTAATGGTACATCCGGCAGAACGTCGGGAGGAAGCTGGCCGGATTGTTGGGCAGATGCTGGCCGGAACAAGTGAATTCTGTCCGGTACCGATTGTCCGCAAATCGGGCAAGCAGATTCCGGTCGAAACAAGGGTGAAAGCTGGTTTCTGGAATGGAGTACCGGTTATATTTGGGGTAAGTAAGGACATCTCACAAATTCAACTTTCCGAGCAGAAATTCTCGACTGCCTTCCATTCAAGTTCTTCTATAATGACCATTACCAGATTTGATAACAATCAATTTGTGGAGGTAAACAATGCTTTTGTAAATACTCTTGGATATTCACGGGAAGAGATCGTGGGCCAAACTCTTATAACTCTCGGAATAATCAGGGATATTCCAGATGAGGGCACTATGCAAGAGTTAATTAGTAATGGTTTTCCGTTGAAGGAAATGGAAGTGATTGTGTTTTCAAAATACAACGAACAGTTGATATTCTTATTGTCGGTTGAAGATATTTATATTGGATCGGAACGTTGCATTCTGTCAGTCGCCGTGAATATCAGCGAACGAAAAAAAATGGAAGACGATCTCAGGAAAGCCCGGATGGAAGCAGAACAGGCCAACCTGGCCAAGAGCGAATTTTTGTCAAGAATGAGCCATGAGTTACGTACGCCTATGAATTCAATACTGGGCTTTGGTCAGTTACTCGAAATGGGAGAACTCACCACCAGTCAGAAAAAGGGTGTGACCCATATCTTGAAAAGTGGTAAACATTTGTTGAATCTGATCAACGAAGTTCTGGATATTTCGCGCATTGAAGCTGGTAAGATATCACTTTCTCTTGAACCAGTTCAGATAAGTGCAGTCATTCATGAAATGATTGATATTGTAAAATTGCAGGCCAATGAACGACAAATTAAAATTGAATTGGTCAGTTCATCTGCCAACCAATTGTTTGTCAAATCAGACAGGCAACGACTAAAGCAGGTCTTGCTGAATTTGCTAAATAATGCAATTAAATATAACCGCGAGAGTGGTTCTGTTCGAATTAAAGCAGAAGTACAACCAGCCAACGGCGCTGGCATCGTAATGATTAAAATATCTATTACTGATACCGGTTGGGGGATTTCGTCTGATGATCTGACGAAACTTTTCATTCCATTTGAACGGATTGGAGCTGAAAAATCGTTGACTGAAGGTACTGGATTGGGACTTACGGTGGTGAAGAGAATCATAGATGCAATGGGCGGTATTATAAATGTAGAGAGTGTCTTTGGGGAAGGAAGCTGTTTCTGGTTCGAACTCCCTTTAATCGAGAGCCAACTGGGAAGTTTACGAAAATCAGGTGGACTTCCAGTTCTGGAATCAAATCCCGCTAATAAAACGGGCACCATTTTATATATCGAAGATAATGTATCCAACACTGAACTGGTCGAACAAATCCTCTCTAGTCAACGAACCGGTATCCGCCTGATTACCAGAATATATGGGAAACAGGCCATTGGTACAGCTATTGAGTATATGCCCAATTTAATATTACTCGATCTTGATTTGCCAGATATACATGGAAGCGAAGTATTAAAACAACTTAAGGCACACCCAAAAACTAAGGAAATACCGGTTATTATCGTCAGCGCCAATGCTATGCCAAAGCAGATTGATAAATTTATGAGGGAAGGAGCAGAAAACTACCTGACGAAGCCGCTTGATATCATTGAATTTTTAAAGATTATTGATGAATTTATTGTTTGATAAAACGCGCTGAGTACAACTTATCCAGTCAATGAAGTCATCTTTGAGACCCGGAAAGAGTTGAGAGGAGGTAATTGTCTGTAATCCAATGGCTCACAGGCACTATTAATCAATAATGTTTGGACATTTAGGGATGTCGATTTCCTGTTGAAAACCTATTTCAAGGTAGGCAAAGTGACCCTTAATGATTGAGGATTAGTTGCTGTGATGTTTCGCCAAAGGGTGACATCGTCATTTCATCGTTAACTTCCTAAGTAAGGATTTTGACTGATGATTTTGGCCATTTGGTTGAATCCATTTTCTTCAGAGGAAAAATTCAAATAGCTTCAAATTTGAAAACTCTGTATATGGCCAAATAAACGAGCGTGTCAAAAATCAAATGAGTGAAAGTCAAAATGAACATCATTAAAATTTCTTACGAAAAGAAGGAAAACTATTTTCCATCACCTATTTTTTTGAAAGTTTTGATGATCTTTTTTTCTTTATTGCCAATTCTGGTTAATGCTCAAAAAGCTACAGCAATAAAGCTAAAAGGTAAGATTGTCGATGCAAAAAGCAATCAACCCATCATTGGAGCGACTATTGCAGTGGTTTCAAATCACTTAGGAACCTATTCCAACGAAAATGGATTTTTCAATCTTAATATCCCTTCAGATACGTCTACTTTAGTTATTTCAAGTATTGGTTATAAGACCTTGACTGAAAAATTAAAATCCAATAATCTTAGTTCTTTTACCATTAAGCTAGAAGAAGATATACATGAGCTCGATGTGGTCACAGTTGTCAGTGAAAAAGAAAGAATCGCCAGGATTTCTACAGATAAAATCAGCACGGTAAAAATGTCACCAAAACTAGTGGCAAAATTACCCAACATGGGTGAGGTGGATGTGATTCGTTCATTTCAGTTATTGCCCGGAATCAGCGCGACCAACGAAACCTCAGCCGGCCTGTATGTGAGAGGAGGCACTCCAGACCAAAATCTCATTCTCTTTGACGGCATGAATATCTATTACGTAGACCACTTTTATGGATTTTTCAGCGCTTTTAATGCTAGTACCATTGACGATATTGAACTCATGAAAGGTGGATTTCCGGCAAAATACGGCGGGAGAATTTCAAGCATCATGGAAATTAAAGGTAACTCCGCTGATATGGAAAAGATGAAAGGCACTGCTAACCTTAGCCTTTTGAGCGCCAATGGGGCCATTGAAGTTCCAGTAATTAAAGATAAACTATCGTTCCTATTTGCCGTCAGGCGTTCGTATACCGACATTATCAGGACAGGTCTTTACAATAAAATATTTGATCTTTATAACAATTCAAACAACAACAATACTCCACGACAAACATTTCGTGGTGGAATGGGAAATTTTAACCAAATAAGCACTGTCCCCAGTTTTTATTTTTACGATCTTAATTCGAAACTAACTTATAAACTTAATAACCAACATTCTTTTTCATTCAGCCTATACAATGGCAAAGATAACCTTGACAATTCAAGTTCTACCTCTTTGCCTGGTTTCAGGGGACCAGGTTCGATAAATGCCAGTACAAGTACAACTTCGAATACCATGAGCAGTAAAGATATTGCAAGCTGGGGGAATACAGGTTTAAGCACACGTTGGAATGCTGACTGGAATTCAAGTTTCAATACCTCCCTGCAACTTTCTTACTCAGATTATTTTAGCAACCGCGACCAAAAAAACAGCCAATCCAACCCAAATTCAAATTCAAATACCAATAATTTTTCAAGTACCCAAAGCACGCTTGAAAACAATAACGTGAAAGATTATAGCATCAGGCTCAGAAACCAATGGAACATTAATCAAAATAACATCATGGAATTTGGATGGGAGCACACGCTGAATGACATTACCTATTCACTGGCTTATAATGATACTTCAACTATCGTGAACACCAAGAACAAGGGTTATCTTTCAGCAGGTTATTTGCAGGATCAAATATTATTGAATAATAAAAAAATTCAATTGAATGCAGGGGTGCGTGGCACTTATCAGAACCTGACCAAAAAATTTTATTTTGAGCCGCGACTATCCTTGTCGTATGAGTGGATTAAAGGTTTGAAATTGAAGACTGCCTGGGGAAAATACTATCAATTTTGTACACGAATTATCAGAGAAGATGTTCTACAGGGAAGCAAGGACTTTTGGCTATTATCGGATGGCACAACCATTCCGGTAAGTTCGGCGATTCATTATATTGCAGGCTCCTCTTACGAAACCGGCGATTTCCTTTTTAGTATAGAAGGTTATTATAAAGAGTTGAGTGGGCTCACCGAATATACTTTCCGCACGACTAATACTTTCAGAAGAGGGCCAAATCAGACGACTCCGGCTTACTTTTTCAAAGGAACCGGTTATGCAAAAGGATTAGAATTTATGCTGCAAAAGAAATATGGACTTAATACAGGCTGGATCGCGTATACATTGGGAGAAGTAAAAAACACATTTCCCGACCTGAATTATGGGAAATCGTATTATGCCAACCAGGACCAGACTCATGAATTCAAGGCCGTATATTGCCGGAAAGTTAAGAACTGGGATTTTTCATCGACTTTCGTTTATGCTACCGGTAAACCATACACCGCCCCGGAAAATCGTTATCAGGTTACTTTATTAGATGGGTCGACCTATACTTACTGGCATGTCAGTGATAAAAACTCGGTACGATTACCCGATTATCATAAATTAGATCTGGCAATATCTTACAATTTAGCCGGGATTGTTGCAGATAAGACTTTTACGCTGTCTGTTTTTAATGTTTATAACCATGAAAATATATGGTACAAGAAATACCAGATTTCAGACACCGACATTACTGTCACAGATGTGAAATATCTGGGTTTCACACCCAATGTGAGTCTTACGATTAAATTCAAGTAGGCCATGAAACGATTTTATTCATTTAAATTAAAAGGAAACAGGAGACTAAAAGAAAGTCTGTTATTCATTGCGGCCGGAATTTTTCTGCTAAATTTCTATGGTTGTAATAAGAACCTCGGTAACGCAGACAACAGTAAAATAGTCTTGGAGGGATACCTTTTCCAGGGTGAAGTCGTTGACTCAGTTCATATTACCAAGACCGTATCTTTTGAGAGTAGTGATACTGTTTATCCTCCTGTTTCAGATGCCCAGGTCGTTATTACCTGGAACAACAAGCCTTTTACACTACAGAGCATAGGCAAGGGTTATTATAATTGCAATGATAACAACCTGAAAATAAAAGTGGGCGACACCTATGCTATTGCCGTAAATTATAAAGGAACTACGGCAACCTCCAGTACTGTAATTCCTTCAATACCTACCGGCATTAATCTTTCTGACAATGTGCTTTACGTCGATACGGCTTTTTCCTTTAATCAATTTGGAGGTAATCAGGGCTCAGGTATTCCCGGCTTAGGTAATCCGGGTATAGGAAATAGTATTGAAATAAGCTGGAATAATTCAGATAACAGCTATTACTACATTGTATTAGAAAGTATGGATCCCAATGCAGCTGATATAACAATAGGAAATGGTAATTTCCCTATCGGCGGATTCGCCGGGCCAGGAAGAATATTCAGGTTCAGGTCGCAACCGTTTCGGGGAGGTACCTACACTGTTTCATCGAGAAGCATGGCGAAATATGGAAAACATAAGGCTAAGATTTATAAGGTAAATCAGGAATATGCCGATTTATATAACAACAGGCAGCAAGATTCACGGAATCTGAGTGAGCCAATTACTAACATCATAAATGGTCTGGGTATCTTTACAGGATTTAGCTATGCTGAGGTCACATTTACCGTGAGCAAACGATAGCAGTAATTCTTTTTTAGCCTTTTAGTTTGATTATAAATCAATCTTTCTGGGCATGCGGGGCCTTCCTGCTTCAATCCACGCCGACCTGATCAATTCGGCCATCGATTTTGAGGAATTCTCGATCATCATTATGGTAAATCCCTTTGTTTGAGCCCAAAGGGTAGGATAGTAATCGAAGGAATATCCATTCCTAGCCTTTGCAAAGGCAAGTTTGTCGGCATTTAAAAGTGAATCCATGTACTGGTAATTAAAGTACATGTAGTCGAAGACGTATCGGTTTACATTCTTTACTCTGTGTAAGTGAGACCGCTTGACCGATATTGAGTCAAAATACAAATTGATCATTTTCGATTCATACCGGCTGTGAATGTTTTTTTGTCCGGTAAGTTGGCCATCATAATTTGTGGTAAGATGCAACGGCATGTGCCCGTCCCCGACATAATGCCCCAGGTCTGCTGCTGTCAACACAACCTTTTTCCAATCTTTGGCTTTGAATTGCTTCACCAATACGTGGTAGGTAGAGTCGGTAACCCAGGGAAGAGTTCCGTTTTTCATGACGAAATCTTTGCCATATTTTTTGAAGGCCTCCTCTTTTCCTTCAACGATCTTGTGGGTTTGAACAAAATCATCGTAGGCATCCATATCGATGAAATGCTTGATTCCTTCCGTGGGATCAGTTCTTCTGCGATTGTCGGGATCTGAACCATGCTCGGTGAGTACTGCTGACCATCCCTTGTATCGATTGAGCCTCCATTGGAAGAACTGAGAGGCCGATCCATTTATTTTTTGATGACCCTTCTCTCCCCAACTGCACAAAAGGATCAGGGAGGCGAATCCTATGACATATTTTATGGCTTTCATTCTGAACCAAAATAATTTATTACATGAAATATTATAGCCTCCATCCTTGAACCCAGAAGGAGGGAGGCTAAATTAATATTTATGAATTATTTTGGAGGTATACGAAGCTCAAAAATTAGCCTTTAAGTTTATTGATTTAAAAATGGATAATCGATGTAGCCATGGTCTTGTCCTCCATACATAGTTGCTCTATCGGGCTGGTTCAATTCTGCATTCAACTCAAACCGTTTTGGAAGATCAGGATTTGCTAAAAACAAAGCCCCATAAGAGATCAGCTTGGCTATGCCTTTTTCTAATTCAGCTTCACCGGTTTCACGATTATATCCACAGTTGGCAATTACAGGATGAAGCAATTGTTTTCCAAAGGTTTCAACTGGATTTGCAGGATATAGCGGAAATTTGTCGGCAGGAAAAGGAACATTCATGATATGTACATATGCCAATCGCAGTTTGTTGAGTTCGCTGATAAGCAATGTAAATTGTTCTACCGGATTTTGATGCATGATGCCATTGTAAATGCTCGTTGGTGATAATCGGATAGCTGCTTTATCGGCTCCAATGGCCTTTACGATTTCTTGCATGATCTCTAATACAAAACGATTTCGGTTCTCATCGCTTCCACCGTATTTATCCGTCCTTTGATTGGCACTTTCGGCTAAAAACTGATTGGGCAAATAGCCAAATGCAGCATGTAATTCAACTCCATCGAAGCCCGCTTCCATTGCATTTATAGCCGCTTGCTTATAATGCTGAATGATATCTTCTACTTCTTCTGTACTTAATTCCCTTGGCGTTTCATAATCTTTCATCCCTTCCATGGTAAAGTGCTGTTGTCCCTGGATGGCAATTGCAGATGGAGCTACCGGTAATTCGCCATTTTTAACCAAACTATGGCCAACGCGCCCTGTGTGCCAAAGTTGTGCGTAAATAATGCCACCTTTTTCATGCACGGCCTGAGTAACTTTTTCCCAGGCACTTATTTGTTCCTGGCTGTAGATTCCAGGAGTTAACGGACTGCCAATGGCTTGCTTACTAATGTTTATCGCTTCGCTGATGATAAGACCGGCACTGGCTCTTTGGGTATAATATAAAACGGTTGAATCGCCAACGATCCCTTCCATTGAGGCACGGCTACGGGTCATGGGTGCCATCGCCATGCTGTTTTTAAGGTTTTGATTACCTATTTTGACTGGTTCTAAAAGTTTCATGTCTAATTTTTATAAATTAAGTTGCAAATGTAAAGACAATACTTTACTTTTGAAAGTAGTTACATTAATGTATAGTAGTAACACATTATAAAGCAATATGGATAATCAGGCAGTTAAGCAGAATGGTATTTTTAAAATAAACGAAAAAAATTGTCCGGTGCGAGATGTTTTGGATATTTTGGGTGGGAAATGGGCTTTTTCAATAGTTTATTCCCTTTTGGATGGTAAGAAACGCTTTAAAGAATTGGAACGGTCTATTGAAGGTATTAATACAAGAATGTTGGTCAAAGAATTGAAGTCGATGGAAGAAAATAAAATTGTTACCAGGGAAGCATTCGCCACAGTTCCTCCAACAGTCGAATATTCTTTAACGGAGAAAGGGAGAAATTTGGAACCGATTCTCGCAGAATTGTATAAATGGGGTCTGGAATATGTCTAATTCGTCAATGCCGGAAATAATCAACCCTAAATTATTGAATTTTGCATGTGTATATCCGGCACCGAAGGATCCTAATCCTTGGGAAAGTATGATTTTGCAATCCGGCATGTTCAATCAGGAACATAATCAAATGGCAATAAATCCGCTATACCTTCTTTTCCCCAATAACCGCCAAATACCAAGCTGAAGGTATCGAAATTACCATTGCTATTAAAGAAGACAAAATCTTTCTGTATATAAATCATGCTTTTTCTTCTAAAACCATCAAAATATACCACTAACGGATCTTGCTTAACCAGAAATTTTTGTGGAGTTCTACCTTCAGGTGGTTGCAGTTCATGTACAAGTTTATCAATCGTTAGGATTTTCTTGTTTGAATCAAGGATCTTAAATCCGGACTCATTAGCATTATTATCCCATAGTGATTTGAAAAAGTGCACTTTGGATCCGAAGTAGGCCTGATCTCTTTCCTTTTCAAATTCTTCCTTTTGTTTGATGTCCTTGGCTTTAATAGGAATGAAAAGGGCATGCCCTGCATAAAATAAAGAATGTTTGGAGATTAATGCAGATTGCTTTGTTGTCCTAACTTCAAAAAAATCGAGAAAGTAGCTTATATTGTATCCCAATTGATCGTTCTGAATTAAAATCGGATGCCTGGCAAAAGCCTTTAATGTTTTTTCAATTTTATCATATTGTAACATGATATCGCCTTCATTTAAAATTCTGCATTGTTTGGCGTTTACCTTCATACCAAGAAATGCCTTGCGGAATATTGGGAGAAATCTTTTCCTGATATTTTTATTTTCATCCCCTGATATTTCAATAGCCGGCAACTCATATTTTTTAGGCTCCAGGCTAACTGTAAGCCTATCCAGGTTTTTGTAGTTTGTCAGGTTGAAGGAGTTGAATCCAATAGCACTTACTGTTAGTGGATTGGATAAATCTTTAGGTAAGCTCAATTCGAAATCTCCCTTGTCATTTGACGTTGTTCCCAAAGTTGTTCCACTGAAATAAATGGATGCAAACGGGATAGCTTCCGCTGAACTCTTATCAATTACGGTACCCCTGATAACCTGAGAAAAGCCACTTATATAAAAGCAGATGATTGTCAGTAGCAATAAAAATTTAAAGTGTTTGTACATTACTTCTTTGGAATAGTTAGATACCAACCCGTTTTAATATAATTTTCCTTGTCCTTACCCCATAATCCTTTTTGTTCTGCAGCCCATTTTAGGGATTGGTACCGGTCCACATCAGAAGCTAATTTCTTGTAAAATTCCGAACTGATGGTTTCAGTCGATAGAAAACTGCATTCTAAAATTATGTAAATCTATGGATCTGTAAAATAGCCTATTGGGGCTATATTTTTAACCTCTCGAAGAACACAAAAATCACAAATTGGGATATTCCAATAACTGGAAGCTCACGTTTTTTTCATGTATGCCCTCTTTTAAAAAATAAAAGTTCTCCTTTTCTGAGCGGAATGATCATTTCATTATTATCATCCAATGAAAATTTTGACTAGTCCCATGATAATTTGATGGACAGCTTTTATTGAGCTCAGTTTTTACTGTACATTTACCTATTAAAAGTTATTAGTTATGTCAAAAGTATTGGTTGTTGACGACGAGACAGATATCCAGATGCTGTTTGAACAGCATTTCAGAAGAGAGATAAGAAGTGGAGAGTTGGATTTTGTTTTTGCATTTTCCGGCGAAGAGGCATTGACCTATATGAATATGCATGAACAACAGGCGGTTTTAATCCTGTCGGATATCAATATGCCCGGGATGAGTGGACTCACCCTTTTGAAACATATCAAGGAAAAATATGAAAAACCTCCTCCGGTTGTGATCATGATTACCGCCTATGGTGACCAGGAAAATTACGATGCTGCGATGCGACTCGGGGCGGATGATTTCCTGACAAAACCTGTTGACTTTAAAACACTCAAAGAAAAATTAAAAGTAATTTCTAAAGGTTTTTAATCCGGTTGCAAACATTTAGCTCTTCCTTTCGGTTTTTTCACGCGAGAAACCCAGAGAAACATAATTTGTCAGGGACGACAATGCCAGAGATTGAATGGTCTCACTTGTTACCAGTTGATTAATATCATTCCGGATAAGGCCGTATTGGTGGTGAAGGGGACATGGATTATTCTCATCGCAATTCTTCAACCCAAAACCACACCCAATAAAAAGTTCATCTCCTTCGATGGCGATGATAATTTCCTTTAGAGGCAAATCTTTCTTCTCCGGATCCAGAAAGAATCCACCTCCTTTTCCTTTCAACGATCGTACAAAACCCTGTTTGACAAGGCGCTGGAAAATTTTAGCCGTATAATAGAAAGGAGCTTCAATTTCATGTGCAATCTCAGCTACTCCCGGTCTTTTGCCTTTCAGGTTCTGAATCTGAATGTACACCATTCCCCTTAAAGCGTATTCTGTCTCTTTTTTAAACACAATCAGCGGCTTTCGTTGTTAAACTCCAACAAAAGTAAAAAAAATCAGTTTAAATATAAATATTAAAAGACCTTTTTGTCTTTTAATAGAAAATTAATATATTTGTCCGGTAGAAATCTACCATGAAGCACTTATTAAAAAATACAAAGATGGAAACAGCTACTCAAAATTTAGAAAACGATCATGTCAGTATATTGAAATTGATTGATGTGATGAATAGGATGGTTATACTGCCGGATGCGAATATCTTACATTTAGAAGAAGTTGTTGAATTGATCAAAAAATTTGCTGACGGACTTCATCATGCTAAAGAAGAAACCCTGCTTTTCCCACTCATGGCTGAAAAGGGATTTTCGATGCAACAGGGACCCGTTGCTGTGATGCTGATGGATCACGAACAAGGACGGGCATATGTCAGAGGTATGGCTGAGAATATACGACTCTACAAGACCGGGCAGTTAAGCGCGCTGAATCTTGTTTATACCAACATGAACGGATACTCGGAATTATTGAGCAACCATATTGCCAAAGAAAATAATATCCTTTTCAGGATGGCCGATAATGCTTTCACAACTGAAGACCAACACTCATTAATGGAGCAATTTTCTCTAATTGATGCTGGTTCCGGAACAGGGCCTTCAGGCAATGAATATGTGCAACGAATTGAAATTCTTGCAAATCAATATCTTAAATCAAATTAACCTTCAATTAAATATTCAATTAATCTAAATTCACCACTATGACACCAAAGAAACTCTGGCTGGGCTTTATCGCCGTTATGACCATCTCTTTCGCTGTTCTAATCTATTATGGTATCGAAATATACCGTGAAGCACCACCGATTCCTGATAAAGTAATTACAGTAGAAGGGACTTTACTTTTTACAGGACAAGATATTAAGGATGGTCAGAATGTATGGCAATCCATGGGAGGGCAGGAAATGGGCACTGTCTGGGGGCATGGTGCGTACCAGGCACCCGACTGGAGCGCTGACTGGCTGCACAAGGAGGCATTGTTTATCCTTAACAAACTGGCCCTCAGAACTACGGGTAAAATGTACAAGGAACAAACCGATGAGAACAAAGCCGCACTGAAAGTCACGCTTCAGCGGGAACTCAGGAAAAACAGCTATGATCCGCAAGCCAAAACCATCACGATCTCTTCAGACAGGGCGGAAGCCATCGCTGATAATGGAAAATTTTACGGAGGATTATTCACCAACGATCCGGCATTGTTGAAACTTAGAGAGGCATACAGTATTCCTGAAAATGCCCTGAAATCGCCTGAAAGGGTGAGAGTGCTGAATGCATTTTTCTTTTGGATTTCCTGGGCCTGTGTAACTGAGCGTGTTGGACAGGATATCACTTACACCAATAACTGGCCATCTGAAGAGTTGGTGGGTAATCATCCAACCGGAGCGCTATTGCTTTGGACCGGTTTCAGCGTCATCATGCTGTTGGCCGGTATAGGAATGATGGGATTTTACTACGCCCGTAAAAGAGAGGAAAGTGAAGATGAAATACCATCTAAATTCCCATTAGCCGATTATGTTCAAACTCCGTCACAGAAAGCTACCGTCAAATATTTCTGGGTTGTATCAGCGTTATTCCTTGTACAAGTTGTCGCGGGTATCATTACTGCCCATTATACGGTGGAAGGTCAGGCATTCTTCGGAATTCCGCTTTCACAATGGCTTCCGTATTCGATTTCACGTACCTGGCACATACAAATTGCCATATTCTGGATTGCTACTTCGTGGTTGGCAACCGGTCTTTATTATGCTCCTGCCATTTCGGGTGTTGAACCAAAATACCAGAAACTGGGAGTAAACTTCCTTTTTCTTGCACTATTGGTGATCGTTGTCGGGTCATTGATTGGACAATGGATGGGTATCATGCAGAAATTGGGTTACCTGCAGAATTTCTGGTTCGGACACCAGGGGTATGAATATGTGGATCTTGGACGTTTTTGGCAGATATTTTTATTCCTTGGACTGTTTATCTGGCTGTTCCTGATGGGAAGAGCCATATGGCCTGCCCTTAAAGTAAAATCGGAAAGCCGTAATCTTTTGATTCTGTTCCTGATCTCCTCCATCGCCATTGCAGCGTTTTATGGTGCCGGACTGATGTGGGGGCGTCAAACGAATCTTGCCATCGCAGAATACTGGCGCTGGTGGGTCGTTCATCTCTGGGTGGAAGGGTTCTTTGAAGTATTCGCCGCAGTGGTTACCGCATTCCTTTTTGTAAGGATGCAAATTATCAAAGCTGCTACCGCGACAACCGCAGTCCTTTTCTCGACCGTTGTGTTCTTGTCCGGAGGTATCCTGGGTACATTTCATCATCTATATTTTACGGGTACCCCGACAGCCATCATGGCGCTTGGGGCAACTTTCAGCGCATTGGAAGTTGTACCGCTTGTACTCATGGGATTTGAAGCGTACGATAACCTCAAATTGAACGGCAGCAATGAATGGATCAAAAAATATCGCTGGGCGATAAATAGTTTCATCGCGGTAGCATTCTGGAACCTGGTGGGAGCCGGTATCTTTGGATTTCTGATCAATCCGCCAATCGCACTTTACTACATGCAGGGACTCAATACCACAGCCGTTCACGGTCATACAGCCTTGTTCGGTGTTTATGGAATGCTTGGAATTGGACTGATGCTATTTGTGCTCCGGGATATGGACAAGGATGCCATATGGAATGAAAAGTGGTTGAAATTTGCCTTCTGGAGCATCAACATCGGATTGGTTGCCATGGTCTTACTTAGCGTTCTCCCGGTAGGGCTCGCGCAAACCCTGACCAGCGTGAAGAATGGTTTGTGGTATGCCCGTTCTGCTGAATTTATGCAACAACCCTATATTGTTACCTTCAAATGGCTTAGGATGATAGGCGACAGCATGTTCGCATTGGGAACTATCGCCCTGGCATGGTTTATTTTTGGCCTCAAAGGAGGATGGTCCCTGAGAAAATAATGGCTATAGCTGCATTGGTCAGGAAATTAAAGAAGTACCATAAGTGGCCGGGTATTTTGGTAGCTCTTTTTGTACTGCTTTTTGCACTGTCGGGGATTTTACTGAACCACAGAAACCTGATTTCCAATGTTGATATTTCCCGGCAATGGATGCCCCCCGGTTATCAGTATAAAAACTGGAATCTTTCTGGGGTACGTTCTTCATTGACAATTGGGGATGATTCTCTTTTGATTTATGGTAATATTGGCGTCTGGAAGACTACCAGTGGATTAACCAGCTTCTCTGATTGGAACAACGGATTCCCGGATGGTATTGACAAGCGAAAGATCTATTCGATAGTAAAATATGGGAATCGGCTGGTAGCCGGTACCCATTTTGGTCTCTTTGTCAATACCTTGAAACCCAACAAATGGATACCTGTTCCTATTTCGGACGGAGAAGAGCGTATCAGCGATCTGGCGGTGAAGGGGGATACTCTGCTGATTTTGACACGTGACTTTCTATATGGCACTACGGATCTGCTTCATATTGGGCAAATTAAGCTACCTGCACCAGAAGGTTATGATCATAAAGCCGGACTTTTTATCACTTTGTGGGAGTTGCACAGCGGAGAACTTTTTGGATTCGCAGGGATGCTTTTTGTTGACATACTTGGAATTGCTTTAATTTTTCTCTCGTTAACCGGTTTGCTCCATTTCCTATTTCCCAAATGGATTAAAAGATTAAAAAAGCAAGGGAGAAGTACGGCACGACCCGTTACAATAAAAAAATGGAACCTGAAATGGCACAACCTGATAGGATACATTTTTGGTCTGTTTCTCGTTGTTAATACCACTGCCGGAATGTTTTTGCGGCCACCTTTACTGATACCCATCGCCGCTTCCCAAGTAGGGATAATTCCCTATACGCACCTGGATACAGATAATCCCTGGCATGACAAGCTACGCCGGATTATCTGGAATCCGGGAATAAAAAGGTATCTCTTATACACTTCGGATGGTTTCTTCTACGCAGACCAGAAACTTAAGGATACTCTTATTCCTGTACCAAATCAGCCACCGGTCAGTATCATGGGATGTAATACATTTGAACTCCTTGATCCTGAAAGCTATCTTGTTGGTTCCTTCAGTGGCCTTTTCGTCTGGGAGCCGGCTTCAGGGGTAGTGAAGGATTATTTTACGGGCCGGCAGGCAGAATCCACTCATGGAATAGGGCGGCCTGTTGGACAGAACATGGTTGCGGGTTATCTAAGTAATTGTAGCGGACGAAATTACTGGATTGACTATAACCAGGGGATCATCGCTACAGACGGTGAGGCTTCTTTTCCGGAAATGCCGGAAACCGTTCTGAAACAAACACCAATCTCCCTTTGGAATGCGGCACTTGAGGTACACACCGGCAGGATTTTTGAACATCTGATTGGTCCATTTTACCTTCTTTATGTCCCTTTGATGGGACTTTCAATACTCATTGTGTTGATTAGCGGAATATTAATATGGTGGATGAGCTACAGAAAAAGATAACTGATTAATCCTAGCTTCCTTCCAATAGCATAAAATATGATGTGTATCTTCAATTTTATTTTCACTTCTAGCCCAACCCATAGACTATGTGAGTATCATAAATACTACGTATTCAAAAGAAATTTCTGCATCTTATTCTCACTGGTTCATATTTTCAGAATTCAATTTTGTAGCTTAGGTTCGGTAACATAAGTGCCTCTCTTCTTTCGTCAACATGATGCGTTCGCAGGTTGTACTGAAATCCGGTGAACTCTTCATAACCAGTAGCATTCAGGATCTTGATCGCAATTTCATGCACTGATTTTGACTTGTTTATCTTATAACTGGCCGTGAAATGGCAGGTAAACGCTGGAGGAAATTGGCTTGAGAATGCCTTGGATTCTAAAAAAAGTGGCTCTTTCGCAATTTCCGATGCCTGAAGGTTCAAAGGGGTATAATGGTCGCCTCCCTGATAGCTGAAACGGGCATTAATCCCAAGAACATTTTTCTGACCTTTCCCGATTTGCCATTCTTTGCCGAACAGAAAGTTGAAGGAGTAGTTTCGGTTGTAACGTGTATCCCTCCAGATGCCGTCACCGCCTTTGTATAGTGACCTGAACAATGAAGAGGTGACCATGAAATAATATCCATCGGAGAGATATTTATCCAAGGTTAGATCGATTCCGAAATTTTCTCCCAAGCCGCTGTTTTCCAGCTTTTCGCGAAAGAACCAGTCGTTTTGTAAATTGATGATCGAGAACGAACTATCGGCGATGACAGGAACATTGTAAAGCTTTTGGTAGTAGGTTTCAAGCTTGAGATGCAGAAATTCAGAAAGTGTAGTTTGCCAGCCCAGTACAAGATGGTGTGATTTCGAAAAGTCAAGGTGCTGGTTGAGGGCGCCTTCCCCGTATTTGCTGTTTTTGATGAAATAATTGCTCAATCTTTCGAGCCTGCTATGCAATCCGTAGGCAAAACTTATAGACTGACTTTGGTTTAACTGAACCTTAATTCCGAAACGTGGTTCGAGGGTGTATTTTCCTGTTAAGGTGAAATACTGAGCGTTAACTCCGAGATTGAGGATTGTTTTGTCGCGAAGGTTCAGCGTTGAATTGGTGTAGGCAGACATCAGCGTGCTAAAACCCTTTTCAGATACAACGGTTTGCAATAGAGAACCTGGCACTACCGCTTGAGTGAAAAGCATGTCATACATCAGTCCTGTCGCTGTATACCCTGTTTTATTGACGTGTCTTGCGTTGAATTTTGTATTGAGGAAGGAAGATAATACAAAGCTGTAATTATAGCTGGCAATTGTGTTGAGAGGCTGAAACTGTCCGTAAGCAGCTAATTTGTCTGTCGAGGCATCTATCCCATTGATAGTTGCTGCCAGGGTTGACTTTAGAAATTGTTTACTGTTCAGGTTCAGGGTATGGCTTAATCCGGCTGCACCCATGAACTGTTTAACATCCTGTTTTTCCTTGTCACTGGCGTATGTCCAAAGGGATGAGTCGGTTTTGGCATCAGAGCCGGAGCCATCAATCAGTCCGATACCCCAGAGAGAAAATGTACCCGATTTTTTCGTGGGAAAGTTCAATTTGAAAGAGAGATCCTGGTAAGTAGTACCACCAGCATTTTCGGGCATGATTGGCTCAAGCAATGCCAGTGTGGAGTATCGGTAGTTGAACAGATAGGAGGAGTTGCCACCTTTTTTGAAGGGTCCTTCGGAGGCGGCATCTATTCCAAGAAGACCCAATTGAAAGGTGTGTTCAGGTTTTTGGTTATTCCCGTTACGCATGAAAATATCGAACACTCCAGAGAGGGCATTGTTATATTCAGCCGGCATAGCGCCTGAGAAAAAGTCAGAATTAGCCAGCAGCTGACTGCTCAATGCGGTCAATCCACCTCCGCCGAAGCTGTTCATATCTGCAAAATGGTTCGGATTTGGAATTTCAATACCTTCCATTTTCCATTGCAACGACTGAGGACTGTTGCCCCTGATCACAATGGCATTGTTGCTGACATTGCTGGAAACTCCGGCAAAAGATGAAACAAGTCTGGCCGGGTCGTCGAATCCCCCGGCGTATCGTCTGGCCTCTTCCACACTCAACATCTTGGCGCTCAAAGTAGCAGTATTATTGATCGGAGCCTCTTTGTTGATCCTCGGTTTCACTTCCACCTCCGACAATGCATTGACACTCTCCTTCAGGTAAACATTGAGGAAGAGCTCTTTTGCTGTCGAAACCTGAACCTCCTCCATTAAAAAGGGCTCATAACTTAGCATGGAAACTTTTATGCTGTACCTTCCTATTTTTACATCCTTTAGAACGAAAAAGCCCAGACTGTCGGTGGTAGTGCCAAGGTTCGTTTTCAGAAGTACCACGCTGCAATAAGGTAAAGCTGCATTAGTGGCAAGGTCCGTGACCCGGCCCCGGATGGTTTGCGTAAGCTTCTGGGAAAAAGATTGAATTGATATCAAGGACAAGATGGATAGGATTGCGATGATTCGTGCCATTTCATTTTTATTGAAAGTTTTACTGGCACAAATATCCTTCCTGCCTGATTTTCTGGCAATACTGATTTATCATTAATTATTACTCAGACCAATCCAAGTCTGGATGCATACAAAACTGCTTCCATGGAGTTGTTTACACCGAGTTTTTCCAACACACGTTGCCGATGGGTGTTTACTGTATGGAGACTGATATTCAAATTGGTAGAGATTTCTTTACTAAGTAAGCCCTCCTTTACCAAACATAAAATTTGAACTTCCCTTTTGGATAAGGTTATGCCGATCACCTCGGGAATATTTTTTTTATCACGAAATGGAATGATGTTGCCGGTCCTGAAATTGAGCAAAACACTCTTGAAATCATCCGAAACATTTTGGTTCGGCGAGAGGTCAATCGTGCTCAGAGTTAGCCAGATATTGCCATATTTGTCCAATTCCAGGTTCTGGTGCTGCTCAATAATCCGTACGTAATTATTCCGGGCATTTAAGATCCTGTATTCGTTGATGAGTTTGTAATTGACTTTTTCATCTGGAGAGAATTGAAAGAAGAGTTTGAGAATGGAAACTCCATTTTCCATAAGGGTTAAAAAATCGTCTGGATGGATTAATGAATCCCAGAACTCATGTCCTTTTTCTTGTATAAATGAAGGGTCATATCCTAAAAGTGTTCCGAAATTTGGAGAATAAAATAGATGATTTTTCTTACAGAGATCAAAGACACTCACTCCACTGTTCCCATGGATTGCCAAGGTCTTCAAAAAAGGAATGTGCTTGTCAAAAGCGGCATAATCCAGCTCTCTGGGATTAATCTTTTGCTGATCCAAAAGTTTCGAATAGGTCGCGGTAATCTGGTTCCGTTCACTGTTGGTCATAGGTTTTTCTCTTAACAAAAGGATACCGCATTGGCAGTTCATCCAAAGATAATAAATTCAGATACTTTTAGTAAATGAGTTTTGATTTTGTATCCATAGCCAACGGCGAAGTGACAGGATATTTTCCGGCTTCACTTTTTTGTTCCGGCTTGGTATGACAAGCCGAAAGACCAACAATGGCGATCAGACAAAACAGAAAGGCTTTTGGGTCATGAGGGAAAAATTTAACATTTTTTAGAAGCCCATAGTAGGACTAAGCCCTTCGTGGCAGAAGAACGCTGTGAGCACCTTTAATATGCTCAGCACTTAAGTTATATGGTTCAAACTCTTCAGTCTATCTCCATCCACCCAGGATCATTCCGGCAATTCCTAACCCGATTACCATGTAAAATCCATCAATAAGCCATAAGGTTACTGAACGGCGCTGGTAAAGGTAATTGACACCCATGGTCATCATGGAAAAGAAAAATCCGGTAAAAATGCCATAATACAATCCCCTCAACATGTTGACATCTTCAGGTTTGTGAGAATTGATGACGAAATTCAAAGCCCATACCATGAAAAGCATCAAAAGAAAACTCAGTCCAAAAACAATTGCCACGTTCCCTTTGCTGAGTCCCTCTTCCTTGAATTCAACTTCTTTTTGCCACGTCTTTCCAAATAATACCGGACTGTACCACAGGGCGCCCAGTACCCAAAGTGCAAGTGTGCCTGCCAGCACTGCCCATACATTGATAAAAGGATAAATCATAATCAGTAGATTTTAAGGTTTATAAATTGATTAATACAACATTTTTGTCTAACAATTTATTTAGTTAAGTTTAACGATCGCGAAATCAAATGGTTACAAAAAAATAAATCAAAAAATTAAATAATCCTAAACGAGCGAATTTTCAGGTAATCTAATTCGATGTAAGAGAAGGGTGATAAAACTTCGATTTGCATTATTGCCCGATCAATTCCGATATATGGTTATTTGTAAAATTGAAAAGGATGAAACCGGGCGGCTCCATCCTTTTACTAAAACTAACCAAACTAACTAAACCTAAACTTATGAAAAAAAATGTACTGCAAACCTACTCTTTGTTTTACTTCCTGCAAATTTTTTTGAGTTAAACAATCCTAAAGAATCTGAAAGAACTAAAAATCCGGGTCTATTGATCCGGAAATGTTTTTTCTAGTTCGGCCGAATTGCTTTTGGTGGTATTTGTGAATTGGTTACTGTGCTGAGGTGAAGCATTCATGTTTTATAAAAAATAAAAAATTCATGCATTGTTTAAACATTTAAAGTTTAAGAATTTAACTTTATGAAGTTTAATGCATCCAAATAATAAAAGGTGATTAATGGTTGAAGCCGATGATGCGGTAATATTGGAAATGCTTAAAGATCCGGTGCAAAAGGACAAGGGTTTTGTGCTGCTGATGAACAAGTACAAAGAGCCAATTTACTGGCACATCCGAAGATTAGTCGTTACTCATGAGGATGCGGAGGATATCCTGCAGGAAACATTCATTAATGTTTACAGATTTGCGAATTCATTTCGGGGAGACTGTAAAGTTTTTACCTGGTTGTACCGGATTTCGACCAATGAATGCACCAAGCATTTTACAAAGAGCAAGAATATTTTAAAAAGAAGCAGTTCTATAAATCGGGAATTATCAGGGGAACAATCGGGGAACGACATGGAAAGCAGCCAGGCAATACTTTTCAAATTTCAGCAGGCTATCCAAAAACTTCCCAGGAAGCAAAAAATTGTTTTTAATCTGCGCTATTATGATGAACTAAGTTACGAGGAAATTGCCGGAATTTTAAATTCTCCAGTTAATACCTTGAAAACAAATTACCATTTAGCAAAAGAAAAAATAAAGAAATATTTAATTGATCATGCCTGATAGGTCAACATCAAAATTTAATGAAATGAAAGATTACGACGACTTTCAGCAGATTGGAAAGGAAATGCCCTTTGAAGTTCCATCGGGTTTCTTTGAGTCAATTGCGGAAAAAACGCTTAAAGAAGCAATTAGCAGGGAACATATCCACAAAAGAAACAACCTGCGATGGTTGATTTTTTCAGTGGCTGCATCCGTAGCGCTTTTCTTCTTTTTGGGATTTCATTTTTTACAGGATTCTGCCACTGTTCAGGTTCCGAACCTGATTGTGGAGCAAATTAAGCCAATCAATCAGTCTGATACTAATTTTAACAGGGGAAACTCAAATCCAAAAACCCTCGTCGAATTGAATAGTGTCACAACTGAAAAATCAAACGAAAGAGAATTGACCGTACAGGAGAAAACCGAAGTTTTAAGGGATATTTTATCTGATCTATCTGATGACGATTTGGATCAAATATCAGTTAGATATAAAACAGACGCATTTATCAATGAATCATTGCAATAATCCTGAAATACATCCCATATGAAAAAAATAATTGCATCACTGATTTTTGTTTCCATACTATTTTCTGGGCTAAATGGAAGGGCCCAGAACCTCAATCGCTTCCCACGTCTCAAGGAAAGGATTGAGCGGGCAAAACTGAATGAGATACAGCTGAAATTCAAGCTGGATGATGTCACCTTTGATCATTTTCGTCCAATATATTTGAAATATGAAAATGAAGTTTCCGGTATCGATTTTCGAAAAATGGCGAAATTGATGAAGGTTAATCCTGACAGTTTATCGGCAACCGATGCTGAACTTTTGATAAATGATCAAATTAAAAGTGCAAGAAGGATCATCAGCCTTCGTGAAAAATATTATAAAGAATTTCGCACAGTTCTTTCGCCCCAACAAATCTTGAAACTATATCAAATTGAAGCAGAATTACGAAAGGAAATATCTCAGGAGATCATAAACAGAAGAGTCAAGCGCTAAGGTCATCTTAACTTAAACTATTGGTTACTTCTTCAGCTGATTCTCCAGCGCCTGATTAATTACCACCTTGTTCGAAACCGATTCATCACGGGCGGTAAATATTCCTAACACGGGTTTGCCATCACTCGAAATAATATTACTCTTGATATTTGCCGGAGGTACGCTGAATAGCGAACCGGTACTGCTTTGATTAATCATCTGTAAGTAGAAGTTATAGGCAAATTCTGAAATCGAGGTCTGTTTCACATAAATAGTATCCTTGAGGTTCAATTTGCGATCCTGGGGCTTTGCCGGATCATGGAAATCAGTATAAATTTCCAGTTTTGCAATGTAGTTCCCATCCACAAGTTCATCACTTGCGACGGCTATCCGGTCGGCATTGTGGATCAGCGTGTCATTGACAAATACATCCCACTTATAGAAATTACCCAGTCCTTTTGGTTCTTTCCCGAAGGTGAAGATTCCTAGGAATATGCCGTTTCCGCGTGTCGATGGTGCGATTTGTATCGAGTCGATCGGTTCAACTCTTGCCAGCTTTTCTTTTGCTGTCAGTACGACTCCCTGTGATTGAATCGTCAAAGAGTATGTCCTTCCGGGGATACCCGGATAGCCAGTATTTGCAGGAACCTGGTACAAACCTTTTTTCTTCGGGTCTTCCACCAACCTGACTAAGTTGGGGGGAGTGGCATCATCCGAAATTTGAACTACCGCGCCGCTGATTCCTGTGTAGGATTCATCCTTATTTACCTGAAGTGTTTTATAGAGAAAGACAGTTGGCTTGCTTTTGGTGGTGATGCTAGCCTCGACTCCCAGGAGGTTGAGGTTCTGATCACTCAGTTTTACTTGAATCACATCTTCACAGGAACTGAGGACAAAGGCGAACAGTGAAAGAGATGCCAATAAACGGAGAAACTTCTGACAGAATGCAGGAGCCCTATAACCAGCTGACTTACCCAAACTTTCCAGTACCGTATTCTTTTTCATTTGCCGGATTTAAAAATTAAAGTTATAGGTGATGGAAGGAATCATACTTCCGATGATGGAGAGACGTACGGCATCAGAAACATTGGGGTTTTCCTTGTTCTGACGGAAAGTGACAGAATAGGCATTTCTCCTGGCATAAAGATTGTAAATCGAAAAATTCAAGGATTGTTTGTATGGACGCTTGTCATTCTTTCTGAAATCGTAGGTCACCGATATATCCAGGCGAAGGTAGTCTGGAATTCTGTTGCTATTCCGATCTGCATAATAGTAGAGTGTATTCCCCTGTACATCATATTTGGCAATCGGATACGAAGTTGGGTTGCCCGTCAGAAAAATCCATGTGGACGATAAATTCCAACGTTTAGTCAATTCGTAATTGGCAACCAAAGATACGTTGTGCGTATGATCGTAACTCGAAGGATAGACTTTCCCATTGTTGATGCCCGGAATTTCGCGCATCGAACGCGACAAAGTATAGCTAAGCCATCCGGTAAGACGTCCTTGCTGCTTTTTAGCATACAGTTCCAGTCCGTAGGCATAACCGCTACCCCTGAGTAATTCGGTTTCGAGGTCTTCTTTCAGAAATAACTGTGCCCCATCGACATAGTCAATCACATTGTCCATTTTCTTGTAATATATTTCAGCTGAAGTCTCGAACATATTTTCCTTAAAATTTCGAAAATAGCCGAATCCGATCTGATTGGAAATCAATGGCTTGATGTATTTTGAACTGGGAAGCCATATATCAAGCGGGGTAGGGGAGTTGGTATTCGAAATCAGATGAAGGTTTTGGGCCATCCTGTTATACGAGGCCTTGATTGAACTTGAGGGGGTAAGCAAGTATTTAACGGCAAGGCGCGGTTCGAGATTGAAGTAGGGGGGAGGCATCAGTTCGCCGGAACCATAATAAATTGCATTGGTCACTTCCTTGGTTTTGGGCTTGTCCGGGTTCAGGTATTCCCTCATCGTTCCCTTCCCGATTTGCTGGAACCAGGAGAATCGCATGCCATACCGAAGGCTAAGCCGGGAACCAATACTCTGTTCGTTTGATGCATACAATGAGTTGTCCAATGCATTGTAATTGGTGAGTGTCAGGTCCGAAAAGTAAGAACCTTGATTGGCACTCACCGCACCAGGTTCAAAATGGTGAGAAATCAGGTTGAAGCCAAGTATCAGTTTATTCTTTGAATTTAGGTACCACGATACATCTTCCTTGAAATTGTAGTCTGAGATCTGCGAAGTCCAGTCAAACTGATCGGCTTCTGATCCGGGGACACCCAGATTGTAATTGTATCTGGAATAAATGAGGGATGTGTTTGAAAATAATTTGTCAGAAAAAAGATGGTTCCATCGGGCGGTGGAAGTCAGGTTTCCCCATCTCATGTAGATCGATTCACCGGATTTGAAATAATCATCTCCCGTGTAAGCAGAAATGTAAACCCGGTTCTTATCGTTAATTTCAACATTCGTTTTCAGGTTGAGGTCATAAAAATAGAGTCGGTTATCCTGAAGTGCATCTATCCCCATTAGTTTCCCAAGGTAATCGGCATAAGTACGCCGACCCGAAACGATGAAACTCCATTTGTCTTTTATGATGGGACCTTCGACAGTAAGTCGGCTCGAAATATTGCCGATACCACCGCTAACCCCAAGTTTCTGTGAGTTTCCATCCTTCATCCTGATATCGATTACGGAGGAAGCTTTTCCGCCGTATTCTGCGGGAATACCACCTTTGTAAACCTCTATATCCTTGATGGCATCTGAGTTAAAGACGGAGAAGAAACCCATCAGATGGGAAGCGTTGTATACCGGAGCCTCATCAAGGATCATCAGGTTCTCGTCAGGACCTCCCCCCCTAACATACAAACCGGAGCTTCCTTCTCCCCCGCTCTGGATTCCCGGTAGGAGCGTAATACTTTTAATGATGTCGATTTCACCCATAAAAGCGGGCAACTTTTTCACCATTTTTACCGGCATTTTTTCAATGCTCATCTGCAGCCTTTCTACATTCCTGTTTTTCTTTTCGCCTGAGACCACCACCTCTTCAATCACTTTTGAATCCTCTTCCAGCATGACGTTCAGCTGTTTACTGAATGCCAGGTTAAGGATTGGAGATTGAGAACGGTATCCAAGGCAGGAATAGGTAACGGTATAAGATCCGGAAGGTACTGAAATAGAGTAAAATCCATAATTATTGGTAACAACGCCTGTTTTCACGACTGGAACGTAAACGGTCACCCCTATCAAAGCTTCACCGTTGGCCTTGTCTTTCACATAGCCACTAAGTGTAACATTGACCCCGAAAAGGGTCATTTGAAGTAAGGAGAAGAGAACAATGAATGAGAGTTGTCTCATTATAGCGCAATACTGTTTTATTTATGTTGGGAAGGAATAACTGTCATCAATTTCCGCTAAAATACAACATAAATATTTGTACCAAGATTAAGAATTTGTTACAATTTTGGTCTGCAAATTCATCTACGGTAGCTAAAATTCTAAATACAAACAATATATACAGCTTGGCTCATCCACCCATTTAGTTCAATATTGTCGAGTTATATTTAGGAAGTTTAGTAATGAAAAAGCATACACGGAAAATCTTGTATGTTTAAATGATGTTATTTCGGCTTGTGATATGGATGGAAAATTGTTTTGGGGAAACGCATATAGTCGTACATGGATTAGTCCTATCCGGAATCAGTGGAACGCCAACCCTCGAAAAGATCGGATTTACCTGATTGGCCGAATGGGAGACCTTGTTTGCCTGAGTACCAACGGGGGAGAAAAATCAGGAAAAAATAGCTGATAAAAGATTTCGAGGGTAAAAATATTTACCAAGCAAACTATAGATTAATCTTATTTTTAGTCCCTTTAAATGTCATGGTAGAACTTCAGGAGATAACCATCAAATCAGAAATAAGTGAAAGGTTTTTGAAATGATTGGTGTAAAAATCAGGCACTTCAGTTTTTCTTTCAGGGATGCCTCCACATCATGCGTCTCCAGAAGCCCGTCATGAAGGTTGACATCAAAGTAAACACTGATATCTTCCTTGAAAGTCGATTCGAGTTCATCCTTCAACTGATCGACAAATTAAGTCACCCAACCATCGTGCTTGTTGTCTTTCAGACGGTATCTGATGAAGATGTCGTATTCATATCCTGGCAGAACAGAAGACATAATTCGGCTTTTTTTTAGGGCTAAGCAGATAGTGTGATTCTATTCAAAAGCTAGATAAAGAACTCATTTCAAAGTTCTTTCGAACAAATTTACAAAATAAATAATATAATATTCTTAGATTAGTTTCAATAAAAATTATAGTTGAATATTCCAACAGAAGAAAATCTTGCTTTTTCTGTTTGTGGCATGATATTTACAGCTGACAGTAAAAAAATCTTCAATAGGAGCAGACTGTCAAGTTAAGTTGTAGCTACTATAAATTTTTTTATAAGCTAAAGCATTATTTGACCACCATTGACTGGCAGATAATTGCCGGTGATGTATTTTGATTCATCAGAAGCATAAAACAAAATTGCTCCGGCAATATCTTCTGGCAAGCCTACTCTTCTTAGTGGAACAAAACCAGCAGCGGCATCTATTTGTGATTGCTGCATAAAACTTGTGGCATCTGTCAGGGTCAAGCCTGGAGCTATCACATTTATTCTTATTCCCTGTGGCCCAAGTTCAAAAGCCAATGCTTTGGCAAATCCGTCCAAAGCTGATTTCGCGGTAGTATGTGCGGAAAATCCAAATCCGGGTTTTCTGGATAGTCCACTAGAAACTATGATAATTGAACCTGACTTTCTTTCAATCATGGAAGGAAGGACGGCCTTGATGGTCCAGAAACTGCCTTTCACTTCTCTTAAAATCTTGTTTTCAAAGTCTTCCCAGGTTTGTTCCATAAATGAGGCCATCTTGAAATTAGCTCCTGCATTCAAAACCAGAATATCTACTTTACCAAGCTGTTGCTCAACTTGTTTAACCATCTGTACTGATTCAGTTTGATCAAAGATGTTGGCTTTGACCGAAAAGGCAGAACCTCCATTTTTGGAAATAGTTTTAACCACTTCTTTGGCTTTTTCCTCGCTGTTATTATAATTTACTGCCACTGATGCTCCGTGTTTTGCAAGTTTTATGGCCGTTGCGGCACCAATGCCCCTGCTGGCACCTGTAACAAGTGCAATTTTTCCTGTTAGGTTCATATTTTATCCTCCTCTTTTATGGTTGGTATGATATTTTTCAGTTTTACGATCAATACATACAAATTTAGGATCTTTTTCTCAATTAGTTTTGCTGCACTCATAATAGCCCTGTCAAGTGCCAATATTTGATATAATTTATAACTTTCCGGCAAATGAGAAAAACAAAAAGCAGAACCAAAGAATCCAGGGTTCAGGGTATTTTCCGCTCACTCCAGTACAGGAATTATCGCTTGTTCTTTTGCGGTCAAAGTATTTCCCTGGTTGGCACCTGGATACAGAGGATAGCTACACCCTGGCTGGTATACCATCTGTCAGGTTCGGTATTTCTGCTCGGAGTAGTCGGCTTTGCGGGCCAGATCCCAACCTTTTTGCTCTCTCCTTTTGCAGGTGTTCTCACAGATCGCTGGAACAAATACCATATTCTGATCGTCACACAGATAGCAGCAATGATTCAGGCGCTTGTTCTCGCATTCCTCTATCTGACCGGGACTATTGAAGTATGGCATATTGTCGTACTCAGTGTGCTGCTTGGTTTCATTAACGCTTTCGACGTCCCTGCACGACAATCCCTTGTGATACATATGGTGGATAAAAAGGAGGATCTTGGTAACGCGATTGCATTAAATTCGTCGATGGTGAATGGGGCCAGGTTGTTAGGTCCTTCGATTGCAGGCTTGCTAATTGCCTTTACGGGAGAAGGTTACTGTTTCTTGATAAATGGTTTCAGTTATCTTTTTGTTTTGTTGTTTTTGTTTCTGATGAAAATTAAGCTTCCTGCAATTAAGAAAAAAGAGAACCACATCCTGAAAGAATTCATGGAAGGTTTTCATTATACTTTCGATTCTCTTCCCATCAGGTATTTGATCCTCTTACTTGCCCTGGTCAGCCTGATGGGCATGCCTTATACGGTTCTGATGCCTGTCGTTGCCAAAGAAATACTGCATGGCGGACCCCACACCTTTGGTTTTCTGATGGGTGCCTCCGGGATTGGCGCATTGAGCGGGGCGCTGTACCTTGCTTCCCGCAAAAATATACTCGGTCTTAGCCAAATCATTCCATTGGCTGCCGGAACTTTTGGGATTGGACTTGTCGCATTTTCATTTTCAGGAATATACCTGATTTCTTTACTCCTGATGGTTGTCATCGGACTTGGGATGATGCTGCAGATGGCATCCACCAATACCATTTTACAAACTATTGTGGATGAAGACAAAAGGGGTAGAGTCATGAGTTTTTATACCATGGCTTTCATGGGTACAGCTCCCTTCGGAAGTTTTATGGCTGGAACTCTCGCAAAAACGATTGGAGTCCAGCATACCATTCTGATGGGAGGAATAACCTGCATTTTGGGAGCTCTCATCTTCGCAAGAAAGCTTCCTGAAATCAGAAAGGCCATACACCCTTTTTATGTCAAATTAGGTTATATACCAGAAAGCGTCGTCTAAATATAATACTCATGAAAACAGCCTCACTCAAGGAGATTAAAACGGAGCTGAACAGGGTACATCCTGCCAGGTTGCTGGAACTATGCCTTCAGATGGCCAAGTATAAAAAGGAGAACAAAGAACTCCTTTCCTATCTGCTCTTTGATTCTTACGATGAAAAAGCCTACATCGGCGCTGTTAAGGCACAAATTGACGAACAATTTAATGAGGTCAACAGGAGCAATGTTTACCTGGCGAAGAAAACTATCCGGAAAATTCTTGCAGCAACTAATAAACAAATAAAGTTTTCAGGATCGCAGCAAACAAAATTGGAATTGCTGATCTATTTCTGCAAGAAATTAAGAAAATCAGGAATTCCTTTGCCTTTGAACAGCACTCTGGGTAAACTCTATTGGCGACAGGTTCAAAAAGCGAAAGTGGCACTGAGTACTTTGCATGAGGATCTTCAGTTTGATTATTCTGAAGAGTTTTCTCAATTATAAAGATTAAAAGGGATAGCTCAAACAGGTTGAAACAAAAAGTGATAATATCTATTTGACTATGGGGCTGGCGCTATATGCCTGCTAATGAGAATTATGAATTTGACACTTTGCCGATCGACCTGCTTTAAGTCCCTCGTGAGAAGGGAATAATTTACGATTTTTCGCTACTTTTGAATTTCACTAACGACTTTAACTTTCACGCAATGAACATTTTTAAAATCTTTCTAATTTTTGTAGTTCTAGTATTTTTGCCCTTTTTGTCTCAATCGCAGAATGAAAATGTTGATCTTGGCATGGTGTATAAAATTAAGCAGGAAGGCCTGAAAAACTCTGGGGTTGAGGAGATGGCTTTTTGGCTCACCGATTTTGTCGGACCGCGGCTAACAGGTTCAACCGGGAATAACCGCGGAAACGAGTGGGCTAAGAAAAAAATGGAAGAGCTGGGATTGCAAAATGTGCGGATTGAATCAGCGAGGGAGTTCAGTCGTGGGGGATGGGATAACCAGAAAACCTATGCAGCCATGATTTCGCCTTATTATTGCAGTTTTGCCAGTAATCCGGTTGCATGGACGGGGAGTACTTCAGGATTGGTTAAGGGTGAAATTCAGCTTCTCGATGTAAAAACTGAAGCTGATCTTGAAAAATTTAAGGGAAAACTATCGGGCAAGATAGTCCTGATACCTTCTGTTTCAACCTATGCCATCAGCTTTGATCCTTTGGCAACCCGTTTAACCAATGATCAGCTTAAAGAGTTAGCCATGGCAACTTCGACCGGAGCAGGCTCTTCAAGGATGCCCAATTTTGATTTTGCTACCTACATGGCACAAAGGGCTTTGCGAACGAAGATCAATGAAATGCTGGTAGCAGAAAAAGCTGCAGTCATACTTAATAACTCGGGAACATACAATATCCCAAGATCCAATGGAGCGAATTATACTGCCGGGGGCATTCAACCTATCGCAGAATTGAACCTCCCAAATGAAGACTTTGCCAGGATGGAGCGACTGATCCGTCACAAGATTCCGGTTGAGATGGAGGTTGAGATTCAAAATAGATTTTTTGAAAGTCCGGTAGTCAATAATGTTATTGGGGAGATTCCCGGTACAGATAAAACGCTTAAAGCTGAGGTAGTGATGCTTGGTGCGCATATCGACTCATGGCATGGGGGGACGGGCGCTACAGATAATGCTTCTGGATGTGTGGTCATGCTGGAGGCGATGCGTATTTTGAAAAGCTTGGATGTAGCGCCCCGAAGAACGATTCGCGTTGCGTTATGGGGAGGTGAGGAGCAGGGACTAAATGGCTCCCGCGGATATGTTGAAAAGTACCTGGTGGATCCTAAAACCAAGGAGCACAAACCCGAATATGAGAAGTTTGCTGGATATTTCAATATGGACAATGGAAGTGGGAAATACCGTGGAATTTATCTGCAGGAAAATGAATTGGTGAGACCAATTTTTGAAGAATGGCTCAAGCCTTTTGCCGATATGGGAGCTTCCACCCTTACCATCAGGAATACCTCTGGTACCGACCACCTTGCATTTGATGCGGTGGGACTGCCTGGCTTTCAATTTATTCAGGATGCCATTGAATATGGCAGAGGGTATCATACTACGATGGACACCTATGAAAGGTTGATCGTGGATGATCTTAAGCAAAACGCAGTCATAACAGCTTCTTTTGTTTACAATGCAGCAATGAGGCCGGTAAAAATTCCCGGGAAACCTACCATCAAAGCCCGGCCGTAAAATGAAAAGAGATTGCCATAATTTGATTTCTTCACATTAATTGGTATTGCCTGAAAAGGAACTTTCGGGAAAATCATGGTTTTCTTCTGGTTAGAAGAATGTCAAATGGGGATAATTATGTAAAAATAATGGAATAATCATTCTAAATAAGCTTTTACTCAAGTGATGAATGTCTTTTATTTATTGAGTTGTTGAGCAATATGTTATTTGTATTAATAAAGATAAAATATATTGGTAAGTATTGATTTCCAGAGTTATATTTGTTTTTATTTAAACTAAATAAATATAATATGAAAACACTATTAACATTGGGGTTGGTTATTTTGTTGAATCTTGGAATAAGAGCCCAAGATAGTCCCAAACAACTGTATTTGCTTTTTGAGTTTATGCAAGTTAAAGGTGATCAGAACTCGGCATATTTGAAAGTAGAAGATTTCTGGTCGGGTATACATAAGCAGCGTGTTGCGGATAAATCCATCCTGGGATGGGATCTTTGGTCCTTGACTCCTTCAGGAAAAGAGCAGGGATCGCAGTATTTAACAGTTACGCTATTTTCCAGCCTTGAGAATATGCTCAAAGCCATAGGATCTATGGATGTTTATACCTATGCAAAGAAGGCCTATCCCAATAAAACAGATAAGGAGTTAACTGCTATGTTCGATTTAACTTTAAAATCCAGGGATATGGCTCATCAGGTACTCTTCAGGCAAATTGACAAGACAATAGGTGATTTTAAGATGGAGGTAGGAACCATGCAAACGATGGACATCATGAAACAAACGGATGACAGCTATGAAAAAGTCGAATCTGAGATTTTTAAACCATGGCACCAGCAAATGGTTACTGAAGGCAAAAAGGGATCATGGGAATTGTTACAAACCATTCTACCTTCTGGGACAGAAGCATATGGTACACATCTTACTGTCAGTATGTTCAAGGATGTTGCACAGTTAGCTGCTTTTATGGAAAACAGTGGCGGTGCCATGGATTTCAAAACACAAATTGCGGTAGTGCAAGGGCTTAAGACAAGGAATCTGAGGGAGACAAAAATCGCCAGGCTTGAAAAGATGGTTAGATAAGAAAATTGAAAATAATTGGAGGAGCAAAGAGCTTTTCCAATTATTTTCCTATTGACCCAAAAGTAATCTCCGATATTGTAATGGAGAGAATTTAGTGAATGCTTTAAATGTTTTGTTGAAATAGGATATGTTTCCGAAGCCACATTCAAAACAAATTTCATTTACCGATTTTTTGGAGTTTCTGAGCAATTGGCAGGCATGATTGATCCTGAATTCAGTAACAATTTCTACCAGTGTTTTTCGGGTTACATTCTTTAAATACCGACAAAATGCCGTAGGAGTCAAATTCGCAATTTTGGCAACAGCTTTAAGGCTGATTTCCTGCTGATAATTGCCAATCAGGTAACTAAATACCTTTTGAAAACGTTCCGTTTCGGCTGGTGATGTTGGTTTCGCTGCTGAATAAGGAGCGATGAGTTCAATTTCTTTTGAATTTGCAGCAAGGTCAAGTATTTCGAAGAATCGCAAAAGCCTTGAAAATCCGTCTGCACTTGCACATTGCACCATTTTGGATTTGATTTTCTCTTTCGTATTCCCTTTAAAGATCATTCCGGCATTGGCCTTTTTAATCAAATTTTGAATTTTAGTTACTTCCGGAAGTTCCAGAAATGTCTCTCCGGCAAAATCTGGTTGAAACTGAATAACGATAGCCTGGGCTTTGGCGGGTATCGTTTCCTTCCCACTTAGCCAGCAATGTGGAACATTGGCCCCTACCAAAACCAAATCGTCTGGTCCATAATCCGAAACGTTATCACCCAAATACCGCCTCCCTGAGCCTTTTTGAATCCATGTGAGTTCCAGTTCCGGATGAAAATGATAGGGTCCGTCAAAATGGGTCATATTTAATTCAATGATCGATACAGAGCTTTCAATCCCTGTTATAAGTTGTTCGAAAAACGCCTTCATTTTGTTATTATTACCAATATACTCACTTAAATGTAGTAAAAATGGTAATATTACACAAATACATGTCAATCCAGACAAATAGAATCTCCTGAAATTGGTTGAAATTTGTTGTGAAAAATCAGCTGGCCAAATGAAGACTTCACTTTTTGTTTGCTTTATTGCGCTGGGCTACTTGTTAAATGCTCAGAATAATGCTCGATTTGTCAAGGTATTTATCGGAACTGATGGTACCGGACACACTTTCCCAGGGCCTTCAATGCCTTTCGGGATGGTTCAGCCCGGACCCGATAACCGTGATCAAGGGTGGAATTACACCAGCGGATACCAATATCAGGACAGCTTAATACTTGGTTTTTCACAAACCCGCTTTAGTGGAACCGGCATTAGCGAAATGGGTGATGTGTTGTTGTTGCCATTTGCAAATAATCCGGATGAAAGCCTGAAGAACAAGTATTTTAAAAATTCAGAAAATGCCAGTGTTGGTTATTATTCTGTATTAAAAAAAGATCAGGTAAAAGTCGAACTTTCTTGTTCAGATCGGGTGGCATTTCATCGTTATACATTCCCTACCGAAGAAGCCAGGGTATTGGCCAATTTTCAGCATGGGTTGCGTTTTCTGACTGACAGTCTGGTATTGGATTCGGAAGTAAAAGTTGAAGATCATCAAACAATATCAGGCTATTGCCATACTAAAAATTGGGTGGAACGGAAGTACTTTTTCGTTCTGAAATTTGATCGGCCTTTCGTCACATCCTCATTGCTTCCTAAAGCCAAACGCGATCATGCGCCAAAGTATTTGCTAAACTTTCAACTTGAAAAATCGAGGATCCTTCAGGTTAAAGTAGCTTTATCGACAGTCAGTGTGGAAGGAGCAAAACTCAACCTGAAAACTGAAATACCGGAATGGGATTTCGGTAGGGTAAAGCACAAGGCAGAAGAGGCCTGGAACAATTACCTGGGCCGTATAGATATTGAGGCTGAGGCTAAACAAAAGGAGATTTTCTATACTTCGCTCTACCACTTCTTTTTGCAGCCATCCAACATTGCTGATGTGGATGGAAAATACCGCGGAGCGGATGACAAAATCGGACAAGCGCCTGGCATGGAATACTACTCAACCCTCTCAATCTGGGACATTTATCGTGGTGCATTCCCTTTACTTGAAATCATTGCTCCGGAAAAGATCAATGGTATCATCAACACATTGCTGTTACATCACCAGGCTGCAGGATTTCTTTCCATCTGGACCGCTTGGGGGCAGGATAATTATTGTATGATTGGCAACCATTCAATCCCGATGATCCTATCTGCTGTAAACAATGGATTTAAGGGTTTTGATACAGCCAAAGCACTTCAGGCCATGGTGGAGACTTCAACAAGAAGCCACCTCAATTCGGACTGGGAGCTGTACAACCAATACGGCTATTATCCTTTTGATAAGTTGGATAACGAGTCTGTTTCCCGTACCCTCGAAAGTGGCTACGACGATTGGTGCGTCGCTGAAATGGCTTCAAAACTCAGCGATAAGGAAACAGCAAAATTGTTTTATAAACGAGCCATGTACTATCAAAACTTCTTTGATCAGGAGACTAAGTTATTTCGAGGAAAAGATACCAAAGGCAATTGGAGGACGCCTTTCGAACCGCTATCTGCAACATCTCCAATGAATAATCCGGGCGATTACACCGAAGCCAATGCCTGGCAATATTTTTGGACTCCGGCCCAATTCGATATTGCCGGTTTGACAAGACTATTGGGAGGGAAAGAAGCATTTACCAAACAACTCAACGCCTTCTTTACAATTGAATCGAAAAATCAGAACAAATTCCTGGGACAGGAGGCCATGATTGGACAATACGCTCATGGGAACGAGCCGGATCATCATGTTTTGTATTTATACGCCTACTCTAATGAACCTAAAACCGGCCAAAAATACATTCACCATGTGATCAGCAAGTTTCACAATAATACACCCAATGGCTTGATTGGCAATGAAGATTGCGGACAAATGTCGGCGTGGTACCTATTGTCAAGTCTGGGTTTTTATCCCGTTAACCCTGCTATCAATGAGTTTGTTCTGGGGGCACCACAATTGAAAAAGGCAACAATGCATCTGGCACATGGAAGGAATTTTACAATTGCAGCGAAGAATATTTCTTCCGAAAATATTTACCATGAAAAAGCATTATTAAACGGGCAACGGATCGAAAAACCTTTTATAACTTATCAGCAAATTATAGATGGCGGCAATTTGAATTTCGAAATGTCCCCAAAATAGTGACCAACAAACAACTGATATAATATGAACAAGAAAGAAAAATTTCTGCGCTTCCTGGCTAATGAAACTATTGAAGGCTACCTTCCTTTTCAACCGATTCTGATGCATTTTGCCGCCCGGCTTCATGGTAAGACCTATGGCGAATTTGCTTCCGACCACCAGGTGCTTGTAAAAAGCAACATCAGGGCACTGGAAGAATTTGACCTCGACTGGGTTGAACTGATTTCTGATCCATACCGCGAAACCTCAGCCTTTGGGGCGAAAATTGAATATATTCCGGAAGGGGTACCAAAATGCCTGAACCTCCTCGTGAAAACCATCGAGGATGTTCATGCGCTCAGGATTCCCGATGTGTACAAAGCCGAACGTACGCTTGACCGGATTAAGGGCGCTGAACTGTATCAGAAAATACTTAAAGGGACTATACCAGTTTTTGGCTGGATCGAAGGGCCACTGGCCGAAGCCTGCGATTTGGTGGGGGTGAGTGAAATGCTGATGATGCTGATGATCGATCCGGATTTTTGCAATTTTCTGATGGATAAATGCATGGTAACAGCCAAGGCCTTTGCCAGGGCACAGATTGATGCCGGCTGCGATGTGATCGGAATTGGCGATGCCATTTGCTCACAAATTGATGAAATTACGTACGACGAATTTGTAAAAGATCGCCACAAAGAACTGGTAAGCTACATCCAGAAAATGGGTGCCAGGGTGAAAATGCACATCTGCGGTGATATCAATCACTTGTTACCCTCCTTGAGTGAGCTGAATTTAGATATTTTGGATTTGGATTCACAGGTTGAGCATGACCATGCATTTCAAATAATGGGAGCAAATGTTGCCCTATGTGGAAACATTAATCCGGTAACCATACAGAATTCTTCAGTCGAAAAGCTGGAGCAAATCACTAAGTCGTTTGTAAATGCACAGCGCGGAAAGAAATTTATTTTGTCAGGAGGGTGCGAAATTACAGTTAACACTCCGACTCAAAATATTAGAGCCATGCGGAAAATATTGTGAAGGAAGTTCGTTAAAAAATAAATGATACTCAAAATGAAAATCCAATTTCTACTATTGCTTTTATTGATTTTTCCCGAATTTATTCATTCTCAAACCCTCCCAAAAGTATCGTCCGGGGAAATTCAACGACTTGAAAATTTTCAGTCAAAATTTGTGGAAGCCCGAAATGTTGATGTTTGGCTTCCTGAAGGATACAGCCAGAAAAAGAAGTATAATGTGTTGTACATGCATGATGGCCAGATGCTTTTCGATGCATCGACCAGCTGGAACAAGCTATCCTGGGATGTCGATGATGTTGCAGCGAAATTGTTCCAGGAAAGAAAAGTTCACGACTTTATTGTGGTGGGAGTTTGGAATGGCGGCAAGACACGGCATGCTGACTATTTCCCGCAAAAGCCATTTGAGTCATTATCTAAGGAAGAAAAAGATTTCGTGGTGAAACAGCTTCAAACAACCGGAAGATCAAATGAAATTTTCCAGCCAGTATCGGATAATTACCTGAAATTTCTGGTTACAGAGCTAAAGCCTTTCGTCGACAAGAAGTATTCAGTTTATACCGACCGGAAACACACCTTTATTGCCGGAAGCAGTATGGGCGGATTAATTTCAATGTATGCAGTTTGCGAGTATCCCGATTTATTTGGCGGTGCCGCTTGTCTGAGTACTCATTGGCCCGGAATTTTTTCGGTCGAAAACAATCCGGTTCCGGATGCCTTTATCAATTACCTGAAAACAAACTTGCCTAATCCTGCAAATCACAAATTTTATTTCGATTATGGTGACCAAACTGTGGATGCCATGTATCCGCCAATTCAAAAGAGGGTAGACGAAATCATGAAAGCCAAAGGTTTTTCCACAAAAAACTGGATGACTAAATATTACCCGGGGGATGATCACAGCGAAAAATCATGGAACAAACGTTTGAACACCCCATTGGAATTTCTTTTTAAGAAATAAAAATGCAAAGATAGAATCACCGGAAAGTGAGAGAGTCTTATAAAAAGGATTAAAATGAAAAAGAGCAGATATTTATTATTCGGATTTTTCTTGTCATTAATAATGCAAACATTAATGGCCCAAAATATTCCGATATCCGAAAAATACCAGCGATTACCTTTTGGAAGCATCAAGCCGTCAGGTTGGCTGAAGGTTCAGATGCAGAAAGATATGGCAGGATTCGTTGGAAATCTGGACAAACTGGTCCCCGAGTTGATCAACGACCCCATTTATGGTTCAGAACGATTGCGCAAACAAAGCAAGGCTAAGGATTTGGGCAATCTGAAGTCGGGCGATGCCGAAGGTGAGGAGCAATATAAATGGTGGAACTCCGAAACCCAATCGAACTGGTGGGATGGATACATCCGAAATGCGTTCCTGCTCGATGACCGGCAGGCCATCGAAAAAGTAAAAGAATACATAAACCGGATTCTGGCAACCCAGGACGAAGACGGTTATCTGGGAATTTATGACAAAGAGTTACGCTTTAAGTTTAAGAGTGAGAATGGCGAATTATGGTCGAAGACAACCTTATATCGTGGGTTACTGGCTTATTACGAATACACGCACGACCCAAAAGTGTGGAATGCGTTGATCCGTGCCATCGATAATGTAATGGAAAATTACCCTGTCAACAAGTCTCAGCCTTTCTATGCGGGGAAGGATTTTTCAGGTGGAGTGGCTCACGGACTGACATTTACCGATGTTCTGGACAGAATGTTCCAATTAACTGGCGAACATAAATACCTTGATTACGCTGCATTTTTATACAGGAATTTTTCCGAAAATTTTTCGTCGGAGAAAGATGCTCAACTTCTTAATATTCTGGATTCGAAATACAAGTTACAATCGCATGGCGTGCACACTTACGAGCATTTGCGCCCGTTGATAGTAGCAGCTTATTCAACAGGGGATCCGGAATTGGAAAAAGCTATGCAAATATATCTGGAAAGGATAAATAATTGTACCACACCAACAGGCGGCGCCATTGGCGATGAATGGATTGGAGGGCGCCAGGAAGATGCCACTCACATTGGATACGAATATTGCTCGCTCCACGAACTGTTGGACAGTTATTCTGTCTTGTTTCAAAAAAGTGGCGAACTCAAGGCTGCAGAAGAAATTGAGACCATATTTTACAATGCGGCCCAGGGAAGCCGAAACCCTGAACATTCTGGCATTGCTTATCTGAAAACCGATAATTCGTATGAAATGCGCGGACTGAAAAACGGAGAAATTGAACCAGGGCGCAATCAAACCCGATATAAATACTCACCGGTCCACCAGGATGTGGCAGTTTGTTGTGTGCCAAATGCGGGCAGAATCTCGCCCTGTTTTTTGCAGAGCTGTTGGCTGAAAGAAAACGGAATTACGCTGGTATCTGCCGTTTTGGCGCCTAATATCCTGCAAACCAGCATTCAAGGTATTGGAGTAAAAATTGAAGAAATCACTGATTATCCTTTCCGGAACCACTTCATTTTTAAGATGGAGGCCGAAAAGGCAATTTCATTTCAACTGAAGATCAGGAAACCTGAATGGGTGAAATCAGTTCAAACGAAGGAAAAATACCGTTTGGAAGGAGGTTTTTTGGTTTTTAATCGTTCTTTTTCGAAAAACGATCAGGTTGAACTTGAATTTCAAGCTGAAGTGATAGTCAAAGAGGACCTGAACCATGAAAAATTCTTCAGCTACGGACCATTAGTTTATGCTAAACCCATTGCTTCAACAGAGCAAAAGGGGAAAGTTTATGCTCCGGAGTTTGTGGATTGGACCTATTCTCCAAAAGATTCAATCCGGTTTGAATTCATCCAAAACCACCAGGCTAGATTTCAGGATGGGAAAATCAGCGTTAATTTGAAAAACAAGACCACACAAAAAACGGAGAAACAGGAGCTGATTCCTTTGGCAAAAACCATTTTAAGACAGGTGTCTTTTTGATAATTTACAGATGCATCGCAGAGAGATCAAATATTTTGAATTTCATTTACTAGCAATAAGCAGCAAGAATTTTAAATAATTGAATCACCTTCCATTTTCCGGGTATCCTTTCTTGCATAAATGGCCTGGGTCAATTGGGAGTCATGGGATTTTAATTGTCCATTATACAATTTTTTGAGCAATCACCTGGCTCAATCCAGATTCAAATTCTAATCGTGAGATGTTATTGAATCCAGCTGCTGTCAGCATGTCTGTGACTTCCTGTTCGGTAAAGCAATCACCTGCCTCTGTCCCGACCAGCATGTTGATGGCAAAAATGGCTCCGGAAGTAGGTTGTGTTCTGTCATTGTTCATGATCCAATCCTGGATGACAATTTTTCCTTTGTTATTCAAAGACTTAAAACATTTCTTTATTAAATCCTGGTTTACCTCCAGGGAATTGCTGTGAATAATTGCGGATAAAAAAGCCATATCATATCCAATGGGTAAATCATCCGTCGTATAATCGCCCGTAAAGGTTTTGATCCTGGTGGAAAAACCTTCTTTATCAATAAATTTTTGCGTGATTGGGACGACATTGGGCAAATCAAAGACGGTAGCTTCCATTTCAGGTTTTATATTGACGAATTCCATCGAATAAGCTCCGGAACCTCCCCCAATATCCAGCACTGATTTTGTTTCTGAGACATCAATCTTTGCTAACTGCTGTGGCGCCTGTTTGATGGCCCTGTCGTGCATCGCTGAAATGAAGGCATAAAGCCAATCATCACCTCTTTCATTGATTTCTGCCGGATGAGCTGATTTGCCCGACCTTACGACTTGAGACAGATTACTCCAGGTATTCCACAAGTGATTTGAATGCATTAATCCTCCCATGTAATTGGGGCTATTTTTTGAGAGGAATGAATAACTGTCATCTGTATTGAAAAAAAATTGGTCTTGCTTTTGGAGAAAACCTAATGAAACCAAGGCATTCAGCAGGCGGTCACAGGCATGTTCATTCAAATTCAAAGCCTTTGCAATTTGATTGGCAGAGGAACCTGCTTCATGAATGTTTGTAAAAATATCCAGTTCGAAGCCACTCAACAAAATTCTGCTTTTTTGGAAAGAAGAAACAAATTCCCGTATTGAATTAGGATTCATCAGTATATTATTAGTTTTTTAACGGTCTGATGGAATACCCAGATATTCATTTTCGGTTGGTGCGATAATTGTCTCATGGGTATTTCATAATATTGAAAATTAAGATGTTATGTCGAATATTTCTTTACGACACATTTCCATGATCTGGATGATATATGTTCTAGGTAAATATAAGTAATTTCGTCTGTTTTCTTAACAATTAGCGCTTCCATGAACAATAGGATACGGTTGTCGACACTTCTGATAAGGTGAAGCAACCTCTCATAAACCTGTTCAGGATGAAAAAATAGGATAATTACGGACTAAAGTGAACCCTTATAAATGAAAAAACTCTTACTATCAGGACTGTTCATTATTTGCACAATTCTTCTTTTTGCTCAGAATGGGGCAAATAAAACATTTTGGAACGAAGATTTTTCTACTGGAAAGCTGCCCAATGGATGGACTACTGCGGTATTGAATGACAGCAGTACAAACTGGTTTTTTACCGATCAGCCTTTCCCGGGTTCCTACGGGCGTAATTACCAGGCACCGCCTATTGCTTCCGGCAGTCGGGGTTACCACATGCAGATTGCCCCTGGTATGCGTGTCGGGAAGAACATTAGAAAATGGAAAAAAGCCGGAATACTTCCAAGTGCTTATATTCAAACAGGGGCTATTAATTGTTCGGGTAAGAATTCGGTCGTCCTGAAGTTTCAACAGAATTTTTTCTGGGGGGAATGGGAAATGCCTTCCAACACTTCCGGACTGATAGTGGCCGTCAGCAATGATGCGAAAAATTGGACGGAATTTGATGTTCACAATGGCATAGGCCCGACAGAGGATTGCCCGAACCCAATGAACGTGGAATTAAATATTACGCGCGTTGCTGCCAATCAAAAAACGGTTTACCTGAAATTTTGGTGGCGGAAAATGTTTCAGTGGTACTGGATGGTAGATGACATCTCCCTTTCCGAGGCTTTCGACGCAGACCTCCAAGCCCTGGACCTGACTTCGCATCACGTGGTCGGAAATACTTTTGGTAAAAATGATTCGCTCGTGTTTCGGGTAGTCAACCTTGGGGCAAAGCCAGTAACCGGAAACACAGATTGTTTCTTAAAGCTCGATAATCGTCCGCTGATGAAAGCCGTGATCCCAGCATCAGCAAAGAAGCCTTTTGGAATTATTGATACCGCTAAGGTTGTTTTCAGGAATCTGGATCTGACAGACATTGGGATTCATAAAGTGAAATTTTATACCAGTCAGGAGAACGATTTTCGTCGTTCGAACGATACTCTTTCGATGGAACTTTACTCCAAGGCCTGCGAGTTGGGCGACATTACTGATTTCAAGGCCAGTCAAAATGAATACCTGATTTCGTGTCACATGGCACAGCTCAAAGTACAACTTCTCCGGAACGACCTTTTCCGTATTTGGATGGCTTATGATGGTGTATTTACCAATCCGGCAGGAAACGATCTGATCATCAGCACACCCTCCGCAAAAGTGGTAAACAGCTGGAGCGACGCGGGAATTTATTACTTGATAAAGACTCCGGAACTATCGCTCAGGGTGTATAAAAGCCCGTTAAAATTTGCGCTTTACAAGGCAGATAATTCAACACTGGTATGGGAAGAAACCAAAGGAATTACTTATGGAAAACAAACCATCCAGTACTTGAAACGCGGTGAAACTGAGCAATTTTTTGGTGGGGGGATGCAGAACGGCCGTTTTTCGCATCGGGATAAAACCATCAAGATGACCATTGATTACAACTGGGAAGACGGCGGGAATCCTAATCCTGCTACTTTTTACATGAGTACCAATGGCTATGGGGCAGTTCGGAATACCTATGCGACCGGCGAATATTCTTTTAAGGATACCCTGAAACTGGTTCAAGAAGAAAGTCGCTTCGATTGCTACTATTTTGTGAGCCCATCTCTTAAAGGAATATTGGGGGACTATACCGACCTAACCGGGAAACCCTTCCTGATGCCACGTTGGGCGCTGGGAATGGGAGATTCAAATTGTTATAATCGTGGAGCCAATTCAGGGAAAACAAACGGATCAACTTCAACCGGATTCGAAGGACTGACCCCAAGTGTTATTCCGCTGATTGCCGATAAATACCTTGAAAATAAAATGCCAACCGGTTGGATTTTACCCAACGATGGTTACGGATGCGGCTATACTGATCTGGGTGTGGTGGTTCGCGAATTGCACAAAAGGGGGTTTTATACCGGACTGTGGACCGAAAACGGGGTAAGCAAAATTGCCAAAGAAGTGGGAGAATATGGTTCACGATTGTGCAAGCTGGATGTGGCCTGGGTAGGTCCCGGGTTCAAGTTTGCCATCGATGGGGCAAAAACGGCTTATGATGGAATAGAAAATAACAGCGATGCCCGAGGTTTCATATGGCAGGTTTGTGGCTGGACCGGTTCTCAACGGAATGCGGTCCTCTGGACAGGCGATCAGGCCGGAAGCTGGAAATACATAAAATGGCACATTCCAACGGTGATTGGATCCGGACTTTCTGCACAAAACTGCGCGACGGGTGATGTGGACGGTATATTTGGAGGAAGCGATTCGACCTATGTGCGCGATTTGCAATGGAAATGTTTTACCCCGGTATTCATGTCCATGTCAGGTTGGGCAACCAACAATAAAAATGGCATCAAAGACAAGCAGCCCTGGTTGTTTGGAGAGCCATTTACCAGCATCAACCGCAAATACCTACAATTGAAACAGCAGATGACACCCTATATGTACACCTTGTGCAATGAAGCATACCAAACCGGGGTTCCGGCGGTCCGTGGCCTGGTGCTGGAGTATCCCGATGACCCTGTAACATGGGGAAATGCAACAAAATACGAATACTTGCTGGGCAAAGATTTACTGGTTGCTCCAGTTTATAAATCCGAAGCCAAACGCGACAGTATCTATTTGCCAAAAGGGAAATGGATCGATTTCTGGGACGGGACGGAATATCAAGGGAATACCACGTTGATGAATTACCCTGCACCGCTCGATAAACTGCCCCTTTTCGTGCGCCAGGGAGCCATCATTCCGATGTTCCAAAAGATGATGTACAACTGGGAACGTCCTGCCGATACTTTATCCCTCCATATTTATCCATTTGGGAAATCAGATTATACACTATACGAGGACGATGGACTGACCCGCGATCATCGAAAAGGAATATTTGCCACCACTAAATTTGAAGTTTCAGCGCCTGAAATTGGTCCAATTACCGTTACCCTTCAAGCTGTGAAAGGCGACTTCGCCGGAAGGCAAAAAACGCGTACTTATCTGCTTGAACTCCATACCGCAAAGATCCCTTCAGGTATTAAGCTGAACGGAATAAAGCTGAAACAGGCTAAAGATAAAAGTAAGTTTGACGAACTATCAACTGGTTGGTATTTTGATTCCAATGATAAAAAGGGAGTCTTACACATCAAAACAAATCCTTTATCAACAGATGTGACTTCAACCGTGGCGGTTAATTAGAATAGACAGTGATTTGAGAGCGTACCCAATTTGAATTATTTGGCGGGGATTACAGAAAACCGGGCTTCACCTCTGCCGGGATTTCCATTTTGATCCAGGCCCTGAACCTCAATGATAAACTCTGACACTACTTTACCCGCAGGTACTGAAATTTCAAATTCTCCGGAGGAATCCACCTTCTGTTCGGGGATCCAGCGCAAGGTAGTACGGTAGTCTTTCTTTGCATTGGTTGGATCTGCGGGGAACAGACCGGCAATTCTGTACTTCCCGTCACGTCCGACCGGGGTATTCACGACTGGTTCTTTCTCTTTTGCCTTCGAATTTTTCAGGTTAATTTCGATGACTCCCACGGAATTCAGTCCGGTATATTTCTGGATGTCCATTGGATTGGTAGAGACATTGATATGATCGACTTCCAGTGGAGAAACATTGGATAAGGCTCCAATATCGGTACCCATCTGCTGACCATCTATGACGATCAGTGCCCCGCCCTGGTTATTAAAAGAGTTCTCACTTCCATAGAATACGATCATATTATTGAAGAGCCTATAAGGTTTGATCGTTTTAATGACTTCCAGGATACTGGTGGACGATTCGAGCATTTTTCGCTGATTTTCCAACGGTATGGTGTTCGCTTTATAGGTTTTGGAAGGTTTCTGAAAGAGCATTTCATTGATGGAAACATAGGCCGGATCCGGGGACGCGTCATGATCCGTTAAGGCTAACTTCCGGGAAGTTTCTATCAAACAGATGGCGAGTTGTTCATCAATTTTCTTGTTGGAAATCAGGTCCAAATCTCGGCTCATTATCGGCTCATTCCCTGGTTTAAAGGAATTTATTTTGCCCCAATCGAAGCCTTTCATGTGATTTGAAATAAGGAAGACATCCAGCAGGGCATTGTTCCTGATTGTTCCCTTCAAAGCGCCTGGGAGGAGGGAGACCGGAGTTTCAAGCTCAGAAACGAGTAGTAGGCTTTCGGTGATGGAGGACGTTTTTCCCATCCAGAACTGGTCGGCGACTGAGACCGAAATATTGCCCGCAATTGGTTTGCCGTTTTCGTCGGATAGCCGGATCTTGACCTTCATTTTTTCGCCGGTCGGGATACTTATTTTTTCAGGATGAACCGTAATATTAAATTCCTGCTTCTTATCCACAAAGACAATCCGCTCCGCAAGCTTTGACCCTTCCCGGGAAAAGACAGACAGCAAGTTGATCCCTTGCGGCATTTCTTTTACCGGAATTTTAATTCGTCCGGCTGCATTGATTTCCAGGTCTGCGGCCCAGCTTATTGAACTCCCATGGGTCATCAATAGGGCCACCGGATGTTTGAGTTTATCCCCAAAAACAAGATTTGTCGTGATGAATTCCGCATCGCTTTTGATTACCGAAAGTGCCATTCCGCCCGTATCCGGCGGAGGTAGTTCGAATGACTGATTCTGATGAGCCGATCCGGTCAACACCATTTTGTATCGCTGGCCTTCAGCATTGTCTATTGAGAATAAACCCAGTCCACTGATAACAGTTCGAACCTGGGTAAGGGTCTTTCCTTCCTGATTCTGAATAGTTCCTTCTATATTAACAGGAATTCCTAATTTGTTAAAAGCGGTGAAACCAACTTTCGAGATCGTTCCTGGTATCAGGTTTCCTCCTTCCGGATAGAAACGCACAAATACAGAATCGAGATTGGATGGCAGATAAATTTCCTTTTTCCAGTCTCCTCTGTTCTCGCTTAACTCAAAAATGAATGGTTGACCATTGGACTTTCCTGGTAAGGTAAATGGGATATTCAGGACTCCTGAAGCATCCGTCTTCAATTTTCCGCCCTCCAAAATTTCAGTTCCATTCATTAACTGGTAGCGAAGGGTTGCATTCTTTTGGATTTTCCCCGAAAGATCTTTAAGTAAAATCCTGATTTCATTTCCTTTCCCTGCGGTTGACAGACTGTCTTTCAGGGTGGTTTCGGCTAACCATTGGTTATCGATGCCGGTGTAAATCCCGATCAATGAATAGGACACCTCCTGCGGAGTCTTTGATGAAGAAGTGAAAGCGCATAGGAAACCGGTTCCGGCGGACAGATCTTCTGGTATTTTAAGGTCACAAGAGGCTGAACCATTTCTCAGGCGGAAAAGTTCCTGCACTGCCACTTTCCCGGAGGCATCGAAGAGTTTCATGAGTAAGTCGTTGGATGCCAAAGTATCCGGAAGGTTGTTCCCGTCCAGGACAAAAACCCGGAACCAGATTGTTTCACCAGGTTTATATCTGGTTTTATCCGTCTCAATAAATATCTTTTGTCTGTGATTTGCGCTGAAGTAACTGGTCGTTCGCTTTTCGATCAGTTGTACAGGCCCCTCGTTTTGAGCCTGCAGACCAGTCCCAGTCAGGATGATCAGAAAAAGCAGGATAGAAAATTTCATCGGTAATAATTTGTTTATATTTTGAATGGCTACACAAATGTAACCTTAGGACTCTCCCGTGAACATTCCTGTTTGTATTTCACTCTTGGATAACCCACTAACAATGCAGCATAAATCTTATTTTTTGCAGGAATACTAAATTGATATAAGTGTTTGCTGTTTTTACCAAATGCCTTGACGATAAAACCTTTGAAACAGGTTCCTAATCCCATGGCATTGGCATGAAGTGACAAATAGGTAGCCCAGATGTTTGCGTCCGCCTCAAGCATCCCAGTCTTGGTAACCGGTCCATGAAAAAGAATGACGGCCGGGGCATGGTGGCAAATTAAAGAGGAATTATTCTTCTGCTTTTCCAAAAATTGCTCTTTGTAATTTCGGAGCTTTTGAACGTTTAGTTTTGGTGCGAATAAGCTGATCAGCGGACTAATAAACGGGGAAGTTACAAGGGAAAAAAGTCTGATCAGCGATTCTTCCGTCAACTTGTTTAAAAGTTGAATTTTTTCTTTTGATCGGATAATGGATATCTCTAAAGGTCTGGCATTACTGGCTGACGGACAATGCTTCAAATTGGCAACTAATTGGTTCAGAATATCTTCCGGAACCTCCTTCTGCAGATAATTCCTGCAAGTACGTATTCCTGCGGTGAACGAATTAAAATCCTGAGCAGTAATTGAATGCGGAAGTAAAGGCACAATTTCGCCTTTGTCCGGGAAAACTGTCTTCTCCGGACAAATCGCAATGCAGTGTCCGCAGTGAATGCAGGCGTCCGATATTTCCCCTGTTTCAATGGTTATCGCGCTGGAGGGACAGTCTTTGACGCATTTCAGGCACCTGGTACAGTTACTTAATTCTATGATGGGCATGATGATTGGCTTAAGGTTCCAAAAGTACAGCATGTTTTTTGTAAGTAACCAATAAAAAATATATAATTTGCGGTAGAAAATTGTATTTAAGGAGAATTAAGTATTCAGACACCGGGCGAAGTGTCGGCAGGGAATATTTTAAAAAGCTTTTCCAAGACAAGGTTCTGTTATTGCTGATAAAAATGTTTGGTGGGTGTTAAGTGAGGATTAAATAATAAACAGATTTCAATGAGTTTACTTGCATTTTTTTCAGATCCTATTTTTATAATATTGGTGGGAGTAGGCATCGTTGTAGGGGGTATTATTGGGTTAAAATTGCATCCATTTTTAGCCTTGCTGCTGGGAGCTTTTGTCGTGGCAATCATAACTCCTGGATCTGCCATCGAACATTTTGCGCTGGAGAAAGGGTCGACTCCTGCAGCTGCACTGGAACTGTCAACCAAAAATATAGGAGAGCGGATCGCACTCTCTTTTGGAGAAACCTGCACCAAATTAGGCATTCTTATTGCCATGGCCGCTATCATCGGGAAATGCCTGCTCGAAAGTGGTGCGGCCGAAAGAATCGTTCGCTCCATGTTAAATATCACTGGTCTGAAAAAGGCTCCGATCGCTCTTCTGGTGAGTAGCTTCTTTATCGGTATCCCGGTCTTCTTTGATGCTGTCATTTTCCTGATGATGCCTTTGGCCAAAGCACTTTCTATTCGTACAGGCAAGGATTATTTACTAATGGTACTTGTGATTTTGGCGGGATCTGTTATGGCCAATTCATTGGTCCCTCCCGCACCTGGACCGCTATTTTTAGCAGGAGCTATGAACATTCCTATCGGGATGATGATCATTGCAGGTACATTATTAGGTTTGATAACCATCACGGCCGGCTATTTATATGCTGTCTGGGCCAACAAAAGATGGTCTGTACCAGTTAGAGACTCGCTGGATGCAAGGGTTGAGGACATTAAAATAAATTCAGAAAAACCCGACAATCAATTACCGTCTCTTTGGTTCTCGCTGCTGCCGATCCTTATTCCTCTTGTGCTTATCTGTGCAAATACTTACCTGAGTTCATTCGGTGCTGCATCTAATGCCTCTTCTCACTCTTATTTTGTAAATACACTGATGAAGTTGGTTCAATTTCTTGGTAATAAAAACATTGCATTGGCAAGTGGAGCAATAGCAGCATTAATTTTATTGGCTTATCAAAAGAAAGAAAACAAGGAAGGGATGTCCTCCTTTTTGCAGACAGCTCTGATGAGCGGGGGAATCATTTTGCTGATCATCGCAGCCGGAGGATCTTTTGGGACAATGCTTCAGCAAACTGGAATAAGTTCCAGGATCGCAGAGTTAACCAGGGGATACCAAATTGCCTTAATACCATTGGCATTTTTTATTGCGGCTGTTATCCGCACAGCTCAAGGATCAGCAACGGTGGCATTAATTACTGTTTCAGGAATTCTTTCCGGAATGATCGGCACAGAACCTCTGCAATTCCATCAAATATATCTTGGATTGGCTATAGGTTGCGGATCTAAAATTATGCCTTGGATGAATGACTCCGGATTTTGGGTAGTCTGTAAAATGAGTAATCTCACCGAAAGGGAAGTTCTTAAGACTTTTTCGCCAATGAATATCGTAATGGGGATAACCGGCCTTATTTTTATCCTTCTTTCAGCAAAATTATTTCCGATGATAGGAACCTAATTTGAATAAAAAAATACATATTTAAATACCTATAAATTATCGTTATGGACACAAACAATCATCCTGAAAAGGAAAGTAACAATATTGAAAGAAGAAAGTTTGTCAAAACAGTAGCTTCGGGCTCTGTCGGCGCCATGGTTCTTATCACTTCCAAGGGCGCATCCGCAGCAGCTCCTGCTTCATCGAAAACAGAAAGTCAATCGCCTGATAAAAAGAAAATTCTAATGAAAGTTGGTTGCCAATCAGGTGGAACGACAGTGGAAGCACTTGAGTTTAAAGCACGTCATGGCGTATTTAATATAGACGGCGGAGCGCCAAAATATATTCCGGGCGTTGGTTGGGACCTAAACGACTCACTGGCGAAGAAGGAGGCTTGTGAGAAATATGGCATATCACTCGATGCTTATCACTTAGGTTTAGGCTCCGAGGGAATTGAGAAGGTCAAATTCCCAAACATCATGCTTGGTAAGAGTCCGGAACGTGACAGGGAAATAGAACAAATTCAGCAAATGATATCCGTAGCCGGGAAAACCGGGGTGCGATGTCTGAATTATAATACAACGATCCTGCAAATATTAAGGACTGGAGTTAAGTCAGATCCAAAACGTGGTAATGCTTCCTATACTTACTGGAATTACCAGGAAAGCTTAGCTAAAAACGAGCCGTTGACAATTGCCGGAGTTGTTTCAGCCGATCAGATATTTGAGCGGATTACCTATCTTCTGGACAGATTAATTCCAGTTGCGGAAGAATATAAAGTACAGCTAGCCAACCACATTGCAGATCCGCCAACCCATGCAGGGTATCGCGGTATTACCAGGTGGGATAGTCCTGATGTCTTTGCCGGCATCAAGCGTTTTGCCAAGCTTTATGATAGCAAATATCATGGATTTAATCTCTGTTTAGGTACCGTTGCGGAAGGACTAAAAGATCCCAGGACAGAAATATTACCGATCATAAAATGGGTAGGTGAACGAAAGCAGATCTTTAACATACACCTCAGGAATATAAAAGGAGGATGGGATAACTTCCAGGAAGTTTATCCCGACAACGGTGACCTGGACTTCTTCCAGATTCTGAAATTATTGAAAGATTTAGAATATCCTTATATGGTAATGCCGGATCATGTTCCTCATCATGCAGATCCTGCCAGTTCCCTTCAGGCATTTTCTTTTGCATATGGATACATTAAAGGACTCTTGAATGCCGTATCAGCGGTTTGATTTGAATAAGATGTTAGAAATTAAAGATTTAAAAGGCGTTATCCCACCCATTGTCACACCGGTTGATGCGGACGAAAATGTGGATGAATCAGGATTGAAACGGGTGATTAATCATGTCCTGGAGGGTGGAGTTCATGGGGTCTTTGTTTTGGGTAGTAATGGTGAATTCTATGCCCTCGATTTTGAAAATCAAAAACGGGCGGTGGAAATTTCTGTAGAGGCAGTAAACAGAAGGGTTCCCGTTTATGCCGGAGCCACATCCATTACTACAAAAGGCAGTATCAAACTGGCGAAAATGGCAGAAGAAGCTGGTGCGGATGCACTGACTGTCTTAACTCCAATGTTCATTCGTCCATCTGAGACAGAACTTTACAATCATTTTAAGGCTATCGCAAAGAGCACAAAATTGCCAATGCTTCTCTACAACAACCCAGATAAAACTAACAACAATATCACGGTAGGGTTATTAAAAAAACTTGCAGAGATCGACAATATCATAGGAATCAAGAATACGAACTTTGATTTCGCTCAAACTGTTCAATATATTTTCGAAACAAGGCATCTGGAAAATTTCAAAGTGCTGGCCGGTTCGGATTATTTTATTTATGCTACGCTGGCCTATGGCGGGGCCGGATGCGTGGCGGGAATAGCGAATGTTGCACCTAATCTGGTGGTGGATATTTATGATAAATTCGTAGCAGGAGATCATGCCGGGGCCCTGGCTGCTCAATACAGACTAGTCCCTTTAAGAAATACCTACAATTATGGCAGTTTCCCGGTAGTCATGAAAGATTGCCTGAACCTCATGGGCTTAAACGTTGGGAACCCGGTTAAGCCAATCGATCACTGTTCCAATGAACGGATGGAGGATTTGAAGAAGGTGCTTTTGGACTTGAACCTGATCTAAGGAGCGCAATAAAATTAGTGTTCTGACTGACAAGAGTTCCATTGCCTCTTGCTTCGAAATTTATTTAAAAATAGCACTTACCCTATCCAGTCTATCCATATCTTCGTCAGAAAGCCTGAACGACATCGCACCGGTATTCTCCTTCACATGGATCTCTTTTGTGGCTCCAGGAATGGCGACCACTGTCTCGCCATGAAAATGAATCAGCCAGTTGAGGGCAACCTGGGCAGGCGTGGCATTGTACTTGACGGCCAATTCCTGAACCAGTTTCACTACCGGAAGGCTCTTCTCCAATCCGGCAGGTTTAAATTGTGAACTGTATTTTCTAAATCCAATATTCTTAAGCAGCGCTGGATTGTCATGAAATTTTCCTGTCACCAATCCCTGGGCAAGGGGTGAATAAGCAATAATGGTGATGCCAAATTTTTTGGCCAGTTTCATTACCCCGTTCGATTCGATCCGGCGATCGAGCAGGTTGTAAAGAACCTGGTTGGAAGCAAGCGGGATCCTTCGCATGTCGAGTGTCTCCCAGCTGTTTTTCATTTGTTGTGCCGAGAAATTGCTTACTCCGATGCTTTTGATCAGTTTTCTGTCGTAGAGGTCGGCCATGGCGCTCACCTCCGCTTTTTCATTGGAGAAACCCCATGGTTGGTGAACCTGGTAAAGATCTATCGGGAAAGGGGATAGCGCTTTGATCCGTTCATCAATAGTCTTTGGGATGTTGGA
>JBAXKJ010000026.1:0-75307 GCA_037137375.1 Prolixibacteraceae bacterium
TCGAGATTTTTCATGATCCAATCCACCACCTTGTCAAGAAAAATTTCATCCAGTGGGTTTTTTGTAATATCCTTAAATACAGTGATTTCGCCGGACTGAAACTTCTGTATGATTCTTTTCCTGGTTAACATCAGATTTCCAACCTGAAGTTTCAACAACTCCGGTTGAAATGGTTTTGGAATGTACAGATCCGCACCAACCTCCACGCCTTCCACGATATTTTCCAGCGCTGTTTTGGCAGTGAGCAGGATCACAGGAATATGGCACGTTTCCACGGCTGTTTTAATCCTTTGACAAAGTTCGATGCCATTCATTTCAGGCATCATCACATCACTGATCACAATATCGGGCTGGTCGGATGAAATTTGAGCGAATGCTTCCACTCCATTGTTAGCCTCCAGTACCCTGTAATTCCCTGAAAACAGCATGGCGATATATTCCCGAAGCTCCAGGTTATCTTCAACAATAAGAACTAAAGGCTTATCTTTCATCTCTATAGCTGAATCCTTGACCAATTTTGGGAGATGATCTTCGGCATAGATTGTGGTATCTGTCTCAAGCATGAAAGGTTTCGCCATTCCGGAATCATCCACGATTTTGGACTGGTCGAAATGATCTTTCCCCATAGGCAGCAAGACCCTGAAATTGGTGCTGATACCCGGATTACTCTGCACAGTAATATACCCTTTGTGCAACTCAACCAGACTCCTGGTCAGGGATAAGCCAACACCTGTCCCGCTTTTGCTGGTTTTGGTCTGGAAAAACCGGTCAAAAATGGAGTGAATATCTTCCGGATCGATCCCTGTGCCATTGTCCTCAACCGTAATGCTGACAAAATCACAGACCTTGGCCAGGGCATCACCGGGAACCGGTTCACTTACCTGTTCGATGTGTACAAGAATATTCCCGTGCTCGAAAGAATTTTTCAGCGCATTGGATATCAGGTTATTCATTATTTTTTCCACCTTCCGTGGATCGAACCAGACATTTTCGATCCTCTCAGGGGCGATTATTCCAAGCGATACCTCCTTTTTATCCGCCAAAGGCTTAAAGGCCAGAACAATATCGGTAATCAAGCCAATCAGATCTGAATTGGAAACCTTCAAGTCGATGATTCCCAGATCAATTTTCCTGAAGGTCATCAGCTCGTCAACGAGATTCAGCAACCGCTTGCAGTTACGTTGAATCATCGTCACTTTCGACTTCATCTGATCTGAAATGGATGGCTCATGAAGGAGATCGTCTGTCGGTCCGATAATTAGGGAAAGTGGGGTTCTGAATTCATGGGATACGTCGGTGAAGAACCGCATCTTCATCTGGTACAGACTGTTCATTCTTTCCTTTTCCAACTGGTCAAATCTGATCTGATTCCTTTGTTTGGACTGAATGGAAGCATATCGGATAAAAATATAAAGCAATATATTGAATATCAACATATAAGCCAATATGGCATACCAGGCTTTCCACGGAGGTGGAAGGACCTTAATGCGAATGGTTGCGGCGTTCTCATTCCAAACACCCGAATTATTGGCCGACTTAACCTGAAAAACATAATCGCCGGAATTCAGATTCGTGTAAGTTGCAAACCTGTTTTTTGCGTCCGTACTGATCCAGTTTTCATCGAAACCATCCATTTTATAGGCATACTGATTCTTTTCCGGATTGGAAAAGTGCATAGCTGCAAATCCGAAAGTGAAAACATTGTTCCTGTAATTCAAGGTAATCTGATCGGTCTGGGAAATTGATTTCTCCAATACGACATCACCGTTGTATGGTTCATGGATGATGACAGGCTGGTTAAAAAGCCGCAGATCAGTGATAACCGTTTGTGGCAGATATGGATTATTATCTATCTCGTTGGGTTGGAAGGATACGAAACCTTCTGCACCACCGAAGTAAAGTTGATGACTGGTATTGCTGAAAAAGGAACCCTGGTTGAACCGGATATTGGGCAGGAAATTCTCGAAAGTCTCATTTTTGATATTGAACCGAACCAATCCTTTGATGGTACTCAACCACAAATTGCCATTTTCATCCCTCAACATTCCATTGATGGCGCTGTCGACCATTCCATTTTCCTCGAAATAGTTTTTAATTTCAAACTCGGGGTCATTGGCAGCACTTTCTTTTATAACCACCTTATTCAATGCAATTTCCGAACCAAACCATATGGTGTTTTCCGGATATTCCAGGATGGATAACACGATTGACCCGACCACCTTTTTCCCATCCTTTGTCGTAGGAACTGCAAAGAACTTACCCGTTGACGGTACATAATAGTTGATGCCCTTGTTGTCGAAACCAATCCAGATGCGACCAGCATGGTCCTCGAAAATGGAACGGATAAAATTTGAACCAATGCTGTTCTTTTCCTCCGGTTTATTCGTAAATACCACTTTTCTGCCTTCCTTGTTTTGCATGAAAAGTCCATGGTTGGTGCCAATCCAGAGATTATTTTTTGAGTCCGTCAAAAATGCAAAGACCGCGGTGCCCTCCAGTTCTTTTTTGTACCCGGGATTTCCGTCTTGCGGGTTGACCGAATAAGCCCCTCCCAATGTACCGATCCACATTCTTCCATTCCATTTTAGGATGGATCTGATGGAATTTGTCGAGACTGGTGAATTAGGGAATTGGTATGAGTTAGTCTTGCCAGTTGCCGGATTGTATTTGTACAGACCCTTATCCGCGGTACCTACCCATGTATCACCCGTTTCGGCGGTGTAAATACTCCTGACCGGGTCTTTGGCATTCTGGCCGATAAATGAATAAAATTTAAAGGGTAAAATGGCCAGATCCAGTTTGCTCAATCCCACTTCCGTTCCGCACCATAGTCCATCGGTTTTGTCGATGTAAACCCGGTACACCCGGTTGTTACAAAGGCTTAATTCGTTGGTAGGATTGTTCTTGAAAAATGAAATTTTCATGTCAGGAAGGCCGGGGTGCTGAATTTTGGCCAACCCGCGTCCTGTTCCTACCCAGATATCGCCACTCTTAGAGCTACATAGATCATAAATTTCGAATTCACTGAACTTTTCAGCAGTGCCCGAATTATTGATTATTGGTTCGAAAGTCGTATAGCTGCCAGTCGCTGAATCGTATTTTAATTGCAGCAATCCTTCCCCACCCGTTCCAATCAAAATGTTTTTTCCCACTTCCAGGATGGACCATATCCGGTCGCCATAAGGACTGGCTTTCACCTCTATTTTAAAGAACTCGTATTTCCTGTCGATTACATTGAAACGAACTATTCCGTCGTTGGTGGCAATCCAGATATTGTCGCCGGAAGAACCTGCAATCTTGCTTATCTTCAGGTTCAACGGATATTCATCAAAACGGACGAAAGCCTTCTTTGTCGCATCGAACAGGACTAATCCCTTGCCAGTCCCGATCCACAAATTACCATGATGGTCGCAGAATAAAGTTTTAACACCATTATCGACTATTGAGGAGGGATTTTGAGGGTCGTTGCGATAATGTGTAAACTTCTCACTTATCCGGTTGTAGACATTGAGCCCATCGGTGGTAGCAAACCAGATGTTCTGAAGCGAATCCTCGCAAATATCTGAGGTCCAGACTCCCGACCTTCGATCTGTTGGCAAGGAAATATCAAATTTTTTAAAGCTGTATCCATCGTACCTGCAAATACCGTTCATGGTGCCAATCCACAGAAATCCAATTTTATCCTGAAATATGGAGCGGATCCGGTTGTCGGGCATATTGTCCTTGCTACCGTACCTGTCAAAAAGCAGATCAGGAATAATCGCAGGCTCATTCCTGGTTAAGGAACCGGAGATAACCTGTCCACTCAATCTGGAAGAAATAAGTGATGACAATAGAATCCCGAAAACTAACCAACATGATTTTACCATGGGAATATCAGCTTCTTTTCAGACTGAATCACAGTCATTGGCATTTTTCATAAAAATAGATACAGCAGAAAAGTAATCAATAAAATTAAAAAAACATAAGATAATATCAGTATAATCCTCGGTTTATGTCGATTAGTCAAACTATACGTGTTCATGGGCGAGTCTTTGAGGGATGATTCATCTTTTCATCCAATAGCCAGAGCAGAGGAGCCTGTCCGTGAAAGTCCCCAATCACTCTTGGACGTTCCAGGTAAAATTCACGGTCGGGCATCTTGTTCGTTCCCACGCAAACTTCCCGGATCTCCCCGGCAGGGTTCACATGGGCCTTTATTGCCGCCAGCGCCTTATCGGCTGCAATTTTGTATTTCTTTCCTTTTAATATCCCAAGATCCACTCCCCTGGTCATGGAAAAGGCAAACATGGCGGTGCCGGACGATTCGGCCCAACTGTATGGATAGTCTATGAGTTGCCTCCACATCCCATTGTCGCTCTGATATTTAACCAGTGCATCCATCATATTCATATATCCACTCAGGATCAATTTGTAATTTGGATCGGTGGAAGGCAAGTCAGTCAATAACTCTCCCAGGATGGCGGCTACCCAGCCGTTACCACGACACCAATAAAACGGGGCATTGGGGCCATGGAGAAACAGACCATTGGGTTGCTGGAGTTTTGGAAGATAAGCTGCAATCATCCTGGATGCCCTGTCAAGGTATTTTTGATCCTTGGTAACCCTGAAGGCTGTAAGTTGCAATATACCAATCATATACATGTCATCCGCCCACCATCTTGCTTGTTTGGTTATGCCCTGTGAATCTACCTCCGCATACTGACTATCAGCATATTTCAGACCCAATTTCCTGTATTCATCCTTTCCGGTAAGCTGCCAGATGGCGAGTGGTAATACACCCTGAACATTGTGATCAACATGCGAACGCTCAGAAATAAGCTTGCTGTTCTGTTGTGTCAGTTCTCTGTAGCGGGTTAGAATTGAATCCTGCAATGCCTTATCCTTCAAGATATCTGCCGTTTTTAAGGAGGCGACGGCGGCAAAAACTTCGGCATAATGAAGGCCCTTATTCCCCTCATAAAGAAAGTAACTGGTACGATGCAGAATATTTCCAGCAACTTTTCGGGCGAAAGAGTCTTGCCCGGTGGCCCGTATCGTAAGAAGTATGCAGGAACAGAAGCAGATGAGCAGTATGATTTTCCTCTTCATATCTTTGGTTTGAGTGGGTTTTTAGTTCTTTTCAAATTTATTGTAGATTTATCAATTGAATAGGATGGAAATGTGCAATATACATGACTGAATGTTGCATTATTTCTTTTTGAAGTTTATAATCCTTTTTTCCAGGGGTTTTAGCAGCAATTTTTTGTAATTTATCATGGCGTTTTCGTTGGTGCCTGACACTATTTGACTACTGTTTTCTTCCTGTATCGAAACCATTGCTTCAACACTGGCAGGATTTTCCAATTGAAGTGTCAGGACCCTTTTATTATCCGAAATCACCTTAACTTCCAAATTGTCAAATACGACAAAATAACCCTTGTCGGGTTGAACATATAATCCCGGAATTTCCACCGCAGTCAGCATCAGCGAAGTTTCCGCCCAGGTACTGATAGGGAGGATGTATCCGATGGATTCGGGACCTTCCCAGTCGGTCATGTTCACCCTTTCGCTGACGTAACCGAAGGGTGCATTCCCGAATGGTTTCAGCGGGTGAGAGAGATATTGGGGCATGTTGTGCGCGATATCCTTTAATAGTTCGATGTAAAATTTGTCGCCGGTGTACCTGTAAAGTTTAAGCAAGCCGATGCCGGATGCGGTACAGATTCCGGGAGCCGAGTGTTTATTTTGAATATTGGCATAGACTCCGCCTGCTGTATGAATTTTGGCCTGATAGAAAGCCGCAGTTGCAGGATATAGATAATTGTAGGAAACGACCCATGTCGCAAATTGTTTGGCGGCATCTTCGGCTGACTTCAGCCAATTGTTTTCGTTTGTCGCTTCAAATAACGCCAGGTAAGATTCAACCAGGGCATAAGACGATTCCGAATCGAAGTTTTGCAGCGCATCACCCGGACCACCGCAGGAAATCCCCTTTTTGGTGAAATTTTCGTTGTAGTAAGCGCCAATTTCTTTCGCTGTTTCGAGGTATTCGGGTCTTCCATAATATTTCGAAGCCAATGTCAGGGCAGCAGGAACGATGGCTCCGCCGGAAGATCCGCCCACGATAATTTCGCCGGATTGAGAATCGACAAACTGCCCTAACTGGTGGTTTTTGTTCCAAAGCTTGACAAATGCATCGCAAACCCTGCGGTTGCCTTCTTTCCATTCTGATTTCACCGGGATTTTCAGTTTTTCCATCAGCATAAATTGCTTGAGGATGTACCAGACGGCATCGCCACTTTTTCGGATCAGGTGCCAGTTTTTGGTGTGCTGGTTGCGGATATCCCCACCGATCCATTCGGTACCTTTTTGACCGGCATCCCAATAAAATCCCGAAGGACTTATGCCATTGGGAAAGAGCCAGTCGAAATTCCTCAGCACATTCTCCCTGGTTTTTTGATCCCCTGCAAAAAGTAGTGGATAGGTGGAAATCATGCCTCCCGTCCATCCAATTTGCCAATCCTGCAAGTAGTTCTCCCTCATCCCGACAGAATAGTATCCAAATTGCGGAACGAAATTCTTCTCATTGAACTTCTTTTCCAGTGTTTTCATGCATTCGGAATAAGGAAGGGAGTTGACCAATTGATGATCCGTGACCACCTCTTTTCTGATCTCAGCGAACTTGTCGAAGATCGATTGTGTTTCAGGGGCTTCAAATGCGTAGAGTCGAAAAGTGAGGGTTACTTCATCCCCTTCTTTGAAATCGTTTGGGACATCCCAGCTCGGAAACCTGGCGTCACACATTTTGTATAAATATTGCTCCCGTACAACGGGTGAGTTGATAGAAATCGTTGCCTTTGAGCGGTCTCGATTTTCGGCGATATCCATGCCGTAATCACCCAAATTATTGCCTTGAGGGCAGAGCATCCAGATGCCTTTTTTGGTAGCCTCACTGATAAATCCTATCGAAGGGGTACTCATGCTTCCGCTTCGTTCCTGGATCCTGGAGACGCCACCACTCTCACTAAGTTTAGGTACATCATTTATTATAATCGGCTTATCAGGTCCTATATCCTTGATATCATGAAGCTTAGGAGAATATCGCAGTCTGCGCCACTGGTAGCGATTTCCGCTGTATACAGCAGACGGGAAGAGCACGTAATTCTTTTCGCTCCAGTTGCTGAAATCAAGATCGATGGAGACACTCGCCGCCTTCAGGTTTCCTCCGGTGCACTTGAATCTGACGGAGAAGTTTGCACTGTTCCCGTTGATAAAAAACATGTCCGAAGTTATTTCCCAGGTTGATTGCTGAAACTCCCGGGTTTGTTTTCCTTTGTCCAGGCTGAACTTTTCCTGGTTGATGAGCAAGTTATATTGCTCTTTGTTGTACTGGTTGATCCGGGCGGACAATTTTCCGTTATTGGCGGTTAACCATTCATTGACAGAGGACTGACCCGATACATTCAGGTTCAGGAGGATCATCAGAAATACCAATATCTTTCTCATCATATTTGTTTATTTCTTAGCTGATTCATGCATTAATTTCACTTCCTGATCCTGCAATGGCCGGTTGAAAAGCTGCAACCGTGCAATTGCGACCTGATGGTTCATGAAGAAGTCCATGGCATCCGTTGAAATATTCTTTGTTCCCGGTCCTGTGGCAACTTTTTCTCCGTTAAGATAAATGGTCATTTGCTTTTCATCGGCCGAAATGACCAAGAACTGCCAGGTGCCGGGGTCTACTTTTCCGCCGGTCAGATGTCCCGGATTAGCCATTATCCTACTGTTTTCCAAGCTGCAGGAAATTGTTTTATATCCCTTACCGAAGGCATTGTATCCATCTTTTCCGAATATCATTCCGGATTTTTCATCTGATTTGAACCACAGGGCGATACTCAATGCATTGTCGCATAAGTTGAGATGGTAGAGTTTTAACGCGGGTTTCATCCCCCCTCGGGAGACATTGACATCCACGGCTGCCTGGAGTTTTGACTGTGCCGAACCGGCTTCGATGGCTTTACCGTAAGGACTCGTTACGACTTTCCCGGTAGGGTTCACCCATAGTTGAAAATTCGCTTTTACAGGGAAATAGGGCGTTTTGCCATCCCAGTTATCGAAGGTGATGTTGCCGAGTGAGCCTGCGTTAAGGTCGGATTTATTTGCTGCAGGTGATTCGGTGATTTTTTTGCGGCAGATATTATTCCCGTTGAGCTGGATGGTTTGTCCGCCGGGAAGCGTCACTTTACAGGTCGTTTCACTCGGTCCGAACCGGAAAGAAATTGGGTACCAGCCTTCTTTCAGTCCAATTTCCCCGGATGGGTTACGACCGTACACCCCATGCTGAACGATTAATTCGTTGCCAATCCTGACCTGATTCTGGCAAGTTGCTTGTCTTACGCCCAGTCCTTCACTCTCGCCCGAACGCCTCGTTGTCTCAAATTTATAAATCCCGGTTACAGGGACATGAAAATAGCCCGAATAATTGCAAACCCTGTTCCGGCTATCTGACGACTCCATTTGGATCACCTTTTCAGTGCGGTAGGGTGTCAATCCGTCAATATCGAGAAAATCAACGTCCCTACGTTTGCCCGTCCTGTCAAAACATTGGAGATCAAAACCATTTTCCAGTTGCGGAACGGTGGTCAATGCCTCTATCCATTGAATGCCTGGTTGAGGGACAATCTTCAAATTCTTATCGGCAACATATCGAAGATCATCCTCGCCAATTTTGAAATATTCGCTGCCATTGATTGCATATTTTACCTCAAACGGCATGGGATCCAGGCTGTTGATATTCCAAAACAATGGATCGCAGACTACCAGATCAATGGGATGCCAGCCCTTGTTCAAAACAATCTCTCCGTATCGCCGGGCCTGTTGCTGGTGGAAAATGCCAGTTTGCTCAATAACACTCTGATTTTCAATATCCAGGGTAACCGGTCCGCACGAGTTGACCTCAAATTTGTAGACCCCTTTCTCTTTGGCTAAAAAGAAACCCGAATACCTGTAGAAACCCTTGCATTGCTCTTCCAGGGGCTGTTTTGGGGTTACCTGAGGGAGCCTAAAATTATTTACAACGGTCACGAGGGTGGCAGTTTCCTTGGTCAGATCGGGCATCATCACGCGGGAAGCCTCAAAAAAGCCTTTGTCATTGAAAAGTTTGGTATTCTTCTCATAAACACGGGCAATAATTCCGGGTTTGCTGCCTATCGCTGCTTCCATCCAGCCTGGAGCCGGATTTTTCAGGACAAGCTGAGCGGTAGTGACGGCGCTCTTTTGTTTCCCAAAGGGCCATTCAGGATGAAAAACGATGGCTTTAAGTATGCAGCTGTTTTTGATAGTAAGCTGATGGTCATATAACGTCGAATTCACATCCGGCTCTGTGCCGTCGAGTGTATATCGAAGCTGTGCCGGGGCATTAACCATTTCTAACTGAACCTGTTCGCTTCCATCGATCAGGAAAGAAGGAATTTTGTTCTCTTCGCGGGTGTATCGCAGGTCATTGCTGTCAAAACGATCGTTTCTGATGAGAATTACCGGTTTGGCGGGTTTGGCATCGCTGCTGAGTACATTTCGTCCTCCGCGGTTCATGGACAAAACTGTTCGGCCTCCATCAGTTTTCCCAAAATGATAAATATCCGTTTTGTCTTTGATCTGAACTGTCAACTCGGTTCTGTCGCTGTTCCAGGTCGTTTTGGGGATGGGCTCTCCAAATCGATAAGGATAAATCAGTACCCTGAATTCGGGGGAAACAGATTTTGCGGGAATTGCAACCTGGTTATAACCCTGGTATTTTTCAAATCGGGGAACGGGAAAACCATAATCGGAATTACGCCAGAGCACACGGATCAGGCACAGTGGTTCACCTATTTTTGGCTTCAATTTCCAGGTCAACGGATCTCTTTCCATGCCGGTTCTTCCAAGAATTATTTCGTCCATTCTTATTTCTGAAGGCTCTGTATTCTGATATTGAATCTCAGGAGTGAATGCTTCCACCAGTTCAACGTCAAGTGGAACCGAAATATTCCAGTCGAACATATGAGGCAACTCATCCTTTTTTGCATCATCGATAACAAGGACATATGGATTTGCGCCTCTTGCCAACTGGACGGTACGGTAGAACTGTTGCATGGGGTTCCACAGGCGATAACCTTCGACCAGCCTGGTTTCTCCGCTCCACGGACCGTAATCGGTATGGGCAAATCCATCTGTGAATTTTATCGTACCTGGATGAAAGGCTACCTGAATATCCCTGCTCAGATCGTAGTTTCCTTCTGCAAATGGGGCAGTATAAGGAATTTTGGCAGAAGGAAAATTCAGCGGATGAACCTGCATGCTTTTATAGTAAGAGTATCCGTCTTTCCCATCTCCCACTGCGATCAGGCCTTCTTTTGATTCCTGAACTCCCAGCCAGGTGCCTGGAGCGGGAGGCCAATGACAACCCTTTCCGTCGATTGTAAGCATATTTTGCAGGAAAGTGGCCTTTGTTGCGAGCATGTTATTGTCCTGGATCCAATTGACACCATCTTTCCAAAGGGTGAGCCGATTGTTTTCGGAACCTTCATGCCCCCCGTAAAAGAAGTCCTGTTTGCAGACGAATCCGAGGTGCAGGTCTTCCTTGCGCCACGAGTTGCGGGTCTCGACATAGCCCCGTTGATTATCTTTCCAGGTTACTGGCAGATTAAGATTATCGATCAATTTCTGATCTTTCCAGTCCAGAGGCTTTCCGTCTTTCGCTAACATTCCCGCGTCGGCGTAAAGCAGTAGCAGTTCATTGCATATACCGACCGGATTTGGCCATCTTGCAGCGGCATCGGTCAAAAAATTGTGCGTCGTAAAGGTCGATTTATAAAGGAAGTCAATTCCCGGATCGTTGGGATGGTAATAGTGCATCATCCAGATCACGTGAAAAGCGGAAGCCCTCATCTCGTCACGGATCTTCCAGGAACCGTCTTCCCAACGAAGGGCGGCTCTGAAAAAAGCCATTTTCGCACGAAGGTGATCGTGCTTCAGAAGGTCCCTCTCCCTTAGTCCGACAGCCGTAAATGCCGACACATTCAGCCATCCCTTGATAGATTCGTAGCACATGCCATCGTCATCGAGGTACCAGTCGAGCATGGCCCTGGACTTATTGCAAGCCAGTTTAAATAATTCGTTGTTGAACCCCTTTTCTCCTTCGATCAGCAACATCAGACGAATATATTCCATGCCGAATCCTTCGTGGTTGTTGATCATATAGGTATCCGGGACAGACAGAAAATTAGAGATCCGGCGGGCAGTGATCCTTTCAATCGTTTTTCGGGCCAGTTCACATTCGGAGGCCGACATCCAGCTGCTCAGATAGTCATAGTCGAGCAAGTCCCAAATTTCGGTCGGGGGATCGGGTTCGCCGTTGGCAATAATGGACCTTTCTACTGACCAGATATTTTCACTGTCCGGCATCTTATCCATCTGGTCCAGCTTGGGCCCGAGGGCCTTTAGTTTTGCAACAAGCTGTTCGGCAAGTTCTTTACCTAATTTGTTATTTTTTGTCACGAGCGCAAAGAAGGCGCTCTGAGATTTTGTGACCCTTTCCCACATGGCTCTGAAAGGCAGTGGAGCCTTCTCTCCAAGGGCCACTTTGGCACGTATAATTTCAACATCTGACGGGGTAATCAGAACCCTGGGGTGCACACCTGGAGCGGGTACCGTGCTTAGACGATCTTTCACGAAGCCCGGATCCTCGTAAGAAATTTTTACCTCCGGCGACTTGGGCCAGAAATTGCCTTTGACAGCATCATCATAAGGAAGAAATGTCCTTGGCTTCCAGGTTGGCTCCTGATAAAAAGTTCTAACCTGGGCATTGGTGAAGATTGCAGTAAGAATAAATAAAAAGGTTCCGATTGAACGTAATGGCTGTATCATCTGTATCATCAATATTTATCTCATTTATAATATTTTGAGCGAATATATTTATTAAGAATATTGTTTTGCATCGCTTCCTCATTTGGGATGGTAATTCACTTAATTAGTTCAAGTAAATCGTATTCCATTGCTGGGACCTTTATTTTTCCGCTAATCAGGGTAGCTTCGGAAACTCTTTTTGCCGACCGGTTCAAATTAACGACCTGTTCCTCATTTGTAAAGTTCAGAATATATAAGTATTCTTTGCCTGTTTTCGTCGAACGGACCTCTGTCAGGTCCACATTCTGACAATCTGTCTTTGCCGCAGGAGAGATCTTAGCGGAATTTATAGCTTTTCCGACTATTATATTCATTACCTTTTGTTCTGCAACCGTGGCCACATAAAACACTGTTCCCTTACCATAGGTATTTTTCGTTAAGGCCGGCTTCCCCTTGAAATACTGACTTTCAAAAAATGCCAAGGGTTGTGCGGATTTGAGACTCAGCACATCATGCCATAAGCCACAAGTGTATTTGACGTCATCCATTTTCATAAGAGATTCCCGCTGAGCCATCAAGGCATGCTGATCCTCAATGTCAAATCCACATAAATCCATCAGGTCCGATTGCATCATTGTACCTAATGTCGCTACATTCGGATTGCGTAAGCCGGTCATGCAGGTCACAACAATGGTTGCTCCCCGCTCGGCCGCGATCTTTAGTCGCTTGCTAAAATCAGGAGTAACCACTACCTGAGCAGGAACAATAATCAATGAATATCCTTCAAACGAATCGTCCGGAGAAACAATATCCGTGGTAACGCCTTGTTCCCTGAGAGCGCGGTAATAACTAAACAACGTGAGCATGTAGCGATAGTCCCCGGAAATTCTTCCATCCTCAAAGGCCCAGTCGCAATGGAAGTCACGGATGACAGCCGCCCTGGACAAAGGTTGAATTGCTCCAATTTCATTAAACAAAGAGGAAATCTCACGACCTGTTTTTTGTACTTCAAAATATCTTTTTCTGGGAACATTGTCTGCATCGATTACTCCGGCCATGGTATGTTCATGTCCCCCGGCAAATGTTCTCCATGAGAAATAGGAGATCTCACCTGCTCCGTTGGCATACTCCTGGTGCGACCACAGGCGGGCGATTCCGGGTTGGACGATGTTTCGTTGCAATCCTGCCGTCCGTCCGATTTGTGCTTCGGTGACCCAAAATGGGTTTTTGCTAGTTGCACGGATCTGCGACAATGCAAGTGCATTCATAAAAGGTGAGAAATCCTGTGCATTCTTGTTCCCGTATTCGTTTTCCAAAGTCCAGGTATATGGATAACTATCAATTGACAAGAAATCTGCTGACTTCGCAAACTTATACAGGTCAATCTGATACAGGAAACCGCTCGAACAAATGTTGTGTGTCACCTTCATTTCAGGGGCAATTTCCTTGATGGCATTCCGTTGCAGGTTAAAGAAATCGATGATACAATCGGAGTTAAAAATCTGGAAATCCTGAAATGCGGATGGATTATCACCCTTGTGAGGCAACCATACCTGATCAAAATGATCAAGTGTTTCGCTCCAGAAAGTGGTGTTCCAGGCTTTGTTTAATGCTTCAATTTTACCATACTTTTTCTTCAGCCATTCGGCAAATCTTTTTTGACAAACCGGACAATAACAATATGGATCTTCTGCCCCTAACTCGTTGTCGATCTGAAATCCAACGATATCTTGGTTCCCTGCGAACGCTTTAGCCATGGCAGTAGCGACGCCTTTGGAGTACTGACGAAACAATTCGTTATTTAAACAGGCATGGCGTCGCTTTCCGTAGGGTTTGCGCTGCCCGTCGGCTGTAACCTGCATGATTTCAGGATGTTTGTCATACATCCATTTGGGAATTGCGGCCGTCGGGGTACATAAAATGGATTTTATTCCATGTTCTGCTAGTGTATTGACAGCATATTTTAACCAATCGAAAGTATAAACTCCGGGATTTGATTCCATATTATACCAGGCAAAATCTCCCATCCGGGCCACGTTAAACCCAGCTTCCTTCATGAGTGCCGCATCTTTCTTGACCTGCTCACTAGAGACTTGCTCAGGATAATAACAAGATCCGTAATAGAAATTTTGCGCCTTCAAGGCTACTGGGAAAAGTATCAGCGCTGCACATATTTTTATAATTGTTCTCATTATTTCGCTTAAAATACTTTAAGGCTACAATTTACTTGTTTGGCATTTCAAGAGTCGGGCAAACCAGGGATTCCCTATTCCAAAAAATCATTTTAGAATTAGAGTGGCCTGTTCTGCATATGGTTTTGCAAGGGCTTTTATTTGTAAACCTTTCCATGAAAGTTGAAGATATTTGTCTGATTTAATAGCCTTTACCGGAAAACTGTCAATCATATTGTCTGCCTTCACCGAAAGTAGAAATCCAATCACCGCCTCCTCAATTTTTTCAAAATTAAACACACGTTCAGGACCAGAATAGATGACTAAATCGATCCATTTGGACTTTTCGTCGCCACCAGTTGACCATGAACTTTTAAAATCGCTAATTTTTGCATAAGGAATATCTATTTTGAAATTGATGATCCCCGATTTCCCCCGGATGGACCTATTTTGGACATCAGGAGACATGAAACCCACACTTCCGATATCCCCTCCAAATTCGAACCTCAAACGAAGATCTGTGGCTTTTATTGTTCCATCTTTGATCACATCAATTGTTACGTGGCGGTCTCCTCCGTTTGTTGTAAAATTTATCGCGCCCAAAACATTTGTGGAATCCTGTGAGCAAAAGATATTTGCAGAAGCATAGTCATAAAAATTGTGTAAAAACCGGACCTGTAAGTAAACCGGTTTCTTTGGTGTTCCCCAATATGCGATGAGTGGTCGACGCTGATTCCACAGGCACGATTGGTTGGCAGACGACAAGACAAAGTCTTTCGTCAGATAGGATTTGCCAATTATTTCTTTCGTTACAATCTTTACACCCCTATCACTTTCCTGGTAGGATACCAAGGGATTAAGCTCAATATTCTGACCACCGCGAATAAATGTATCAATTTCCATTCTCGGAAATACTGGTTCCGTGAAATAATGCATCAGATTAGCAGGTATTTTATGTTTAAGTACAGGTGATTTGTCTTTTGAATAAGCCATGGGAGTATCAGGACAGATTTTTCCATCGGACGAAGCAAATAACCAACTATTTGTTTCAGGACCAAGTAATTGGCTATAACAACGACCATGTGGGCCCGACCATTGGGACGATGGCTGATGGTAGTGCCGCGCAACAATACTCCACCCGGTATTATAAATGAAGTCTAACATGGCATAATCCTCCTTATTTACAACATGGTCTTTTAAGCGAAGCACTTCATCGAGTGACAACTTGAAGTAGTTGGGGCTGTTGTACTCGATAAAACCTCTGTTTAACAAGGTGCAATTGTAAAAAACTTTTAACCGTTTGCGGGCATAGTTCATCAAATCGGGATTGTTGTACATATCGGCAGTCATATAGCAAACGTACAAACCCATGAGTGAAATATTCGTATAGTCAGGACCTACGTCACGCGATCTGATCGCCCTGGCAGCGAGTAACAAAGCGCTTCGGGTTTTTTCTTTCAGATCGTCAGGCAATAGTTCATTGTGGTCATTGATCAGGCCAATGATGGGCACTGCGCAGAAGTCAGCCCAATTGCGATCGGCCGGAGATCGTTTGGTTGCTAAAGGTTCTTCGAGGTAATAAGGCCAGACACCGCAGGTTTTCGAATCAGGGTTCTGATCCTGGAGGGAAATCACCGCTCTCAAAATACTAAATGCAGTATTTCTAAATTCAGGTTTGCGTGAATCAAGCAGGGTGACAGCATAGACCAGAGAGGGCTTAATAGCATGCATTTTTGTCGCTGTTTGGATATCAGAATGGTAGTGTGGTAACGCATCCGTCCAAACCAAATGCAAAACCGGATCGTACTGTTTTTCTGTCTTCCCAATTTCTTTCAGAACAACTTCAATCTCCGGATCAGTCAGTTTAACCGGTAACAAAACCGTGTTTCTATTCTGCGCGGTTGCAATTATTGAAATCATGAGAAAAAAGAAAGCGATTAATACTTTGTTCATTTCTATCGGGTAAATTATAGTTTACAAAATGATTTTACAAGGTTATTTTACAACCTCACCAATCAGTAATATATTTCCAATATACGTATTATAACCTTGATAATAAGCACCTTCTTTTATTTGTGTAGGTTTAGAACCGTAAATCGCCAGTTTATCAAACGGGGTATTATCCGGTCGGATAATGATTGTGTGAGTGCCTTCCTTCAACATAGGGAACAATTTGTAGTTGCTCCTGAAAACATTACCGCAATAAACATCGAACCGCCTGACTGACTGCTTTGCTGCCTGGTCTATCTGATAAGTAAAGTCACCGGAAGATGGTCCGATCACATCAAATACCCCCGCGATTGACCCTTTGAATTTGATTTCAATAAAATCGTCCGGACTGTCCGAAACAATCAGATCCTGAAAAACTTTAGAACTTCCCTGGTAGTATTTATAAATCTTGTCGTAGGCCGGTACAACTTTCCATCCTGCACTCTTGCGAAACGCTGAGACCGATACTGATTTGGCCCGTTCATAATTTCCGGGATACAACGGCTTTCTGAGCTTCGTCACAGTTTTAGAACCCTTCATTTTCCCCATGGAGAGGAAAGATTGTGTCAGTGTTTTAGTATAGATTTTGTGGCCACAATCGAAGGTGGGATGAGTCCCATCATTCGAGAAAATCATTTTTCCTGCATAATCCACACCCTTATCGCCCTTAAAAACAAGACTATCCTGATTGATTAACCGAATAACATCCGGAGCAAAATTGATGGATGGAATGTTATAGTAAGAGGCAATATTTTCCATATAACGCATCGACTTGTAAAGCCTTCCCTTTTGCAGATCATCCAACATCCCCTGGTTAAGAGTATAAAGAAAACAGATGTCGATTGCCGGATTATGGGATTTAATTTTGCACACAATTCCTTCCATTGAATGACATATCACCAGTGAATCAGTACCTGCATCGTTGACTGCAAACTCGACGAATACCAGATCAGGATTAAATTCCAAAACATCCTGGTCCATTCGGAAAACGCCAAGATCGGAACCCGTGCCGCCAATTCCGGCGTTAACTGCAGTGATCTTACTTTCAGGGTACTGGGTCTTAAACCATGCTTCCGAAAAAACCCGATAGCCGGCATGATTGGTGATACTTCCTCCGAAATAAACGATCGTAACAGGTTCTTTCTTTTGAAGTTTAGCAAAAAAGACCGGGCATCCTTGCCTGGCATTGAGCCCTGTGACGGATTTTTGTTTCGTCCTGCCGTTCACCTGAACTAAAAGAGCCAGGAGCAACATCCCGGTAAGAAATATATTAAGTAGCATCACTTTACGACCCCATTCCATGGTATTGGTATCGCTCATTTTGTGGCATTTTTGAGGTTTCATGGAGGAAGAAATTAATTACGGTCCAATATTTCGGTGCCCTTTTTACCTACCGGTGATGGCATCGCATCAAAACGTCCAATCTCCTTGTCGGATGGCAATTTTTTCCTGTATTCGTCGGGGTACAGTCCCATTTTCTCGATTGGCAGGTTTTTAAATCCAGGCAAACCCGTAAAAATTTTGCTGTCTGATTTCAACCTGAAATTAAAATCCTTCAGGCTAACAAATCCGGGATCTTCCTTGTATTCTAAGTTCTTACCGTTGGATCCGGGTACTGCAGTGGTATCCCTTTCCTTGTTGTCTGCTGCCAGTAACCTGTTGCGGTAATTGACCCCGTTCGTGATGGCCACATTGTTTGAAATTTCATTTTTAACAGATGGAAGTGAGACAAACTGAAATCCGAAATTACAGTTCAATGCAATATTATTTTGACAATCAATAGGTTCCGGATTATTCTTCTTTGCCTGCGTGCCGGATTTGAACAGGTATCCGGTACCTCTCTTATCCGGTTGACTGAATAGGGCCACAAGGTTACCATACACATGCATATCGCGATGGTCATTGTCAAAATAGATTCCATCGCCGATGTTGGCGTTGTGGATGAAATTATAGGCAAAAGTGTGCCCTCCCATCCTTTCAAAACCGTCGTAACTATAAAATGCGCCCATGTCATCGGATATCTGGCAATAATCAAAGACTTCGTTGTACTCGAATACCGAGTTCCAGCTCCCAAACAAAACACCAACATGAGGCGTGTCATGAACCAGGTTGTGGGCGATGTACATGCCGACAGCCGGATGATGCCCGCCGCCGCCACCACCGGTGAAACCGGAATTAATTCCCGCACAGTAGATCCTTGTCAGCTGACTGAAATGATAAATGTGGTTATTGACTACCCTGAAATTCGCCGGGATTTTTGGGGAAGAATTTTCATCCCCTCCTTTAAGCCAGACACCACCCGCTCCAAGATTGTAGAGATCATTGCTTTGAATCACATGGTTTTTGCCACCATTTACCTTGATGCCATATTTGGTCATATTTCGCACGATGCATCCGGCAACCAGATTATTTTCGCCATTCTCAATTAGTATTCCATCGTGCATATTTTCCTCAATGGTCAATCCGATAAGTGAAATCCAGGAGGCATCCACCAGTTGGATCAAAGGTTCGGCAATATCCGCAATCCTGACTTCTCCGGTTTTAATTTTATCCGGAGGATAGAAATAGAGTTTTTTGTTGGTGAAGTCGAGAGCCCATTCTCCTGGCAGGTCAATTTCCTCAGGCAGGTTCATCAGCCAATAAGGTTCTTTCCCATTCCCTTCCGGGCGGGTATATTTGTTGCCAATGCCCCCGGGGACAGGAACTGTCAGCGTGATCGTGTGTGCGATAGTATCCATTTTTGCCACCCGGACGGCCTCGTTTTCCCAGGGAATCCGCCAGAAGCCCTTCAACCATACGCCCTGATCCAGCACATTTGCCCATCTGTTTTCATGGCTGTCGCGGTATTCAAAAACCCCTGGACGCGGTGGCAAAGTTGGCGGCGGATTATCCCCGTAATAATCGGCCCAGGTACCCGATTTGGTCTCTTGTCCGCCCCCATTGATGATGGTTTTTTTGAAGGTCATGAAACCTTCATTCGGGTAACGGCTAAGCGGCATTCTTTTCTCCTTCATGAACAACTCGATGATCCCGCCATCATCCTCAAATTTATCGGCATATCTTCTTATGTGATTAAATTTTAGGCTGTTAAGATCGAGTTCTACAATCTTTCCACTAACTGATGGGGCAAATCGCAGCAGGGTTTTTTGATCCTTTATTTTTCTGAAATCATTTTCATTAACCACCCTGGAACCTCTGATAAACACCTTTTCATCTTTATAAGCAGTATAAATCACAGGTGCACCAGCTGATCCGCCATCCTCTTTGCCCAGCAGAAAAGGTTCGCTCAGGTAATAGTCCCCACCCCGCAGGTAAATGGTAAACGATTTGGAATGGTCCTTGATTTTCCTGGTAAGATCTCTGGCCTTCTCTAGTGTTTTCAAGGGTTTGGCCATTGACCCGGGGTTATTATCACTGCCATTGGGCGCGACAAACAATTGCTGGGCCGAAATCCCAAAAGCCAGCAATATAAAAGCCATGGTAAGTATATTTTTTTTCATTTTTGAAGGATATTGAAGCTTTGCCTGATGATTTTTGCCGTTTTGACTTTTGGTTCAATGCCTCTGCCCCACTGCCATGCAGCCACAGTCACCCCTACCGGGAATCTGCTTCCGGGGGGAATTTTGGTAAAGATCAGCTGGTCATTTTTGATGATGGCCGGACCGGCTATCACATAAAACCTGACCGGCAGTCCGGCGTCGGATTTGGCCTTAAGAAGGACGGATTTTGTGCCGGCTTTTACGTCCTGAATGTTTTCGAATGTGATCGTTTGCACCTTGCCTTCATTGTTTTGAATAGCCCTGAAGTTGATGCCGGCTGGTTCAAAAATCCCGCGAATGGAATCATTTCCCTCCTGCCGAAGGCCGATATAGGTCGCACCCTTTTCGTAGGTCCGGTCCAGGGCAATGCGAAATCTGTTCTTTCCAAGCGGCTCCACCGGACCGCACAACCATTCCGCGACGGGCTCACCCGGCGCGCTGACAAGTCTCTCGCCCGCACCTATAAAGTTTGCCGGTATCCGGTCGAGCATGATGCCCCTGATTTTGAATGTTATACCATCCTCCTCCATTTCGAGCGAGGAAAAATTCGTGATTCCATTGAAATCATACGGTAAAATATTGCCTTTGGCATCCAGGTAACCCGGAAGCTGTGTCTGAGCTTTCCAGTTGATGGAGGCAATTTCCTTCGCTTCCTGTGCGGTCGACTTGTCAAAATACCAGGGAAATGATTTCCCTTCCCGGGAAGCCTCAGACCAGACACGAACGCTGCAATCGGTATGGCCCGGGATAGGCAAATCCGTGGTATACCCCTGTTCCATGACGACAGGTCTTAATTTGGGACTATTATCTCTTGAAAGCCTTGCCTTGGAAACTTGATCAATATATCCGGCTATATACTTTGTGATGCGTTCCGAGCAGTCAAAGTGTCCGCTGGTACCGTCTATCACATAACTCAACGGCCAATTTGGGTGTAATTTCCTTTCGGTCTGAATCTTATCATATTCAGAGCCTATGTTATTCCATCTGGTTCGAATATCTTCCTTATCCTGCCCCCATTCCTGTGAAGTACCAAAAATTACCAACGCCGGTACTTCCCGATTTTTGGGCGGCAAATGATTGTTCTTGATCCAAATTCCAGCCAGGCACCGTTCCGGACTGTTTTCGACCAGGGCATCCACCATCAGCAGGTGACCCGATTCACCCATTGGAAGCCAGGGCACGGTAGCGATTTCGGGGTAACCAGAACTTTGTGCCAGTCCGTTGAGAAGCTGCTGCAGAAAATTCACGGTAGTGCTGTATTCCAGGGCCATATTCAGGGTCTTATTGTCTTTTGAGGTACTCTTCCTGAAATTCATGAAGGAAGGAACTCCCCAAATTATCCCCAGATCATTTGCTTCACAGACCTTTCTTATAGCAGAATGTCCGACTAATCTGTGTTCCGGAACATTGGCGCACATAATCAGGAGTCCCCGCACTTTAGGGCATTTTTCAGGAATCCACAAATAGAGGGTCGCCTCTGTCTTTGAACTATCGGCCCAGGTCTTGCAAGTACCACTCTGCATGTATTGGAACACTTGATTGACAGGCGTTTGTGCTCTAACCAGACAAGTCAGCGTTAACCCTAATAAACAGAAAAGCAATTCCTTCACTTTTACCTCCTTTATCATTGAGCGGATTTAAACCGCACTTATTCTTGCCACTTGATATCCCGAGTTTGCAGCAAGGGATTATCCCAATTATCCCTCATTTGCAACGAGGGATTTACTTATTTGACCCCTTGTTGCAAACGAGTGATAGCGGTAGCTCCATGTTGCAAACGAAGAGGAGCAACGTTACATTCATTTACTGTAAACAACTATCTTGTTGTTTCTTACAACATTAAACCTGGTCCGGTTATCTTGTGCCTGCTTAAAATTTACGATATCTGTCTGGTCTTTCCACTGAATAGAAACCTCCCCTTTTTCCTCTGTAATGACTGGAAGGTCTTCACCAAAGACAAAAGGAATCAGCAACAGCCGGTAATTTGCCTGAACCGAAGATTGATCAATTGAAAGCCGACAATATTTGTCATGGGTTTCCTTGTTTACCGGACCATCATCCATTATTTCGACCTTGAAATTTTCGTTTCCGCCTGCCCCGGCATAGTACACCAGCAACATTGGAGTCCCCTTAACAGGATTTATTGTTTCCAATTTGGCGGCCGACGGCTTATTAAAGTCATTCCCCTGAAGATCTTTATTGTAGCCCAGGACTACCGCGTTTTTATAGTCTGCCTTGAAATTAGTTTTCCATACACCTTTCCCAAAGATGCCGGTCCATTGGTAAAGATGATCCTTGGCATCCTTTTTCAGATCATCTACCAGGATTCCGTAACTATGTTTCCCCCTGACTACTCCGGCGCTTCTGTAAACATATTCCACCGGATTCCAGGGGGTTCGCAGGGTTGGGATGAAATTCGCCTGATTGGAGGTGGCCCACCAGGGTCTCATTTTGTATTTTGTCGTTCCCCTGAAGATCTCCAGAATTTCCGGACGGGTTTCCAGCTCGTAGGCAAAATCCCGGTAGGGCTGTCCTTTGGCCAATGTTGCAAAACCTTCTCCCCAGTTTTTGACCTGGGTGCACCATTTCCAATTGTAGGAATAGGAAAGATCGGCTGTTCCAACGGCTCCGTCCGGCAAGAAGGAAGCACCGAGATAATCCCCTTTAGCCGGAGTCTGGTCGGATTCGGAGATCCCATCGATCCCAACCAGGTTGTGATATTTTGCGTCATATTCCTTTGGGAACGGGGATTCTGTGAACCAATTCACACCCAATCCCGAGAAATGAAACATTCCGATATCAGAATGGTGGTGACCACTTCCGATATAGGTATTTTGGCGAACCTGCAAATTCATCCAGACAGCCTTGTCCGTTTTGTCACTGGAGGAGGAAAACATCCCGTATTCGTCTGTATCCCAATCGAGTTTCAGGTTCAAATCTTCGCGTTTGGTGATTTTCCAGTCGGCGATGTAAGGGAATCCGAAAACCATATCCGGATAAGTTGGTCCGGGAAGCCGCAGTCTGCTGAGACCCTCCTTTTCTAGTTTTAACCGATAGCTTTCGGCATTAAAGTTTGAAGGATCGAAGGTCGGATAGGCATTTGTGAGCAGATAATCGTTGAATTTATTTTGTGGGTAAAAAGCCTTGAGCTCGCCAACTGTTTGTGCTGCAAGCGGTCCGCCGGACCAGGTCCCACTGGTGACGGTCCTTTCTGAGTTGGGTGTAGTGATCTCTGTCTGGGCTTCGAGGAGTTTTCTCAGATGTGGATGGCCAAAAAGATTATCCCCTCTTCTGGCAAGGATAACCATAGATAAAAATTCAAACTGGATTCCGCCTCCTGATTTTCCATTGCTTTCAAAGACCTGACCATTGCGGTCGATGCCCCAGTCGAGGAAATCCCTGGTAAGTTCGGCGCCGGAAGCATATCCTTCGGGGTCAAAACCATCGAGGCCTTCGATGGCAGCCAATGAAATCAGGTGAGTCAGGTGCCAGGTCACATGGTTGATGTCGCGCCAAGCCCTGCGCGGACCATCTCCACCACCAGTTCTGCGGCCGTAAGTTGTCTTGGCAATCAGGTTCTGCATGAATTTTTTCTGCTCCGGAGTCATCCATTTTCCGGAGAAATCGAGTGCGAAAGCCATGTCCATGTGCGGAATGACCCCATGCATCCCACGCCAGTGGGTGGTCGAATGATTGCCACCATCGAATGTTGCCCCAAACTCTGAGTCGGAGGTACGGAGATGCTTCTCGACGTTAGGTTCAATGAGTTTGAAATAGGTTACAATTGCCGCGGCTGTTTTCTTCCCAAGCTGGTCATTGTTTGTCAGCAAGGCATACAAAGCCATGGTTGACAAACAATTGGTGACATAATTGATGTGGGTATTGAAAATAACAGGTTGATGGTCTTTAGTTAAGCGGGGAACTGCGTATACGGCAGGACCTTCCACTGGAGGATCCATCTGACTTCTGATTTTTGCAACATCCCCGGAGGCCAGCAGGTTAAATATCTTTCCATCACTCGAAGCCTCGTTGAGCCAGGATTTGCCGAGAAGAAACTCGATTTCCACCATTGATTTCATGGCTGCCTTGTTGGATTTCACCTGGTTCTGCATCATCGGAATATCCTCGGGACTAAAAAGCAACCGGGGATAAATTCCGGGGGCAGGCACCTTTGAGCCTAACAACTTAAAATTAAAGCCGGAGAAGTTGAATTCACTATTCGGGACGGTCGACCATTCCTTTTCGGGGCCTTTTTCCAGCAATTCCAGCTGTTCGGGAGTTGCCTTTGCATGATCAGTCCATTTTTTCTGGGTATTTAGCCAGGGAATGTATTTGATCGCAAGATCCGGGTTCATGTATTTCTCAGGGGTATCAAACAAGGCGGTAACACATTCCGCTAAATGACTATTCTTTCCGTTGTATGAAATCTGGCCATCGCTAATCAGAAGAAGTCCGGATTGATCTTTGTAGACACTTTTTCCCAACTTCTTTGCCCAATCTTCAACGGCAAAATATTTCTCCGCCCCTTTGATCCGCAATTCGATTTCCGAAGGGATCTTAGTTTCCGGTAAAGAAAGCTGATAGACCCAACGATCACTCAATATTTCCAGACCAGAGGGGATCTTTTCTGTTTTGAGTTGTTTCTGCAAGAGCGCTCCTGCAAAGGAAACCGGGATGAAAAGTTTTCCATTTTCAGAGAACGCCTCTCCTCTAAGCAAATCGAGGTTACTCAGACGGACTTTCTTACCGTAAATAAAGGCATAACGGCTCCCGTCGAAGAAAGCGATGTAATCTTTAATGGCATTGGTAGCAGCGGGGAAAGCAGTACGCGTATAAGGAATGCCGTCTGTCGAACCGGGTAGCTGGGCATGCAATTGAAAAATTACAAAGAATAAAATAAAAGCGGAAAGAAATTTTTTCATCTCAGTCTGTTGTTGGTTGAGTTTCCTCTATATTGAAAAAACAGGAAAAATAGGTCGGGAATCAAATCCCGACCTATAAATCTACTACTACTATTACAATGAAGAACTAAATTTTCCCGAAAAATTTAAGGAACAATGGTTGAACCTGAATAAAGGTACTCAACATCCGGGACTGGAACATACATCGTGGAATATGGATAACTCATGGCCGGAATAAAAGGCCCATTCATTGGATCGTTTAGCCGGCTTTGCTTGTCCAGGTTCTCGTTGGTAGGCTTCTGACCATCAATTGTCTTCTTCATGGCGACAAGATAGGTGAGACGATCGCTGTACTCAAATCCCAATTCCTTAATCCGCTCATTTTCGATGGCGCTTTCGGTCACAGAAGTCAGTGGATCCAATCCGGCCCTTTGACGAATGAGGTTCACATCGGCTAATGCTTGAGATGGATTGGTGGCCAGTGAAAGAGTGGCACGGGTCAGATAGATTTCAGGTAAGCGGACGAGTGGAACATTTGAATAACGGGCATAAGGTGCGCGCCAGTATTTGTCGTTCCAGAACACGTTCCAGGTGATGTTCGGATAATATTTTTCAATCACGGTCTGATCGGCATTGGCATCACCGTTATTACCCTTCAGAAAATAGTGCAACTGGTTGAACCTCTTGTCTTTCAGAGCTTCGGCTGTAGGTACGTAATTGACAAGATCCTTTGGATTGTCCGTTGAGGCCCAACCAATCTGTTTGATGATTCTGGGGCTCCAGTAGGCGCAAGCCCATCCGCCATGCGACCAGTTCGTGGCCCTTAATCCTCCAAGCCAGTTTAAGTCTGAAGGTAAGAAAGTGCCTGCCTTGGAATTCAGGTTATAGGCTCCTGCTTTCGACATCCGGCACAAGGGTATTGGTTGCGAGTTACTGGTTGCCGACTGAACGACTTCCCATATTACCTCTTTTGCCACCGGATTGATGGTATAGGTTGCTTCTTGATTCCGGTTAAATGCGCGGATTGGCTCCTCGCTCAGATCATAATATTTCTTTCCAACTGCTTCGTTGATGATGGTATTGCATTCAGCCAGCGCCTTTGTTGTATTGCCCATTAGCCAATAGATTCTCATCAAATAAGCTGAGGCAACATATTTATTCACGCGACCCCTTTCTGAGGATGTTTCATTCAGCATCGATTTTGCTTTCTCAAGATCGGAAACCATCAGGTCATAGATTTCAGCCACGGTTCCCAGGTAAGGATTTCTCATGGCTTCCTGCGAAGGTTCCAGCTTTGTGATGAGCGGCACCAGCCTTTTTGAATTATTTTCGTTGTTATAGGGTGGAAGGAAAATTCGGGAAATCATCCAGTAGGTATAGGCGCGCATGAAATAGAGTTCACCTTTCTGACGCTGCAATTTTGCCTTATCGGCATCTGTCATGCCCTTGAAAACAGGTTCGCCGGCAGCTTCACGGGTTTCAATGGTCGTAATGGGCCCGTTACAGTTAAACAAAGCCTGGTAGAGCGCCTGGTAAGTCATCTTACACTGTTCCCCACTGATATCATAGGTCGACATTTTCCTGGGATACCAGTAAATAGCCTCTTGTTCAATGGCCCACATGTTCACGAAGGTCAGGTCGGAAGCGAGCTCACTGTAATACGGGATTAATCCTGCCGGAGCATACCATCCTGTCAGGAAGTGGGCCGAGTAGGCGCTTATCACATATGGATCCAGATCGTTTGTTGTCTGGTATGGGAGGGATTCAGGACGATCCAGCGTGAAGAACTTATCGCTGCATCCTGTAATTGTCAGACCGACTACGAATAATAAGGTGACAACTATCTGCTTAATTATTACTTTTTTCATTTTGCTGATTGTTAAAATTTAAGGCTTGCACCGATTGAATAAGTAACCATTCGTGGAGCTTCCCCACCTTCAAATATTACACCCTGGTAGTTTGAGCTGTTCCTGAGCTTAATTTCAGGATCATAACCTGTAAAATTGGTCAGGGTGAACAGATTGGTCGCACTTGCGTAAATGCGAAATCCTGAGATACCTAAACTTTTCTTCAGCCCTGCAGGCAATGTATATCCTATGGTAAGGTTTCGCAAACGGAGAAAAGTAGCATCTTGAAGGAACTTATCCAAACCGTAATCGGTATTGGCATAATTGGCAGAACCTGCTGCGCCCAAATCATTGTAGTTATAGAGACCCTGCCACCTGAGCTGAGGATATTCTGCAATATCGCCAGGTTTCTGCCAGGCTTGGTAGAGCATGTTTTTGTTAATGTTATTGCGGCCATCACCCATGGTCATGGTTTGGTCGAAACGATCAAGAATGTAATTGCCGGTTGAATAGTAGAGCATAAACGACATATCAAAATTCTTGTAGGTAAAATTGTTGGTCCAGCCGGCATAGAATGTAGGCATCCCCGTTTTACCCGTCTGAATGATCCTGTTTTTATTCGAGTTGGTGCCGGTTCCAGGTACCTTATTACCTGTTTTTACTGTTTCTCCCGTTTTTGCAAACAATGCCTGATCAATTTCCCATATCATTGGAATTCCTTTGTCGGGATCAATTCCTGCAAATTCAGGCATGAAGTAGGTTCCAATCGGCAATCCTTTTTTGGTCAGCGTTCCTGGTCGGGTACTGATGATACCGGTCCCTTTTGCGTCGACGGCAGGATTTAAGGCTGTCACCATATTAGCGTTGGTGGTCAGATTCACATTGCTGTTCCAGGTAAAATCCTTTCTATTAATTATGTTGTAGGAAAGATCAAATTCAAATCCATGGTTGTACATATCGCCCATATTGGCCCACATCGTGTTTCCATAACCAAATCCACTGGTAGGAATACCTGCCGAAGCCGGTAAGGCAACCTGAAGCAACATATCACTCACATTCTGGCGGTAATAGGCAATTGATCCGCTCAGCTTATTGTCCAGGAATCCATAGTCGATCCCAGCATCGATGCTACCGGTTTTTTCCCATTTGGCATCCCTGTTGGGCACGCTCCATTGGTAGCTGTTGGTCCAGTTGTTGTAGAGATTACTTCCCCTGGTGGCAAACATGGTTACAGAGGCATCACTTGGGATATTTTGATTTCCGGTTTCACCATAACTTCCTCTGAGTTTCAACATGGAGATCCATTTTTTATCCTTCAGGAAGGACTCTTCTGAAATGATCCATCCAGCGGAAGCGGAAAAGAAGTCTCCCCAACGATTTTGTTTCGCAAAGCGGGATGTTCCTTCACGAACATAAGAGCCTCCCAACAGATATTTGTTTTTCAACTTATAATCCAGGCGGTTAAAGAAGCTGGAGGTATATCCTTCGTTGCCAATATAGCCGGTTGAGTTGCCTGCAAAGGTTGCCATGCTGGCCAATTCCTGGAAAACACCGATCACGTTACGGCCCGAAAGCAACAAATAATCTGTGTAACCACGATTAATTTCGATACCGGATACCGCGTCAAAAGAGTGGATGCCAAAAGTCCGGTTGAATTTTCCAAATGCATGAAATTGTTTGGAATAACCGGTGTTTTTAGAACGTGTACCGGAGGTTCCTTCCGTATTGGAGTTACGGGTGATCTCGGCAGAAATCCATTGGTTGTTCTGAGAAACACCATAACTAAAACTTGCATCTCCCCTGACAGCCAGTCCCTTAATCCATGGAATAGCTACTTCGGCATAACCATTGATCCGGATGTCAACCCCGATGGATTCGTTCTGACGATATTTCGAATCGATGTTGGACATCGGGTTATCCCCGGTAGTTCCGTTACCCATTTTTGGGTTCCAGTATCCGGTAGTTGAAGTCGGATTATACAACTGATAATATGGAACCAATGCAGCCTTACCCCATTGACTGGTATTGTTACCATCTGAGTATTTTCCCTGTGTCTGCATCCCGAAAATGAGAATTCCTTTTTTATAATCCGTATTGAATCTTGCCGTTAAGGCGTTTAGATCACGGCCTTTCAAGCTTGTTACATCATTCCTGTAGTTAAAAGAGGCATAATTTGAGACATGTTCACTACCCTGGCTAACCGAGAGGTTGACGTCGCTGTAGCTTCCCAGTCGGGATACCTCATCATTGTAATTGATACTCACCTTTTCAGCATCGGCACGCGTCATAGGAGTATCACAGTTGGTCCAGAAGGCATTGACAACATCCCGTTGCGGATCGAATGCATCGCGACCGGTATTGATGCGGGCCTGGTCGTAGGCCTTGAAAAATTCGGCAGTATTTGCCTGATTCAGATCATTTTTCACTATTGGTGTCACCCCATATTCATAATCCACATTGATTACAGGAGCGCCTTTCTGACCTTTTTTCGTGGTAACGATGATCACACCATTTGATCCGCGGGAACCATATATTGCAGTCGCGGCGGCATCTTTCAGAATCTCGACCGATTCAATATCATGAAAGTTCAAACTTCCTACACCTCCGCCAATCATACCATCAACGACCCATAACGGATCGGTTCCGGAAGAAATTGACCGGATTCCCCGGATCTTGATCTGCGGACTGCTACCCGCCATCCCGTCGTTGACGATCTGCAATCCAGAGGCTTTACCCTGCAGCGAAGTCATGAAATTACCGCCCGGCATCATCTTCAATTCTTCACTCTTGACCTTGGAAACGGATCCTATCACATCCCTCTTTTTCTTTGTACCATAAGCGATAACGACCATTTCGTCGAGTTCGGTAACCTGAGGAGTGAGTTGGACATTTAGTACCGTAGCGGTTCCAATCTCTTTTTCAAGGGAATTCATTCCGATGAAAGAAAATACAATGGTCTTGGAATTTGCAGGAAGCGTCAAACGGTAACTCCCATTTACATCCGTAATAGTTCCGATGGTTGTTCCTTTGATAAATACGGAAACACCCGGTGTGAGATTACCATCCGGATCCTTTACAATGCCGGAAAGAGTTCTTTTGTCCTGGCCGAAAAGGCCGATACTTAATAACAGTGCAATGATCAATAAAAACCCATGATCAAAGACAGACTTCAACTTTGTTAAAGTACAACATCTTTTCATAAACGTTAAAATTTAGTTTTTGGAATTATTAATTCACCGCAAATTTATCCGGGAAGGAACACACCATTGAATCCTGTTGTTTCAGATGTGTGTCTCTATGTTGCAAATTTGGTTTTGTCCAGATATTTAGGGGAAGGTTATAAAAAATGCCTCCTTACCAGGAAAGCCCTGATCACAGATAGCGCCCGATCTGTCTGTTCTTCTGTCGCCGTATAATTAGTTACAATAAAAGCATGCCTCATATCCGGGAAAAGCATGTATTCTGTATCAATGCCGGCCATTTTACAAGCTTTGAAAAATGATTCGGCTTCTTCAGGCGTCACCACCTGGTCCTTTGCCCCATTCAAGGTAAGTATCGGGGCATCCTTAGGGTCGAGAAATCTGACCGGTGACAGATTCTGGGCACGCTGAAGTTGTTCTGGACCGGATGAAATATATTTTATCCACTTTTCAGGTGTTAGGTCCGATATTCCGTTGCAGTTAATGACCACATCAGCTTTTTCTCCTTCCGGCAAATTCAAGGTACCCAGGCAGAGAGCCAGATGTCCCCCTGCCGAATCGCCAATAACAATAATTTTCTTAGGATCTATCCCCAGTTCATCCGCATGATTTCGGATGAATTTTATGGCATCCGCACAATCGAAGAGGCAATCCTCAACCGTATTCTTATTGCCAGGATCACTGTTTTTGCCAGGAGCCGGTACAAGCCGGTATTCGACGGCGATTCCGACTGCTCCAATATCAGTCGAATACCTCAAATGAGGGGTATAGCCTTCCGGGTTACCTGCTACCCAAGCTCCGCCATGAATCCAGACCATGACAGGAGCTTTTTGGTTCCCCACCTTAGATGGCCGCATAACCAGTAAACGCAGCTTTTTTGAGTCCGCAGTTTTAAATATGATTGTATCGGGTTTTGTGTCGAGGGACTTGAAGTATCCTATCCCTTTGTCAACTTGCTTGGAATTCTGGCCCAATGTGCTATCGACACAACAGGTTACCAATAAATAAATAATGAGCAGTTTGGTTGCGACGGATCTAAATTCCGAAATAAATTTTAGAATTTTCATAAACATTTTCCCCCGGCAATACGCCAGGCAACTCAGATTAAGGAGATTCTAACTATCAGGGCGTTACTGTAAATGTAACTGTTTTTACTACTTTTTTCACTTTTGTAATATCGAGGTTTAAAGCAACAAAAGTTGCGGTATAGGTGCCGGGAGTCTTATAATAGGTAGCGGGAACTGCATTGAATTTGGTTAAAGTAAGCGCCACCGCATTTTTAATCGGGACTCCAAAATCTGGCTTTACCTGCTTCAAATTAACTTTTGTGGTAATTAGCCAGTCGTCATTGTCATCATTTCCAGTGGTTAATCCCGGATCAAAAGTGATAGGATAAGCAGTGACGATATTAATTCCGTTGGGATTTTTTACCGCTTTTGCCGCTGAAGTATTTGCCACTCCAACATTCCATGCATTAAAACCTGGCAGCGTATTGTTTTTAAGGCTTGCCTCAACCCATCCAGTATTCGCGAAGGCGGAGGCGGCAGTTCCCGCTGCAATTTGTGGTGGGGCAAATAATCCGGTTTTTGTTCCATCGGGTAAGATGTTAACCAGCGAGAATCCCTGCATCAGCCATTTCTGCTGGGTAACAAGGTCACTTTTTTTGCCTTTGTATCGAAAAGCGATATTGATCGAATCGTTGACATTGAAGTCTGTAAGATTGATCGAATCGGAAGTGGTGTAAGAGGTAGTTATCGCTGTCGGCCATTTTGTGTTTCGGCTTGTAATATCTGTCCAGGAAGCTTTGACAATACTGATGGAATCGTAACCTTTCAGGTTAGAGGAGACCAGTAACCGCAGTGAATCGCCGTTCGTCAAGACTCCTTTTTGCAAAGAAGTCTGAAACACCAATTTAGCGATCCCGGCACCCGTGGTACGCTCCGCATTTACATACCGCATACCTATCTCCCCCGAATAAAAAATAACCTGATCGGGACTTCCGGCAAGGATAAATTTGACAGTATCTCCGACCTTATAAGTTGCTTTTGAAGTTGTTACATCAAAATTATCCGGCGAATCAACAATCGTTTTAGTGCAATTTGATAACATCATCACACCGAAAAGGATGATCATGGGAACTATAATATTTCTTTTCATATACTCAGTTTTTATTTTGATGATTCGAAAAAAGAGAGTCATCCGGTTCTACCAATTTGGATTCTGATAAAGGTTGTAATCATAGACTAGCTCTGTCGCAGGTATTGGGAATAAGGAATACTTTGTTGGATTCGCCACAAAATTGACAGCAGATAAATTGGCGGCAGTCAAATAGGTGGACGGTGAATTGGTAGCATTGTCACTGATCACCTTCTGCATCTCCTGTGTCATGATTCCCCAGCGCAATAAATCCTGCCGGCGCAATCCCTCGAAACACAGTTCCCTGGAACGTTCATCCACTATGTCCTGAAAGGTGAATGAAGAAACATCAATATCCGCAACCGGAGTGGTTACCGGACTATACCCGAAGGCCCTTCTGCGAATCTGGTTAAAATATTCGACCGCCTGGGTGCTGGGGGAACCGTTTATTTTCAAATCGGCTTCCGCAGCCATCAGCAATACATCGGCATAGCGGATGATGGGAAAATTACAGGAAGTATAATTCTGTTGTCTGACAGAAGGTATATTAAGTTCGTACTCACGACGCCATTTACCAACAGGCCGGTCATAAATCGTGGGATAAGCAGAACCACCTGCTGTTACATTTATCGCGGTAACAGCGCCTCCCGATACAACAGCAGTTGCTGCTGCCAGCGTACCTGCTGACGATGTAAATGTGACAGCCGGGGCAGTAGTATATCCTGAGCCCCCATTTTCAACTGTAACCGAAGTGATAACTCCCGTTGGAGAGGTATTTGCAAAGGCAGTAGCCCCACCGTTTCCAGCAATATTAACCTTTAATATATCGGTGCGCACCGACCCGGTTGCGCCTTTATAGATATAGGGAGCAATCGCCCAGTCGCGTCTTAAATCACCAGCTTTGAAAAGTCTGAAAAGCTTTGGAAGGACACGGTATCCACCGCCTGAATAACCGACGATTGAAGTAACGGTAGCATCGGGGCAAGTAACGCCCATCAGCGCCCCTAATTGTTGCGTCACAGAATAGCCTGTCCCGCTAAAGGTTCCTGAAGTATTGGATTTTGAAAGAAATGCTGCATCCCAGATCCCCTCTGTGATGTTTTTGTCGCCGTTGCTGTTATTTTGCATATTATTGATAAACAGGCGGCTGTAGGCTGGAGTAACATAAGCTGGAAAGACAGGAGAACCAGGGAAGGGGGTTGTATTTAACGAATGGATATTCGAATTGATGACCTTTTGAGCCCATGTCAGGGCATCTTTGTATTTGGAAACATCATTCAACGGACTTCCGGCCATGGAGAGACAGACCCTTGCAATCATCGCCTGAACAGCCGATTGGGTGACAATGGTTGGCGTCTGGGCTTTGGTCATCGTTTGAACCAGGGTATCAGCAGTCATCATATCCTTTAAAAGATAGGCATAAACGTCTTTTACTGAATTTCTTGGAAGATTAAAGTCCGTACCCATATTATCAGAGATCTCCGTTTTTAAGGGCACATCGCCATAATGCGTGACCAACAAGTAGTAGTAAAAACTTCTAAGGAACATCACCTCACCCTTGTATCTTTTCCGTTTCGCCTCATCCATCTCGGGTTTATCGATGACATACAGGATAACATTTGCACGTTCAATACCTTGATACAACATTTTCCAAAGATTTGAGTAAGGTGTATCGGAACTGGACAGGTTATACAAAGCGGGTTGGTTGGTAGTGGTTGTTGTGACACCTGTCCTGAAAAGCTCATCCGTGCCCGAATCCATGTATCCCCATAACCCCTGGGCGTAGAGCTGATCTGTTTCCAGTATTGTGTAGACTGATGCTACCTGGGCATCCAACTGTGCCTCAGTAGTAAAAGTGACAGGCCTGAAAAATGCGGGAGTTAAACTCATATCTTTCTGGCAGGAGGTTCCTGCAAAGGTAATCAGCAGGGTAACCGTGAGAAGTTTAATAATATTTTTCATACAATATTTTTAAAGATTGATGGTTATCTCTCTCAGATTTAAAAAGTAACATTAACTCCAAAATTCAGCGTAAGGGTGCGCGGGTAGGGCGTGTAATCGTACCCCGGAGCCAGGGCGGTATAGGCGCTGCTGGGCTGGACAAAAGAATATCCGGTCCCGCTGTTAGCCGAAGTTGTCGTAGTTGAACTGCCATTTCCCCCGAAAGGACTATTTGCCGGATTCGATGGTCTGAAGTTGGAGACTTCGGGATCTATGCCAGAATACCGGGTGAAGGTCAGAATATTCTGCGCTGAAGCTGTCAGTCTGATATTTTGAATCTTCATTTTTTTCAGAAGTGTCTGAGGTATCGAGTAATTTAAGGAGATCGTTTTTAATCTTAAGAAGGAAGCATCCTCAACGAATCTGGAGGAAACACGAGTCACATTATCTACATCTGTTTTTGAATTGTACCGTGCACGTGGAATATCATTGGTCGGATTACTGGGCGTCCAACGATCCGCATAGGTGGCGAATTGATTCCCATTCATAAAATAGCCCCCATTGGTTTCAAAAGCCAGCCTGTTTGCATTCAGGACATCATTGCCGTAACTCCATTGCAAGAATACATTGAGTGAGAAATTCTTATAAATGAAGTTGTTGTTAAAACCTCCGGTATGGATAGGCAGCGGATGGCCAATTACCGTCTGATCGCTGGCATCAATTTTGCCATCACCATTCATATCCTTATATTTTGCATCACCGGGTTGGATGGAAGCAGAATAGGTGGGTATCCCATTTTTTAGGGCATAGGTTCCATTGGCTAATTTATCGAAATCGGCATACTGATAGCAACCTGCCCAGGTGTAACCGTAAAATTCAGCTATCGGACCACCAACCTTGGCAATCCAGGCTGTCTGACTGCCATTCATACCCCATGATTGCTGACGAACTTCCATACCTGAAAAGAAACTCAAAATTTTGCCTTTGTTAAAGCCAATATTGAAACTACTGGTCCACTGAAAATTCTTGGTTGCAACATTGACTGAATTGACCGTAAACTCGAAACCATTATTCAATATATCACCGGTATTTTGATATTGTGTATTAGAACCAACTCCATAACCGGCTAACATCGGAAGGGTTACCCCAAGAAGGAAATTGGATGTTTTTTTTCTGTAAAGATCCGCATCAATAGAAACTTTGTCTTTAAAAAAGCTAAGATTGATACCAAGGTCAAATTCTTTTGAAGTTTCCCAGGTTATATTCGTGTTGCCATAAAAATAGGGTTGAAGACCTGTTTGATAAGAATTGTTGTACGGATACCCTGCGGAAGTCTGTAATGAACCAAATTGCGACATGTAGGCAAAGTCGTTTACCTTATTGTTTCCGACTGATCCATAGCTAAGCCTGATTTTACCATCACTCAAAATCGTTTTCTTTTTCTTCATAAACGGCTCATTGCTAAATCTCCAGGCAAAAGCACCCGATGGGAAATAGCCCCATTGTTTACCCGGCGAGAATTTGGACGACCCATCTTCACGTAAGGTTGCTGTAAACAGGTATTTATCTGAGATGGTGTAATTGATCCTTCCTAGCAAAGAACCTAATTGCCACTGGGACGAACCGGATCCTGGAGCGGTGGCGGTACCAGAAACAATTGATGACATCACCAGGTATTCTGTTGCCTGGGGAATATTGATGGTATTAAAACTAATTGAATTGGTATTGGCATATTGGTAGGTAAAACCGACCATCACATCGAGAATCTGTTTTTTAAAAATCTCATTGCGATAGCTAAGGGTATTCTCACTTAGATAACTTTGATTAGTGGCACTTCCCCAACTCGCATTGATTCCATTGGTATTGACATAAGCGCCCGAGGTATTTTTAAACAAGTTTCCCTGCTGCGTATTCGAATTGAAATATTGCTCACGTTTGGCAATGGTCGCATTGTAACCACCAGAGATTTTTAGTTTGAAATATTTCCTGAAGGTTAATTCCAACGAAGCATTCAGATAACCGGTGTTATTGGTTGATTTTCGGTATTCATTTTGAGCCTGCATGAACGGATTAATTGTCGCATCGCCCAAAGTTGTAGTGGCCCCACTGTTAAAATCGGCAAAAGCAGTACTGTCAATGGCCGAATTAATCAAATCCTGATTTCCGACACCTGAAACAGGCCTGTATTTCCACATGCCTTCCACGACACCGCCGCCATTTCCTGTCGAAGGTAGTGTTCCATAGGTTTTCGTACTCGCATAGGAAGCGCTAATGGCTAATTTCAATTTTTTTGAGAGTTTCTGATCGAAGCTAATTTTGCCGTCATAACGGTTCATCCCGGTATTGATAATGATCCCTTTCTGGTCAAAAGCATTTCCTGATATGGAATATCTCGTATCCTCGGTTCCACCTGTAATATTAATGGAGTGATTACTTGTGATTCCGGGTCGTAACAGCAAATCCTGCCAGTCATAAGATTCCTGTGCATTTTTATAGGAATCCAATGTAATCCCTTTCGTTGGGTCCAAATAAGTTCTGGCAAAACGTGTTGATGGATTACTTGGTGTGCTTGCAATACTATCCAGGTCGAGCTGAAGCTTAACAAACTGATAAGGACTCATCATTTTCATCCGCCGGGTATCCTGTTGGACAGAAGTCGAAAAACTATAGGTAACCTTTGGAGCGCTGATCGCTCCTCGCTTGGTGTTAATGATGATGACCCCATTAGCGCCCCTGGCACCATATATGGCGATGGAGGAAGCATCCTTGAGAACATCCATCGATTCAATGTCGTTCGGATTAATGGAATTGATGTCCATGTTTTCTACCGGGAAACCATCTATCACAAACAATGGTGAATTATCCTGACTTACTGATCCTCCCCGTATCGTAATCTGAGGTGCGGCACCAGGTTGACCGTCGTTTGAGGTAATTACAACTCCGGCAATACGTCCTGCAAATGCCTGATCGATGGAAGCCACAGGAGCCTGCCTCATCGATTCGACGTCCGCCTTCCCAACCGATCCGGTTAAGTCTTTTCGCTTGGAAGTACCATAGCCGATGACCACTACTTCATCAATTTTCTTAGCCTCACTTTCTTCCAAAACAACAGTTTGACCATTCACTTCTGAAGCAACTCTCTCCGTCGGATTAAAGCCCATGAATGAAAAAACTAAAATGGCCTGTGAATTTGGGACAGTTAGGGTGAATTTACCGTTTATATCAGTAGCAGTGCCAATAGTGGTTTTTTTGACAATCACATACACTCCAACCATTGGGGTCCCGGAATTGTCTTTCACAAATCCGGAAATAGTTTTCTTCTCCTGTGCGAAGAGACTGGTAGTCAGTAATAGCACAATGATCAGCAGAATTCCGCGATCAAATGCCAACTTCAATTTTGTCATTGGACAACATCTTTTCATACATTTTAATTTAGTTATGAGACTAACCCTTCAATGTCGTAAAAATATTCATAACCTTCCCATTCGATAAATCCGAATGTTTCAGATGTATATCTCAGTGTTGCAAATTTGAAATTTTACTTATTGCTTTGGTTGAGCCTGCGAATGGAAAAGTTATTCTTTATTGTCTTCTTCCCTTATTTGAACCCGCCTGATTTTGCCGCTAATGGTCTTGGGTAGCTCGGTAACAAATTCGATTATCCGGGGATATTTGTAAGGGGCGGTCACTTTTTTCACATGTTCCTGCAGCTCTTTGGCCAGTTCGTCGCTGGCCTGGTAGTTTTTCGACAGGATGACGGAGGCTTTGACTACCTGTCCGCGGTCGGGATCGGGCACTGCAGTGATGGCGCACTCCAACACGGCAGGATGTTCCATTAGGGCGCTCTCCACCTCGAAGGGACCAATCCGGTAGCCGGAACTCTTGATCACATCATCGGCACGTCCGACGAACCAGTAGTATCCGTCTTCATCCCGCCAGGCCATGTCGCCGGTATAATAGATTTTGTCGTGCCAGACTTTCCTGGTAAGCTGATCGTCGCGGTAATAACCGTTGAACATGCCGGTGGGTTTTTCGTCCGTGTAGATGACGATCTGTCCTTCGTCGCCCACTTCGCAGGGATTTCCGTTGTCATCGAGCAGATCAATATGGTAGCCAGGGGAAGGTTTCCCCATGGAGCCGGGTTTTGGTTCCATCCAGGGATAAGTTGCCAGCGCCACCGTGCATTCCGTCTGTCCATAGCCCTCCATTAATTTGATGCCGGTTTCTTCCAAGAATTGTTTATACACCTCAGGATTAAGGGGTTCTCCCGCCACGACGCAATATTTCAGGGCACCCAGATCGAATTTCCTTAAATCTTCCTTGATCAGGAAACGGTAGATGGTTGGCGGCGCGCAGAAGGTGGTGACCCTGTATTTCTCGATGACCTCCATCAGGTTTTTAGGGACGAACTTATCATAATCGTAGGTCATCACGGCACTGCCGGAGAGCCACTGTCCGTAAAGTTTTCCCCAGGCGGATTTCGCCCAGCCAGTATCGGCTACCGTAAAATGCAGTCCGTCGTTCCGCACATTCTGCCAGTATTTCGCCGTGAGGATATGTCCCAAAGGATACATAAAGTTATGATTCACCATCTTAGGCATTCCCGTGGTGCCGGAGGTGAAATAGAGCAGCATGATGTCGTCGTTTTTGGAGGCCTGGTCTCCCAGGGGACGGGCAAATACCGCGGAACTGCTTTCCATCCCTGTGTTGAAATTAAGCCATCCCCCGCGGTCTTGTCCGATTAAAGCCTTCACCATCAAGGTTGGCGACTTGTCTTCGCACTCCTCCACATGCAGGATCACTTCGTCTTCCGGGACGCAGACGATCATTTTGATGTCGGCGGCGTTGTTGCGGTAGACCAGATCTTTGGTGCTAAGCAAATGCGTAGCCGGGATGGTGATGGCGCCAATTTTGTGCAGTGCCACGGCACAGAACCAAAATTCAAACCTCCTCTTCAGGATCAGCATCACCGGATCGCCCTTCCCAATGCCTACGGAGCGGAAAAAATTGGCCGCTTGGTCGCTCTGCTTTTTCATCTGACCGAAGGTGAAAATCGCCTCCTCCCCTTTGTCGTTGCACCAGACCATAGCGATCTTTTCGGGGTTCCTGATGGCTATTTCATCGACAACATCGAAGGCAAAATTGAAATTTTCAGGAATATGGATCCTGAAGTTTTCGGTGAAATCCTGATAGGTCTGGAATTCTGTTTGAGAGAGGTATTTAGTTAACATGGGGAATGAGAATATGAGAAAATGGGAATATGAGAAAATGAGAATATGAGAAAATGGGAAAATGGGAAGATGGGAAGATGGGAAAATGGGATAGGTGAAAATGGCTGGTGAATTTTTGCCTGTGGAGTTCAAATCCGAAGGAGCGAGCTCCGGGCGAACCTTGGCTCCCAGATCCTGCCGATGGACCCTTCTATGGGCTCAAGGACCGGGAGGGGCCGAAGGATCGAAGAGTCGAAATGCAATCAGGTGACCACGGCAAGGAAGCGTGAAGGCATGTTGTTGAGGGCCTTCATGGCATGCTGGTAGCCTGAGTCGAAGTAAATCGAATCGCCTTCGTTCAGGATGATCTCATGACCATCGACGATCACCATCAGGGTCCCTTCCAGCACGAAGTTGAACTCCTGTCCGGGGTGGGAATTAACCTCCGGAGTGCGGTCTTCCTGGTAAGGAGCAACGGTTACGATGAAGGGTTCTATCTTTTTGTGGATGAAATTCCAGGCCAGATTTTCGTAAGTATATTGTTTGCGGCGGTCCACATTCAGCCCTTTTCCCTTTCGCACAACCGAATACACGTGCAATTTTGGCTGATCGCCCCGCAGCAACGCAGAGAGCTCCAGGTTGAAACGATGGGCTATTTTATACAGGAACCCTACCGGGATATCGGTATCGCCACTTTCGTAGCTGTGCAGTAGTTTTGCCTCAATTTCCAGTTCTTTGGCAAAGCTTTCGGCCGAGATACCCGAAATCTCACGCAGCTCTTTGATGCGGGAGGCGATTAATTGAATCTGATCGGTCATAATAATTTAACTCAAATTATAGTTTCAATAACAACAAATATATCACCAATTCAAGAATTAATATTGCGGATCCACCTAAAAATCATGGAGGTTTTTACTTTAAATTTATCAGCGTTTTAGCAATTTCATCTCTAAGTGCCGGAGATACCCCGACCTCACCTGCAAATTTCTTCCACTGACTTACAGATTCGTTAATTTCCTGAATAATTGCCTCAGGATTATTGCTTTTGATAGATTTGCCAATGATTAAAAGGTCTTCTTTGGTAATATGATCTCTCTTACCGTTAATTCTTAAGGCATGTTGACTTACCCATTTGTGGTCCGGTTTATACGCATGACAAACATCATAAGCAGGAGCCAATTCCCAGCTATCCCCCTTTTTCATGCGGAAGGAAAAATTTTTGGTGTGGTCATCGCAGTTGCGGGCAAGTACGTTAAAAACCATTCGCCTGAACATTTGTTCCGCCATGGGATAAGTCAGCTTTAGCTCCCGCATGGTTTGGAACAACTGCTCATAACTATAACTGGTTACCTCGTTGTAATCGAAATGTTTCAGGGCGCAAAAGGTTTGAATGTGGTGTTTGGTGCAGCTCCCTTCCCTGTCGAATCGTTTGGTCATAAAATGCGCCCTGCCATTTTCTTCAATTAGCCTGGATGGCATCATCTCAATGCCGCAGGCTCTTGCCATGTTGTAATAGGCCATCTCCACCCTGCCATAGCCTTTGGAGGAGCCTAATTGAACATCGCTTACGCCATCCAGTTTAATCAGCCAATGTTCAAAGCCTTTGGGGGCGCACGTTTGTCCGGATTTTACTTCACCCGTTTTTTCATTGTATGCGATTACCGCTTTTGGTCTTGCACCTCCGGCAGAGGTACCAATCCGGAGGATTTCCATCATTGCCTTCTCTTCTTCCTGTTGCAAATTAGTGCGGAACTCCTCTCTTTGAGAAAGTGTTCGTTGGGCAATATCCACCAGATTCTGGATTTCAATGGAAAATGTCCGTTTATTTTCTTTTAAGACACTTGGTTCAAACTCCAGGGCACCCATCCCTCTTGTTCCTATAAAACAAAGCATCTCGACAGGGTTCATACTATCCGGAGGCCGACCTTGCTGCGAAAGCCACCTATTAATCAATTCATTACCATATCTATCAGGCAGCGAATCTGCCAATAAGCCAGGTAAACCTTTAAAGGTATCGAAAGCAGATTCGGACCTTTTTCTCAATTCCTGAAATTCAAAAATAGATTGGTCTGCCTTTACGGACATTTTCAAAGGAGACAAATCCAGGTTTCTTCTTTTGAAATCGGAATCATATTCAAAAGTGGCTACACCGGTAGCTTCATTCCATGCAACGGCGCCAACCAATTCGTTCCAAATATTTACTTTTGCCAACTCCATAATTACCAGGAAACTCCTTTCATATTTTCTCCCTTCTTTCCCCTTGCTCTTTTTCTTTTTCCTTGTTCCTGCCTGAGAAGCGCCAACGGACTTATTGTCTTCTGTATCGTAAAACTTTCCATGAAATGCAATCTGTCCAATACCCTTAAGATTTGTATTAGCGTGGCAATCGTTACCGTTTCGCCATGCTCGAGCAAACTAAGGGTGGATCGACTGATTCCGGCTGCCCTCGACAATTCTTCCTGTGTTTTATTCTGATCCAAACGATTATGCTTTACAAACGCGCCAATTTGCTCAGACAACGCCTTATCGCTCATGGAAACCAGTTTATTGTATGATATATCAGTCATTAGGCCATATATTTCATATTAGCGAATGATTAATCATGCAAATATAATGTATTTTTGAATATAAGCTAACAGCTATCCGCACCACGGACGGGTTCGGGTGACGGTTTTCAGGCAGTCGATGGCAGTATTGACATTGCTGACGACCTGAAAATCGAACATCCCGACGCAGATGAAATCGGCGCCATTGTTATACGCCCATTTAAACCCGTCTTTTGGTTCGATGGCGCCAGCCGCCAAAACCTTGAAACCCATCGCAGGAACCTTGGTCTTACTTAGAAACTCAACCGTGCGCTCCGGGAAGAGACAGAATATGTTGTTGTGGAAACGATTGTGATCGAGGTATTCCTTGCCATCGACTTCAAAAGGAAAACGGTTTTCGCGGGGATGGGCAGACCAATACTGATCGTGGTGCATCGTTTTCATGTAATAATCGGGGATGATGCCCTGTTCTTCGCAGGCGATGAGCGACTCGACGGAATGAGCCCCGAGACCGGCGGTATAGCCCTGACTGCGAATATGCTCCAACATTGCATGAATGACCTCCAGTTTCTTGTCGCGAACCAGCCAGTCGCACCAGTTCCCCTGCACCTGGATGATATCTACACCATAATCGATGGCCCGGTCGATGTTGGTGAAGAAGGTCTTCGGATCGGTATGTGGACCAATATCTGCAAGTTTCTTATTATCGAGCGGAGGATGCACCTGGGTGATTACCTTGATTTTACTTCCGGTCATCTTCTTGTATTTCGCCAGCAAAGGATTCGAAGCGAAACCGATGTTGATGGTATTGATTCCGGCCTGTTCTGCCAGCATCAGCGTTTCATACACTTTTTGCTCCGTGTTGTAGGCTTTAAATAAGGTGGATACATAAATTAGATCCCTTGAGTGGGCCCATCCACCGATGAGGTTGCCCCCTGCGATGAGCCGGCTGATCTCATGTTTGCCAATTTTTCCCTTGGGTAGTTCACCTTTCAACTCACTGAGCGCGGTCTGTTTTACCTGGATGGTGGCGCCTGTCATCACATCTACGCCATAGGTATTCATATTGTGCGCGGCGCCCCAGCCGATGACTCCAAGGGCAGGAATGGTTGCCAAATTTTTGATAGCCTCACGCCTGGACGCGCTACTTTCTGGATCAGTCTTGCCTTTCGGGCTTTCGCGGAAGGAGAAAATCAGCTGCTTAAGCCCGACTCCATCTTTACGAGATTTCGAAATAAGTCCGTCTAGCCCATAACCGCTTTCACGGTAGTAGAAGAGAAAAATCAGGACAGCCGCTTCGAGGAAGAGTTTGTCGACGATAAACAGGTGACCGTCGGCCGGATTGAGCATCGGATTGCCGAAAGGTGGATAGGCAAAATAGTAAATTACCATCAGTGCGGCACCGAGTAGCGAGGCCAGGCGACTGTAGAAACCAAGGAAGAGCGCCAGTCCGATGAGTAGTAATCCGTACATATTGAGAAAATCTGAGACCCTCAGAATAGCGGGATTTGCCGCGATAAAATGATAAAATCCCGAAAAGAAGCCGGAAGTATTACGCAGAAATCCGGCGGCGGTCCAGTTGCCCTGCAGTATTTTAGAGATTCCTTCATAGAGAAAATGCCATCCGATGGCGACGCGCAGGATGGTGATCAGCAATTTCTGGTAATTCTTCATGTGAATAGGTGTTAGTAAGCTTCCAAAACAAAAATAAAGAATTAATTTGCACTTTCACTTTTCATTATTCAATATTCACTTTTCATTCAACTACCGTGAAGAAACACCTCCTTCTTGTCGCATTGGGGTTGATCGGCCTCACCAGCTTCGCCCAGCGCCAGTCAGCCGCTTTAAAAGAGTGGCACGACAACAAATATTCGATGTTTATTCATTTTGGCATCTACTCTGAACTGGGTGGCGTCTGGGATGGAAAACCTGTAACCAGGGGCTACAGTGAACAGATTCAGGCACATGCCGGAATTTATACAGATGTTTATGATGATGTCCCATCGAGATTTAATCCAACGAAATGGGATGCGAACGAAATTACCTCCTTAGCCAGGAAAGCCGGAATGCGATCGATTGTGATCACTTCGAAACATCACGATGGATTTTGCATGTTCCATACCGCAACCACCCGTTTCAATGTGGTGGACGCTTCTCCTTTTAAACGCGATTTCATCAAGGAATTATCCGATGCCTGCAAGAAAGCAGGGCTTCGTTTTGGACTCTATTTTTCGCTCATTGATTATCGGCTGCACCCCTGGGCCAATTCCAATGCCAATCCGATTACGGCCGACCACCACGAATACAACAAGAAGCAAATCACCGAGTTGCTGAGCAACTACGGACCGATTTCTGAGATGTGGTTCGATATGGGATCCCTGACCGTACAACAGAGTCGCGAGATCTACGATTTGGTGCACAGCCTGCAGCCCGACTGCATGGTCAGCGGAAGGTTAGGGAACGATGCGTACGATTTCTGTGTGATGGGCGACAATGAATATCCTGATTATAAAATAGATGCACCCTGGCAAACACCAGCTTCAATATTCAATGAAACCTGGGGATACCGTTCCTGGCAGAAGCGGGAGAATGTGGAGGGCAAGACCAGGGAAAAACTGCTGAGCCTCCTGAAGGTCGTCAGCCGGGGCGGAAACTACCTTCTCAACATCGGACCGAAAGGCGATGGAACGGTGGTACCCTATGAGGCAGAAGTTCTCACAGGTGTAGGACAATGGCTGGAAAAGAACGGTGAAGCCATCTATAATACGAAGGGCAATCCGCTGGCAGAGGCATACCCATGGGGCGAGATCACCTCCAAAGAAAATGTGCTTTACCTGATTCTTTCGGGCCAGCCTGCCCCCGAATTGACCTTGTCCGGCATCCAGGGGAAAGTTAAGAAAGCCTCTCTTCTGAACGATCCTTCTCAGGCTTTCACGACAACTTATTCGGGAGGTAAACTTCGGATCGCCGTTCCCGGGCAAGCTTTCCAGGGAAAGGAGATTCAGGTCCTGAAACTGGAGTTTACGGGCACTTATCAACTTGCGCCTGAGAATCCTCTGACAGGGAAATATATCTCCCTGGATTTCCTGAATTCTATTAAACATTACAGTTATTCCTGCATTGACTATTACAACAATCACCGGAGTGTGGTGAAGCAATCCTGGAATTTCAGGTTAAACCAGAAAAATTGCACTCCTATCATTTACTATACCAGCGAAGAGATGGGCAGGGAGATCGGGTTGACATGGAACGGGCAGGTGGAACTGGTTAAACTGAACGAGGGCACTGCCTCTCCGGTCAATACCTTACAGGGAACGATAGAATGGGGGCCACGTTATGCTTATGGACCGGTGAATTCCAGTTTTGAAGGCCTTCCTGGTAAGGTACAGGCCATTCTTAACCCGGAGACTGACTGGCTGAAGAAAGATGCGATGAAGTGGTCACTTGTTTCTGAATGGCAAAATGCCAGGGAGGAAATGATGGTTGCCAGGCCCATGCAGCAGCGTTATATCCTGCAGGAAATAATCACCGAAAAGAATCAATATCAACTGGTTGAATTTGGCAGCGGTGATGGTATCCAGGTATGGCTAAACGGAGAGAAACTTGTCTGCCATAACAATCCGCGAGGCAGCAGGATGAACAAAGAAACGGTTTTGCTACCGCTGAAGGCCGGAAAAAATCAGTTGCTGGTAAAATTTTATAACCGGTATGGTTATAAGATGGAGTACAGCATTAACAACCAGGTTCCTCAGACTATTTACGCTCAAAAACTGGGAAAAAGGAATTTCAGCGGAGTAAATAATTGTGAGTTGAAGCCCTCAAACCCAGGAAGCCCCCACCAGCCAATCAAAATGAACAATATCAGGATAGGGCTTTAACTTTTCATTTTTTACTTTTCACTATATTTGCAAACTAATTAATTTAACCAAACTGAATAATGAAGAAGATTATCGCCTTGTTCATTTTAGCTGTAATAGCTTCGACCACTTTTGCCAAACCTGAGAATAACAAAAAAATCTTTGCCGCCGGGAACATCAAAAAAACGATGAAGAAGGTGGTAGAATGGCAGTTACAGAACCCCAAACATGAGCCTACAGACTGGACCAACGGCGCTTTTTATGCCGGTGTCTCGGCTGCCTGGCAAACAACCAAGTCAAAGACCATTTACCAGGCCATGTTGGATATGGGAAACAAGAATGGCTGGAATACTGGTAAACGATGGTATCATGCAGACGATATCGCCATTTGTCAGACCTATGTGGATATTTATAAAGTGGAGAAGAAGCCGGAGATGATCCGGGCTTTTACCGACACGCTGGCGAAGTTCATGAAGAACCCCTATCCGACCAAAACCATCGAAGTCATTAAATGGTGGTGGTGTGATGCGCTTTTCATGGGACCACCTGCCATCGTAAAATTAGGAATGGCAACCGGTAACAAGAGTTACCTGGCCTACAGCGACCAGCTTTTCAAGGAATGTTATAAACTACTGTACGACAAGGAAGAACATCTCTTTGCACGGGACTTAAAATATGTAATTAAGAATGATGGGAAAGATCTCAGAGAAGCAAATGGCAAGAAAATTTTCTGGTCAAGGGGCAACGGCTGGGTCATGGGTGGTCTCGTAAGGGTCTTGCAGGAACTGCCTGCCGATTACCCGGAAAGAAATTTCTATGTAACACTTTTCAAGGAGATGTCGGCCCGGCTGAAGGAGTTGCAGCAAGCCGACGGATTGTGGCGGGCAAGTCTGCTCGATCCTGAGGCATATCCCGGAGGCGAGGTAAGCGGTTCAGGCTTTGACTGCTATGCAATGGCCTGGGGTATCAACAATGGAATCCTCGACAAGGCCTCCTACCTGCCGGTAGTAAAGAATGCCTGGATTGGTTTAAACAAATGTGTTCAAAAAGATGGTCATGTTGGATGGGTACAACCCGTCGGAGCCGATCCGAAGAAGAATTTCAATGCCGATAGCTGGGAAGTTTATGGTTCAGGAGCCTTTCTGCTTGCCGGCAGTGAAGTGATCAAACTAAAAAAATAGCACGAAAATGCAATCATTTATTATTCAAAAGGCCTGCAAAAAACTTGCTGTTTTTGCCGGCCTTTTGGCTTTAATTTTCATTATTTCAATTGATGTCAGCACTGCTCAGTCCCGGGCGATGACTGCATCGAAAGCATCTTCATCACTTCAGCCGGTCACATCCTCCCAATGGCGGGGCCCCAACCGCGACGGCATCTATCAGGAGAGTGGACTGCTAAAAAAATGGCCGGCCGAAGGTCCCAAAATGCTCTGGTCGTACGACGGTCTCGGAACCGGAATGGGAAGTGTGGCAGTATACAAGGAAAAAGTATATGTGACAGGAATTCCTGATACCCTCACTTCAGAAGGCTTCCTTTTCGCCTTTGATACCAAGGGGAAATTGCTCTGGAAGAAGAGTTACGGGAAAGACTGGACCGGCATTTTCCCGGGAGCCCGGTCCACGCCAACCATCGTAGATGATCTTTTATACCTCGAAAACGGAAATGGCAGCGTCCTTTGCCTGAAGACTGACAATGGCGAAAAGGTATGGAGCGTCGATTTTTTCAAGGATTTACAATGCGATTCTGTCCAGTTTGGATTCTCCGAGTCGCTTCTAATCGATGGGAACCGAATATTTTGTACCCCGGGGGGGCAAACAAATAATGTGGTGGCTCTGAACCGCTTCACAGGAAAGAAAATCTGGGGCAGTCCGGCCTACCGTGAACCCGCCACCTACACCTCTCCCATTCTGATCAACCAAAACGGCACGCATCTGCTGGTTAACCTCACGGCTTCCTCCATCATCGGACTGGATGCGGACACAGGTGAGATGTACTGGCGCATCCATCAGTTTCAGGACAATAAGATTCATGCCAACACTCCCGCCTATTTTGATGGTAAACTACTGATATCTAGCGCATCCCGGAAGGATAGTTCGGGACTGGTGCTGTTACAGCTTTCACCGGATGGTAAAAAGGCGGAGATAGCATGGCGCAACAAGGAGTTTATCAACCTGATGGAAGGTTTCGTTATAAAAGACGGATACCTATTCGGCTCAGCCTACCTGCAACCCAAATGGTTCTGCATCGACCTGAAGACCGGACTTACCAAATTCATTGCCAAAGAGTTAGGGGGCGGACCAGTGGTTTATGCCGACGGACTCTTCTACTGTTATGCAGAAAAAGATGGTGAAATAGCGCTGGCTGAGGGAACCCCAGAGCAGTTCCGGATCATCAGCAGGTTTAAGGTTCCAATGGGTACAGCCCAACATTGGGCGCATCCGGTGATCGCAGGCAAGAAGCTGTATGTCAGGCACAATGACGCCTTGATGGTGTTCGACCTGAGTAACTGAACTCCGCTGCGTATCACTTCCCGGCAAAATAAATTTATTCTCATTACAATAAGTCTGGCTATTTATTGGCTAATTTTATGCCTGCTAAACTCCCGGGATAATTATTTTGAAAAAGGAAGAATTTCAAACTGAAACCGAACTGATTGCTTCACTTCAGAGAGGCTCGGTGACTGCTTTTGAAATCTTGTTTGAAACTTACAGCCAGAAATTATACCGGTTTTCCTTTTCCTATCTTAAATCCGAGACTGAGGCCGAGGATCTGGTTCAGGAAGTTTTCCTGAAAATATGGCAAAACAGGATTTCACTTAAAACTGACACCTCCTTTCAATCTTATCTGTTTACCATCGCTTTTCATGCCATCCTGAAAGGCTTCAACAAAAAAGCACAGCAGCAGAAATTTCAGCTGGATTTATTTGAATCCCTGGCAGCAGAAAATCCCTCCCTCGAAGAACAACTTAATTTTGAAACGCTTATTGCAAGGCTCAATCAGTTGATAGAACAACTTCCAACCCGTCGGAAGGAAATTTTTTTCAAGCGTAAAAAAGAGGGAAAATCGATTCAAAATATTGCCCTGGAGATGGGGATATCAGAAAAAACTGTTGAAAATCAGATTACTGAAGCAATGAATTCATTGCGCAAATCATTTGGCGAGGACAAAATTGCGGGTCAACTTTTCTTCCTGATATTCATGGCCTAAAAAATTTTCTGAAACCGGATAGGGGTTTTTTGAAATTCAGGATATAACTTGCAAACCAGACTTTTTCTGAGCTCTCGGGTGAGCCTTATCATTTCAATATGGAAAAGATCGATTTCCGGTTACTGAAAAATTTCACAGAAGGAAAATATTCCTTTCGCGATTTCCAACGAATCTCGTCATGGTTCGAAGACGGTTCCCTGCGTGGCGAGCTTGAATCTGCCATTGGACAACATTGGAATGAATTTCAGGGTGCCAATGACGAACCTAAAAAGGACCTGAGTATCATCTACGATCAACTCAGGGAACAGATACGAAGGGAGCAACCTGCAACAATCAGCCTCCATAAAAGGATGTTCAGGATCTATTCTCAAATAGCAGCCATTTTGTTGCTGCCTTTGCTGATTTATACCGCTTTTAACTTTGTTGGCAAGAAGAATATAGCTGATGAAACGGCCTGGGCCGAAATCTATGCACCACCCGGAGCCAGAACACAGTTCATGCTTCCAGACGGGTCCAAAGGCTGGCTAAACAGCGAAACCAAATTAAAATATCCCCTCAACTTCAAATACAACAGGCATCTTAACCTGGTTGGCGAGGCCTATTTCGAGGTAACAAAAAACAAGGACCTGCCCTTAACGATCACAACCAGTAACCTGGATATTAAAGTATTAGGAACCACTTTCAGCATATCATCGCTGGCTGAGGAGAATACCACGGATGTCATTTTAGAAGAAGGATCTGTCGAGATTGACAATCCCGGTATCGGGTTAAAAACATTCTTAAAGCCGGATCAGAAGCTGGTCTTTGACAACCTGAAACATGAATACCAGACGACTTCGCTCAACGCACAGCAATACAATGCCTGGAAAGACGGATTGCTGATATTCAGAAACGAGCCTCTGGCAGATGTTTTCAAGCGGTTAAGCAGGTGGTACAACGTAAAAATAACCATAACAGACGATCAGATCAAACGGTATAAATACAGGGCGACCTTTAAAAATGAACCAATTGAAGAGGTTATCCGACTGATTGCCATGACCTTGCCTATTGAATACAAGATTCAGAAGCGGGCTTATGACGATCAGGGGGTTTATGCGGTGAGAGAGATCGTGATTATGAAAAAATAAAAAAGTTCAGGGAAGTGTGCGACCACTCCCCTGAAAAAAAGTAGCGATAACAGTCAATTTAAGTATTAACACTACAACGGTGAATCTATGAAAAAAAATCGTGAATGGTGGGCATTGGATTTTTATGCCCTAAAAAAAAGTTTACTAATTATGAGATGGACATTGCTCTTCTTCTTTCTTGGGATCATCCAGGCCTTAGCCACGGAACCCTCCTACGCTCAGAAGACTAGGCTGGAACTGAATTTCAGCCAGGCAAAACTCGAACAGGTGTTAAACGAAATTGAGCACCAAAGTGAGTTCTATTTTCTTTACAATCAAGATCTTATCAACACAGAACGAAAAGTTGATATTCAAGCCAAAGGCAGCAAAATCGATGAGGTACTTGCCGGTCTTTTCAACGGCACCGACATCCATTACACCATCATCGACAAGCAGATCGTGCTGACCAACATTGCAGATCAGACCAGTTTGGTGATGCAGATTGCCTCCCAGCAGCAGTCCCGCAAAATAACCGGAAAAGTTACCGACCAGACCAGCAATTCGCTTCCGGGTGTTTCCGTTGTAGTGAAGGGGACTACCGTCGGAACCATCACGGCCAGCGACGGTACTTTCTCCCTCCAGATTCCCGGCGATGCCAAATCCCTCGTATTCATGTTTGTCGGGATGAAGGCGCAGGAGATTCCGCTTACGGGCAAGTCAACCATTAATGTTGTGATGGCCGAGGAGACCTTCGGCGTGGATGAAGTGGTCGTAGTTGGATACGGTCAGCAGAAGAAAATCAATATGACGGGTGCGGTCTCCCAGGTAAAAATGAATGAAGTTTTAGGAGACAGGCCGATTCTCAGTACGGCAAACGCCCTTCAGGGAACTATTCCCGGACTAGTTGTTACGGGAGGTGCCTCCCCGGGAACTAGCAAAGCCTTCAATATTCGCGGAACAACCTCGTTGAATGGTGGAAGTCCGTTGGTATTAATAGACAACGTACCCGGAGATCTCGATATGATCAATCCTGAAGATATCGAGTCAGTTTCGGTACTGAAAGATGCTGCCTCCTCTGCAATTTATGGTGCCCGCGCGGCTTACGGCGTAATTCTCGTTACGACCAAGAAGGGTACAAAAAATGAGAAATTCCAGCTGAACTACAACAATAGCTTCGGTTTTGAAAACTCTATCAATCGCCCGCAACAAGCTTCCGCGCTCGACTTCTTAAAGAGTTATAAGGATGCCGGATTCTTGTCAGGCAACTATTTCGCCGGACAGAATGTGGATAAATGGATTCAGTATCTTACTGATTACCAAAATAATCCAAGTCAATTTACTACTACCGGCGACGGAATTTATGTTCCCACGGTTGGAAATGCAACCAACACCCGGTACTACCTGAATGAGAAGGATCTTTACGGTGATATGCTGGACAAATATGGATTCCTACAGTCGCACAATGTATCTATCAGCGGTGGGACCAGCAATCTCTCCTATCGTTTGTCACTTGGGTACAACGACGAACAGGGTCCACTGTTAACCAACAAGGACAACTATAGCCGTATCACCACCGATGCCTATATTTCCGCGGATGTAACAAAATGGCTGACCCAGTCTGTCGACGTGCGCTACGCCAGCAGCGACAAGTCAATCCCATACGATGTTTCCGGAGGACTATATGGAATGCGACTCTGCATGCTAACACCTGAAGGGGATATGGCTGCCAATAGCGGTAAGATTTTGCCGGTGAATACACCCAAAAATATGTTGCTAAAATCAGCTGCTGCCGTTACACTCAACAAAAACCCGAGAATTCTCTCCAAGACCATCATCAAACCTTTCAAAGGTTTAGAGGCAGTACTTGAATACACATACAATAACCAGTCTTCTGATTACAAGCAATATAATGCTCCGTATGAGTACACTTCCATTCAATTGGACGACTCCTTTACGGCCAACAATGTCTCCCAGTACTGGGATACCAAATCGGCAACTGATTACAATGCTATCAATGCATACGCCACCTACACGCTGGATCTGAACAAGGTTCATCACCTGAAGGCGATGGCAGGTTACAACCAGGAAAAGAGCCGCTATGAAGAACTCGCCGCCAATCGCAAGAACATGATTAACAACGATCTGCCTTCGTTCAGCAGCGCAACCGGTGAGACAAAAGTTACAGACACTTATTCCGAATATTCTGTCAGAGGCGGTTTCTACCGACTCAATTATGATTACAAGGGTAAATATCTTTTCGAGGCAAACGGACGATATGACGGTTCTTCCAAGTTCCCCACAACCGGACGTTTTGGATTCTTCCCCTCCTTCTCCCTTGGATGGAATGCGGCCAATGAAGATTTCATGAAATTTTCAAGCAAATATGTCAACTTACTGAAGCTTAGAGGTTCATGGGGACAAATCGGGAATCAGGCTATCAGCCCTTATGCTTATATGCCTTCTATGGCATCCTATCTTGCCAGCTGGATTCAGAGCAGCGTTCAGCCAACTACCCTCAATGCACCAGGATTGGTGAGCAGTAATTTTACCTGGGAAACAGTTCAGACACTGGACTTCGGTCTGGACCTGAATATGTTCAACTCACGTTTGCAGACAACCTTCGACTGGTACCAGAGAGATACCAACAATATGCTTGCTCCGGGAATGGAATTACCTTCTGTTGTTGGAGCCGCTGCTCCGCTTCAGAATGTTGCCAACCTGGGTACAAAAGGCTGGGAGCTCAACTTATCCTGGCATGATAAAATCGGGGCTGTGGGCTACAATGTTGGCTTTAACTTATATGACTCCCGTTCGCATGTGACTAAATATAACAATGTATCAGGCTTGCTGAGCAGTTATTATGAAGGACAGCAAATTGGAGAAATCTGGGGTTATGTTTCTGACGGCTATTACACCGCGGCAGATTTTGCCAGCACAACTACCTGGAAATTAAATACCGGAGTGACAACCATACAGGGATACAATGTAAAACCTGGCGATGTTAAATTCAAAAACCTGAACGACGGAACCAATAGCACCAACCAAATCGATGCAGGCAGCAGTACATTGACCGATCCGGGCGACCGCACGATCATCGGCAATTCTTCTCCACGATACCAGTTTGGTTTTAATGGTGGACTTACCTGGAAAGGCCTGAGCGTGAATGTCTTCCTGCAAGGCGTTGGTAAACGCGATTACTGGACGAGTGACGACCGTAGATGGCCATTCAATTCCAACGAATTCGGAACTATCTTCGCGGATCAGCTTGATTACTGGAAACCAACAGATGCGGCAAATGGAAACTATACGCCTGTTAACCCGAATCCCGAATATTTCCGCATTTACAACCAGATGGAAAATGGTGGATCCAACAGAAGAGTCCAGACCAAATATCTTTTGGACGCCTCCTATGTCAGATTGAAAAACATAAGTCTGAGCTACAATGTCCCGATCAAACTGGTTCAAAAAATCGGATTCGCCAGTGTAAAAGTGTTCTCCAGCATTGAAAATCCAGTTACCTGGACGAAATTACCAAGCGGCTATGACCCCGAACGTTTATCCTGGGGATACCCGTTCTATCGCACTACTTCATTCGGTATAAACATTACCCTTTAACGATAAAAATCAGCACAATGAAAAAATATATTCTAATCCTGATATTTGCAGTTGCGACACTTGTATCCTGTAATGACAGCTTCCTCGAGAAGTTACCGGTTGAAACATTAACAGAAGGCACTGCATTCAGCTCATACAACAATTTTCAGACCTATGCCTGGTCGTTGTACGGAGTATTTGACAATAGTAATATTCTAAGAAAAATTGGCGTCTACGGAGACGGCGGTCTTAACGTTAGTGATTATTATGCGGGATACCTGGCATGGAAAGGTACCAGCCAGTATAATCCGTATGCCTTCCAGACCATCGCAAATGTTGCATCCGGCAATGGATGGGACTTTACTTATGTCCGTTCCGTCAACATCATGCTGGCAAATATTGATAAAGCCAACATGACTAATGCTGAAAAAGCACACTGGCGTTCCGTTGGCTATTTCTTCCGTGCCTATTATTATTCGGAATTAATCGCCCGTTTCGGTGACGTACCCTGGATAAATAAAGTATTATCCGATACCGATCCTGAAGTTTACGGTGAACGTACCCCCAGAAAAGCAGTGGCCGACAGCGTCCTGGCTAATCTCCAATATGCCGAGCAAAACATCAAGGCAGCCGGCGATGGCAAGAATACCATCAACCAAAACACTGTCAGGGCTTTGATTTCCCGTTTCTGCCTGTTCGAAGGTACGTGGCGCAAATATTTTGCCCTGGGCGATCATGCCAAGTATCTAACCGAATGCGTGAGGGCATCCGAGTTATTAATGACCTCTTTTCCGACAGTGCACAATGATTTCGGAGCCATGTTCACCAGCCCTGATCTGGGCGTCATCCCCGGAGTGATCCTGTATAAGGAATATGTGGCAAACGTCATCATGAACCAATATTCACACTACGAAAGAACCTCCTCAGGGATCTCTGAATTACCTCAGAGCACTGTGGATATGTACCTCTGTCAGGATGGCAAACCTATCACCGGAAGTTCACAGTATGCAGGATACAAGACTCCTTATGCCACCTTCCGTAACCGGGATATGCGTATGCTTCAGACCATCGTTCCACCTTATCAGTTGTCTGCCAACAGTACGACCAGTACCTGGGATTTCCCTGCTGATCCTACTTACAGGGAATACCTCGATCTGATGGGAACCACCAAGGTCATCGCCAATCCGGGTGAGGCAGGTAAAAACAAAGTCTTCCCGCTCATGAACTGGTCGGCTAGTATCGTATTGTCCTTCCCGAATCTTTCGACTAAATCCAGTCAGCAGTTCTTATCCTGCCGGGGTGGGTATTATCTCTATAAGAACTATAATACCTGGGATTTGTGCTCTAATCTTGGCTCTACGAATACCGCCGACAAGCCGATTTTCAAGATCGAAGAGATCTTGCTCAACGAGGCAGAAGCTCAATTTGAATTGGGTCAGTTCAGTCAGGGCGTCGCCGACAAGACCATCAACAAACTGCGCCCAAGGGCAAAAGTTGCCAACATGGTTGTTGCCAATATCGATGCCAATTTTGATCCTAACCGCGATCCTTCTGTCAGCCCGGTCCTCTGGGAAATTCGCAGGGAGCGCATCGTCGAGTTGTTGGGAGAAGGTTTTGGATTCTACGATATCCGTCGTTGGAAAGTGGCTCCATGGTTCGTTAACAAGCAGCAATACGGAATGTGGGCAACCAAGACTCAGGTCGGGACCGGCACCTTGCTGAATATGACTACCAAATTATCAGATCCAACACTCACGGAGAGCTACATTTATCTCTTCAACGATCCGATCAAGGACGGCAAGGGCTGGCTGGATAAATACTATCTATATCAAATTCCAACAAACGCCATACAGCTGAATCCGAAGTTGACCCAGAATCCGGGTTGGTAACCGGATTACTTATTATCATGGAATAATCTAAATAATCATAAGCGTTTTGCAGTTATCTTAACTGTAAAACGCTTATTTTTTTGAAATGAGCATGCGCACAACATTAATATTTACGAAATGAAACGAGCATACCTACTACCAGCTGTCTGCCTTTCACTCGCTTTACCACAGAAAACTGAAGCCCAAAGACCCAACATCATCTTTATACTGGCAGACGACTTAGGCTACGGGGATGTGGGATGCTATGGTCAGAAGAAGATTGAGACTCCCAATATCGACCAGCTGGCTGCCACTGGCATGAGGTTTACCCAGCACTATTCGGGTGCTCCTGTGTGTGCGCCTTCGCGTTGTGTGCTGCTGACCGGCCGCCACATGGGACATGCCTACATTCGTGGTAACGACGAATGGGCAGAGCGCGGCAAGGTGTGGGATTACAAAGCCATGTTCGCAGACTCTACCCTCGAGGGACAACGTCCTTTGCCTGAGAATCTTATCACCTTCCCCCAGATGCTGCAAAAAGCAGGATATACTACCGGGATGGTCGGGAAATGGGGCCTCGGCGCTCCCAATACCAACAGCACCCCGATGAAGAAAGGCTTCGATTTTTCGTATGGGTACAACTGTCAGCGTCAGGCACATACCTACTATCCGCTGCATCTTTACAAGAACGACAGGAGGGTTTACCTTGATAACGATACCGTGGCCCCGGACATCACCAAACTCGACAAGGGAGCCGATCCTTTCGATCTCAAAAGCTATGCAAGATTTACCCTGAAAGATTATTCTCCCGACCTGATGTTTAAGGAAATGAGCGGTTTTATCGAAGAAAACCGGAACAAACCGTTCTTCTTTTACTGGGCCACCACCATCCCGCATGCGGCGCTTCAGGCACCCAAAAGATGGGTCGATTACTACGTTAAAAAATTCGGCGAAGAGCCGCCCTATCTCGGGGATAAAGGATATTTTCCCACCCGATATCCTCATGCAACCTATGCGGCCATGATTTCCACTCTGGATGAACAGGTGGGATTATTGGTAAAGCAACTGAAGAAACTTGGTCTTTATGAGAATACACTGATCTTCTTTACTTCCGATAACGGACCCACCTACAATGGTGGTACGGACTCACCCTGGTTCAACAGCGCCGGACCTTTTAAGTCTGAATTCGGCTGGGGCAAGGGCTTCACCCACGAAGGAGGGTTCAGGGTACCGATGATTGCCAGCTGGCCCGGAAAAATAAAAAGCGGAACCGTTAGCAACCATATCTCCGCCTTCTGGGATATACTGCCTACAATTTGTGAAATCACCGGTACCAAAAATACTCAGTCCACCGATGGCACCAGCTTCCTGTCTGAATTACTGGGAAAGACGCAGAAGGCCCATGAATATCTTTACTGGGAATTTCCGGAAACCGGCGGTCAGCAGGCGGTCAGGATCGGCAAATGGAAGGCCATCCGTTTCAATATCAGAAAAGGGGTGCTAAAGACGGAGCTATACAACCTGGAGACCGACCTGCAGGAGTTGACAGACATTGCTGCCCAACATCCGGAGATCGTGAAACAGATGGAACAGATTATGAAAAAAGAGCATGTCCCAGCGGTGCAGGATATTTTCAAGATGAAGGCGCTGGGCGATAATTAGGGTGCTATTCAACTTTCAGTTTATTACAAATATTTCGGGTAATATTGCAGATGTAAATTTCTTTTGCTAGTATTAAAAGAATTTATAACTACATCGATTGCCTTTGACTACTAACTGTAAAGATATCGAATTACTCCAATCCCTAAAAAATGGGGAAAGGTCGGCCTTTGAAGAAATCTTCAACAGGTACTGGGGTTCTTTATTCGATACAGCATATAAAAGACTGAAAGACAAGGGTCAATGCAAAGACATCATTCAGGATGTCTTTGCAGATCTTTGGATCCGGAGGGAAAAAGTCCAGATAGAAAACCTCCCCGCATACCTCCACACCGCCATCCGTTTTCAGGTTTTTAAACTTGCCTCCAGGAACAAAGTTTCGCCTATTTTCATTGAATTGTATGAGTCGATTGCTGCTTCTCCTTACCATCCCGGGATAGAGCTCGAGGAGAAAGAGCTGGAAGGGCTGGCGCAAGCATGGATTGACAGTCTGCCAGAAAAAAGAAGGATGATATTCCAGCTCCATTTCAGAGAAAATCTTACGACCAAAGAGATCGCAGAACAATTGGGCATTTCTCAGAAAACCGTTCAGAATCAGCTTGGTACAGCCTCCCGGGATTTCAAGGACCAGCTATTGGGATCTGCGCTGGTTATGCTTTACTTACACAGTGTGATGCAATAAGTAAAATAGTCACCTTTCTATTTGGGAGTTTTTCGGGTTTTGGGTACATCTATTTAAAGATGCCTGACAATGAAATACTCAGCCAAGAGAAGAGAATTTATTCAACTCATACGTAAATACCTGCAGCAGAAGGCTTCGCAGCAGGAAATCCTTTTTCTCGAAAAATACTACCATTACTTTGAAAAAGAGCCTGGAATCCTGGATCAGCTTTCAGAACCTGATCAGGAGACACTGAGGAATGAACTTTTTTTAGGTATTCAGCAAAAAACAGCCAAAGCCGCACGTGTAATTCCTATTTACAAAAGTAACTGGTTCAGGGCAATCGCGGCAGCGCTCGTCCTGATACTGGGTTTCAGTTCCTACTATTTCAATAAAAACACCTCCAATCATAGCGTTGTCACAGTTGAAAAACCGCTGCACCAAACAGATGCATTTCCAGGTGGAAACAAGGCTATGCTGGTTCTGGCAGATGGATCCTCCATTATCCTGGATACCGCCAAAAACGGGGTCCTCGCCAAACAAGCAAACACCAGTGTGTTGAAACTGGATAACGGGCAACTCGCTTATCGCGCCTCCGGAACCAAAAACGCTGAAATTGTGTACAACACCATCACCACTCCTCGAGGAGGTCAATATCACCTGGTGCTCCCCGATAAGAGCATGGTCTTCCTCAATGCAGCCTCTTCCATCCGGTTCCCGGTTGAATTTACCGGCAGCGAAAGAAGTGTGGAGATCACCGGAGAGGCTTATTTTGAAGTAGCTAAGGATCCGGGTAAGACCTTCAAGGTATTGGTTAGAAACAAGGCCAACGATCGATACAGTGAAGTAGAGGTGCTGGGAACCCACTTCAATATCAACGCCTATTTTGAGGAGTCTTATCAAAAGACCACCCTGGTGGAAGGTTCAATCAGATATTCAATAGACAAAGATCAGGTGACCATATTACCCGGCGAACAGGTTCAGTTGAGTCAGGATGGAAATATTTCCATTAGGAAAAATCTAAATATGGAGAAGGAAATTGCCTGGGTAAACAGTCTGTTCATATTTGATCACAATGATATACAGAGTATTATGTGTCAAATCAGCAACTGGTATGATGTAGATGTTGATTTCCAGGGGCAGGTCTCACCGAAGACCTTCTCCGGAGTCGTAAGCCGAAAGTGCAATGTTTCCGAGGTCTTGAAGATCATGGAAACGGCAGGTATAAAATTCGAAATAGAGGGTAAAAAAATTACAGTTTCTCAATAATATCATTCAAAACGAAAAACCGTGCAGTGCTGGTAACACCGCACGGCGAAAAGTTCAGAAAAACAATTTTGTGTCAATCAATGTCTCTAATTAATGTTTAACCAAACTCAAGCGAAGTTATGAATTATTATTTATCGCTGTTCAGATTTCTCCCGGACAAACGGAGGAAAATGGCCAAAATGCTGACGATTATGAAACTAACGACCATTTTTTTGCTGGTTGCCTGCTTAAGGGTTAGCGCTGTAGGGTATGCGCAAAATGTGACAATTTCCGTCAAGGATGCCACGCTTCAGGAGGTATTTCTGGAAATTTATCACCAGACCGGCTACCAGGTATTTTATCAGGACGCCTATCTCGACAAGGCGGGTAAGGTAAACATTGAGGTGAAAGACACCCCTATTGAGACCGTCCTTCATCAGTGCCTCGACGGATTGGGCCTGACCTATTCCATCACCAACAGCACCATCGTTTTGAAACCGGCCGGAACCAATCAGTCGCCTCAGATCAATAAGTCCAATATTCCTCCCGTAACCGGGAAGGTGAAGGATGCCGAGGGGAACCCAATCCCGGGAGCCGTTGTGATGGTCAAGGGTACCCAAAGGGGAACGGCCACGGATGCCGATGGCAAATATACCCTGCCATTGCAGCCCCAGGATAAATTCCTGATCTTCTCTTTCGTGGGAATGAAGGGCGCAGAGGTGGAGATCAAAGGGCGAACCGTCATCGACCAGGTGATGGAAAAGGCGGTTGCCAAGATTGACGAAGTCGTTGTGACCGGTATCTTTACCAAGAAAGCCGCATCCTACACGGGGTCAGCCGTTACCGTACAGGCGAAGGAACTTCAGCAGTTTGGAAACAGGAACGTGGTCACTTCGCTGAGGAACATTGAACCTTCCTTTAATATTGTAGAAAATAACTTGTTTGGCTCGGATCCGAACAGACTGCCCGAAATTCAGATTCGTGGTAACTCCAGTGTGCCGAATGTCACACAGTTACAAGACCAGACCCGCGTCGGACTCAATACGCCACTGATTATTCTGGACGGATTCGAATCGACGCTGCAGAAACTAATCGACATTAACGAGAATGAGGTGGAGTCTATCACCGTTCTCAAAGATGCTTCTGCCACAGCAATCTATGGTTCACGCGGTGCCAACGGCGTAGTTGTCGTTCAGACCAAGGCTCCGACTGCCGGAAAATTACGAATTACTTACCGCGGAGATGTCAACGTGGAGGCGCCTGACCTTACAGCTTACAGCCTACTGAATGCCAGGGATAAACTCGATCTTGAGCAAAAGGTCGGATTATACAATTATGCACGTGCCGAGACCGATGTGCCCCTCAAAAGATATTACAACTGGGTCTTGAACGAGGTAAACAGTGGTGTGAACACCGACTGGATGGCCATTCCTCTGCGTATGGGTGTCGGACAGCGTCATAACTTCCGACTGGAAGGGGGAGATCAGACTTTTAGATATTCCGCTTCAGTGCAAAACAATAACATTCAGGGTGTTATGAAAGGTTCTTTCCGAAATACTTTCAACGGAACTATCAATCTCACCTATATGCTGAAAGGGATTAAATTTACCAATCAGCTGAATATTGGCATTGGAAATAACCAAAATTCACCCTATGGCGCATCCTCCGTATATAATCCGACTGGAGGATTCAGTGATTATGTAAAATTGAATCCTTATTGGCGACCCTATGATGCCAATGGCAATGTAAATAAATACTTGGGTGATCCGGGGAACTATGATTATACTTCACGCTGGAATTCGCTGCCTACCAATCCGCTTTACAACGCCACGTTGAATGGGTTTGACAAAACCAAAACTTCAAGCATCGTCAATAATTTTGCCATAGAATGGACAGTCGTCAAAGATCTCGTTTTAAGGAGCAGAATTGGTTTTACCCTTAACATGGATCAAAATGACATCTTCAGATCGGCAGATAATACCGCATTCGCCAACTACACCATTGATAATGTTTTCAGAAAAGGTGATTACTATTACGATGTCGTTAATGGATTTAACTATGATGGTAGTCTGAGTCTTACTTATTCAAAAGTACTGGCAGAGAAACACTCCATATTTTTTGGTTTCGACTACAACATGCGTCAGACAAAAAGTTCTGAATACAGCTTCCGTGCCGAAGGTTTTAGCAACTCGAATTTTGACTTTCCTTCGATGGCCCTTCAATATGCACAAGGCGAAAGGCCAGGCGGCAAGGAGAGTCTGGTCAGGGCCGTAGGATTTACCGGTAACGTCAACTACACTTATGACAACAGGTATTATATCGATGCCTCTTTTCGTGAAGACGGATCCTCCCAGTTTGGAGCGAAGAAACGATTTGCCCCTTTCTGGTCAACCGGAATAGGCTGGAACCTCCACTCCGAAAAATTCATGAAGGACCAGACGATTGTCAACCGACTAAAAATCCGCGGCTCATTGGGTATCACCGGAACGCAGAATTTTGATGCCTACCAGGCGCTATCCACCTACCAGTATTATACCGGAGACCGTTATTACAACTGGATGGGGGCCTATATGATGGGGCTTGGAAACGATAACCTAAGATGGCAGCAAAAAATGAACTATGATATTGGTCTGGAAGCACAGCTTCTGAAGAACAGGATCGCATTTACGTTCGACTACTATATCGGCACAACCAAGGACCTGGTTTCGTCCATCAACCTGCCCCCTTCCAATGGATTTTCAAGTTATGTTGAGAACATTGGGACCATGAAGAACACGGGCTTTGAGTCAAAATTAACCTTGTTCCCCTACCGTGATCTGCAAAAAGGAATAGCATGGAGTGTCACAGGGGTAGTCTTCAGAAACTCAAATAAAATCATTGATATCTCACAGGCCCTGATCGATGCACAGGCAGTAATCAATAAAACGGGAGGATCCAATCCAAACATCCAGTACCAGGTCGGATATTCGACCAATACCATCTGGGTGGTACCTTCATTGGGTATCGATCCGAGTACCGGCAAGGAGTTATACCTCGATCTGGCAGGTAACCCTACTTATACCTGGAGTTCTCTCAACCTGAGGGCGTGCGGAAATACGGAACCAAAATACCAGGGAAATTTCAGCACCATGTTCCGCTACAAGACCTTTTCGGCCAACCTCACCTTTGGCTATCGTTACGGCGGTCAGCAATACAACAGAACCCTGATTGATAAAGTGGAGAACGCAAATTATCAATACAATGTTGACTCACGGGTCTATGACAATCGCTGGCAAAATCCGGGTGATATGGCCGGTTTCAAAGGGTTAATGGTCACCACTGTAACCCAGATGACTTCCCGTTTTGTTCAGGATGAGAAGACACTGAATTGTCAGAATATCAATGTGCAATATGATTTGAGGTCTGCTTACCTGAAGAAAAATCTGGGTCTGGAGCTCCTGACCTTCTCTTCAAGTATGGCCGATCTGTTTTACATCTCAACGGTGAAGCGCGAGCGGGGTACCTCTTATCCATTTTCGCATAATATCTCATTCAGCTTAAGCGCAACATTTTAACCCCTAAAAGCATTCTAATATGAAAAAGATAAAATATATAATACTTGGAATGTTCGGATTACTTAGTGCAACCTCTTGCGATAAGTACCTGACTGTTTATCCCAGGACCCAGATGACCCAGGATGTGCTATTCAGCACACAGGATGGCTTTAAAGATGCCCTGACCGGAGTTTACATTCAACTGAAGTCAAACACTATTTACGGTCAGAATCTTACCATGACTGTTATGGAGCAATTAATATCCAACTGGGATGTGACAACCAATGCCCTTGACCAAAAACTTGGTTTGTTTAATTACACTGACGCGACAGTCGACGGCACAATGACCGCTATTTATTCTCAGGAGTACAAGGTCATCTCCAGCATCAACGCCATTCTTGCCCAGATCGATCAAAACAAGGATCAGTTTACCACTCCAGGACTTTTTGAGATGATCAAGGGTGAATGTCTGGCCCTGAGGGCATTTTGTCATTTCGATCTTCTAAGAATCTGGGGTCCTATTCCGTCTGCAGTACCTTCAACGGCCTCCATGCCCCCTTATGTCACAACCCTTTCAAAGGATCCTAATACACTGATTACATATGCTCAATTCCAGGCTGCTGTACTGAAAGACCTGAAAGACGCGGAAACGCTCCTTCAGGGTGTCGATCCAATTATCAAATATTCCTTACTGGACATGGGAAGGCCCGGGTCAATGTCCTATACCACTTTTAATCCTACTGATACCTATTTTGCTTATCGATACCTGCGGATGAATTATTACGCGGTGAAAGCCCTACAGGCACGTGTAAATCTCTGGTTTAACAACAAGACGGATGCATGTGCTGCGGCGAAAGTGGTGATTGCAGCTGTAAATCCGGATGGATCATCCAAATTCAGATTGGGAACCTCTGCAGATATGACCGCCAAGGACTATTCGCTGGTCAATGAACATATTTTTGGCATCTATGACTTTAGTCTCAGCACCAGATACACGAATCTATTTGGAAATGGCACGCTCAAAAAAGGAACCACGGCAACGACCGTTACCTCTCAGTTATATTTAAGTACCGGAACGGATATCCGGGAGGTGAACCTTTGGGTGCTGATTACCCAACCCAATCAAGCCAAAACAAATATCTGCCAGAAATACAATGTTCCAGCAGTTGCCGGGACTGGATTTGCCGATCTTAACAGGATTCCGCTTCTCCGACTGAGTGAACTGTATTTTATTGCGATCGAGACAACAACAGATTTCAATGAAGCACAATCCCTCTGGGCCGCTTTTCGCACGGCCCGTAACATTACCGTTACCGCACTGCCAACCGATCCATTGCAAATACAAGCCGCACTTTTAGCTGAATACCGGAGGGAATTTGTAGCCGAAGGGCAGTCTTTTTTCGCCTACAAACGGCTGAATGCAACAAAAGCAAATGTACTATGGGTGCCCGCAGCGGCAACTCCAAATTACTTGTTTCCCATGCCAAAAACTGAATTACTATCAACCAATTAATCTGTAAAATCATGAGAACAAAACATTTATTTATACCTATCATCCTGAATATTCTAGCACTTTCATCCTGTAAGCAGGACGCCTATTTTCTGTTCAATGATGTGGCAAGAATTCAATTTGGACCGGATATCGCCAGAATCTATACTGCATCTTACAACATGGCAGATACAACTAAGAACTTCACGTTTTATTATAATTCCGCCACGAGTACCCAGGATACCACCTTTTTTGATATCTATGCCATCGGAGGTCCAACCACTTCCGACAGGGCCTATAGCTTGAAGCAGATTCAACTTACCGACGGATCTACAAATGCGGTATCAGGCACTGATTTCAAGGCCTTCACAGATCCTACGGTAAGTGGCAAATATGTAATTAAGGCCGGTCAAGTTCATGCTTTCGCCCCAATAGTGATGCTGCGAAACGCTGGATTGAAGACCAAAACTGTAACGCTGAAATTCACCCTTGATGAAAATGAAAATTTCAAGATGGGTGAGGCAACCAACTTGTGGAGAAAAGTCATTTTCACCGACAGACTAAGCCAGCCTACGGCATGGACCGCATCTATTACCCAGTATTACTTTGGAGCCTATAGTGTTACGAAACATGCATTCATGATCCAGGTCACCGGACAGAAGTGGGATCAGGCATTTATGTCGACCGTGACTGCCGATTATGCCCAACTGCAATACTATATCAGCTCAGTCAAACACGCGTTGGTCGATTACAACAATGCTCATCCGGGTAATCCGATGAAAGATGAGAATGGTCAGTTAATTGTAATGCCATAATCCTTAAAATTTCAAACTCATGAAGAAATTATTTATAGCAGCGCTTTCAGCCATGGTAATCCTCCTGGTCTCTTGTTTCAAGGACAAGAGTAATTATGATTACACTCCAAACGAAAAGATTACGGTTACCGGTATTAACAGTAGCTATGACAGAATATCCCTGGTAGACAGCATCAATATTAAACCAACAGTTGTCTCCTCAGACCCATCAGCAAAATTCCAATATGTTTGGGGAATCTATGAAACCAATGTTCAGGGTATCGTACCGAAAATAGATACAATATGCAAGACCCAGGTGTTGAAGTATTTTATTAAACAACCTGCAAAAACTTGGGTTCTGGTATTTGCGGCAAAGAATCTGAATACCGGATACACTCAGTATGTGACCTCCAACTTGAATGTAATTACTCAATTTACACGAGGATGGTATGTGCTTAAAGATGATGGAAGCAAGACCGACATGGACTTGTTCCTAACTCCAACCACTATTACCCCGGCATCAAAAATGGAGAATATATACTCATTCGTAAACGGGAAAAAGCTGGACGGGAAAGCCAAGGTGCTCTGTTTTGAGACTTCTTATAAATCGACGGTTACAGGTGTTCTGGGAAATACCAGGGGCATGTTTATCGCCAGTTCAAAGGATGCCTCCATTATTAACATGAATACCTTGCTGGAAATCCGCGACTTTAACGGCTCGTTCTATTCCATTCCTCCGGTTAAGGCTCCCGGAGCCATGTTGGTAGGAAGTGCTGCAGATTACTTCGTCAACAATGGACTCATCCACAGTATTTATGCCATGTCAGCAAATACCGGGGTATTTGGTAATTACCAGATGAGGGATGCCATTAATTCACCGTACAGCGTCAGCGACTACTACTATACCTATTTTGTCAGCGATCCTATTTTCTTTGACGAAATGAGCAGCTCGTTTGTATCTGCAGGTGGTGCCGGAACGATGCTAAATACCGTAACTGATGCGGTTGGCACCAATATGCCTGCCAACAAAAATAACAAAACCCTGCTTTACATGGGAATGAAAGCAAGTGGAAATGCCATAGCTCTTTTTAAGGATAAGACGGATGCAAATTTGAAGATCCTTTCAAATATTACCCCAACAGTCGGTGCATTCAAAATGCTCAATGACACATTGTTAACCAGCAACAAACTGTTTAACGCGAGTATTATTACATGCAATTATACGGATGAAAACATGATCTACTTTGTTGTCGGCAACCAGGTTTGGTCCCGAAATCTTACTAACAAGCTGGAACAATTGCAATATACCGCACCAGCCGGTGAAACCATCGTTTTTGTGCGTCACAGAAAATATTCGGTAACAGCAGATATTGCTTTCGCCTATAATTATGTGATGGTTGGCACTACCGACGGTACAAACTATAACGTCAGAATGTTTACCAAGACTGCCGGGAACCTGGCTGCAACTCCTGCATTTACCCTGACAGGTAAAGGAACCGGCGTCGGTGATGTATTCTATCTGAGTCCGTCGGTGAGTTATACTACCTATCAGAATTCGTATTAACAATTCAGGAACCTGAAACTTACAATCATATAAATTCAAAATAATTCTAATGAAAAAATCAAGTGTCTTCATGTTGCTTTCTCTCCTGTTTTTCTCTCTGACGGCAATCGGTCAGAAAGACAACATGGCAATCATCAAAGGAAAAATATCCTTTAAGAATAATCCACCGGAAATCGCTCTTTATTCCGTTGCCAACGGAGAAGCTGTTCCCCATTCCAAAGTCGCCGTGGCTAAAGACGGCACCTTCGGATTTTGCTTTACCCCGGAATATTCTGGTCTTTACAGAATTGGAGAACGGAATTCCCCTGCCCGCCTTTACATCACTCCAGGAAAACAGACTTCAATAGAGTTGAACGAAACAACCTTGACCATCCTGAACCCAAAAGACAAGGAGAATCTAAAACTTGAAGAATGGAGTAAAATCATTAATCCGCTTAAGAGCGCAAATAATTTGGGAGTCATGCAGACCTATAAGGACATTTTCCCTATTCTGCCAGACCTTGAAAAACAGACCAATGCATTTGTCGCCAGCGAAAAGACAGGCAATCCTGTTTTCGACAAATTTTTGAAAGGGATGGCCAAAGCCGAATTTGAATATGAATTGTATCACTTCCTGTTTATGCCCCGCACCGCTCATCCAAAATTTGAAGAACACCCCGAAATTTACAAGAGAATGAGTTCAGGAGCACATTTCCCAACCACTGAGATTATGAATTATGACTTTGGACTGAGTGCCTTAAATTCTTATGTCCAGTATCTTAGCACCATTAAATTCAATGAAGGAGTCAAATACAGCGCCGAATTATCAGAGAAACTTTGTATTGACAATGTAAAGAATGACACCCTAAAAGGTTGGTATTTTATAACTACCCAGCTTATTAGAGCCAAGGCATACGACCAAAACTACCGTGATAAAGCCGAAAAATATCAACCCTATATTCTCTCAGATGCGCAGAAAAAGAAAGTTCATGATTTCGAACTCACCATCCGCTCCTTCGGCGATGGGGAGCAAGCCATGAATTTTGAGGGAAAAACCGTTGATGGAAAGAGCCTTTCCCTCACAGATTTTAAGGGTAAAGTAGTCCTGGTGGACGTATGGGCAACCTGGTGTGGTCCTTGCAAAAAGGAAATTCCTGACCTGCAGAAGCTTGAAGAAGAGATGAAAGGAAAGGACGTTGTTTTCATCAGCTACTCCATTGATGAGGCTAAAGATCATGAAAAATGGATAAAAATGATTGATGACATGAAACTCGGAGGGATTCAGCTCTTCGGTCCGGCCGCCTGGAAATCTCCAATTTGTACCAATTATAAGATCACAGGGATCCCTCGTTTCATGGTATTTGGCAAAAAAGGACAAATTGTCACGATTGATTCTCCACGTCCATCCAATCCGGACTTAAAAATATTGTTGGAAAAACAGCTTAAACAGTGATATGTAATTTAGCGTTGACCAAACCGGGCAGGATATTTATGCCTGTCCGGTTTCATCTAATCCCCATGATTTCAATCAAAAATATCACTTCGATCCTTTTCTTGGTAACCTCACTCTCATGTTTGGCCCAATCGCCGGCAAAACTTACCCTCCAGTTGAATGGATCTACTACCGGGAAAGTCTATTTTGAGGTGTTAGTCACTAATAAACCAACGATCGACTCACTCATCCTTAAGAATGGAGTTGGTGAAAAAGAATTTTCATTCGAACAACCAACTACTGTCAAGATATACGATCATTATTCTTTTTTGATGAAGTCACAGTTGCATGTGAAAAATACCCCTTCCCCGGATTCAAAACCAAAAGGCAACATGATCAAGGATGAGTCGCACGACTTATTCCGGAAAGCCATGCTTGGCATGAAATTCGGGGGTCAGGAGGATCATTTCGAGCTGATTATCCGCCCGGGTGAACAGGTAAATCTCTCCGCTAATGTCGGCAAGTTGGCTATTTCCAACGTAACCGGGAAGGACGATGTTACAGACTATGGTAAACTGGAACAACAGTTGACTTCACTAAAGGAAAGCATAGAAGCATTAGAGACTGAAGTTGTTTATTTTCAGGGTACTGTAGACGAATCGGTCTATATAAAATACGATGATCAATTGACCGGATTGAAGGCCAAAATGAATGCGCTGGCTTTTGAATATGTTAAAAGCCATTCATCTTCGGAATATGCACCCAAGGTAGCCCTGGCTTATCTTCCTCTGGTACAAACATATGTGCAGCAATTACCCAAGGTCATTCCGGAAGAAATTTTGAGTCAACCGATGTGGACACCATTGAAGAGGATGATCAATATGTTCAGGAGTGTCAATATTGGGAAGGAAAATCCCGATTTTACCGCTCAGGACATCAACGGAAAACCCTTCAAATTCAGCGATACCAAAGGGAAACTCGTCTTGCTTGATTTCTGGGCATCCTGGTGCACCCCCTGCCGGGCGGAGAATCCGTATGTCCGATACATCTACAACAGGTATCACAACAAAGGGCTGGAAATTGTCTCTTTTTCAGTCGATGATAAACTGGATGCCTGGAAAAAAGCCGTTGAAGAAGATGGATTAGCCTGGGCACAGGTCTCGGATCTGAAGGGAATGAGGGAAGGAGTTGCCAAACAATTTGAAATAAGCGGTGTTCCAACCAACTTTCTGGTGAAGGATGGCCGGGTAATCGGAGTTTTTCTCCGTTGGCAGTCCCTGAATGCTTTGCTACAGGAGTATCTTGGTAAATAATGTGGTTCTTAAAAATTATAAAAAATGAAAAATTTATTGGCATTGGTTTTTGTATTTGTGCAAATGGCAGCATTTGCACAGGAAAACAATTTCACGCTGAAAGGGAAAATTGAAGGGCTGAATGCACCTGCAAAATTGTACCTCAGGTATGCGGCTAACGGGAAGAATAATAGAGATTCAGTGATGGTGACTGATGGTACTTTCCTATTTCAGGGTAATATAAAGAATCCTGTAGCAGCCAGTCTGCAATTGATGCATGAGGGGTACAAACCCGGACAAAGAACCGGATATGATCCGTTCCAATTTTTCATCGAACCAGGAACAATTTTGATAAACAGCAAGGACTCAATCAAACTTGCCACGATTAAAGGGTCTAAGATAAATGATGAAAATGCCCTGCTGAAGGCTACCCAGAAACCTTTGGATGAGTTGCGCGCTCAGATGCAGGCCCTTTACAAGACTGCTACACCAGAATCTGTTAAAGACTCAGCTTTCAGGGCTAAGGCCTCAAAACTCAGCAGTGAATTTACTGCTCTCCAAAAACAGATTTCTTTGAAATTTATCAAGGAAAATCCTGATAGCTGGTTTTGCTTTGATCAGTTTAGGTCAATCAGCGGCTATCAACCAGACCCGAATGTAATGGAACCACTCTTTAACGGCCTGTCTGAAAGGTTAAAGAATACAGAAGCAGGCAAGGCATATGCCGCCAACCTCATCAAATGGCGTACTATTGCTATCGGAATGACTGCTCCTGAATTTACGCAAAATGATCCTGATGGAAAGCCCGTCAAACTCTCTGATTTCAGGGGTAAATATTTATTATTAGACTTCTGGGCTTCGTGGTGCGGTCCCTGCAGGGCTGAAAATCCACATGTTGTGGAGGCCTACAATAAATTCAAGGATAAGAATTTCACGATCCTCAGTGTTTCCCTCGACAAGGAAGATGCCAGGGAAGCATGGCTGGCAGCAATCAAGAAAGATGGCATGCCCTGGAACCACGTCTCGGATTTGAAATTCTGGGAGAATGATGCCGCAGTTCTTTATACCATTCAGGCCATTCCGGATAATTTCCTCTTAAGTCCTGAGGGCAAGATAATTGCCAGAGGATTGCGCGGCGATGCACTGGCTAACAAATTGGCTGAGTTGCTGAAATAATGAGGTGCTTTTTCTTCTCCGTACTGTTACTGGTATTTAGCTTCAACGCAAAATCGCAGCCTTCGGCAGAGTTGGCAAAAATCCTGGAATCGGCTGTCAAACAGCATGATCCTTCCATTATTAAGCCCTATTTATCTGCAGACTTCAGGGTACATGTTTACGTGATGCCCCAGGCGTACGGAATATTGGCGAACATCTTTAAAAGCGACAAGGTGCTCGGCAAGTTCGAATACGACCTCGCGCTCGATTCTTTGGGCAAGATTAAACGGATCAAGTACCTCGACCAGCTTTACGGTCTGGATACCGATAAGGAATCAGCGCTGGTTGCCAACATTCCGTTTGTTTTTCGCGACAAAAAAATCATCGTAAAGATGAAGCTGAATGACAGTCCCAGGGTATTGAGCATGCTGTTCGATACCGGGGCCGACGGAGTGGGAATGAAGAAGGAAACTGCTGATGCGGTAGGGCTTGTGGAGACCAGGAAGCAGCAAACCAGCATCGTTGGCGCTTCCACAGAGATCGTGATTTCGGCCGGAAACACCCTGAAATTTGATTCTCTGCAGATCAAAAACCAGAATATCGGTATCTTTCCTTCTTACCTGGATGATCTCGATGGCTTGTTTGGCGCCAATTTTCTCCATAACTACATCACTTACATCGATTTCGATAATTCAGTCATCCGTTTGTACAGTCTTGGATCCTTCAAATATCCTGAGGGCGGAAGCTTCGTCCCGATGGTTTATGATACCGGCCTTCCCGGCGTCGTATCCAAAGTCAAACTGAACAGCGGAAAAGAGATCACCGGGAAATTCCACTTCGATACCGGAGCCGGTTATCCACTGATATTATTTAGTCCTTTTGTGGGCAAGAATGATCTCGAAAAAGATTTTAAGATTCAGTCGAGGAGTGTCAATAATAGTTTTGGACATCAGACTCCTACCGTACTTGGAATCTTCGATCACCTTCAGATCGGGAAATTTTCCATCCCGCACTTTACCGGAACGCTTCAAAGCAGCGATGGGAAGGAAAATTGGACGGTGAGTGGTGACGGAAGTCTTGGGATGGATATCATCAAAAAATTCAATTGCATCATCAATGTGCTGGATCTCAAAATATACCTGATTCCCAATAAATCATTTACGGATCCTTTGGATTTCTGGTTGGGACCTGTGATGTTCGGTGTGAAAAACGGAAATCTCGTGGTACGGTCTATCGTTCCTGGATCCTTACCAGGAATCGACCTAAAACAAAATGATGGAATTAGCAGTATAAATGGAAAAGAAGTTAAGGATCTTTGCGATATTAATTCGATCCTTCAACTGGAAAATGATTATGTTAACAATGAAATAGAATTGATCGTTAATCGGAATGATCTTGAATTTAAATTAAGTTTGCCAAAAAAATAGTCGTACGCCATGAAAAACGGAACTATCAGGAATCTCGTCTTAGTGTTTTTTCTCTTTGTATCCTCTGTCCTTACTGTTCATGCCCAGATGCTTGAACCTGTCAAGTGGTCCTACAAGACCAAGGTGACAGGCGCCAATACAGCTGAGCTGCAATTTATCGCCACGATCGACAAGGGCTGGCATCTTTATTCGCAGCACCTGGCTGAGGGCGGACCAATGCCGACTGAATTTAAGATCGACAAGACATCGGGTATCGAGCTGGTGGGAGCGGTAATAGAACCCAAACCAGAAGAAATCTTCGACAACATGTTCTCGATGAAGGTGCAGTTTTTTAATACCGCGGTCACCTTCGTTCAGAAGGTAAAAATCCTGACTGACAAGCCGGTGACTGTTAAGGGTGCCTTGACTTTTCAGACCTGCAACGATGAGAGTTGTATCCCGGGGGAAGGAGAGTTTTCCTTCGAAGTGCCTGGCGCGAAAGGCGGTGCGAAACCAGTGACGGATAACAAATCCTCAGCAAAAAATGCTGAGGTAAAAAAAAATGACCTAAAAAGCGGTGAAGCTAACAGAGCTGATGTAAAAAAAAATGACCTAAAAAGCGGTGCAGAGAACAACGCTGATGTAAAAAGTGGTGCAGCGAACAATTCTGACGTAAAAAGCGGTGCAGCGAACAATGCAGCAGCAGATTTGAAGCATGACGCTGCAGCGGCCCAAGCAGCTGCGGCCCCTGCGGCAACTTCACCCGTTCCAGCAGCAACGGCTCCTGCAGCCACTGTAAAAGCCTCCCCCGCTGCCAACAACGACGAATTCACCGGCAAAAACCGCTCCCTGCTCTGGTTCTTCCTGCAGGCCTTTTTCTGGGGTTTGCTGGCCATATTTACTCCCTGCGTTTTCCCGATGATTCCCATGACCGTCTCCTATTTCATGAAAAGCGGATCACAGGGAAAAATTCAGGCGTTGGTTTACGGATTATCCATCATTGCGATCTACGTTATTTTCGGGGTCCTGATTGCCGTCTTATTTGGCGCCGATTTTGGCAACTGGCTCAGTACGCACTGGATTCCCAATGTGCTTTTCTTCCTTATTTTCGTGATTTTTGCAGCCTCATTTTTCGGCTATTTCGAGATAACTATGCCCAGCTGGCTGGTAAACAAGAGTGTGGCACAGGAAGACAAAGGCGGTACGATGGGCACCATCTTCATGGCCTTCACGCTGGTGCTGGTATCCTTTTCGTGCACTGGTCCTATCGTGGGAACCGTTGTGGTTCAGGCAGTTGGAGGACAGATACTCAAACCTATCATCGGGATGCTCGGTTTCTCCCTGGCATTCGCCATTCCGTTTACCCTGTTCGCCTTCTTCCCACAATGGCTCAACAAGATGCCGAAATCGGGCGGCTGGCTCAACTCCGTTAAAGTGGTGATCGGCTTCATCGAACTTGCCTTCGCCCTGAAATTCCTCAACGTGCCCGACCAGACTTACCATTGGGGCATCCTCGACAGGGAAGTATACCTCGGTTTCTGGATTGTCATCTTTACCATGATGGGATTTTACCTGCTTGGCAAGATTAAATTTCCCCACGACAGTGATTATCCGGTAGTAAAATCTTTCCCCCGGTTATTACTGATTATTGCCACTTTCACCTTCGTAGTCTACCTGGTTCCCGGACTCTTCGGGGCTCCTTTGAAAGGAATCTCAGGCTGGCTTCCACCTACCGAGACACAGGACTTTGACATCAATGCTATTGTGAGGGACAATCCTGGTAGTGGTGGAACAGCATCGATGAAGTCAGGCAACATGGCTGAAGCGCCCAAATACGCCGACCGGCTGAAACTGCCGCACGGACTGCAGGGATATTTCGATTACGATCAGGCGCTGAAAGTCTCAAAAGAACTCAAGAAACCAGTCTTCGTCGACTTTACCGGTCATGGTTGCACCAACTGCCGCGAGATGGAGAACAGGGTCTGGAGCGATCCGGGAGTTCTCAAGCGATTGAGGGAAAATTTCGTGCTGGTCGCACTCTATGTAGACGACAAGGTGATCGAAATGCCTAAGGAAGAGTGGTATACCAACAAAGCCGGCAAAGAAATCAAGTTATTGGGCAGAAAAAATACCGAAATCCAGACAGGCAAATTCGGCACGAATTCACAACCCTATTATGTCATGCTCGACAGTGAAGGGACCTTACTCGTCTCCCCAAGGGCCTACGACCTGAACATCGAAGCCTTCAAACAATTCCTGGATGCAGGGTTAGAAGCCTATAATAAAAAGTAGTCCTCTCGTCTGTTCGACCAGTAGCCCGTCGTCCAGTCGTTCGTTTCATCCCGGCCATCTTCCCGTGGTCTGCCTGGCTACCATCCAGCCGGGATATTCAGGCGAAAGCGCACTTGCCTCATTGAGTCTTAGCATTTCATCAGAAGAAAGTTGGAGATCAACTGAAGCTATGTTGTCGTTCAACTGCTGCGAATTTTTTGCACCAATGATGGTGCTGGTCATTCCGGGTTGCCTGACGACCCAGTTGAGCGCTACACTGGCAACTGATATGTTGTGGTTTTTGCCGATTTCGGCCATCAGGTCGATTAAGTCGTATGCTTTTGATTTGTTGATCGGAGGGAAGTCAAAGGTATCGCGGCGACTGTCGCCGGCAATTTCGTTGTTGCGTGTATATTTCCCTGAAAGAAAACCGCCTGCCAGTGGGCTCCATGGCATGATACCGATGTTTTCACTCTTGGCCATTGGCACTATTTCACGCTCGATGTCCCGGCTTGCGATGGTGTAGTAATTTTGAGAGGCCACAAATTTCGACCAGCCCATTTTATCTGCAATACCGTTGGCTTTCATCATCATCCAGGCAGGATGGTTGCTGATTCCAAGATAGCGGACTTTGCCCGAACGAACCACATCCTCCAAGCCCCGCATGGTCTCTTCCAAGGGTGTAATCGGGTCGACCCCGTGGATGTAAAGCAGATCGATATGGTTCAGATTTAACCGTTGAAGACTATCGTTCACCGAGTCCAGGATGTGGAGGCGGGATAGTCCAACCTGATTGGCACCTGCACCCATCCGTATCCGTACCTTGGTGGCTACAAATACCTCCTGCCGGGGAATGGCAAGATCTCTCAGGGCAATTCCAAGCATGGTTTCCGATAATCCTTCTGAATAGGCGTTGGCAGTATCAATGAAATTGATCCCTTTATCAACCGAGGTTTTAACGATTTGATTCACCTCATCCTGCGGAACCTGCCCGATGGCAGTCCAATATCCTTTCCCTCCGAAAGTCATGGTCCCGAGACATAGTTCAGACACCAGGACACCAGTTTTTCCTATTTCGTTGTATTTCATTATTCGTTAATTGATAAAACTTTAGAAAGTCCAATTCTAATTTCGTCCATGATTGAATCATCGACATATCCAAGCATTTTATGATTAACCAGATTTCATTTTGCCTCATAAAAATCAGCATAATCAAGATCAGAAATAACCGTCAATTCAGAATCAGTTGTATAATCATCATATAAAATCTCTGCAGCCTTTTTCATTTGAGAATTCTCTTCATTTTTTCTAATTGATTGAAGAGTCTTTTCAATCACAAATATCCGCTTTTGAACAGTCAGTTTTTCAATTTCTTTAATCAATTCACTTGTTCTCATTTCACTTAATTTTCAATTTGCAAGTTACAAAAAATGTAGAGAGTTCCATTCGTTCAGATTATTTAAGCAACCCCTCCAGTCCGATTTTTTTGGCTGCCATCTGCAAGGTTTTCGACATTCGGCAACAATTCACAACCCTATTATGTCATGCTCGACAGTGTGGGAACCTTACTCGTCTCCCCAAGAGCCTACGACCTGAACATCGAGGCCTTCAAACAATTCCTGGATGCAGGGGTCGAAGCCTATAATAAAAAATAAAGCCCTATTCGGATCATTTTGCTATTTTAGGTGGAAATTTCAGCTCAAGATTAAGCTGAAACCCAACTAAAGTAAGCCTATGACGCCGAACCCAATCATCGGTACCGGATTGCATGCCATTGGCGGTATTTCTGCCGCCAGCTGCTACCTGCCAAATACCCAAACCCGCCGCTGGTCGTGGGGAACCTTTT
>JBAXKJ010000027.1:0-73526 GCA_037137375.1 Prolixibacteraceae bacterium
GGTACTTCCTACCGAATTGATTATCAGGGAATCATCGAACCGGAAGTTGATATAATAAGGCATGCATAAGTACAACTTCCCTATTTTGCCAGCTGCAGGGCGTTTGATTTCACCTCTTTCCCAACAACTATCTGTTTGCCAGGATCTGTGATAACGGCATTTTTCAGGACGATATTTTCACTTACCGAACCTGCCAAATGAACCATCGGCAGAAGGCCGGGAACCGTCTTAACACCATCTATTTCAACGTTTTTAGCATTTTTGAAATCCATCACAGGTGATTTTGTTGTGAGAATTGTCAGATTCTTAATCTTGAGGCCTTTTGTATCGCTGCAGATGAGTCCATAATCGGCTTCAATCCTAATATTTTCCATCTGAATATTCTCCAGATTCAGCTCGGGTAGCCCTTGTAGGAAGATTCCCTGAAATGCACCCTTGCAGTTGATATTCCTGAAATAAATGTTTTTGAACTGAGGAGTCTCTTCGGTGACAGGCAAAAGTTTAGGCTGCTGACCATCTGATCCGGCTTCCAACTCCTCCGCAGTGGATTTGCCACTGTAAAACAGGTTGAAAGAGATGGCCTGCGCGGGAATATTGATCATTTCAATATCCGAGATATAAATATTCTCAACCACACCACCTCTGCCACGGTTGCTCTTGAAACGCAAGCCTACGTCTGTACCCAGGAAGGTGCAGTTTGAAACATGCATGTTGCGCACCCCGCCTGACATCTCGCTTCCGATGGTAACGCCTCCATGTCCGTGGTACACGACGCAGTTTTTGATGATCAGATTTTCCGTAGGCACACCCCTGTCGCGTCCTTCCTTATCCTTACCGGATTTGATGCAGATCGCGTCATCGCCACAGTCAAAATTGCTGTCGTATAATACGCTGTTCTTGCATGATTCAATATCAATTCCGTCGCCATTCTGCGAATACCATGGATTCTTGACCGTTGTATTTCTCACCGTAAGATCCTCACAAAGAAGAGGATGAATACACCATGCCGGTGAGTTCTGGAACGTCGGCCCGTCGATCAGCACCTTCTTGCAACCTACAATATTCATCATCACCGGACGCAAAAAATCCCTGATCTTTTCGAATTGTTCCTTCGTTTTTATCGCTTTGGGGACGTTCATCTCAGCCATCTTCTCCCCTTCCCTGAACTGTTCGGAAGGGTACCATATCTTGCCATTTTCACTCAGCAATCCGCCAGAGGAGACCAGCTTTTTCCATTGTGATTCAGTCAATTTCTCCTTCTTTACCGCCCTCCAGGCATCGCCGGATCCGTCGAATACACCCCTTCCGGTGATGGCAATATTTTCAAGATTAAGACCATTAATCGGGGAGCTGCAACGATAAGTTTTGAAGCCTTCGAAATTGGTATTAATTAATGGATAGAGATTCTTGTCTGTACTGAAAACCACCAGGGATCCTGCTTCAGAATACAACTCGATGTTGCTTTTCAAGGTTATCGGACCCGTAAGCCAGGTGCCACGGGGGATAACTACTCTTCCGCCACCTTTCTTTGCAAGGGACTCAATGGCTTTGCTAAAAGCGTCTGTGCAGATCATCTCCCCACCACTCTTAGCTCCGAAATCAACGATCGAAACCGAATTAGAGGGTATCAGAGGAAGCTTCACTTCGTTCATTTTGAATTCAATACCCTGATACAGACTGCCTGCAGTACCCACGCTATTGTTCTGGGAATAGGATATTTTGCCTAGCAAAATGGCAGCAAAGAAAATCACAAATAATTTGATTGGTCTCATAGGTTTTTTCATTGTACAATATTTCTACAACTTTATTAACAGCAATTCTTTATATATCTGATTAACAATACTTTAAATTGTTTAAAACTTTATCTATTTTTCGACTCTGAACCAATCAATATCGGCTGATCCTGAGTCATTTATCACTCCATTTCGAAGTGCGAAGAGGCCAACTTTGGATCCAATCCACCGCCCTTCGCATGCCTTAAAATTGGCACCAAGAGGATTAAACTGAGATCCATCGGTACTATAACTAAAATTACACTCACCACCTTGCCGGACCGACACACTCAGCCAGATAGTCGAAGTGCTAACTGCAACTGGCTCAGATAATTCTTCTTTCGTCTCTTTGTCAGATTTTTTGCAGGTAGCAGTCAGGATCTGCAGCTTGCCAGCTTCCCGCTTCAGCGCAATCCTTCCATAATCTATTCCCATCATAATCAGTCCAACCTCTTCCCCATCGAAACGGGCATCAAAAGTTAACTTAACGGTCGCCTTAAACTCCGGTGCCGGAAATTTCTGCAGCATCAGATTCGAAATATTCCAAAAATTAACAGCATCGGCAGGCCTCGGGATACAATTCAACCTGAAGAATCCAAGGTTCCCGGAGGAATATCCCCAGGTGGTTTGATAATTAGCATGCCATTGCCACTGAAGTCCGGGTTCGCTGCCATTAAATTCATCACTTTCTGCTGGTGTCATGACAGGGAAAATCCCGCCAACATTGGGTTTCTTGAAAGTCCTGACCGGCTCGCCAGTCCCGTCACCATCCTCATCCACGCCAATCACAGGCCAGTCTTTCACCCATTTCATCGGATTCAAATGCACTACCCGACCATAAGCCTTCAGGTCCTGGAAATTCATGAACCAACTCTCTCCGGTTTTCGTATCCACCCAGCCCCCCTGGTGCGGTCCGTTGATATCCGTTTTCCCTTGTGCCATCACAATTTTCACCTCGTAAGGACCGAATACCTTCCTGGATCGCATCGCCATCTGCCAGCCGGTGGGAACCCCGCCTGCAGGAGCAAAAATGTAATAATAACCATTCCTTTTGTAGAATTTAGGGCCTTCCACGGTAGGTTGATTCTGATGACCATCCAGCAACATCACACTGTTGCCCAATAACTTAGTGCCATCAGGACTCATTTTGCTTACCAGGAGTACGCTCTTGACCCCTGCCCTGCTGCCCGCTAACGCATATACCAAATAAGCCTTTCCATCGTCGTCCCACAATGGTGAGGGATCGATCAGCCCCTTGCCGGACTGAACCATGACCGGCTCGGACCACGGACCGGCTGGATTTGTAGCCTTCACCATGTATATTCCGTAATCCGGATCCGGATAATAGATGTAAAATTCATTCTTGTGGTAACGAATGCACGGCGCCCAGACGCCTCCTCCATGTTGAACCTTTGAAAACACCTCGTATGGGGGTTGTTTGAGCAACGCGTGACCTATCAACTCCCAGTTAACCAAGTCTTTGGAGTGCAAAACCGGCAATCCGGGAATGCAGTTGAAGGAAGAAGCTGTCAGGTAGAAATCGTCTCCCACCCGGATCACATCCGGATCGGAATAGTCGGCATAGAGGACCGGATTGGTGTAAGTGCCATTGCCATTGTCGGATACCCAAACTTTTGAGACAGTGCTCTTGTTTTGGGCCGTTGACAGGTAACAAAAACCTGCAAGAAAAATCACCGTAATCAGAATGGATTTCTTAAAAAAGAAGGCATTCCAAATGGTCTTTTGAGTGTTAAGGTAAAGTTGATTCATTTTTGTAAGGTTGTTCAAAGTTCATTATCAAGATTATACCATTTTTTCTTCGCGTTCGACTCCCATTCCGACGGAGCCAGGATCTGCTCTTTTGAGTATCTGGAAGCCTCCTTTTTTGTGAGTTTCAGCGACCAGGGTACCCGCTTTTCCGTCTGGGCCCCGGCACCGATATTGTCGTATTCGGCGTAGGTGACGGTCTTTTCGTTTTCTACCTTGGACCAGTTGTTCCAGCCTTCCGGTCTGATAAAAGATCCCATTTCACAATTCAGCCAGGCGACTTTTGCGAAAGGTCTCCACGGACGACCCAGAAATACTTTGGTCACACCCGCTGCCGCAGTCAGTTTACAATGGCTAAAAACGAAGCCGAAAGGTTTCCCTTCCGGTGTGCTGGCTGCGGTGACAAAGGAATCGCCTTTGCTGTGCAGCACGCATCCTTCGAACAGGACGGTAGCCTCTCCGAAGATAAAATCGGTGGTTCCCTCGATGTAGCAATTGGTAAAATATTGTCTGCTAAACCTTCCCGCCGCGTACATCGTATCCTGATTGCCGAGAAACCGGCAATTGTAAAAGACACATCTGTCGCCCTCCGTATCCAAGGCAAGAGCCTGTCCTACAGGTCTTGCACTATTCTCAACGGTAATATTTCCCAGGATGAAATCGTTGGCCTCCACCTTCAGGGTATAGGTATAAAAAGTACTGTTGCGACCCCTGTTTATCTTGGTAAAATGGTCGTCGTAAGTGATAATAGTATGTTCGGCACTCTCGCCGATAATTGAAAGAAAAGTATTGCAGGAGGGAACAACCAGTTTTTCCTTGTAGATGCCATTTTTGACGAAGATGGTCACCCGTTTGTCTGGAAAAGACCTGCTGGCATCGATCGCCTTCTGTATCGAGGTAAAATCCCCTTTCCCATCCGGGGAAACTGTAAAATCAGGTTTTCCAACCGGAGATACGGCGGCGACCGGCTTAACCTGAACAGCCTCAGCCTTCAGGATTTTATCCAAAAAGGTAACCATGAAGTTTACAGTCGTTTCGAACCATGGATGAAATAACCAGAAGGGATGCGGCGTGTCGGGAATGGTATGAACTTCTGAATATATTCCGAACTTATTCAAGATGTTGATAGCACTGTCCCTGCCAGCATGAAACCGAGGCAAGGCACTGTTAATGAATAATATAGAAGGTGTCTTCTTTCCCACATACTGGATTGGTGAAGCCTCCCTCCATTTTTCAGGAGCATTTTTAAAGGTGGCTCCAAACCAGTAAGCGCCTGCAGATGGTTTCAATGGATCCTCATCTTTCGCACTTTCGTTGGGATCCGCAAAATCCAGAATTCCATCCATGTCGATGATTGCCTGGATTTCGGCAGAAGCGCCTGCATTGCCTTCGTTCCCATCGAACATTTTTACCTCCGAAGTCATGCCTATAAACGCGGCAAGTTGTCCGCCGGCCGAACTTCCCGTGATGGCCATCCGGCCAGGATCTATGCTGTATTTCGAGGCATTGGCACGTAAAAACCGGACGGCGGCCTTGATGTCGAATATGGCTGCAGGATAGAGCGCTTCGGGGGAGAGCCTGTATTCAACTGCGGCTGTTACATATCCCTTTGAGGCAATTTGCATGGCCATTGGTATCTGCATGGTGCGGTTCCCCGATCTCCAACCGCCTCCATGAATCATTAGCAGAACAGGATATTTCCCAGCCTTCTCAGGTTTGAAAAGATCGAGGTGCAGCTCACGATTTCCAAAAGGTGTAGAAGGCAGTTTGGCATAAACGATATTGTAGATGGCTGAAACTCCAGCGGGTAGCTGAGCTTTCGCAATGGTAGCCTGCGGGAAATCCCTCTTAATCTTCAACCATGTTTGATAAGGCGTATAGGAAGTATCCTTTGGAATCGGCTTTAATTCAGTATTTTGACCTACAGCAAAAAAAGAGAACAGGACAAAAATCAGCACTAAAAACCTATGGAAAGTCTTCATGTAATAAAAATTTAGGTGTCAGTTCAAATAGTTTCCAGAATCAGCACCCAGTCATTGCCATTTTTCTGCTCGCCGGGGGGATCCAGATCCTTGAGATCCGCTTTCTTGATTTCGAGACTCCTGGAATAGCTGCCATCTCTGGGAGAATACCACGTCAACTTAAAATTCTCTCCCTTGAGAAGATCTTTCTTCAGGCTGAAAGTCCTGCCATTATAAGTATAAACCAGGAGGATATTATTTCCTTTCAGCGCAACCAGGTGGTCATAACGGTTTCCCGGTAGGGTAAGAAGGGACTGATCCGGCACAAGCTCCTGAAAATTATATTTCAGCATGAGGTCCTTAAGATGGATCATTTGTCCGGCCCCGGGAGCCTTGATAGCTTCCTCCCACGTTTGCCTTGCCCCGTAAGCGCCTGCCTTTGAACCGCCTTTGTACATCTGCATCACAGAACTATTTCCATACGTAAAACCGCAGGCGCCTGAAAATACCGACCAATAAGCATATCGGCGAAGATCGTTGTCGGTCCATTTTGGCTGAAGTGTATCGTGCAACCCATGAGGAATTCCTTCATAAGAGGGTTCACCGTCCAGCGTCGGTTTTGTGGGCGTTTTCTTATAATCGGACTGCACATATCTCCAGTTGTCCTCGCCATACTTCATATCGATTTTGGAGGTATCCTGCGCATAGTCGCGGTGCCCGGACTGAAACATGTTAAAATCCAGCCAGGGTTCATTTTGAAACCACCGGGATGATTGCGTCCGACCAAAAGGATGGAAGGTTACCAGCTGGTTCGGGGACATTTTTTTCAGTGTATTTCCAATGGTTTTCCATACCTGGATGGAATCATCGCCCCTGATATCACCTCCGTTCATCCAGATGATATTGGTCTTATTTTTGTATTGAAGGGCAAGAAAACGTGCGTAGTCTGCGGCCTGTTTTCTGTTGACTAATCCGGACTTGACATTCGATCCCCATACCGGAACCAGAGCAAGGTACAGACCCTTCGAAGCAGCCAGATCCGCAACATAATCCAGATTATCCCAATAACTAATTCTTGGAGTAGCATCATCAGGACCCAGCACCTTTACATGAGGAAAGGCAGGATTTCTGTGAATCAGGGCAGAATCACCCTCTACTGTTACGGCGTTGAGTGAATGCAATACCATGATTTGTATCACGTTGAAACCCTTTTGCCGGCGATCTTCCAGGTATTTTTCTGTTTCCTGCCTATTGAGTTTACTTAACAATAACCAACCAGTATCGCCGAGCCAGAAAAATGGCTTTCCACCGGCTGTCAGATAATGTTTATTTGCTGAAACCTCGAGTTTCGGCAAATCTTTGCCCTCAGGAAGTAGCGTAAAAGACGTCCATCCAAGGGCGCAAACTAAAAGGAATAATAGTTTTCTCATTTTGCAGATTATTTAGATAGAACATTCTTATCGGGAGCCCATTTTTTTTGCCATTCCGGATACTTGTCGAGTGCAATCTGCGGATTGTAGGTGTACCAGCCATAGCCGGCCCGGCGTTCGTGGCTAACTTCAGCCATCGAATAGAGCAACTTGCTGTTGCGATCCGAAAATAGCGGCCTCTCCGTTTCTACTTCATAAAATCGAGTCCAGATCGGTGGGGCAGTATTATCTGTAACGACCACTTTATCGATCCTGATGGTCTTAAATTGTGACTCTTCAGGCGGAGAGGGAATCGTCTTAACCCTGGTATTTAAAATCTTCGATTCTTCGAACCATTTGATGGCGCTCTGAACCGATTCAATGATTCTCTTATCAGGATTGTCGAGGCTCATCAGCATCATCACAATTGCAACACTTTCTCCGTTGCAGATGCTTGGCATCTCATAAGCCCTGGCCCATGCGGGTTTCAGCGTAACTTCATCGTGTTGCTGGCACCAGGCGGTCAGCCTTCCCTTACTCATGATCTGGGTCTTGAGGATGCATTCCAAACCCATCTGGTAAACCTGTTTTGTTTTCTTTCTGATATCTTGTGTTACCCAGGAAAATTCAGGATGGTTGTCATTGATTTTTTTCAGCGTCTCCATTACTCCAAGCATCGCCCCATCGTTATAGGTGATGTGCCTGCTATAGTTTTCCTCCAGAGGATAATATTGGGGCCATCCTCCGTTAGGAAATTGCGCTTTCAGGATAAAATTGATTCCTTTTAGAGAGGCTTCCCTATATTTTTCAATTTTGGTGGCAGTATAGACTTCGGCAAGATATTCTACGTGCGTGTAGGTTGTAGAATTATCGAAAGTAGTGTGGTTCCCTGACTTAGCCTTAAAAACACTGTCTGTCTGTTCCTTCGTCAGGATGGCCTGCATATCATAATTTTTCGGCCAGCCACCGTTATTATGCTGGTACAACAAGATATTGTCGGCAATTTTAATGATTTCCGACTCCGGATATTTAGGCTGGTTAGGTTTGGGGTTCACCACATTCCCCTGGTCGCGAATGCCATACCAGTGGTTCCTGCTGTCGGAAAAACGTTCGGTACTGATGTTCGCCTGTTGTGCAAAAACAGTTGCCGAAAATAGAATCAGTGAAAAAACAAGTTGCATTCTTTTAAGAAAAATTACCATGATATTACTTTATAGTATTAATTTACTGTACTTTATAAATGAAATTATCAAATTTTACGGTTCCCTTGCCGAAGGCAAACAAACCGGCGCGCAGGCTCAGAAACTGCCCGAAAACATTGTGGTTGTAACCCGTTATGTCCAGGCTTCTCTCGAGCCGTGTCCATTCTTTTTTATCGGAACTGTAATAAAAACTCACCTCATTCCGGTCGTTGAGAATTCTGAGAAAGCCGTGTTTCCCTAAATTATTCTTCTCCCTTACTTTGGGATTCTTCTGGATGAAGACGCCCAATTGATCCGTATTTACTGATGCCCTGACGTTGGCAATTTCGTTATAATACAGGCAAAGTCCGGCCGTCACCCCTTCATCAATGGTGAATTCGACCTGAATTTCGTATTTATGATCTGCAGCGTTGACCAATAAAGGTGAACTGTCATCGAAGGATGAACCTTCCGCCTTAAGGATCAATTGTCCGTTTTTAAGTTCTATTCTATCGGGATTGTATCTCTTAAAAAACTGCCATTGCAGTCCTGGCTGATTTTCCGAAAAATCATCCGAAAGACTCTCTTTCCTTGCAAGTCCACTTCCTGCAGGCACCCGGATGGCATCGCTGCTTTTAATATTTGCGGGAATCCTGAACCAGTGGTCGGCGGTCCATTCAACAGGAAGCATTAACGCTTGTCTGCCCAAAATATGGAATCCTTTTTCATAGGAATGAAAGAGTATCCACCAGTTTCCCTTTATATCATCTACCAGCGTACCATGTCCCTGGCTCCACCAACGCTCTTCGCGGCTTGTTGTATGAACGATAGGATTGTATGGGGATTGCTCCCAGGGTCCAAGCGGTGATTTGGATCTGGCTGAAACGACCATGTGGGAAGTTGCCGGTCCGCCGGTACCACCTTCTGCCACAGTTTGATAGTAAAAGCCATCTTTGAAGGTTGATTTTGGCGATTCCAGACAAAAGCATTCTGTGCTCCAACTTTTTGGAAATTCCCACCCTTTATAGCTGTCCATGACCTCTCCGACAGTTGCCAATCCATCGTCGGTCAGTTGAACGATACATCCTTTTGACAGAAACAGGTATCGTTTTCCATCCGGACCAACCAAATGGCCAGGATCGATAAAACCACGCAACTTCAGGTCGACCGGGGCACTCCAGGGGCCTTCTGGAGTTTTGGCAGTTACCACCCAGTTGGTTCCCCCGGCAGGAAAATAGATGTACCAGATTCCTTTGTGTTTGATCAGATCGGGTGCGTAGACGGATCCTACATACTGATGAAGGGCGTGACAAACCCGTTCCCAATGGATCAGGTCGGTCGAATGCCAGATCAACAGACCGGGATAATATTCGAATGAAGAGTTAGTTAAGTAATAATCCTTGCCGTCGCGGCAAACTGATGGATCGGGATAATCGCCGGCGAGAATCGGATTAAGATAGGTGCCAGGAGTTGTTGATTTTTGTGCAAGCAAATTCGATATTCCGCTGATAAACAAAACGGTGCAAGCCAAAAGAAATTTCAGGTTAGTCTTCATAAACATTAATATTTTAGTAACCAAGCTACCACAGGACCTTCGAAGGGGGCTGTTATGGTGGTTTTAACACCTCCGGTTACCCGGATTTCAGCCGATTGAATTTCGCCCGTCGCAGGATTTATCCAATGCAAGTTATAGTTGTTATGATCATTATCCAAGTCTATCGACAGATTTTTTGATTCACTGAAGATAATATATCCGGTACCGGCCTTTCCGAGTGTATAAACCTTTGATTGCTGGCCTCTCATGGTAAGAGAGGACATTTCTGTCGCTTCTTTTAGAAACCTAGCATCCTTGAATTGGGGTAAGGAAGCAAGCGATCCACCGCCCATGAATACAGCCCAGTCGGCAAATCTGGCGCCCCTCCTATTATATGCGATTGCCTTACCAGGATATTTAAGGTGAAACTCGTGCACAGCCCGGTAGATCTGGTCGAAGGAGGTCTCGCCTACTTCTTCGATGCGGGAATATTGCCTTTCGGCCAGACTCACTCCCCCTTTTGGCGCGTACAGGCTGCCATCGGTACGGTACTGCCACTGGACGACATCAATGATATCGACCAGTCCGGAGCGTTTGGGATCATTTAAGATGGCATCCTGCACATCCTTCGTGCCCGGTAGCATCACCAGCACATGCTTCTTGTTTTCACGTTCCCACTGGCCGATTACATCCAGCCAGAACTGCACAAAATGCACAGTACCAGTATATTCCATTCCAAGATGGTGGATAATATTGCTGTTATCCTTGAAATTATCGAGGCTCTTGCGGATATAATTCCGGTGCAGTTTTTTTAGTGTTACATTGGTTGTATCGTAAAACTCGACGGCCATGAAAACGCGTTTGTCGCCGGCGTAGGGGGGATTCTCTACAAAACCGGGATTGTTGATGTTGTTGGCCGTCCGCCAGGGATAATCAGCCCAATGTGCGCCTTCCTCGATGATATTGTGCTGCAGGTAGTGTTCCTGCAGGAAAATCAATCCTTTCTGGTCGGCCAGATTGGCAAACTGACCCAGTCTGAGCCAGTACCAGCTGTTCCATTTCGTCAGGTCATATTTGCTGAGCCGGTCGTACGCCTCCCCCTTGCCGCTTCTGCTAAAAGGCTGTTCGTAAAAGGGAGCCCAAACCTCAGCATCGGCCCTACGTGTGCGGGCATGGTCGTCGCGTCGGCGTTCATACCACAGAGCTGGAAAATTCTGCATCACGGCTACTTTGTTTCTTAGCATATCTGCGGCAAGTGTATCCAGATCGTCGGTTAAGCCCCTTCCGACCCTTCCGGGAACAAACCGAACGAGATTAGCGGCAGGTCTTGCCAGGTCGGAAGGCCTGGTGGAGCCTTTCCAGAGCGAGGTACGGTCGCGACGGCCTGTGATGACACTGCCATCCCTGACCAGCCATCCATTTTTCAAACCAACCGGCGCAGCTTTTTGAACACTTTTCTTAACTACCGTGAATCCCGTATCCTCGATTTTTTTGGCCGCTGAAAGATCCTGCTTCAAAGGGTATTTATGAATCATCGAATCGATCCATTGTACCATGGTCACATCGGGCATCTTCGAGCGCCTGCTCATTTCTGCTGCAGCTTCAATAGCCGGAGCGGTGGTTTCGGATGAATGATAGACCAGTATCTTTTCTGTCTCTTTGGCTGGTTTGCCGGTGCGTGCTTCCAGCTGCGCGTAGAAGAAGCTTTCCGGCTTGACGAAAGTGTGTGGCAATTCGTGATGACCGTCGCCATATCCCTGTGCCCAGCTCGCGTAGGCCCAGTTCTGGGCTGTGGGGGGAGCGGGAAGATGAATCTGGGCCGCCCGGCATTGCCAGCAGAGAGAATTGGCGGCGCTCCAGCCTCCTCCCTGACCGTCGACATCCCGGTAGGCAAGACTGATGATACCCCCGTCGATTGTCATTTTATCGAACAAAATACCGTCGGCCCAGCCTCCTATTGCTCCGCTGAAACTGATCGGCGCGTAGGATAAACACTGGACAAATGCGTTTGGTCCGGGGGTAGTGAAGCCGACGCTGTAGGCATGGTAACCATATTCGGCGTAGCAACGTTGGAAGAGTACCTGCTGGCCTAATGTCTGAAAGGAATAGCGTCTGAAATTTCCCATTTCGCCCACCGGCGCCAGGGATTTACAATCTTCGACTGTTATTCTGGAAGCAGTTTCCCAGACGGCCACGGCCGAGCTGACAAAATGTTCAGCAAATACCCTCCGCACCCACGAGTCGGATACATTGTCGAGGGTAATGGCCATCCAGCGGTGATTTTCGTCCTTTTCATTCTTGGGATCATAACTGCTGTCGAACCGCAAATTTTCCACACCGGTATTTTTAATCCTACCCGGCCAGTTGTATTTAGCCACGCTTCCACCACCATATAATGGATCAATGGAAGTGGTCAGGGGTACATCCAGTGTAATAGATTCGGGGGATATTGCTACCACTTTTCTATACCAATTCAGGTCAAAATCGCCTGGCGTCCAGGTAGTAAGTGTATAGTCGACCCAAAGTCCGATCTTGTCCGTGCCCAATTTTTCGAGCCACTCTTTGGTAGAAGGACGGTTCACGATTACCTCGTCGCCAACTTGAAATGAGTGACCATTCTTAAAGATAAGTGTGGTCGAATTGACGGGAAAATATTTTTCCGCCAGTTGAAGAGGCTTTTCTGTCTTTCGGTTATTGGTACCGGCGATCCTAAGCACGGTTGCCCTATCGCCTCCGGTTCCCAAAAGAGTGGTTCCATCCTTCAGGCAACCGCTGCCGCGCAAAACGACTCCAGATACGCTGATTTTTAGCGATCCGGCTATCTCAAAAATCCCCTTTTCCAGCAGCACTGCACCCCTGAAGCCGTTTTTTTCCAAAGGCAATGAAGAGACATAATCGATGGCAGACTGGATCCTGGATGTTGCGTCACCTTTTAAAGGCCGGACTATGACTCTTATAGGAACATCCGGAATTGGCATCTCGGAAGACCCATAACCGCAAAAGGAAAAATCGGGGATGCGATCGCCTTTTTCATTGGACTTGTAAACCAGTTTCCCTTCATCGGTGATATGCACCGGTGAGTTTGGAGTCGTCTTGAAATGGGCAGTTCCATTGATTGCGAACCCCGTCAGAAAAATAAAAACGGGTATAAGTTTACTGATCTTCAATTTAAAATTTTTCATCGATATTACTTCCACTCAACTTTTAAGCTCTTAATCATGGATGCCGCTCCACCTGCATACTGAATGCCAAATCCACCAAAATTGCCCGGCTCGATCTCTTGCTCTATGTTTACTTCTGTCGCTACTTCAGGCCTTCCGGGTACTTTGAAGTATTCCGTTTTCGTATCCGCATGTGCCATGAGCTTACTGCCCTTAACCTCTACTACAATATGACAATCAGGCCTGTAACAGGTTGTCGAAACAGGTTTACTGATTTCTATTACATTTCCCTCCTCATACTTAAGGAAGAGAAAGTCGATTGCATCGTGGTATTTGGTTGTGCGGATCAGACGCAAGGCATAGCCGCTCCTGGTTTTTGTATCGAACTTGATAAACAGATCCATGTACCGATTCGCCACACTGAACCCCTGTCCCTCTGTTTTGAATGGAGCGACCGTCATTTCGAGTCTCATATCTCTGAAGTCGATGCCAACAGGAGTATAAAGCATTCTGGCATTCTGCGATTGCATTAATCCCATTGCGTTGGCCGCACCATCACTCCCCTCACCGTAATACCAGGCATCCTGGTCTCTGCTAACAAGCTGAGAACCTCTGGTCTCAAAGGGTTCGACGGGTTCAAGGGTCCAGAATCCAGGTTTTACTTCCAGCTGATTTTTAGTTGAGAAATTCTTGAAATCAGTAGAGAGTTTTTTATCTGAAGCCTTTACATCTTTAGGGGTAACCGAATTATTCATTACAAACGATTTTGCTTCACCGGGCAGGCAACGGATATGTTTCGGGGCCACCGACACCTTCAGGAAGAAGCCAATATCACCTCCGGAGAGCTCATATTCCAGTAAGGGTTTATTCATTCGCGACACTGCTACTTCTACAGGATTACTGCCGGAGGCATCTGAGCAGCGGTACCAGGTCACCAGAGAAAGGTCAGGGTACTTCATGTCCAGCTTATAATTGACGCGGCATTTACCATCATTGGACTTTGAAATCTTTGGAAGAGTGAGGAATCCAGGAGCTTCCAGCATAGATGGTGCCACACTCACTACACTCGCGGCCTCCAATCCGGAAGGGGTATTTGCGGTGACAACCACTTGTTTGGTTTCATCGCTGTTGTTGCCGGGAATTACTTTGCAGGAGGTTCCATCTTCGTTTACAACAAGTTTAACAAAAGGCTTAAATTCAGGAGCAATGTTCCATTTGATGACTTCGCCCAACTGGCTGCAGTTTCCAAATCTGTTTACTTTGGCAGTTAGCAGCACGTCATTCTTAAGTGTCTCAATGGAAACTCTTGTTGGAGAGACGATTAACTGTGTCGGAATCATCGAATACTTTCTACCTCCCGCCTTCTCTACTTCTCTAACAATTTCTTTTATGCCCATCGGGTCCCATTGATCGTTTCCTGCCAGGAGATTGTAAGTATTGTAAATAACTTTTCCTTTGTAGAGGAATCTATAAGCATCCAGCAGGTACTTTGCGGTCAGATCTACGGTAGTTTGTGGGTCATTCTTACTGATCATCACGTTGCTGCCATTCTGCGAAACATTGTACTGATAATTTCGCATTTCCAACGGAGGAACATCTCGCCATCCCAGATACGCTCCGGCTTCTGTTGTTAGTCGGGAGTCGATAATCGCAAGCTGGCCATTCGCCTTGGTGAAATATTGGCGACCATGGGTAAAAGATTTCATGTCACAATTAAGGAAGACTGCCCCGGTACCATTGGTGGCATAGAAGGGTTTTGAACCGTAGAATTCGAGGGTGCAGTTCAGGTAAACGCCTGTTCCGCAAAGGGCATCATCGGTAGATTCAAAATGACAACGGTCGAACAGAACGCGTTTTCCACCCATAAAAGGCATGAGGTTGAGCCTGCTGACGAACCGGGTATTTCTGGCGACGATTTTATCACCATTGCAAAAAATCAGTTGTGCCTGAACAATTGCGGAGGCCCTTTTGACCCTGTTGAGATCGGGTTTTAAAGGGAAAACAAGGTCAATGTTGCAATAGTTTCCGAAGGTAATATTTTCCGAACTGGTACCTTGACCGGAGATATTGAACATGGTAAAATTACCCTGTGACCCAATTGTTTGTCCTCTATTACATGCCAAAACAACATTTTCAGCATGGTCTGACAAGCCATAAAACCTTAGCCACTCGCACTTTATTACCAGTGCGTATGGTGCCAGCCCATTCTTTGGCATTCGTATTGCAGGATCGTCAGGATCATCGATCCAATAGACGTAAGGTGCAATATTAAGTACCATCGGAGTCCCTTCTGAACCGTCGGTCAGGTGCTCAGCGGCCTTTTGAACCGAATTATAAACAAAGGGATATTTTGACGCCTGCTCCTCCGAAAGCCGACCGTCGATAAAAAAAGATTTGGGACCAAGCTGAATGGTGTCGCCCTTGTAAACAATGTATTTACCATTGAAAACAATTGGATTTCCTTTATCCAGGGAACTGTATCCCACAGGTTGTTGTGCTGAGCATACACATGCCGTCAGCAGAACCAAGCCAATCATAATTGTTTTGATCATTATTGGATCAATTTTGAAATATGTGAACCTTGCGGCGGTTATTTTTTTGCTGGTTTTGGGCTGCCTTCTGCTTTCTTTACGGATTGAAAATAATTAAGCAGCAGGCTCACATTTCTCAGGTAATCGCCTGTTGAAATATATTCCTGGTCGGAGGGATCCCGATAAGGGGAAGTATCTGTCTCGTCACCCACATTGGTGGAAGCGAAGGCATCGGTGGGCTCCTGTTTTTGTCCGTCGCCAATATATTTATTACTGATGGAGGCATGTTTCACCAACCAGCGGCCCTGTGTATCGAGTGTCCTTAGTATTTCTTTTACCTGTTCTTCATTGGGAACACGGGTAGAAGCATCCCGGTTCAGGTCATAAAATTTTTGAGGGGTTCCTTCGTTGGCGAATTGCCCGGGTTTTAAGGGAGAATCCTTCGTGGCCTCTTCCGGTGAAAGGGCTGAAACCCTTTCGTATTCCTTCTTTAAGCGCTCTACCGGGACAAATCTTTTGCCGCTGTAATGACCCAATAGATTCTTGTTGCTATAGTCGGTATAGTAAAAACCGTATTTTACATTTGAGCCTTTGCGGTGAACGTACAGTGGTTTATTGGTGCCGATCTCCACAAAAGTGGGATGGGTATGGAAATCGTCCGATTCACCAGCAGGTAATCTGCTCATTTCCAGCCATTTGATGGCATCCGGCACATGAACCAGGAATTTGCGATCGCCGGTATATTGATAAAATTTCAGCAGGAGCATGGCATTGGCGAAAGTCGGGGCCGGCATAAAAGCTTTTGGTTCGTAGGTCCGTGCACCCTCAGTCTCCATGGCCATATTTAGTTGGAAACCCCAGGCACCACAGCCATCCTGCGAAGTCAGGTAAAAATTCATCCCCCTCATAATCGGATCCAGAAACCGTTCCTCTCCAAGGACCTCGTAACATTGAATCAAAAAATGGACGTTTTCCCAGATCACATCATCGTTAAAAGTAAAAAAGGAGGTATAATCCGGATGTCCCTGTTTGTTAAAATCATATTTCAATGGATACCTTTGCGGCCATCCGCCTATAGGATACTGACTCTTTAGAATGAAACCGATGGCTTTGTCGAGGGCTGGTTTGTAGACAGGATCCATCTTCTCCAGATACATCCTCAGCAGAAACCTGGCTGTATTGGAGGTGATGTCATCGTCGAAGGTTGAATTTCCGTAATAATGTTGAAACTCTTCCAGTCGCCAGCCGTTTTTGCCGATGGTATTGTACCACTGCTTAAGAGATCGGTCGCCTGCAAAATCGATCATGTAATTCCAGCCACCTTCGTGACTCTGTCCCCAGATAATTGCAGCAGCTGCCTTTGCCGCGGCCTGGTAATAATACTCATTTCCGGTGGCCCGGTAAAGATCCAGAAAGGCATGACCCATGCTGGTCGTACCCGGATCCTGAAGCCAGACCATGGTCTTATAGGCTTCCATTTCCCCCCATCTTCGGGAAAGATCGGGGAGGTAATACCAAACATATCCGCCATTGACAGCGGCTTTTTCGACCATGAACTGAGTTGCCTTAAGAGCTGTTTGTTCGGCTTCCATGGCAAGTTTAGTGTTTTGGGCCACCACCCCTGAATGGGTGGCAATTGCAAAAAAAGTCATGCAAAAAAAGGAATACAGATATTTCATGCCATCGCAGGTATAAGTTTGTTACAAGATAATGAAAAATAACCCGTCAGAAAATTTGACGGGTTATTTGTTAAGGTAAATCTGGTAAAAATAAATTATTGCTGGGCAAATCCATATCCGTTGGTAATCAATCCTTTAGATTTAGATATTGTCTCAGAAGGCATGGCAAACAGGTAACGCGGAGGCGTTCCGGCAGCATAGTAAGCGTCGGTGTATCCCTTGAAAACATTGGAAGTAAAATGCGCTTCGTTGGCAACGATGTTGGATCCCCAGGCCGTCTTCACATAACCAGCGGCTTGAAGGGCTAAAGCCTCTGCGCTGGCAGGGTCAATATACCTGAACAATCCCTGGATAGCCAAGTTGCGGTTTCCTGTCAGGTTGGTATATCCTGAAGAGGTCCAAAGATCACACTGACCGCGCCAACTCGGGAATCTCACCGGCCAGGTAGGGTCAGTTTCAGGCACTTCACACTGATAAGTCAGCATTTTGGTCATATTCAGGGTAGAGACATTGAGACTTTTCACCCAAATATAATTGGAAATAGTATTTCCATTTGGGAAGGTATAATAGCCTTTAGTCTTCAAACCGTTGACCATAGCCACTTGAAGATCGCGAACCTGCTTGATTTTTTCAGGCATTTTACCTGTACGGATCAGGTCATAACGACGGAGACCTTCACCTGCGAATTCGAGTTTACGCTCTTGCTGGATGGCATCTTTGAGAGCATCTCCAGAAAGGTTATTGATGTAATTGGTCACGCTTACAAGTCTGTCAGCTGGAAGAAATGCCCGGCTTCTGACTTTTGTGAGTTCTGTTTTGGCCCTTGCCTCATCGCCTAGTTCTGCAGAAACTTCTGCCATCATAAGTACGACATCGGCCATTCGCATGATTGGCCAGTTGATACCAGACATTCTTTGAGCGGTGGTATAGGGTTTTGCCATGCGACTCTCATCCCATTTGTTGTTTGGCAGACCCCCATTTGAGCGGGATCCGGGTATGAAGGCGATAATCTTTTCAACACAAGCTCCTGAGTTGGAGGTAACAGTTGTGGTTACATCACGGCGAATATCTTTCGGGTCGTAGTCACCATAATAGAAGGCAGGATACATCCGGCTCTGACCGTAATCCTTGCAAGGAAATGCATTAGAACCTCCTCCATCGGAAGGACGGCCGATTGCATAAGGACGTTCTGAAAATTGACCTTGCGTTTCGGCAATTTCGAACAAAGACTCCGGACTTACTGCCAGATCCATGTTGTACTGGAAGTTACGTTGGAATGGATTATCATAACCTGCTCCACGTGAATCTGTTGTAATAAGTTGGGCCGTTCCGGAATTGCTGATACATAAGTCGAGGTAGATTTTAGCGATGTCGTAATATTTCTTATAATCTGTACGACGAACATATTTTGCATTCCACATGACACTTCCAAGCTGGGTAAAAGTAGCAGTGCCATAATTAAAATCGGTACGGCGTAATCCATAACCACCTGCATGTAAGGCCATTCTGGCGATCAATCCCTGAACAAATGAACGATTGAAGCGTTCGGCATTGATATTGCCTTCACCAACGCGATACATCAGTGGTTCTACTTCTCTCAAGGCTGCAATCTCGAAATCATAGATTTCATCCCTTGAAACACATGCAGCACCATCAGTCTGTTCTGTGGAATAAATAGCTTCAGAGAAATGTGGAACATCTCCAAAATAGCGGATCAGTTCATGATAGGCAGAAGCTCGGAAGGTAACGGCTTCTCCATATAACTGTGTCCATGCGGTTACTTTTCCGGCAGCCTTAGCGGCGATAAAATCAGGCTTGGCTCCGATTACTTTAAGGATGATATTGGCACGGTTGGCAACCTGATAAAAGCTTGCCCATGAGTTAATTGCATCAGCAAAATCGATTGTCAGATCAGCGGCATAAAGACCTTCCGGAATGTGGCGGGTCTGGGCATCATAGGATTCAGGATGGCATTCGGCATCGGAGCCTACTACCTGAACATCATAGAAAAGTGAGTTGTTGCAGTTTCTCCAGATTTCATAGCAGCCTGCAAGAACTTTGAAAGCTTCATCGGGTGTGGTAAATACGAAATCTTCATCCACGTTTGATGGTGAGGAGACCTCCAGATAATCTTTGCAGGATAGGCTCGAAAACATCAAAGCAGTCAGTAAAATAAATAGTATCTTTTTCATAATCAATGTTGGATTAAAAATTAAAATTCAACGTTTAAACCGAATGTAAACGAGCGTGCACGCGGATATGAACCCCAGTCAAGACCTGTTGTCGGATACTGGGCGCTTCCTTGGCTCGTATTGGTATTTACCTCAGGATCCAATCCAGGGTACTTTGTGAAAGTCCAGGCATTATAAATACTGCCATAGAATCTGACCTTGCTGAGGCCAACTTTCTTAACCAAATCTTTCGGAATGGAGTAACCAATAGTGACATTGTTCAAACGCAGATAAGAACCATCCTGGATACCCAAGGTTGAAACAACAGGGTTTTCATGGTAAGGAAGAAAGGTTGTAGCATTAGCGTTCAATGCGGTAAGTGCGGTTGGATCGGTTACACTGACCAGCTGTCCGGCCTGAATATCATAGATTTTGAACGAAGTGGTAAGGTAATCTAACCTGTTCTTGAACAAACCATCTTCTTTGCTGCCATAGAAAGCGGCCAGGTAGTTGGCATTGTAAATCTGGTTTCCATAGCTCCAGTTAAAGCCAAGGGAGAAATCAAGGTCTTTATAATTCCCCTGAACGTTGAAACCTCCGGTATGTTTTGGGTTCATGTTACCGATGACATCGACATCTTTTTCGTTGATGACACCATCATTGTTGATATCCTTGAATTTTACTACCCCGGGATAGGCAACCTGTGTTCCGGGCTTCTTGCCGGTAGTACCATAAACAGTTCCAATGATACCTGAGCCAATGTCAGCGATACCCGTCTTCAAAGTATATACTCCGTTTGCAAAGGTGAAATCTTCGACTTTGTACCAACCATCATATTGATAACCACGGACAAGACCGACAGGACTACCCTGTTTAAGGATATAATCACCCGTGTTGGGCTGGGTCATTGAAGATCCCCACTGTGTCTTATACAAGCCATTAACGCCTTCGGCTAATTGATCAACATTACCCTTGTTGAAGTTGATGTTGAAATTGGCAGTCAGGTTGAAGTCTTTGGAGCGGACGATGTCGCTTCCAAGAGAGAATTCGATCCCTTTGTTGCTGGTACTTCCGATGTTGTCATAAGTAGTAGAGAAACCGCTGATAGTCGGGATTGAAGTAAGCATCAGAAGATCTTTAGTGGTATTCCAGTATACATCGATCGTTCCAAAAACTCTGTTGCGGAAGAGTCCGTAATCCAAACCAGTATTTCGGGTGATGGTAGTCTCCCATTTCAGATTAGGATTAGAAATTGTTGCAGAAGCCGGAGAATAGGAGACCTGCTGTGATTCGTTGAGTGACCATTTTGTCAGACCGTCAGATTTCCAGTTCATTTTCCACAGGTTGGCGCTGATACCATCGTTACCGACAGAACCGTAAGAAAGTCTTAATTTCAGATTATCCAACCATTTGACACTCTTCAGGAAGGACTCTTCTTTCATCCGCCACGCGAAAGCGGCTGCAGGGAAATAACCCCATCTCTGCGTAGGAGCGAACCTGGATGAACCGTCTGCACGGAATGTCGCGGTAAGCAAATAGCGATCCATGAAAGAGTAATTAGCCCTGCCGAACAGTGAAAGCATGCGTCCTGGTGTGCCAATGCTTGAGCTGTATCCATAGTAATTTGTAGCTCCTGAGCTGGCCCGGTACTGATCCATCATAGCAAAGGCCCTATCTGCATTGAAAGAGGCAGGATAATAGTTCCCCCACATGCTGGTGCTTTCTGATCCGGAATTGGAGACCTCCTGTCCGCCCATGAACTGTAGCTTATTATTCTTGCCGAGTCCCTGTACTTCATAATTTAAAGTATTTACCCAGCGCAGACTCCATCCTTCGGAAGAAGCAATGGTTGCATTTCCTCCGTAAGTGACATTGCCAAGAGCATCGAAATAGTTATTGTAAACATAACCGGACCAGGTATTTGACCTGTTCCAGTAAGATCTTAAACCTAATTCAGAACGTATCGTAAGCCCCTTTAGAGGCTGCCAGTTCAGACTGGTATTGGCATTCAGTGATCTTTCACGGGTTTCAGGAGTATAGTCCAGGGTACGGGCCACAGGATTGTAAACATCCTGGAGACGAGTATCATATAATCCCAGTGAAGTATTCTTAGAATCATCGAGTTCACCCAAAACATCAGCTGTAGCAATTGGCCGGAACCAGTATGCAGTAGAAAGGATGGAACCCTGACCGTTTGAAGTACTCTCATTTCCAACTCTGTCAACATTTGTATAACGAGTATCGAGCGTAAGATTGAGATTATCACTCAGTTTCTGATCCAGTTTCAAAGACGCGTTGGTCCGTTTGTAAAATGAATTCACCTTCATTCCATCTTCACTAATATTATTGAGTGAAATAAGGAATTTTGTCTTGTCATTTCCTCCGTTGATCGTCACACTATGACTATAGGAAACCGACTGATTATAAATTTCCTTGGAATAGTCCTTTGCTGCAACATTCTTATAATGATCAATTCCTGCAGCATTGTTATAGGTCGCAGCCTTACTACCAATACCCCACAACATTTCCCAAGCATTGGAATAAGTGTCGCTGATAGCCTTGGCATAGCCCCAGTTGTAAGCGATGTAATCGTAAGCGTCCATCGTTTGAAGGTACTTGGTGGGAGTATTCAGTTTTACGTAACCATCATAGCTGATAGTCAGTTTGCCGCTTTTACCACTCTTGGTGGTGATGATGATTACACCGTTCGCACCCCTTGCACCATAAATGGCCGTTGAAGATGCATCTTTCAATACGTCAATGCTTTCAATCTGGTTAGAAGGAATATCACTGATAGACCCTACCGGGAAACCATCAACGATAAAGAGCGGTTCGTTGCTCTGGGAGATAGATCCGCCGCCACGTACCCGGATGGATATGGAAGCATCAGGCCGACCGTCCTGAGAAACCACGTTCACACCGGGAAGCCTTCCTGATAAGGCCTGCGCCACATTTGGAACCGGAATAGCCGTAAGCTGATCACCCTTGATGGATGATACTGAACCGGTTACATCGCGACGTTTTACTGTGCCGTATCCAACTGCCACGACTTCCTCAATCTGCAGTGTACTGCCCGTTAACTGAACATTTATAACCTTCTGACCATTGATCTTAACCTCTTTGGTTGTGTAACCAATAAATGAGAAGGAAAGTGTCTCTTTAGCCAAATCACCTGGAGTGATAGCATATTGACCATCCACATTAGTAATTACACCGTTTGTTGTGCCCTTCACAACAACGTTAACGCCTGGCATCGGGGTATTCGTCTCGTCTACCACCACACCCGTAACTTTCTGGGCCATAAGCTGTGCCCCAGTGAAAATTACAAAAAGTGCTAACAGGCTCACCTTTTTAATAAAATCTCGCTTCATTTTCATCATAGAGAATTGTTAAATTATTTGATTATCAATTGTTTGTTATTGTATTCGATAGATGCCATGATAAATGGCCCCACTCCTTTCGGATCGTTGTCGCGAATGGTTTCATTGACATAATATTTAAAGGAGCCATCCCGGTAGGGATTTCCGCCTAGTCCGGCGACCGCGCAACATTTTGTAAGACTGATCGTTCCATTACTATTTTGTTGAATTAAATTCTCAAGTATACCTTTATAGGCTTTCGCACCTGCTGCCTCGAACTCCTTGCCGATATAACCCTTCCGGGAAGCCTTCAGCAAAGCATAGGCAAACATGGAGGAACAGGTGGCTTCGAGGTAATTATCCTTCTGCGCGGCCTGATCCATTACCTGGTACCATAAGCCGGTTTTGGGATCCTGGTATTTGACAATACCGGCTGCCACCTGATTAAGAATCTTGATCAGCGTAGGTCTGCCAGCATGACCCTGTGGGAGAAAATCGAGTACATCGACGAGCGCCATGGCGTACCAACCCTCTGCCCTTCCCCAGAAATTCGGAGAGCAACCGGTTTCCTTGTTGGCCCATTGTTGCTGTTTGCTCTCATCCCAACCGTGGTAATTCAGTCCGGTTTGAGCATTATAGGTATGTTTATGAACCGTGACAAACTGATTGACGACATCGTCAAAAATCTTTGGTTCGTTGAAGACCTTGGCATACTGGGCGTAAAATGGAGAACCCATATAAAGGCCATCCAGCCACATTTGGTTGGGATAGCGTTGTTTATGCCAGAAACCGCCCTCCGAAGTGCGTGGTTGAGATTTCAGCTGGTTACGAAGGAAAACGAGCGCGGTCTTGTACCTGACATCGTTTGTTTTATCCCAAAGTTGGAACAGAAATTTGCCCGAGTTCATACAATCTATATTATACTCATCGGTTTTGTACCCTGAAATCGCCCCCTTTTCGTCGATTAACTTATCGGCATACAGCTTGGCATAATTCCAATAAGACTCTTGCTTTGTCAAACTCCATAACTGAAGCATAGACTGAGCAATTAGTCCCTGGGTATAATTCCAAATTGGTTTTGGGTTAAAATCGACCGTCCAGGGTTCTGGAAACTGTTTCATTTCAGATTCAGCCATCTTCACAGCCATCTCCTGCCCGATCATCGCCTTAGCCATAGAGGCTTTTAGGTCTTCGGCGGAGATCTTCTTTTGATTCTGAGCGAATGAGCCTGAAAACAGCAAGATTAGTAAGAAAAAAATGGTTCCGTTTTTTATCATTTGTCTGCTTTATTAGTTTAGTTATCCAACGCTAAAAATCGAAAATCACAAACTGGAAATAATTAAAAAAGTAAGAATGATGGTCAGGATAACCGTCATCCCCATGATGATCCAATTCACTCTTTTAATTTTCCGGCTTATTTCCTCCATTTTTTTTCGTCGTTCAGTTAGGCGTAAAGTTACTACTGCACCCTTGGGGAAGGAGCAAAAAACATATCAAATGGGAGGGTCAGGCGTAACAGGAGCGGGCAAGAAATACCAAAATGCGGGTTAGATGACTCTGTTTCCCGTTAGAAGTTATTAAATTTCTGAGAATTGAAATTTCCTGATTTATATAAAACCCTAACAATCAAAATATTGCTGTGTATTGAGGCCAGGGAAACCTCTATTTCATTTGTGTTACACGTTTTTGTAAGAAGAAGTTGACCCGTCAAAGAATAAATCTGCACCGCTTTGATAATCTCTTTATCGGAAACCTTCAAAAATCCATTTTCTTTTCTCATCGAAAAACGCTGCTGATTTCCGGCAGGATTTATCTGAACAGAGATCCCTGTATAAATCGCATCCTTGTTCTGATTGTCTGTTATCGCGGCAACAAGGTTATTAATATAGACTTCCACGTTAGTAAATTTACTATCAATGGTGAATAATTGTCCGTCTGAAGCATTCTTTGGATCCAATGATTTTTGTATTTCCCAGGAATCCGGCATTCCGTCGTTGTCAGTATCAACCGGTGCTGCTGCCGAATTTAATACAGGCCATCCCCCAACGGCACTTTGCGTATCAATTAAGCCATTCGTACTGCCATTTCCTCCGTTAGGAAAAGTTGCGGTTCCTGTACGGACATCATGAATTACACGCCTGTCAACTGTGTCCCTTACCAGCGAAGCTCCGGCATAATCCAGGACTTTCAAATAAGCGGTCTGGGCCAAATGGCTGGTAATGTCCGATGCAGGAAAAATCTTGTCCGACCTGAGATTGCTGATCGTCACGCCCGGTGCCAGGGTAGTGAATACAGACGCAAGTGATATTCCTTGCCAGTTGTCGTTCGTCACTGCAGCACTGGAAGTCATAAAATTACCCGAGACATAAAATGTACCATAAACGCCTACTGGCTGGCTGTTGGTACCATCATCCGGATAAGGTTGCATGATCCGGGATTTGGAGGAAGAGGAGGTTGCAGGACCAGCTTTATAGTAGTTATTCACCATATTATACTTGCCACCTTCGCCTGCATAGCTACTGTTCCCACCCCAATTATAGATGACATTATTCTGAAAATCAACATATTCCAGGTCTGGTTTATTGGTATACCTGCTTCCGCAGAAACGTGGATTACGACTGTCGTGGTCGGCCAGCAGATTGTGATGAAAGGAAGCATTCTGACCGCCCCATATTCCCCCGTAACCATGTGATCCCTTGTCATGTACTGATATACGCAGGCTCTCGGCAAGCAGGCACCATTGCATGGTGAAATTGGAATTGTCATAAAAGGAGGAACATTCATCGGTGCTCCAGCTCATGGAACAATGGTCAATGATAATTTTTCCATGATCCCGTCCCCAGAAACAGTCGTTCTGTTGCTTGGCCTCATCACCCATTCTGAATCGCATATACCGGATAATAACATTGGCAGCATCGACAGTCACCGAGTAATCCCTTAAACAAATGCCTTCTCCCGGAGCTGTTTGTCCGGCAATGGTCACATCCCCCTTGGTAATATTCAGATTGGATTTTAACTGGATGGTTCCGGATACCTTAAAAAGAATATTACGGGGATATGCCTGATTCACTGCATACCGCAGGGAACCGGCATTACTGTCATCATTCAGGTTGGTCACGTAGATTACCTTCCCGCCCCGTCCACCGGTGGCATATTTCCCAAAACCTTCCGCACTGGGAAAGGCAATGGGTTGTGATTCTACCTGTAAAATACTATAAAACAGAATTACATGGACAGCCAATACTTTATTTCCGACATTGAAAATCATGCTGAAAAATTATTATTTTTTTTTGACTTATTAGCAGTTTCTCTCTTCTCTTCCAATTATTAATCCATCTGATATATATTCTTTTCAATTAAAATTTCTTATCTTGTCATACCCTAACGAACTAAATCTCTGACAATGAGATCCTGGCTAACTTTATCTTCTTGTTGATTACACATAAATAATTACCCTCAATCTGATGAGCAGTCAAAAGCTAAACATGAATACTTAAAAGTCAACCAATATATGAACCGACTTCTACTAATTTTATTGCTCTTTTCATCAACTTTATCAATTGAAGCCCAGAAATTATCTGTCGCTTCGTTTAAATCACTTCCACACGACCTGGATGCCCGGGTAAACTTTCCAATGAAAGACCAAAATGGTGATGTCTGTGCCATCATTAAAGTAGTAACCACCGAAACTGGATTTAGCTGGGATGGCGACCAGCTTGGAATCGTTAAAATTGAGAAAAAGTTAAGTGAATTTTGGCTATATGTTCCATATGGAGCAAAACGATTGACGATCCAACATGAAAAACTTGGAATGCTAAGAGATTATGCGTATCCTGAATCAATTAATAAAGCCACTGTCTATGAAATGGTGCTTATCAATGGGAAGGTTAGAACGATAGTGGAAGAAGGTCTTTTGACTATTTGGCTGGCTATTAAAAGTAATCCTGATGGAGCCGATATTTATATCAATGATGTTTTGAAAGGCATTACGCCTCTACCTATTAAGCTTACTCCCGGAAAATATAGCTATCGCATCGAAAAATCATTATATCACAGCGTAGCCGGGATGTTGCAAATTACCGGGCTTGAAAAGGATGGAAGAAAGGATTTGCCTGTTGATTTGAAACCAGCTTTTGGCACTGTTAAAATCAGTACTCAACCAGAACAGGGTGCTACTGTATTAATCGATGATTTAGTTTCTGGGAACCTTACGCCTTTTACTGGCGAGAGAATCAAAAGCGGTCTCCATAAAATCACCGTGAAGAAAGATTTATTTCAGCCTAAAAGCATTGAAATCACTGTAAGAGATGGTGAGCTTTCAGATGAAACTATAACACTTAATCCAAATTTTGCTAATGTTACTGTCTTAGCGGAACCCAATGCTGACATCTTCATCGATGGTGTTTTTAAAGCCAAAAACCGGTTTCAAGGGCGAATTCCTGCTGGTGTTTCAACCTTTGAGGCAAAGAAAGGGAGCTATTACCCCGATAAGAAAGACAAGCAGATTGCAGCAGGTGAAGAGTTAACCATTAACCTGACTGTTCGTCCCATTTTGGGAAACATTGAGATCGTGAGCAATCCGATCGACGCAAGGATATTACTGAACAATGAGGAGAAAGGGTCAACACCTGTTACTTTGCAAAAATTGCTGATTGGAAACTATGAACTCAAGCTCGAAAAAAAAGGGTACAAAACAATTATCAAAACCGTTGCTATTGCTGAAGATAAAACAACTGAAGTAAACGAAAAACTTGTAAACACAAAGGCTGAAACTATCAATCCATTAACATTTGAAAAGGGTCATGTAATATCAAAATCTACATCCAATTTTTCAGCAGACTATTACAAATACAAAAAGAGAAAGACTATTTGGTTGGTTTCGACTTTAGCCAGCAGCGCCGCCGGTACTTTTTTTTATCTCCAATCAAGTAAAACCTACGATGAATATCTAACCGCGACTGATAATGCAGTTGCATTGCAGGATAAAGTTGAACTCTACAATACGATTTATCCCGCTTGTTTTGGAGTGGCAGGGATTAGTGCAATCGCACTTGTGCTAAATTCCATCAAACAGAACAAGTCCAAGGGTCAAAAAATAAGTTTTTACACACAACCACTTCCGCATGGTGCGGGTTTTGGTCTGGCTTATAAATTTTAATTTGAACTTTTTAAAACGTAAATCAGATGAAAATCAACCACCTATACATCATATTAATCTTAGCAATGCTATCTTCATGCCAGAAACCAGAGTGGAACAACCCTTTTGGCAGAGATTGTCCAAAAGATATCTGGACACCGACCAATTTTCAAGCTGTACAGGAAGGAACTACCGTAAAACTTACCTGGAGCCAACCAATCAACAATATTTCCGGGTTCAAGTTAACGAAGAAGATCGACACAAGCTCTTCGACAGATCTGCCAGGACAGGCCCAAGGAGTGACACAACTGGTGGATGCGACCTTAGAAGGAGGCAAACTGCATATTTACACCCTGGTTGCCTATGCTGGCAATAACCTAAGCAACATTCTTACAGCGACCGTTACACCAAAATTAGCAGCCGAGATTACCACGACAGCCGTAAGTGCAATTACATCAACATCCCTGACCTCGGGAGGCACTATTGTAACCGACGGAGGAGCAGCCATTACTGCTCGGGGCGTTTGCTGGAACACCATTGCCAATCCGACAATAGTCAACAATAAAACCACTGATGGTACAGGAACGGGAACTTTCACTAGTTCAATTACCGGATTAACACCCGGAGTAACCTATTATATCCGCGCATATGCCACTAACAACATCGGCACCGCCTATGGTAATCAAATAACAATAGCAACACAAATTAATGCAATAATATTTAATTCAAATTTATCCTATGGATCCGTGATTGATATTGAAAGCAATATATACAAAACCATTCAAATTGGCAGTCAACTCTGGATGGCGGAGAACTTGAAAACAACCAAATACAATGACGGAATTGCAATCCCCTTGGTTACCGATAATGTTGCTTGGAACCATCTTTCAAAACCTGGATATTGTTGGTACAACAACGATGCAAATAATAAAAACACCTATGGAAGTCTATACAATTGGTATACAGTTGCTACCGAGAAACTCTGCCCCACAGGCTGGCATGTGCCAAGTAGTGGTGAATTTAGTGCATTAGAGATTTATTTGAATGGGAAAAGTGTTTTACATGGCACATTGAAAGAAACTACAACCAGACATTGGCTAAACTCCAATTCGGGCGCAACTAATGAATTTGGATTTACGGCTCTACCTGGAGGCGAACGAATTTTTGATGGAACTTTTTCTGAAATTGGTCACTATGGCAAATGGTGGACTTATTCAGGAATCAATTCGATAAATGTCTGGTACTTTTATTTGAGCTCAGATTCTAGTGGATCAGGCATCGAATATACATCACAAGAATATGGATATTCTGTGCGCTGTTTGAAGGATTAGTTTAATTCACTGGATTATATGAAATCATTAAGTTAGATTTTAAGTCAAATAATTTCAATTGATTAGTATCTTCTAATAAAGTGATCTATAACTTATGAAAATGATATTTATCTTCATTTATATTGTTGCATTTTTTTCATCCTGCAACCTGCTTCTCACCAATGAAAAAAAGACAATTGAGGTGTGTCAAAAGGCCAAGATTCAGTTACAATCAGAAGATCAAGAAGCAAATACTTTTCTTGAAGCCTTCTCTTTTGGTTTAAATGCGATTTGGTTGGGTTTTGCAAATAAGTCCGGAATGCGGATATGTGCAGTCGGCTATTAGCTGGAAATCAAATAGTCAATTTTCTAATTATTTCCCAATTATGCTATTTACAGCATCCCAATTTACTGCACCTCCTTGTTTCTCAAACATTTTCAGCTGAGTTTCCAACATGGTCTGTTGAATCTTAATGAGTTGGTTAATCTTCCAATACCAGCAGAACAGCTCTCTTAGCAAGAAGAAAAGACCCACCACAATTACAATACCAAGGACAATTCCTCCGATAGCACTTGCATCATTCATTTTTTCATAGATTTTAGTTAATAATAACCAAAGCTAATAAACTGATTATTAAGAACAAATTAGTTTGGAATAAAATTTTCTGCTAATTGCATTTTTTTGAGGTGGACATTTTTTCAGTGATGATTATGAGAATATTTTTTTGTGATTATTCGGATTAGTCGTGTTCGTCTCCCACCGGGTTAAAACCCTCATTTACGAGACAGGTCAAACTTAGCGGCATTGGGATATTTTGCAAAAAGCAATACGTAATTATTAAAAAGACAAAGTGGAGGAATTATCGTATCTATTATAAATTGAGACGCCATATTGCATGACATCACGACCAACTAAACATTGAATGTGTTGCGTTTGCAGTAGAGCTTCAGTAACTACGATAGATGCAATATTAATACTAGTTGGGAAAATCAACTGAACATCAAACTGATAACAAATGATATTTGTAGACGAAGGTGTGTTTATTAGAGTCGTTCCAACAGGTTGAATGCCAAGGGTAGCGGACAAGACCTTGACTTATTTCTGTTCCTGTTGCTCCGGTGTTATCAGCATTTACAAATGTCTTAGAAGTGTCAAAATATTAGTACTTTTGTGTTGATTTAAGTACAAGGCCATGAATACCCAGACAATATCGATTGATTTTCCTTCTGACATCCTTTTGGCTCTTAATGAGAATGAAACCGAACTTAAAAAGGATATTAAAATCTCCTTGGCTATTCGATTATATCAACTTAAGAAATTGACAATTGGTAAAGCCGCGCAACTATCTGGATTATCAAGATATGATTTCGAGACCTTACTTGCGGAGCATGAGATTCCCATATCAAATCTATCCCTTGATGATGTGCTGGGTGATTCCTTGAAACTTAGATAGGATGAAGGGAATAGTAATTGCTGATTCAGGACCTATTTTTTCTTTAGCTCTTATCGATAAACTTGAGCTGCTTGATTCTCTTTTTGATGATATTCTTATACCGCCAGCAGTTTGGAATGAGATTTCAGCGGATGAGACTAAACCATTCTACGATCGAGTTTGTAATTATTTTAAGGATAGGGTTAAGCATACCACAGGTTTCAACGAGCTGACTTTTATAATGGGTTATGGCGAGTCGGAATCAGTAATACTTTATAATGAAGTAGAAGCAGATTTCTTGTTGATTGATGACAAAAAGGCAAGAAGCATCGCTGAGAATCTTGGTGTAAAATGTATTGGCACAATTGGATTACTATCAGCTGCAAAGGATAAAGGTTATATTGTTGCCTTACGACCCATATTTGAAGACTTTCTTACTCATCAGCGCTATTATTCAATTGACCTATTAAACGCTATCCTGTTAAGAAAGAATGAAGAATCTTTAAACTTCAAATCATAGCAAACTCTGACTGTTTGCAATCATTTTATGAAGATGATTTCTTTGTATCTAAGGCAAAGTAAAAAATACAATAGAAAAAATCAATAAGAAAAAAAACCGCTGGCGCAGAGTGTGTCCTGAAGCGAACGGACTAATTTTGCAATAAAGAACGTTTTATGAAATGCCATACAAAAGATGAAGGGGCTTCTGAGAGGGAATGATTGTTCGTTGGCAAATTGCAAGAATAGTCAACACTCTATATACTGGAGATTTGTAACCTTATTTCATTTATACGCCCTACCCCGGGACCATCAAGCTCATCTCATTTGAATCATTTGGCTTTAACCTAACTTCCACCTGCCTTAACCACTGCCCTTTGGAGTAGTTGTGTTTGTCTCCCTTCGAATTAAAACCTGGGTTTACCAACACTGGTCTTGCCTTATTAGAATAAATTACTGCTTAAAAAATATTATAATGAATGTGCTAACCTTGCAGAGGAGCATGGATCGCATGAAAAGTATGGCAAGACCGATAGATATTTATTTGTCAATTCTGTCTGGATGACCCGCCGTGCAATGTTCCAATTAAATTTTTGCTTTTTTAAGTTTTTTGGGGCAGTTTCATGTACGAAGAACTGAAAACGATCCAGCGGACATAGATGCACTTCATCTCAGTGGTAAGTCAATAACTCCGTAGATTAAAAAAAAATTAAAATTGTAAATTTTCGGACGAGTCCAATTAATTTCTTCTATATTTATCATCGGAAAAAAATGCGACCCCTGGTGTCACTAACAGCCAGATTAACATGCCATCTTAACCGTGTAAAGATTCAACTTGTGATCATTCAACTTAATTCAGATAATGCAATCGGATTGTATTGTCATTTAAATTTTTGTCTGACGTGACCTAAAAAACACTTCTTATACAAGATCTAACTATCGTTAATTTCAAACAGAACTGTCAATGAAAAAAAATCAAAGTTTGCACTTCTTTTCATCAGGAGGTCGTAAGCAAATTCCTTTAAAGCTCAAATTGCTTTCTGTGCTATTATTTTCGGTTCTTGCCTCTCTGGCAGCTGTCGGAAATATGCCGCCGGCAAAACCAGGCCAAGTGCTGAGCCAGGCCGGACAACAGAGAAAGATCACGGGTAAAGTAAGTGATGCCACCGGAGCAGGAATTCCTGGGGCTACCATCCTTGTAAAAGGCTCAACGGTAGGGACAATTGCCGATTTTGACGGCAATTTTACTTTAGCGCTTCCTGAAAATGCGACAACTCTTGTGGTGAGTTTTGTGGGAATGATCACCAAAGAAATTCCAATTAATCTGGCTGATTCTTATCTGGTGACCCTTTCTGACACAACTATTGGTGTGGAGGAAGTTGTTATCGTTGGTTACGGCGTACAAAAGAAAGAGAGTGTAGTTGGTGCTATCACGCAAGTAAACAACCAGGCTTTGATGCGATCTGGTACTTCCAATGTCACTAACGCCATAGCAGGAAAGCTTTCCGGAGTATTAACCATCCAGCAAACGGGTGAGCCGGGGAATGATGACTCTGAAGTTATTATTCGCGGTGTATCCAGTTGGAACGGAAGCGCTCCACTCACGCTGGTGGACGGGGTAGAGCGTGACTACAAAGATTTGAACCCTGATGAGATCGCTACTGTTTCAGTTTTAAAGGATGCCTCCTCTACAGCTGTATTTGGGGCGAAAGGCGCGAATGGTGTAATTATTGTCACAACCAAACGTGGTTCCCTGGGTAAACCACAGATGAGTTTCACTGCTTCATACGGTTTAAATAAAGCTACGAGAATGCCGGACTTTATTGATTCTTACACAACCATGTCGCTATTAAATGTTGCCCGGATGAATGGGCAGCAATTTCAACTGCTGACTCCCCAAAATATCCTGAATGAATACCGTAATCCTTCAACCCCGCTCAATTCACTGCAATATCCAAATGTGGACTGGTTTAAATTATTAACCCGCAAGTTTTCACCAACCTCAAATGCAAATTTCAATGTCCAGGGTGGCACTGATTTTGTCAAGTATTTTTGCTCTTTAGGGTGGTATCATCAAAGCGATTTTTTCAAATCATACAATCTAGGGTATGATGACACCCGCTATCACTACGATCGGTTCAACTATCGTGCAAACATTGATTTTACGCTGACAAAGACAACCCAATTATCTCTGAACGTAGGTGGCGAAGTAGGAATAAAAAATCAGCAGGGAAATTCACCCTGGAGAGATCTTTATTCAACCTCTCCTGCCAGGTTTCCTGCCTATTTCCCCGAATGGGTTTTGGAACAGGTTCCTGACCTCGATTATCCAAATGCCACAGGTATCAGACAGGCGGCTTCTTTTGGCGAATATACGGGAAACCCATATAACACCATGAACAGTGGCACCTTTGATCAATACCTGGATTCAAAGTTATTTACCGACTTGTATGTTGATCAGAAGCTGGACGGAATTATAAAAGGATTATCACTCAAAGCAAAAGTATCCTTAAGTACTTATTACAGGAACCAATCACTTTATGCTGATTACAGTTTTCCACAATATCTGCTCAATTATGACAACATCGGCAAAGTCGATCCAACTACTGGTAAACCGCTGAATCCATGGAGCAGAAATGGGCAGGGAAATGAAGTTTACAATCAGGGTATTCTGGACATAAATGTAGGAGGATTACAGGATGATTATTATCGTGACCTTTATTATGAGTTCGGTTTTAATTATAAGAACAGCTTCGGAAAGCACTCTGTAAGCGGATTGGCATTAATGAACCGTCAGCAGAAAAACGCGGGCTCCGATTTTCCCTATTATAATGAAGCGCTTGTGGGCAGAGCAACTTACGATTATTCCAATAAATATTTAGTTGAGATCAACGTTGGTTATTCGGGATCAGAAAGGTTCTCTCCAAATAACAGGTTCGGATTTTTCCCATCGGGTGCCGTCGGTTGGGTGGCATCTGAAGAAGCTTTCATTAAAAAGGCATTGCCTTGGATGAGTAAACTTAAGTTTCGATATTCCGATGGTTTGGTAGGTAATGATTACGCTTCGAGCAGGTGGCTTTATATCAGTGATTATTATACGAGTAGTGGTGTCATTCTGGAAGACAAAGGTGCAAATGCAAATGCTCAATGGGAGCAGGCACGCAAGAGAGATCTGGGAGTCGAGATTGGCCTCTTTAAAAACACTTTCACCGTTAATGTCGATTTATTTAATGAATACCGGAACAAGATGTTGCTGAGTCCCCGTAACGTTACCATGTTAGTTGGCAATTCATTCAAAGATCTTAATCTGGGAAGCATGAAAAAACAAGGCTTTGAAGTGGAATTGGAGTTCAATAAAACCACAGCCTCAAAGGTTACTTACTATTCAAAAGGAATTTTTGGATTTAATGAGAACAGGATCATATTCAAGGATGACTACCTTAACGCGCCTGAATACTCAAAGAACGCAGATAAGCCCGTCGATGCCCAGTTAAACGGTGTATTATTGACCGGCAGCGGTTATTATACATCAGTGAATGACATTCACAATAACCCTTCGCCAATAGCCCTCGAGAAACTGAATACCGGAGATTATAAATTTTTAGATTACACGGCAGACGGCGTCATTTCGGATGTGGATAAATATCCGATTAAAGGATCGAGTTATCCGCCAATTACCTACTCTCTCTCATCCGGCATTAGTTATAAGGGTTTTGAGTTTAACTTCATGTTTCAGGGCAATGTAGGAAAGTATGTCGTTTATAACCAGACCTATGAAGCGGAGTTTATCAAAGGTGATTACCGTGTGCACTCCTCCCAACTTGACTATTGGACGCCTAACAATCAGGATGTAAACCATTCAACTTTGCATTACAGCGGAAGCGGAAGCGCTGACATTCTTTTCTGGGGTGGAGGTGAAGCCAATAGCGGGTACAACATCATGGTCGAAAATCGCTTTTGGAGAAATGCTGATTATCTTCGGTTGAAAGAGATTTATCTCGGTTATAGTTTCGAATCTTCCGTACTCAAGCATTATGCAGGGATCTCAAAAATCAATGTTTATGCCACGGCAAACAATGTGGTCACCTTCACAAAACTTATCGAAGGTGATCCCGAACGAAAGGATTTCCAGCAGGGATTCTATCCGCAAATGAGCAGCACAATTATTGGTTTGAAGTTTAATTTCTAATCTTAAAAATTTCAACAATGAAAAAATATATCATTATCATCTTATGCAGCGGATTAATCTTGGGCTCCATGTCATCCTGCCTCAAAAGCTTTCTCGATAAGGCACCTGAGTCAGGATTGACGGAGGAAGATGTTTTCAGTAAATATGAGAACTTCAAGAAATTCTTTGAGGCAGTATATTCGGGACCAACCTATAGTATCAAGACAGGATTCTCGCTTTACTTCAGTTATTGGGATCAAAAATATACCTGGGATGCACTCACTGATATGAGTGACCAGGGACGATTGATGGAAGGGCAGACCGTCAAAGGCGGGCAGATCTCTTCTATCGTTAACAAATATACCTATGATACCAGCCGGCGACCAATCCTCGCATCAATGTTTTATAGCATAAGGATTTGCAATCTTGCATTACAAAATATACATCTGTTGAAAGATGCCACACAGGCAGACATTGATGATTACACTGCGCAAGCACATTTTATCCGGGCGTTTTCGCACTTTACCCTTTTTAAAATTTGGGGCCCGATGCCTTACCTTACAAAAGCGTTAGGACCTGACGATCAATGGGACATTCCCCGTCTTTCTAAACACGAAACGCTGATAAAAATTGCTGCAGATTTAGATACGGCCATTACTTTTTATAAAAAGGCTAATACTATGCGCCGGGATAACCCTGTTTATGGGGGTGCCGGTCACCTCAATCACCCGGATTTATACAAACCAAACGGAGCAGCAGCCATGGGATTGAAGGGCAGGGTATTGCTTTATGCAGCCAGTCCGCTAAATAATGAACTCGGTGTTAAAGACTGGGAGGCTGCAGCCAAAGCCAATTGGGAAGCTATTCAGGCTGCCGAGCAATTTGGTTACTTCCTGCTAAGCGCTAACGATTACAAACTAAATTATGTCGGCACACGATATTCTGATGAGCAGTTGTGGGGATGGTCTGCCAGTAACCAGGCTTATAACGCTGGAAATCTTGCAGCCCTTTCAAATGGAGTCTTTGCCTCCAGTAAAGCGAGTAATTCGGGTGAATGTCCGACACAAAATATGGTTGACAGATTTGAAACCGCCAATGGTGAACCATTGAACACAGACGCCGACCGTCAGATTGCCATTGCCGCCGGCCATTATAAGGATCAGGATCCTTATGCCAACAGGGATCCTAGATTTTATATCGATATCATCTATAACGACGCACCGATTGCGGGATATGGCACCGCCAAAATTTACAATCAGTTGGTTAATGGCGTAACTGTCTGGAGCCAGCTTTTGGACCAAACCTACCTCGGTATTACCCAAACCGGTTACTATCAGCGAAAATTGTGGGGCGACCAGAGTGTAAATAATAAAGTTCAACCACTTTGTACCGATCCGATCATACGCCTGGGAGAGCTTTATCTGAATTATGCGGAGGCGACAAATGAGGCTTACGGCCCGAACGGTGCGGCTCCCGGGGCATCAATGTCGGCGGTTCAGGCGATAAACAAGATAAGGTCTAAAGTCGGAATGACTAATGTATTGCCACAGTTCACTATTTCCACGAGTACCTTCAGACCACGCGTAAAAAACGAACGAATCGTTGAATTGTGCTTCGAAGGTCATCATTTCTTCGACATTCGCCGGTGGAAGGATGCTCCGGTATTAATGTCCGGTCTCCTGACCGGGATGGATATTCAAAAGGTAAATGTAAGTAATGATTATCCCAAAGGATACATTTACACCCGAAAAAACCTTCCGCCCGAACGTCAGGTAAGATGGAAGGATGCCATGTATTACTTACCTTTCAATACCTCGGATAATTACAAGATGAAAAAATTCGTTCCCAACGAAGTTTGGTAACACTTAACCTAAAAATTAAAATTATGATATTTCCTCCTATATTTTTTCAAAAATTCAGGTTTATCGGCATACTGGTGCTCTGCCTGCTACTTTCCGGAAGTGTTCAGGCACAGAAAAAAGCGGCCAAAAAGTTAAAGACTGGTCAGATAAGCATGACTGTCGTGGACGAAAAGAACAAAACCGTTCCGAGTGCCCGGGTGGTGGTTGGTGAAGGAATTGTTCATACCGAAACCGATGCCAACGGAATGGTCTCTTTTCAGGCCTTCCCTACTGATTTTGTTACTGTTTCATCTCCAGGGTTCGAAAAGACTGTGGTCCTGGTAGAAAATCTGATAACGGAAAGCCAGGTAATACTGGTTAAATCAAAATTTTTAATGACCTCTGATGATGATGTTCCACTTCCGTTTATGACACTAAAAAAGCGCAATATTACCGGTAGTTCAAAGGTCTTGTCTGGGAATGATTTAGATAAATATCCGTCAACAGATCTTAGAAATTCCTTGACAGGATTGTATTCCGGACTCGATGTTGTTGAAAGATATGGCACTACCGGAATGAGTGCTGAGGAAAAATTAGGAAATTTCGGGGCGATGGAAAAAGTGAATCTTTATATGAGAGGAAGGAGTCCGATTTTTATCATCGATGATGTACCTACGGATATCACCGAAATGCAATTAGACCCACAGGAGATCGAATCAGCTACGATCCTCAAGGATATTGTCGCCAAGACCATGTTTGGACCACAGGCTGCTGATGGTGCCATCTTCATCAAGACTAAGCGGGGCAAAAAGCATGAGCGGATTCTGAATGTAAATGCGGAATATGGTATTAGTCAGATTGACAGGTTCCCTGGATTCGTTTCAGGTTCGGAGTATGCTACCCTAAATAATTTAGCCAGGAAAAACAGTGGTCTGACTCCAAATTACACTGACAATGCAATTTCAAAATTTGCGCTGAACAATCCCTATGACATGTATTTCCCAAGTAGCAACTTCAGGGAATTAATGCTCAAGAATCAAAAGTCGTTCAGAAGGGCCAATGTCTCATCCCAAGGTGGCAATGATGTCGTGCAATACTATGCCAACCTGGCTTATGACGGCGATGGAGACATCTATAAAATTGGGAAACATTCTTCCTTCGACAGGATCAGCACACGTGCCAATCTCGATATCCGGATCAATGAATTGATAAAAGTTCAATTCGATTTTTACGGAGGGTTTTCGACAAGAAGCTCCCCGAATTATGGCTATGATGCTGATTACGGCGTTGATAACACTAATGATGCGACATTGGATATTTATGAATTAGACCGACTGCTGGACGATATCACCTCTATCCCGCCAATTGCATTTCCTATATATGCCAATAACGATCCATCACTAAAAAAGCCATGGTATGGAGTGAGCAGTTCCACCTTCACAAATAACCCTGTTGGTCGACTGGTCAATAATGGATATTACAATGAAACAGGCAGATCAGGAAATACTTCCCTGAATCTTTATTACGACCTGAAGAACTTCCTTCCGGGACTGAAATCTAAAACTTTCGTTGGTTTTCAAGCATATAATCTTTTGCGAATTGGAAAGGAAGAAGACTATATCGCCTATTTTACAACTCCTGCTCTAACAACAGCAGGGAAAGACACCATTTTACTCACTAAATCACACGATGGCGTAGATATGCCCGGTCAGGCCAAATTGCATGACTATTATTATCAGCGCTTCGGAGTCTATCAAACATTCAGTTACGACAAGTCCGTTGGAGATCACAATCTTCAATCTTCACTGACCTATTACATTTCGAAAACGTCTCTTAATGGGATTGAAGAACCACGACGTCAGCAAAATGGAGTCGTTAGCGGAATTTATACTTATAAAGACAAGCTCAGTGTTCATGGTGTTGCAAACTATGCAGGCACTTACAGTTTCGCCAAAGGGAAACGATATGCCTTGTTTCCTGCAATCGGCGTTGGTTGGGTAGTATCGGAGGAGAAATTTATGTCAAAATATCAATTTGTCGACTTTCTGAAAGTGCGTGCAGAAATCGGAAGTGTCGGATACGAGGCAAATACAGCTCCTTACTATTACAATAGCGTGATAACTTACAACACTAGTGGAACAAAATTCGGTCCGGCGCCTACCGGATACTGGTTTGGAAGTGCTGAAGATAAAACACAGTATCAGACTTATCCAAGCAGAACCGGTAATCCTGATATCACATGGGAGACACGAAAAGAAATGAGTGCAGGAATTGAGGCTATCTTGTTTAAACGGAAATTATCGGTGGAGGTAAATTATTACAACAATCTACGTGATGGAATGATCACACAGCTTTCTAATGTATTACCCTATACGGCAGGATTATCGGGTGCCAAACCATATTTCAACTACAACAAGACCAGGTATATGGGAATCGAGAGTTCGATTCAATACAGCGATAAAATCGGAAAACTTGGGCTCTCGATTGGTGGAAATGCTACGACGCAAAAATCTGAGATCGTGAAGCTTGATGAACCTAATTACCGTTTCCCCTATCAAAGCAAAGTTGGACAATCGGCCAATGCCTACTATGGACAAACCTATATCGGAAAGTTTGAAACCGATGCGGATGCCCTTGTAATTCCGCAGCTATATGATGCCGTACTTCATGCCGGAGATCTAAAATACAAAGACATGAACGGCGATGGTGTCGTGGATGACAATGATATCAGTAATATCGGCAATACCAGTCCAAAGCTCTTCTATTCAGTTAATACTACTTTAAGTTACAAAGGATTTGACTTTACCCTGATCGGTACAGGTCGCGCATTTTTCGATATTGCCATGACCAATAAATATTTTTGGAATGGCTGGGGAGACAATACCTATTCCAATTTTGTAAAAAACAATATTGGCGGAGTCTATCCCCGACTAACATATAACAAGGTGGAAAATAATTTTAAGGCGTCTAATTTTTGGTTAACCAAGGGTGGATTCTTTAAAATTCAAAATGTAGAATTCGCTTACACTTTGCCTCAAAAGACAGCTAATACGATGGGTGCAAAGGGAATGCGCGTTTTTGTCCGCGGTGCTAACTTGTTGACATTAACGAAAATTAAAGATGTCGATCCCGAATCAATTGGTTCAGGCATCGATTCATACCCGTTATTCAAAACATTTACCACCGGACTTAAAATAACTTTTTAAATTTCGATCATGATGAAAACAAAGACAATACTGGTGATCATTGGATTTCTTTTCGTTGCACTAAGTTCGTGTGTCAAGTACCTGGATCCATATCCTAATGGCTCGCGCACTGAAGCAGATCTATGGAAATTCCCGGAAATGGTTCAGGGATTGGTAGGTCAGATGTACAGCGGTATCCCCAAGAATTACGATAATATCGAAGGGGCCTATTTGGATTGTGCCACAGACAATGCAGTCTCAACCAGTACAACCAGGGATATGACCAAATTGGCGTTAAATCTCATCCCTACTTCAGCGGATCCTTTCCTTACATTTTGGGATCGGAATTACAAGCAAATCTTGTTGGCTAACACTTTTTTGAAGGATCGTAAAGGGTTTAATACACGTTTCCTGGTTATTCCTCACCTCGACAGTCTTGTTCGGTACCGTTTACAAGGGGAGGCATTTGCATTAAGAGCATGGTTCGAATGGGATCTGCTTCAAAAATTTGGCGGAAAAGGTCTGGACGGAAAGCTTTTGGGCGTTCCAATTGTCACTGAACCTGTCGATATCAGTAATAATGTGAATTTGGCGCGCAATACCTATGATGAATGTGTAAAACAAATCGTCGCTGATTGTGACTCTGCATACAAGTACATTCCTATCGCCTACCGGGATTATCTTGTTGCAAACTATTCGACCGATGCAGCTTATGGGGGCTCCCTCTATTGGTCGCGAATTGATGGCATCACAACCAAAGCGATCAAAGCAGCAGTCTATCTGACTTGGGCAAGCCCGCGTTTCAATCCGAATAACGATAAGTCCAGGTGGGACTCTGCTGCCGTGAATGCCAAAAAAGTGATGGATTTTAAATTGACAGTCGATGGAGTCAATAACAATCAAAATCCTCAAAAATCTGCTGCCTTCAAACCGATCGACGCTATTAACTGGGTAAATCCTCAATTCCCGGGAGGCATCTGGATTTCGCAGTACTCGACAGGAAATGAAGCAATGGAAAAGATGTTTTATCCTGGTGGATTTAAGTGCAATGGAACCATGGGAGCAAGCCAGGATCTGGTCGATGCTTTCCCTGATAAGAATGGTTATCCTATCACAGATCCCCGCAGTGTTTATAAGGCGGCTACCCCATATCTCAATCGTGACCCCCGCTTTTATAGCGCCATCTTTTATAACAATTCTACAGCCAATTTTGTGACTCCAACCGGTCGAACCATGTATACTTTCGAGAACTGGGAGAACGGAGGGAAAGATGCTGCAAACAAAATTCCTACTAACAGCAAAACAAACTACCATATTAAAAAATTCATTTACATGGGATTAGACTATTTTGCAAATACAAAGGATATTCAGAGACATTCCAAATTTTTATATGAATGGAGCCATATGGTCCTCGCTTTTGCAGAAGCGGCCAATCATGTGGTCGGACCAACCAGCACGGCTAAATATGGTATTTCTCCAAAGGCAGCCATCCAGTATTTGCGCACCAGGAAGACGACCGATGGTTTGGCCGGCTTAACCACAACTGATCCGTATCTGGATGAAGTATCTGCTAATGAAACTAAATTTGATGAATTTCTCAAAAATGAAAGAAGGATTACCACTTGTTTCGAAGGACAGCGTTTTTTTGATTTGCGTCGTTGGACCACTGATTTGACCGAATTGAATAAGCCTGTGCATGGTGCCGGGGTCATCAAAAATGCAGACGGTTCATTTACTTATGATCTAACTAAAGTCGTCGAGAATCGCGTTTATAAATCAGCTTTTTTGCCTATTCCATATGCTGAAATGTTAAGGATGAGCAAACTAGTACAAAATGAAGGTTGGGAAGCCTGGAAATAATATTTAACAACAGACAGAAATGAAAAAAGCATTGATTGCGTTAATTCTTGCAGCAGCCTCGGTGTCCTGCTACAAGGACTACATCTACGATTATGACTATAACAGCATATATTTCCCTTATCAAATAGATGTGCGAACATTTGTGGTTGGTGAAGGGATGACCATCGAAGTTGGTGCAGCGCTGGGTGGTGTACGTGAAAATACAAGAGACCGTACGGTTAACTTTTCAATCGACAACAGCCTGGTGAACGCAGCAACATTGGCCCTGATGAAGGCAGGCGCCCAATACATAAAAGATGCGATTGCACCTGTAACAACCTTGTTGCCAATCCCTTCAAACTACTACACCCTGAGCGATAAAAGCAAGATGGTGATCAAAAGCGGTCAGCACATGGGTTCGGTCGTGATGAAGATTGACTCAGCTAAATTCCTGGCAGATCCGAATGCCCTATTCGCCAACTATGCCATTCCATTTTACATAGTTAGCGCCGATGCAGATAGTGTTCTGCATTCCAAGCGGACGGCTGTTATTGGTCTTCATTATGAAAACATGTTGTTTGGGACTTATTGGCATGGCGGAATCACTACCGTGAAAAATGCTGCCGGAACAACAATCCAGACGATAGCCTATTATACCGCGATCAATCAGCCTGAAAACAAGACCTGGAAACTAACGACGGTGACTCCAAATACATTGGTTACCAATGGCTACAGCGATCAGACTACGGCCAAAGGAGAAATGAGACTAACCCTCAACGGAACGGATATTACCGTAAGTACCAACGCTGGTTCAACTTTCGCTGTCTCCCCCAATGGAGCAAGCACTTTTAACAGGGCTAAACTTCTGCAAAACAGAAAAATTCTGCTGAATTACAAATACATCAATGCAGCCGGAAATTCCTGCTATGCACAGGATACACTCACTTTCCGCAACCGTATTCGTGATGGCGTCAATGAGTGGCAGGACGAAAATCCGGCGAACTATTGAGCAATAATTCAATCAAAAACCGCAACGAAAATCTTTCGTGGAGTTATTCCTGACTGGATGAGTGTTTTTCCATGTATTCCGAAGCGCTCATATTAAACTCCTGACGGAAACATTTTCTAAAATGTGACAAGTCCCTGAATCCAACCGCATAAGCGACCTCAGATACATTCATCTTCCTCTGAACCAAGAGTTGAGCGGCCCTTTTTAATCTGATATTCCGGATAAATTCCTTGACCGTCATCTCGGTCAGCGCATTTAGTTTGCGGTAAAGCTGCATCCGGCTGACACCAATCTCAACGGCAAAACGGTCGATGTCCAGATCAGGATCCGAGATATTGTTTTCGATGACATCAATAGCCTTCTGCAGAAAACGCTCATCCGGTGAACTAAGCATGACATTTTTAGGCTGAAGCAGCATCTCTCCGGCATACTTTTGTTTAAGCGATTGTCGCACAGAAAGGATATTCTCAATCTTCGTCTGCAGAATAACCAAGTCGAAAGGTTTCGTGATATAATCGTCGGCACCCTGACTCAATCCTTCAATTTCATGTTCCCTGGATCCTAAAGCCGTAAGCAGTAATATCGGAATATGGGAAGTCCGCTCGTCTTTTCTTATCTTCCGACAGAACTCAAATCCATCCATGTCGGGCATCATCACATCGCTGATAATGATATTTGGAATGGTTTTAAGCGCAACATTCCAACCCTCGAGACCATCTTTTGCTTCCAATATCTGGTACCCAGAAGAAAAATGTGACCGGATAAAATAACGCACATCCGCGTTGTCATCCACGACGAGCATGATCCTTTGCCCTGCCGTGGAAAGTTCCAGTGCATGTTCGTCAGACATGGCATCGGATGATTCAATCCCCTGAATTTCGTTGGGGGTGGCTTCCCCGGAAGGAAGGGCATGTGCAAGGTCTTCATAAGGAAGCTGAACGGTAAATTTCGAACTCTTGCCGGGCTTGCTCTTAACGAAAATCTTGCCATTGTGGAGCTTGACGAGCTCTTTGGTGAGCGCGAGTCCAATACCCGTTCCGGATTGCGCATTATCCTGGTCGACTTGAAAAAATCTGTTGAAAATCTTCTCGATATTGGATGGCTCGATGCCGATACCGGTGTCTTTCACGGTGATTTCAATCATCCTTTTTTCGTCCGACTCATTCGGATTCTCCTGATCTTCCGCATCAAAAACCAAGGAGATGTTGACAATTACCTTTCCCCCTTTGCCGGTAAATTTCAAGGCATTAGACAGGAGATTGTTCATGATTTTGGCAATCTTGTCCTCATCAAAATTGGTAATGATTTCCTTCTTAAGCGCATTGAATTTTAGCTCTATCTCCTTTTCTTCGGCAAATTTCACAAATGAACTTACGGTGCCGGCGACGAAGGAGACCAGGTCGCCGCGCTTCAGATTAAGCTTTAAGTTACCCGATTCCATTTTCCTGAAATCAAGCAACTGATTAATTAACTGATGTAATTGATTGGCATTTCTATGCATCAAATCCAAATGGCCTTTGATCTCAGGTTCAGGTACGGTATTGTTTCTGAGTTTCTCAAGCGGACCAAGAATCAGAGTCAATGGCGTGCGGATTTCATGGGAGATATTGGTATAAAACCTCAGCTTCATCATGTCGAGCTCATGAAGTTTTCTGGCTTTTATTTTTTCAAATACCAGGTTGTGCTTGAGCTTCTCACGGTTTTGAAGGAAATTGATCAACCAGTAAACCAGTCCAAGAATGGTTAGGAAAATCAAAATACGAAACCACCAGGTTTGCCAAACAGGCGGAAGTACATTGATAGTCAGAAGTGGTCCAGCTTTGCTTTCCTGCCGGTCGGCGGAAACTGTTTTAACATGCAGTTTATACGTACCCGGATTTAGGTTGGTATAAGTTGCCAAACGTTTGGTGGAAGGCTCATTCCAGTCGTGGTCGAACCCTTCGAGGTAATAGGAATACTGGATTCCCATGATGTTGGCGAAGTCGAAAGATGCAAATTCCACTTCTACAGAATTCCGGGCGAATTCCAGCTCGATCTCCTTGGTTTCTGAAATACATTTAGTGAGGATACCGCCCCCCTCCTTTCCAATTTTAACGCTCTTATTCAGTATCTTAAGGTCTGTAAATACGATTGGTGCGAAATACTCCCCTGATTTTATCTTTGCCGGATCGAAGATGTTGAAACCTGAAATTCCGCCGAAAATCATCTCCCCGGAAGGGAGTTTAAAGGAGGCGCCGTAGGTAAACTGATCGTTGAGAAATCCACTTTGAGTATAAAAATTGTGAAAGCGTTTCTTGTCCGGGTCGAACTTTGAAAGACCATTGGTGGTGCTGATCCAAAGAAAATGCTCTTTGTCCTCCAAAATAGCGAGCGCCTGGTTATTTGCCAGACCACTTTTCTCGTTAAAATACTCAACTATACCCTTTTCCTTGGAGTAAAGGGCTATGCCATGCGTCAGCGTCGTGAGCCAGAACCGATGCTTCTCGTCTTCGAGCATAGATCGTGTCGACTCCCCCGTTCGGGTAATTTTCTGATCTTTTGGATTGTAAATAACAAGGGCATCAGCGCCAATCCACAGGCAATGATCGCTATCCTCAGAGATCCAGTTGACCTGCTGGTTGTTGACCAGATTGGTATAATGAATGAATCCTCCGAATTGCTGATTGTATTTGTCGATGCCCATCGTAGTACCTACCCAAATATCATTGTTCGAATCCTTTAATAATGCCCATACGCGATTGTCTGACAGACTATTGGGATCACCCGGAATATTCCTGAAATGTTTGAAATTACCGGTTTTAAGGTTGTAGACATCCAGTCCGCCAAGGTAAGTACCGATCCATACATTGCCTTTGCCATCGTCGAGGATGGCCTTGATACAGTTACTGGTCAGTGAATTAGGATTGTTCTTTTGTGGTTCCAGGTAGGAAAAACGTCCGGTCTTACGGTTTAGAATGTTGACACCGCCATTTTCTGTTCCAACCCAGAGGTCCTCTTTCTGATCCAACCAGAAACAATAAATCTCTCCGTTGTTAAGATACCGGTTGTCTCCGGGCATGGCCTTGAAGCTCTGAATATTGATTCTTTCCTCAATTAAAAGGTTTAATCCCTGTCTGGTACCAATCCAAACATTGCCTTTGGCGTCTTTCGAAACGCAGAGGATTGAGTTATTGACCAGACTCCTGGGTTCCCGGTCATCATGGTAATATTTGGCAATCGTGCCGGCCAACTTGTCAAATAGGTATAGGCCCCCTCTGGTTCCGATCCAGTATTTCCCATTGGTGGACTTCAAAATCGCACGCACGGTATTGCTGCGGTCGTTGGTTGGATCGATAATTCTTTGCTCCACTTTGTTGGTGGAAACATCTACTGAAAACATGCCTCCAGAGTAGGTGCCAACCCATAGGGTTCCCTCATCTTCTGGCGAAATTTCCCATATTTCTTCGTTAGGGATATTTTTTCGCACTTCGATATTTGTAGCGGTATTGGAGGCCACATTATAAAGGAAGAGTCCGTGGTTGGTGCCAAGCCAAACTTTGCCAGAATGATCTAAACGAATGATCCTGAAAAATTCAGTAAAATCTGGTATATTTAATGGCTTAATTATTTGTATCTTACTTTCATTTTCAATCTTATATAGATGTTGTACTGTCCCTACCCAAAGATTCCCTTCGGGATCTTCCTGGATGGCTGTAACTGATACATCTTTCAGCAGGGTAGGTTCTGTGTGATAAAAGTAATGCTTGAAATTCTCCTTCTCCCTATCAAATTTATTGAGTCCGCCATTCTCAGTTCCTACCCATAACTGACCCTTCCGGTCTTCGAATATTGTCCGGACCAAATTGCCTTTCAGACTGGTAGAATCATCCGGGTCGTTTTTAAAGACGGTAAAGCGATAACCGTCAAACCGGCAAATACCCTGTGAGGTACCGATCCACATCCATCCCTTTTTATCCTGTAACACACAATGAATCTGATTATTAGAAAGTCCTTGTTCTTGGGAGTAAAAGTCAAAACTCAGGTTATTTATCACATCAATGGCACTGGATTTCGTCACAGGAATGAAGGACAAAGCCGTCATGAAAAAAACAAGCAGCAGCTGCTTTCTTTCTGATATCCTGTGGCGGAAATTCAACTGTCGTCCAAATAATAACATTTTCTGGATGTTTACGGTGGGGCTAAATTACTAAATTTCAGAATATAAGCGGGAATCATTGCCTCGATACTGGAGAACAGTAAGGACCTTCCGGGAAAACCGCGATGCGTTTCTTCGCTGCAACTAATTGATTGACATGATTTTGCATCGCCTTTTCAATATCCTGAGCGGCGACTTCATGAGGTGTGACAGAAAGCAAGGACAACTTCTCCTGCGGAATCGAAGAAGTATAAAAATGGAGGTAATGTTGCCCGGTTTTTTTGAGAACACGAATCTGCATCTGTAATTGCCACTGGTCTTTGATGAAGAACCTGTTCTCTTTGATATCCTCGATAAAGCGAAGATAATCGCCTGAATATTTTTCCAGCAAGGCAGCATATTCCGGACTTCCGATACCCTCCATGCAGCTGCCGAAGGCAATAATTTCTCCTTCTTCCCTGACGGCAGGCAGGCAGTTCACCAGGCCTTTGACGCATTGATAAAAGGTGGCATCCAGCGGATAGCCACCACTGGAAGTAACAGCGACATCGGCTACTTCATTCACTAAAGGGCAGCAGGCGGCTTTCACAATTTGGACTGAGCGATGGTGGGAAGCGAACAGTTCCCCCGAGACGATTGAGTTGATTTTCTTATGATTATCGAGTATGACATTGATGGAATAATCCGGTGGACAAAGTTGTGCGACGGAGGTGTTTTCGAGGTTGCACGGATTATCCACCATCACTGAACTGGTTGCATTAGGATGGCTGAGAAAAGTATAGCCGTGAAATTTCTGAATCGTTTCCAGGTCTACTAAACCCGGACAGATGGCCTTCCTCCCGCCTGAGAAGCCTGCCATAAAATGGGGTTCTACCAATCCGGTGATGATCCTGAAGCCTGCCCTGACATACTTTTTGTTCAGCCTTACACTGGAGCCTGACCAGCTATGCCTCCTCAATTGTTCCAGATTCTTTGCATCGCTGCAGTCGTGATCGGTGATCGGGTAATTCCCACAAACAAATTCGCCAAACATCTTTAGGTGTTCCTCTTTCGTTGAGGAACGATGCATGCCTGTCGCGACCAAGATCTCAATATCCTCCCGCTTCACGCCGGAATTTTCAAGGATGATCAGCAATTCTGGAATAAATTCATGGTAAGGTATTGGTCTGGTGATATCTGAGACCACGATAACAATCTTTCCCGGTCTTCTGCCCTGTAATAGCTCGGTTAGTTTCGCGCAGGCAACCGGATTCTCCAAGGATTCCCTTAATAGTTCAACGGCTCCCTTTGGGGAAGGCTTATATTTTGACTCATAGATAATTGAATCATCAGGAAGATTCAAATTCAGCACTTCGTGGCCATATTGAAAACCTATTTTCATACTGTCGGGTATTTTGGTTAAACTTTCCGGACTTTGTTTCGATTGAGAACACTGACCATCACTGCAAAAGCAATAATTACGAAGGCCAGTATCAGCAAGTAGATATAACCGGCAAAAAAATCCGGATTAGCTACCACCGATTTTGCTCCATTTAATTGATATTTAGGTATAATATTGGAAAATAAATAGGCCTGACCCAGCACTATCAGGCAGATCAGCATCAGCATAATAAAGCTGTGTTTGACGGTAAATCGGAACAAGTCGGACTCCCTGCCCACCAGATTTCCTGCCGCTGAGGCTACCGCAATGGATTGGGGTGAAATCATTTTACCCACGACACCTCCCGAAGCGTTGGCAGCCACTGTCACAACCGGATCGATACCGATAGAGGTTGCAGTGGCGGATTGAAGTTTCCCAAACAACGCATTGGCGGAAGTATCAGAACCCGTAATAAATACCCCCAACCAACCGAGTACCGGGGCAAAAAATGGAAAGAGCACACCGGTATTTGCGAGTACAGAAGCCAGGGTGATGGTGATTCCCGAATCATTCAGAATATAGGCAAAACCTAGTACTGCACCTACCGTGATAATCGAAAATTTCAGCTGATCGAGTGTGGCCAAAAAGACTTTCCAGGCTACTTTGAAAGTCAGTCCCAGCACAGGAATGGCTATCAGCGCAGAGAGTAAAATGGAGGTTCCGGCGGCCGAGAGATAATTGAATTTGAAGAGGTGTGGTAAAGGATTGCCTTGCAGATCTTTGATCGCATTATGTAGGCCGGGCATCTCGAACTGCAGCTGTCCGAAGGCATTAAAAACCTGTTTTACAGGCGATAAACCCCAAGCTATTACCATGATAGTCAATAATATAAAGGGGGACCATGCCCTCAATATTTCCCCGGGAGAATACTTGATTTGGGTATTGATGGTCGGCTCCGGTTCGTTGGGAAAACGCCAGACGGATTTAGGCTTCCAGAACTTCAGAAGGATGATCAGGCAAACAATTGAACCAATCCCGGCAATGATGTCGGGTAAGGCTGGACCAAGAAAATTGGAGGTAGCCCATTGCAGCAGGGCGAAAGAACACCCAGAAACCAGGATGGCGGGCAGTATTGCCAATGTGTTCCTGAAACCGGACATGAAAACAACAATGTAAAACGGAAGGATGACGGAAAGCAATGGTAAGGTTCTGCCAATCATCTGCGAAATGGCCATTTCCGGGATACCGGAGACCTGAGAAGCAACTGTTATCGGGATACCGATCGAACCGAACGCCACGGGGGCAGTGTTGGCGATCAGGCAGATCCCGGCTGCGTAAAGAGGGTCAAAACCCAGACCTACCAGCATGGCGGCTGTGATGGCCACCGGAGCGCCGAAACCACAGGTCCCTTCCAGAAAGGAGCCAAAAGAGAAAGCAATCAGTAAGGCCTGGATTCTCCGGTCGGAAGTGATGGAAGCCATAAAATGTTTGATGACTTCGAACCTACCGCTCCGGACGGTCAGGTTAAACAGGAAAACGGCAGTAATGATGATCCAGCAAATTGGAAAAAGACCATAAAGGACACCGTTGGCGGTCGACAGTAAGGCAAGTTTAGCAGGCATTCCAAAGATGATCACGGCAATCAGTAAAGCTGTTACTAATGCAAGGAGACTCGCGACATACCCTTTCATTTTCCTGATAATCAATGCCCAGAAGATGACCAGGATGGGTAAAAGCGCCACCATTGCCGAAACGACAAGGTTATGAAACGGATCGATTGACTGGGTCCAGTGGTTCATAAGCCTCTATTATTTTTCATGCAACAGAATTACCATAATGTCCATCACGTTCGTTTGGGTTGGTCCGGTATTGATCAATCCTCCCTCTTGTTTGAAAAAACGATAGGTATCGTGATTTTGGATATATTCATCCAAATCCAGATGGAGTTTTTCGCCGTTTAGGGAAGTTTCGGAGTCGGCTACTGCACCTGCGGCTTCCGTCGGACCATCTGTCCCGTCTGTTCCACCAGATAGAAAGGTGATACCCGGATGATCTTTCAGCAGTTTAGCCAAAAGCAGCGCCAAGTGCTGGTTTCTGCCTCCAAGACCTTTCCCCCTGACTTTCACGGTAGGTTCGCCGCCAAAAAGCAGGCAGATATTCTGATGGGGATTTTGCTGTTTTGTAAGAATAGCCAGGTTAAAAATTTCGGCTGAAACAAATTCTACGTCACCTTCGAGTCTGTCTGTAACGATCCTTGTTTCGTATCCTAATGATTCAGCTTTCTCACGGGCTGAGGCGAGTGCCAGTTTATTGTTTCCTATGATCAAATTATAGGTATTCTCCATAATTTCATCCTCTTCCTTCAGTGTTTCAGGATGTTTTCCATGCAACCCATCGAGCAGGAATTGTCTGATATTCTGTGGGATCTGATTCTCCAGATTATATTTCGCGAGGATAGCGATTGCATCGTGAAAAGTAGACGGGTCGGGCGCTGTTGGGCCTGAAGCGATGACATCGAGAGGATCGCCGATCACATCTGAAAGGATCAAACTGACAAGTGAAGCAGGAGAAGCGGCCTTTGCGAGCATTCCGCCCTTTACTTGTGACAAGTGTTTTCGGATGCAATTCATCTCCTGTATGTTGGCGCCTGATTTAAGCAAAATATTGTTGACAGACTTTACTTCATCCAGGGTACAGTTCTCCGGAATATCGGCTAAAAGTGCGGAACCTCCGCCGGAAAGCAGGCAAATGACGAGATCGTCCGGGCGGGTCTGTTTTAGTATTTTTAGAATCTTCCGGGTACCTTCTACCCCATTCTGATCGGGCACCGGATGCCCGGCTTCGGTTATTGTAATAAACTGAAGGGGTATAGATTGATGATATTTAGTGATAATATGACCCTCCCTAATCCGCGGACCCAAAATGGTTTCAATGGAATGCGCCATCATGGCGCTGGCCTTTCCGGCACCGATGACGTAAATATTTTCGACAAACCTCAAATCGAAGGCTAACTTGCTAAACGACAATATAGGATCATTCAAAGAAACAAACCTTTTAATGAGATTGTCGGGCTTGACACTTTCTACGCCGGTAAGAAAAATTTCGATGGCCTTGTTTCTGTGGGTCATAGTCGATCGTAGGAGCAGGGATAAAATTAAATCAGCCTTCACTGTATAAAACTAGTTAAAGGCTGACTATAAAAAAATGATAATTGGGGTTTATTTGCCCTTCCTTGAATTTTTTATCAGGTAATCCGTGAGGTTCTCAGCGGCTTTAAGGTTCTGAAAATCGGCAGGTAGATAGGTATGATCGATGTATTCGTTGTAGATCCATGGATCACCTACCGCGATAACCGTTCCCTTACCAACCTTGCTTTCAGCCATATACACTTCACCTTTTTCGGAAAGGATAGATTTGGCAGGACCGCTCAATTTAAAGGAGGAAATCTCTTTCATATATACTTTAGAGACCCCTTTCCAGATCGGATGTTCCGAGAAAGCGGTAAAGGCACCCATATCCCATTGGCGCAGGAGTACCGGATGCATCGTGACATGGTTAAAATACATGCCGAATTCCTTTACCAGCATGTTCAGATGGGTAAACTCGCAGTTAGGTGCGTCGTTGGCAAGAATCATCAATACTCCCCCCTTTTCTACCCAGCTCTTAATAGCCTTGATATCTGCGGGTTGGATATAGTTTGGATTCTTTGCTTCGGTAGTGGTATCAGGATCGACGATGATATAGATATCCACGTTAGCAAGTACTTTTGCATCGGCAGCCTGTTCGATAGTGGTCAGTGTTGCCCCTTTTTTCTTAAACAGGTCGCCCCATTGCGAGTATCCGCTGTTCTCCGTATCCGTCCAGAGGTAATGAAAGGGTTTGCCCGTCTTGGCATTGGTTTCGCGATTGTACCAGTTGTCGAGTCCGACTACTTGTGCTACTGATAACTGGGCCATAAACAGGAAGCTGATCAATAATATAAAGCCTGCATTTTTTCCCGAAAAGGAGATTCCATTTTTGTTTTTCATCTTTGAATTATTTGTATTAGTTGCTCATATTCCGACATTAAGAAGATCACTTTCAAAAAATTTGATTTACTATAATTATTCTTTACAAATTTAATAAACTCCGTGATTAAAATACTCGATAAAATGTGACCTGAGGTATAGAAAAAACTACTAGTTTTAAAACCTGAAAAAAAAATCAACTCATGCATTGCAGTCATTTATTACCCAAATTTTAATCTGTGAATTTAGGAAAAATAGTTATCATAGATGCCTGCTTGATAGAGGCACTCCTGCAACAAAAAAATTTCAACAAACTTAAAGGATCAGAAAAATAAGGGGTTTTATGTTTTATTAAATTTCGTACTATGAAAAAAAATCGGGTTTTTATTAGATTGCTTATGGTTCTGATACCCTGGCTACTTGCCGGGCTTTCTGTCGTGGCTCAGACTACCGCTTACTCGGGAAAGGTCACTGAACAGGATGGCACTTCAATTCCAGGCGTATCAGTTGTCGTGAAAGGACAGACCGTAGGAACAGTTACCGACATGAACGGAAAATTCTCCATTCAAGTTCCGGCTGGTTCCAGGGTTCTGATTTTTTCATTTATTGGATTAAAATCACAGGAGGTAACACTCGGGGCTAATACAACTATTAAAGTGGTAATGGCTGCCGAAACTGTCGATGTCGAAGAGGTGGTTGTCGTTGGATTCGGTACCCAGAAGAAGGTGAATCTAACTGGAGCCGTAGCTGCTGTCAAGGTTGACGAGAAAATGACCAACAGGGCATTGACGAATCTTTCCTCAGGGATGGAAGGATTGGTTCCCGGTCTCGCGGTAACCCAATCATCGGGTATGGCGGGAAATGATAAGGCTAGCATGATCATTCGTGGTATGGGAACGGTTAACTCTTCTTCTCCTTTGGTAGTGGTAGATGGTATGCCCGATGTGGATATCAACCGAATCAATATGAATGATGTAGAAAGTATTTCCGTATTAAAAGACGCCGCCTCATCAGCAGTTTACGGTTCACGTGCTGCCAATGGAGTCGTACTGATTACTACAAAATCGGGCAAAGGGTCAGGAAAGACTTCCATCAATTTCTCAAGTTCGTTAGCCATGGAGGTTCCAACCAAAGCGTATAGTTTCATGGCGGACTATCCCCGTGCACTTACGGTGGAGCAACGTGCGGCTGCTTCGAATACACTGCGCTCCAATTATCTGTTTAAAGATGGAACCGTTGACCAGTGGATGGCCTTAGGCATGATAAATCCGCTGCAGTATCCAAATACTGACTGGTGGAACCTTATCTTAAGGAACGGGCAGGTTCATAATTATAACCTATCTGCTACCGGAAGTAATGATAAATCCAACTTCTTTATCTCTGTTGGGGTAATGGATCAGAAAGGTTTACAGATAAATAATGATTTTTCCCGCTACAATGCAAGGTTCAACTATGACTATAAAGTCAAGGAAAACGTGACTGTTGGCGTTAAATTTGCAGGCAACTGGTCAAAATTTACCTACTATTATCCGGAAGGTTTTTCGGATCCAAATCCAACCAATACAGGAGGATATGACTTGCAATATACTCCTGCCGGAATGTTGCCGTATGACCCTTCGACAGGTTATTTTGGAGGAGTAATGGCCTACAGTGAAGATCCTCAGGCCAATAATCCTTACGTCAACTATATTAATAACCTGAAATACCAGAACAGGCAGGAGGCCAATACAAGCATATATGGAGAATGGAGACCTATTAAAGGCCTTAATGCCCGAATTGATTACCAGTTGAATTATTACAACCAATTCGAATGGAATGCCCCAATTCCGGCCCAGGCATATAACTTTCAGACCAACTCTTTCGGTTCACGCGTCTATTACGGGGCCAATGCCGGTATCAGCAATGCAACCAACACCGGCTACAAGACACAGTTGAATGGAAGTTTGAATTACAAGAAGACAATTGCCAAACATCACGATATCAACGCGATGTTTGTGTACAGTGAGGAATACTGGTTTGACCGGTATCAATACTCTCAGCGAAACGACCGGCTATATCCGACACTCCATGAAATCGACGCTGCCCTTACCAGCATTCAATCCACTGGAGGTAACTCCAATACAGAGGGATTGCGTTCGTTTATCGGTCGTCTGAATTACTCGGCTTATGATAAATATCTATTGGAAGCCAACTTCCGTTATGACGGTTCCTCCAAGTTCCTTCCCGGACATCAGTTTGGATTCTTCCCCTCAGCTGCCCTGGGATGGCGTTTTACCGAAGAGAGTTTCCTGAAGAAATATACAGAAAAATGGCTTAACAGCGGAAAGCTCCGTGTATCCTATGGTAGCCTTGGTAACAACAGTGGCGTAGGCCGTTACGAACAACAACCCACCCTTGGAGTAGGCGCTTATATGACCGGCGGTAGCATCGTCAACGGTTTTATCAGTCAGAAGATGACCAACCAGGCACTCTCCTGGGAGACCACCGCAGTATTTAACGTTGGTTTCGATCTTGGATTCCTGAAGAACAAGCTTACGGCAGAAATTGACTATTATGACCGTTTGACTTCCGGTATGAATCAGCCCTCCTCCATGTCCAACCTGCTAACCGGAGCCTATACAGCTCCAAGGGTTAACATAGGCAACCTGCGCAACCGCGGTATTGAAGCCAATTTTACCTGGAAAGATCAAATTGGGAAATTCAATTACATGCTTAACCTGAATGCCTCCTACAATGCCACCCGTCTGGAGACCTGGAGCGGTTTCCTCGACAGGGGATATACCTTCCTGGACATGCCTTACCACTTTGTCTATGGATATCAGGACAATGGTATTGCAAAGACCTGGCAGGATGTTTACAACGCAACGCCTCAGGGTGCTTCTCCCGGCGACTTGCTGCTGAAAGATGTTAATGGAGACGGCCGCATCGATGGTAACGACCAGGTTGCACAGCCTAAGTTCCAGCGGGACAGACCTACTAGCTACTTCGGCTTTACCGGCAGTTGTTCTTGGAAGGGATTTGACTTAAACATCCTGTTTCAGGGTTCTGCAGGCCGCAAAGACTATTGGTTGAACCAATTTAATACAACCAATATTCCACAGGCCAGGTATGCTGTAAGCTGGACACAATGGTATAACCCATGGTCTGTATCCAATCCTGATGGTATATGGCCCAGGCTGGCTGGTCTTGGAAATAATGTTACGTCCACCTCATTCTGGCTGGATGACCTGAGTTTTATCCGTTTCAAGAATATTCAGGTTGGCTATAATCTTCCGAAAAAATGGTTGACAAAATTGTCTATCGATAACCTTCGTATCTATGCTTCAGGAGAAAATCTTGCAACTTTTACCAAATTCAGAGGTCTGGATCCTGAACGTGTTGGAAATGCAAGCGATAGTTATCCTTTAAATAAATCGTACTCGATTGGAATTAACCTTGGTTTTTAATAAGCTGGAATTATGAAAAGATTAAATTTAAAAATATTTGTCATCTCTGCCTTCGCAGGATTGGCGTTATTTATGAGTTCATGTACCAAAAACCTGCTTGAACAAACGCCTACAGTCGACTTGCCCTCTTCCTCATTCTGGAACACGGAAGCCGATGCTACTACCGCTCTAATGGGAGCCTACTCTGCCGTCAGACCTTTGTTTGACCGTGATTATTACTTTGATGGCCAGTCAGAATATGTCAGGGTCCGCGGAACAAGCACAACGAGTGGAAACCTTCGTCTGGGCGATGCTTACAATGGTGGAAACTACAACCCTTCCGGTTATGGAAGCAGCTCTGACAAGATGTATATGTACCTTTTTGGTGGGGTGAACCGCACCAACTATGTAATCGAAAACGTGAAAAAGATGCTTCCAACGGCAAAAGCTACTTCTGTTGCCAGCCTGGAAGCTGTTATCGGTGAAGCTCGTCTGCTAAGGGGAATGGTCTACTTCAGACTCATTTCTTTGTGGGGTGATGTTCCATATTTTACTAAAATCGCTTACGCGGATGCCGATGTTGCAACCTTGTCACGAATTCCTATTGCGCAGATCAAGGATTCGATCCTGGCTGATTTCACTTATGCATTCGATAAACTTCCTGTTAAGGCTTCTGTTTCAGGTCGTGCAGCTAAACCTGCGGCACTCGCCTTCAGGGGTAAACTTCAACTCTTCTGGGCATCCTGGAACAAGAACGGCTGGCCGGAACTGGACACTTTCAAACCCAACGCAACAGCAGCTACTGATGCGTTCAAAGCAGCAGCGGCAGATTTTAACGCAGTCATTAATAATTACGGACTGACCCTTTTCCGCAATGGTGACCCGGGCAGCTGGGGTACGATGGGAGCTGCAGACGTACTGCCGAACTATTTCGACCTTTTCATGCCTGCCGCCAATAATGATCCGGAATTGATCATGGCTTTTACACACGGAGGAACTGGAACCAACCAGGGAGAAGAGCTCATGCGCGACTTCGCTGGCAGGTCACACGAAGGATCACAGTGCTGGGTTTCTCCAAGGTATGAGATTGCTGATAGGTACCAGAGTACCATTACCGGAGATTTTGCTGCGCCGCTAATTCCTACCAACCCAACGGTTGCAGGAGCAAGGACAAAACTCAACTCCGCCGTCAATCCTGCCAGCTATGCCAACCGTGACTACCGGATGAAATCATCCATCATGTGGGATTATGAGATGAGCATTGGTATGGTTTCCCTTGCCTCAACAGGTTGGTGTCCATTTATTTACAAATCCTGGGCCGCTCAAGTTGTGATCAACGGCGTATCTTATCTTACTTATAATACTGATGGTTGTAATTCCGGGTACGTGTTCCGCAAATTCCTGCGCAACTATGCAGGACAAGGACGTGCCGACGGTAATTACAGTTGGCCGGTCATGCGTTTGGCTGACGTCTATCTGATGTACGCCGAGGCAACCAACGAAATCAACGGACCACAGGCAGACGCTATCGCCCTGGTTAACAAGATTCGCCGCCGAGGTAATCTGCCGGCACTGGCAGCCTCCAAGACCGGTGACAAGGCTAATTTCTTTTCAGCCATCGAACAGGAGAGAATCGTCGAATTGTTGGCTGAAGGCCAGCGGAGTTTCGACCTTCGTCGCTGGAGAGCCATTGAAAGAGTCTGGTGTCCTCCTTATGGAATTGGCGTTTGGCGAATTGACACCAATGGCGCTAACCAGAGTCAGTATTTTGTTAATTCCTCCGAATTGAGCTATCAACAATGCTATATCTTCAGGATCCCACCGGGTGAGCGAAACAGGAATCCAAATCTGACCCAGAACAAACCGTGGTTATGATTTTCTTCAATGGCTATATTAATTTAAAACAGTATAATATGAAACGATATTTTTTAACCTTTTTGACTCTCCTCATCGTCACATTCGCATGGGTAAGGTGCGCCAAGAACTTCCCGGTAGATGAAGACGGACTCTTGATTACATCGAGGGGACAGTGTTATGTAGGAAATTTCGAATTACTCGGAGCAGACTTCCAGACTGTCAGAACAGCTGCTGCAACTATAGACACAACAGCTCAGACCATCAATGTTATGGTCATGTTTGGAACCGATCTAAAGAATCTGTTTCCACAATTTTCTTTGGTTACAGATGCGAAACTGGATCCAAAAATCACCGGGAAAGTTGATTTCTCTGATTTGACGAATCCAAAGAAATACACGGTAATTTCGGGTAACCGTTTGGTAAGAAAGACCTATACAATTTTCCTCACTGTTCAACCGAAACCATAAAACTACAGATTATGCAACACAAATATTTAAGCTTAATAGCAGTAATCCTGGGAGTTATCTTCTTTTCTTCTTGTCAGGAGAAAGAATATTCCGTGCCACTGGGCAAAACGGGACTAAACAATGATTGTATCAAAAGAACCCTCGGACCGAATATTGTTGGTGGCACCATCGAATTTGCTTATGCCATGGCCATTCCGGCCACGGAAGGGAAAATAGTAAATGCACAGGTTGTCGCTACCATCGCGGGTGCCACAGGTACCTATCTCGAGAACAGGTCATTTTATACCAACTCAAGTGGTTTGGATGTTCCAATTACAGTTGGATCCCCTTCTGTAACAACAGACGTCAAGACTCTGGTAACCTTCTCGAAGGATACCTGCGCAGCTACACTCCGTTATTTTTATATGGTTCCTGAGGCTGCAAGAGGAAGTTCTGTTTCCTTCACTTTCTCGGCTACTGCCAGCAACGGCCAGACGGTATCCTATCAAATGGGACCATTTACCGTTACAAAAATGGATATGAAACTGGATCTCGTGGCAACGGATAATAAGGCTATGTATCTGTCAATAGCCGATTTGGCCTTGTACGATGCGACCACAGCTGTGGCCAATGCTTCTAAGATTGACCTGGTTTATCTTTACCGGAATATCGCTGGGATTACTTTTACCCATGCCTTGGTTTCACCCGCTGCAAGTCCTGATTATCTGCCTGGTGTAACGCTTCCGACCGGTGTGAACCGGAGTACCAAGATGTCTAAAACATGGGCTTTAAATGATTTCAACCTCGCAAGGCTCCAATATGGAATCTATATCGATGACGTGGATTTCACGGTGCTTGATTTCACCAATGCCCCGAATTTCGTGATCAACCTGAAGGCTCAGGCCGGCACCTGGGTGGAGACGGCTGATGGCAAATACAGGGCATATATTTATATCAATTCGATCAATAATACCGCAACTGCTCCGAGTATGACGATTAGTATCAAGCGTTATACGATGAAGTAAATTTTAATTCTGCAAAGAGTTATTGTGCCCTTTACCGGGTGCAATAACTCTTTATTTTTTCCCATCTTTGAGTCAGACGTCCCCATCTAGCTCAGGTATCTTAAAATTTAATAACCCAGCTCATGAAAAATCGATATTTCAAGATCCTTCTGATTGCTTTTGCTGTATACTTTATTAATGCGGAAAAAACTTTGGCACAGAAATTTCTGCATCCCGGCATCGATCAGACTTTGGCGGATATGGCTTTCATGAAGAAACAGGTACAGGCCGGAGTACAACCCTGGAAAGATGCCTTCGAACGATTAAAAACTTCAACGGATTTACAGTTTCAGGTGAAGCCTTATACCCACGTGTTACGCGGTCCTTACGGTAAACCCAACATTGGCGGGGACGACTTGTCGAAAGGTTCAAATATGGCTTACAACTGCGCGCTGATGGGTTATCTGACGGGTGAAAGGGCTTATTCCGAAAAAGCCATAGAGATCATCAATGCCTGGTCGCCGGTGATCTGGGACCTCGATTACAACGATGCAAAATTATTAGCCGGCTGGACCGGTCACATCCTCTGCAATGCAGCAGAAATCCTACGTTACACGGATTCAGGATGGAAACAAAAAGAGATCGACCGCTTCACTCAGATGCTGATGACGGTCTATTATCCCCTCATCCGGTACTATTATCCACAGGCCAACGGAAACTGGGATGGAGCCATCATCCATACCATTCTGGCCATGGCCATTTTTACCGATAATCACGAAATGTTTAACAATGCCATCGACCATTTCTATCATTCCCCGGTCAATGGCAGTATCTTCAAATACGTCTATCCCAGTGGTCAGTGCCAGGAATCTATGCGAGATCAGGGACATGTGCAGCTGGGTCTGGGTGAGTTTGCCGGTGCCGCAATAGTTGCTTTTACGCAGGGTGTCGATCTCTTCCAGGCTGCCAATAACCGTATCGCCCTTGGTTATGAATACACTGCTCAATTTCTGCTTGGCAAGACACCCCATTGCTATGGAAAAATCTCGGAGAGGTCCAAAGATCTTCGAGACGATTATGAATACGTTTACCGTCACTATGCCGCGCAAGGTATTGAGCTTCCATTTACCAAAAAGGCGGCAGATTCCATCAGGATCAAAGCCAGCCGTAGTGTTTTAACTGCTTTTCGCGCACCTACCGGGAAAGCCGTAACCTCAAAATCTACACCAGCACCCTCCCCTATCGCCTACCCGGCCGGAGCCCTGGATAAAGCCGTCATCCAACCTTCCAACGAGGCTATCCGGGTCACCCCCGGACAATCGATCCAAGCCGCCCTCGACGCTGCTGCCCTCCAGGCCGCCGCCGGGAAAAATGGCTGGGTCCTAGCCACTGCCGGCATACACAAACTTCCGGGTACGCTTAAAATACCCTCAGGTATCACCCTTTCGGGCGAAGGTCTGAGTACCGTCTTATTGCTCGATCCGGCCAGCGGATTGCGCGACGCCATCGTCAATGCGACCGAAGACCTCCACGATGTCACCATTTGCGACCTCGTCCTGGAGGGCTCCACCACGCCTGAAATTCCCAGCGATCCCAATAGCAACAGGTCCTACCGCGGCGGATACAACCGTGGGGGAATCATGTTCCTTGGAACCCGGGAAGGGGCCTTGAAGAACATCACATTCCGAAATCTGACCGTGCGAAATTGCACCTACAATGGCATCTTCCTCACCGGTGCAACAAATCTTAAAATCACCTGCTGCGATCTGAACGAAAATGGTGCCAGCGTGCCTCCGGGTGCCCGACAGCTACACAACCTGCTGCTTTCACACTGTTCGGCTGTCAGCATCAACGGCAGTCGAATGGACACTTCGCCCCTGGGTTGCGGAATAGTGATTAATTATTGTTCGGATGTATCGGTAAACAATTGTGAAACTGCACGAAACGGTTGGTACGGAATCCTGGTATCAGAAAGTAAAAACATTTCTTTTACCGGTAATCTGGTTGAAGGCAACGACGCCGAGGGTATCATGTTCCAGTTTCTGTACAACGGCTCAGAAAATATTTCGCTCACGGGGAACCTGATCCATTATAATCAGGGATTTGGAATAGCTTCCTATGCCAGCAAGAACCTCTATTCTTCGCACAACATCTTCGCCGGAAACGGGACAGACCTGAAATCGAACGAAAAAATCTCTCCGGAAAAATATATCAACATGCAGTAAAAACGTGTTCGTGTCCTTTTTTATCACAAAAACACCTTATTTTTAAGGAAGATAATCGCATCAGGCGATTTGTGTCAAACCCTATGAAAAAATTTTATTTCTCCCTCACCCTTCTGCTGCTATTTCTTACCTCCTGCGCACAGGAAAAGCAGTCGGCCGTGACAAATGGCACCCTCATTTTTCAATCCGGTTTCGAACCCGGTTCCAGAGTCGTTGCCAGTGGTTCTGATGCCGACATCGTCGGGATCGATACCTCGAAACCCGACCACAGCGATTGGGTCAACGACCTGGATAACAATCCGGATATCGGCAGTTTTAGCCTGCAATACCAGGGTGGCGATTCGACCATGCGATTCGCAAAAATTATCCCTGAACCAGGAAATACTTCCAACCATGTGCTCCAGTTCTGGCTCAACAAGCCCAATGTGGAGGCCTCGAAAGGGCGTATTCAGGGGAACCTTTATGGAAACAAGGGGATGAAGGAATTCTACCAGTCAGAAAGGATATTTCTGCACAACGACTTCAGCGCAGTGCGGACTTTTCCCAATATTATTACCTGGCTGACTATCGCCGAATTTTGGAACAATATCACCTGGAGCCAGACCGTTCCCTACGGTTTCCGCATCACGTTAGGAATTGGGAAACCAGTGGCAACCACGAGCGACCTCTATTTCATCCTCGAAGCTCAAAACTGCGAATTATTCGCCGATGGAAGTCAGAAATACACGACCCTCTGGTTCGAAACCAATCAGAAAGTAAAGGTCCCGATAGGACAATGGTTTACGCTTGAATATTATTACAAGGAAGGAAATGCCGAAAATGGCAAATTATATATGACAATTCAACCGGATGGGGGAAGCAAGGAAGTGATTTATAACCTGACTGCAATCACCCATAACTCGAAGGATCCGAATCCCGACGGCGTCACGGATTTCAATCCAATCAAGCTTTACACCTCCAAAGAATTAATTAATTACATGGGCACCCAGGGTAAAACACTCCAGATTTACTGGGACGAATTTAAACTTTGGAAAGACAAACGTCCTTAAAATCAAAATCGCTAATATCTAATAATATGAAGAAGCTCATCCTTTCGCTTGTCCTGATCCTGGGGTGTTTCAGCATGACGACTACCCTGGCCATAAATAGCCCAGACCTTGAAATTCTCAGGAAAAGGGTCACCGAAGAAATAATGGATCAGAGGATGAACAGCGAACAGGTTAAAAATCTGGTCGCTTCCATCCAACCCGACGGAAGCTGGTCGGACATCAATTACAAGGACTTGTCCAGGATTGGTTATGAAAATGGCCGCCACCTCTCGAACATCTGGCTGATGTGCGCCGCCTACAAGATTCCATCCTCCCCCCTGGCCGGCGACAAGGAATTATTAAAGGCTACCGCGAAGGCAATCAATTTCTGGACGGTCAATGATTTTATCGCTGCTAACTGGCATTCCAATGAGATTTCCAATCCGCAGCTGCTGACCCATATTCTCTTACTGATGGACAAGGATCTAACCGAAAAGCAACAGGCAGACCTGTCTTTTCTTGCTCAAAGGGCCAATCTCGACGCCTGGGGCGCCCGGCCGGGTGGCGATCTGGTCAGAATCTGCGGCATCATGGCGGAACTGGCTCTATATAAAAGAGACGCCCAAAAATTGAAGATTGCCCTCGAAACCATGGCTGCTCAAGCCAGAATCACTACCGGACTGGGTATCAAACCTGATCTGGGTTTCCACCATCGTACCGACAGGGTCACCTCGATTCTCACCTATGGAACAGGATATGCTTCGACACTCACCGACTGGGCCGTCCGGCTTACCGGAACCAGTTTCAGCCTTCCGGCGGAAAGCCTCAACCTCTTGATTGACTACTACCTGGATGGTATTTGCAAGGCCATGGTTTATGGCCGGTACAAGGCTCCCGGACTGGTAAACAGAGACATGTCGCGAAAAGGGGACCTTGGACCTGTCGACAGCGAGATTCCTGAAAAATTATTGATGGTCTCAGACCACCGCAAAAGCGAGCTCGAAAACATCGTAAAAATTCGCAAAGGTGAGCAGCAGCCCAACCTGAGCTACGACCGCTTCTTCTGGCATTCAGAATATTCCGTTCACCAGCGGCCTTCGTGGTATTCTACCGTCCGGATGTTCTCCAGCCGCAATAATACGATGGAGTTTCCACACAACATGGAATCGCTGAAACAACATCATTATGCCGACGGTGCTAATTTTATTTCCGTAACCGGGAAAGAATATGATGACATTTTTTCGGTCTGGGACTGGCAGAAAATCCCGGGAACGACGGTCGTCCAAAGACCCGTCATGCCTTCGTATACAGAAATAGTAAAGCAAGGTAAAACCGGCTTCGTCGGGGCAGTTACGGATGGATCTTACGGTGCCTCTGCCTTCGATTTCGAAAGTCCGCTCGATCCTTTGAAGGCTAGAAAAGCTTGGTTCTTCTTCGACAAGGAATATGTTTGTCTGGGTGCAGGAATTACCTCTTCTGCTGAATACCCGGTTACAACCAGCCTGAATCAGTGCCTGCTCAATGGTGAAGTAACGGTCAAAACTGTCAATGAAAAAACTACTCCTGAGAAAGGCGAACATCAGCTAAGTAAGGTGAAATGGGTCTTGCATGAGGGAATTGCCTATGTATTTCCAACGCCAACAGATGTCCTGCTTAACAACAAACCTTACACCGGCTATTGGCACGACCTCGTAAGCACTACCCGAAAAATAAACTCGGATAAAGAGACCCGAGAGCTGTTCTCCCTCTGGATCGACCATGGAAAACAACCCGCTGATGCTTCTTATGCCTACATTGTTGCACCCGGAACAAACCCTGCTGTGACCGATCCTGATTCAATCTCTTCCAGGGTGAAAATCCTGGTAAATACTGTTAAAATTCAGGCGGTGCATCACCTTGGATTAAATATCACCCAGGTTGTCTTCTACGATCAGGGTACTGTGCAGTTAAGCAATGGTCTTACGCTAACTGCAAATAATCCGGGCATCGTGATGCTTAAAGGTACTGCGCAAAGCATCGAAGAAATCACAGTCGCCGATCCGGGAAGAAAACTGCACAGCTTTCAATTGTCTGTCTCTGAAAACTTTTCCGGAGGCGGCGCTAACTGGAAAACTGTCTGGAAAAAACAGGAGAAGACCACCGAGATAACATTTACTTTACCCGATGGACAGCTTGCTGGAAAGAGCATGACCATCAAAAACAGGACTTTCGAACCGGAGTGTGCCAAAAAGCAACCTGTCCTTGCCCGTGAAGAGCATCTCGTGAAAGGTAAACCAGCGAAAGCCGGAGAACATTTTGTGGGGGAAAGCTATGGCGGAGGCATCGTGATCTGGACGGACGAAACAGGTCAGCATGGTTTGATTGCTGCGAAAAAGGACCTGCCAGAGGAGATCCAATGGAGAAATGGCGCCTCAAAATTGGCCAGACATTTTGGCGACAATGGCGACAGGGTCGTCAATGCCAGAGGCGACGGCATCGGTGCAGGTGCGATGAATACGGCCATCATCATTGCCCAGTTGACAGATGATGATATTTTTGGGAATTTCGCCGCCAAAATGGCTGCCAGATATCAGGCCGATGGCTATGGAGACTGGTATCTGCCATCCAAAGCAGAGCTAAATATATTGTACCAGCAGAAGGACATGATCGGCGGTTTTGACAAGGATATGTACTGGAGTTCAACCGAATTGAATGTCGGATTTGCCTGGGGCCAGAATTTCAGTGGCTACGGCGGACAATACAATCAAAACAAATCATCGGCCTATGCCGTGCGTTGTGTAAGGAAATTTTAATTCAAAAATATATGAGGGTAAATTTGATATCGCTTTTTTTGCTATTCTCCCTTGCGGGACTGGCTCGGGACAAGGCTGGGGACCAGCAGAAAATCATTGATGAATCCGGGAATACCCAGACCGTTCTTAAGATTATACCTATTGACAAAGTTTGGGCCGGACAACCAGTTGGATTCAGCCTTCTCACCCACAAGGATCGCCAATATATCGCCTACTACAATGCGGACCGGCATATGGTAGTGGGTCAGAGAAATCTGACAGACCCAAAATTTGCGCTGACCGAACTGCCTGCAACCGAAAGGGCAACTGCAGGTGGCACCAGCACTGTCTTGGGCTGGGACAGTCATAATTCAGTCGTCATAGGCATTGACTCTGAAGGTTACATCCACCTCTCCGGAAACATGCATGTGCATCCCATCACCTATTTCAGAAGTACCCGGCCTTATGATATCTCTACCCTGAAACAGATCATGCACATGGTCGGACCCAACGAGACCAGGTGTACCTATCCCCATTTCATGAATACCCGCGAAGGCAAACTGCTCTTCCACTACCGTGATGGCGCCAGCGGCAACGGCAATGAAATCTATGACATTTTCGACCATAAGTCGATGCAATGGAAACGGTTACTCGATACTCCCCTCACGGACGGTCAGGGTTCGAGGAATGCCTACCAAACCCAGCCCACGCTACTTGAGGATAACTGGTACCATGTTTACTGGGTTTGGCGCGAATCGCCGGATTGCTCCACGAATCATGATCTATCTTACATCAAAAGCCCCGACCTGCTTCATTGGTTCAATGCCTTTGGAGAACCTGTTGCACTTCCTGTAACACTTGATAATAAGTCTGTCCTGGTCGACCCAATTCCTCAAAAGGGAGGCATCATCAATCTCGCCGCAAGCCTCTGCTTCGACCAAAAAGGAAAGCCCATTTTTGCCTACCACAAATACGACAATAAGGGAAATATCCAGTTTTATACAGCCCGCTTATCGGGCAAAAAATGGGTCATCAGGCAACTTACCAACTGGGATTACCGATGGGAATTCTCAGGCGGCGGAAGTATCAACAATGAGATCGTTGTCGGCGGTTTCCATCGCAGATCTGACGGAAATTACGAACTCGGTTACAGTCATATCAAATATGGCAACGGCACCTTTCTGCTCAATAAATCACTCGATATAATCGGTTCCGTTTTGAAGCCTAAACCGCCGGTAGAAGTGACCAGGCTGGAGGGAACCTTCAACGGACTGCAAGTTCGTACTGCTGGTGATACCGGTAGTAGCCACGATGATAATACGAGCTATCTACTTAAATGGGAGACGCTACCGGCCTACAGGGATCAGCCCAGACCGAAACCCTGGCCGGATGCCAGCCAATTATATTTGATGGAATTGTCAAAGAAAAAATAGGATGAAAAGAGCATGGGTAAGAACCATTGAGAGTGCTGAATATACATCCGCGCGCTCTGTATGAAATTACTGATAATCAATAATATAATAAAGATAACGTATGAAAAACAGGTACCTAATTTTATTACTGTTCTGTTTTACTTTTGGCACGGCAAAAGGACAGTCAGACTGGCGAAAAATTAAGACTGCAGAGGAAGTTTATACTGCTTACCCGGAGCAGATAAAATCCATATTCATGAATCTAAACCTCTCCTGGCCCGGACTGGAAGAGGTAAAGAAAGCTTGGGAAAAAAAGGACATTCCTTTGGCATGCAAAAACCTCCTGAAATATTACGGTAAATCCTCACAGGTACAAAAAGATTTACCAGTAGCCACTAAGGCAACCCTTTCTGAAGCAGACTCCGTCATTCAGGATATTTTCACTTTCCAGCGGGTGACGGGAAAGGTACCCCGCCAAGCTGATGGACACCTGAAATGGGATTGCATGGGCCCGGAGAGCGATATAGAATGGGCCTGGGCGCTCAACAGGCACTACCCTACCGGGAATGTCCTAAGCGCATTCTTTAAAACAGGCAACCCAAAATATGCAACTTACATCGATAGTTTCACCAAGGACTGGATCATCAGCAGCTGGCCTTACCCGGCTGTAAAAAGCACCACCGCCATGTGGCGCGGACTGGAAGTCAGCTTCAGGGTAAAGACCTGGTCGAAAGTCTTCTATGAACTTTGGAACACAGATTTGATCTCTCCCGCCACAAAACTCCTGATTCTCAGCAGCATTCCCCAACATGCACATTATGCCCGAAATTTCCATGCGCAAGGAAACTGGCTGACCATGGAGATCTCAGGTCTGGCCACCGCCGCTTCAGCCTGGCCCGAATTTAAAGAATCTCCCGCCTGGATGGAATATGCGATCAAAACTATGTCGGCCAGCATGAAGGAACAGGTCTATCCCGATGGAGTACAGACTGAGCTGACTTCGAGTTACCACTTTGTGGCGCTCTCCAATTTCAACCTGTTTGCAAATATTTGTCAGAAAAATAACGTCCCGCTTCCATCATATTATACCAAAACATTGGAAAATATGTGGAATTATCTCGCACTGATCATGCGTCCGGATGGTTTTGGCGCGCTGAACAACGACGCCGATCTGATCAACAACCGCGAAAACATCCTGAAAGAAGCCACAATTTATAACCGCCCCGACTGGATATATATTGCATCCAACGGAAAATCAGGATCAAAACCCGCTGCCGGACCCTCCAATTTCTTTCCATACGCCGGTCAGTTGATCTCAAGAAGCGACTACGGTCAGGATGCACAATGGTCGTTCTTCGACATCGGTCCGTGGGGAACCGGCCATCAGCACAACGATAAACTTCATCTTTCGGTTTATGCTTACGGCCGCGATCTCCTGGTCGACGGTGGCAGATTTGCCTATCGCGGAGAGGTAGCCGACAAATTCAGAAAATATGCGACCGGAAGTTTTAGCCACAACATCCTTCTTGTGGATGGCAAGGGACAGGCCGCCGGAACACCATCTGTTAAGGAACCAATAAATAACAAACTGTTCGCCATCAGCAAAGACTTTGATTATGGCTCCGGAACTTTTGACAAATTCAGTGGACTGGAAGGATTATTCACTCAAACCCGTTCCATAGTCTACGTCAGGGGAAAATTCTGGGTCGTTGCCGACCGACTCAAGACCGACAGGCCACGCAACATTGAAACGCTCTGGCACTGGCATCCCGGATGCAAGGTTGAGATCGGAAAATCCGGTAAAGTCTTTACGACGAACGATCGTGGTAACTTAGTAATAATCCCCGTGGAAGCTTCAGACTGGAAAGTCTCCCTGGTGAAAGGTCAGGAACAGCCCACCATTCAAGGGTGGTACAGCAAGGAATACAACACTTTTGAACCCAATCCTACGGCTATCTACAGTCGTCAGCTGAAATCTGATGAAACTTTTGTTTGGATACTCTGGCCTTCCGAAGGTAAGACACCTGAAATTCAAGCAAGAATTCTGTCAAAGGATTCTGAATTTGTAAAAATTGAGGTGACTGAACCAGGAAAGGGATCTTATAAAATTGTAGTGCCTTATGAAAACAGTCAGGCTGCTCGTGTCAACACAGCCTATCAAAAATGAAGCGGTTTGACTAAATTCATTCTCCAATCATTAAAGCAAATGCCATTGTACTAAAAATAATAACGGACCTTGAATGAAATCCCTAATGACTCCGCAGACGCTGAATTAGTTCCACCCATAAGACTATTGATTTTATCCACCCCGGGTGTAAGCTGATAATGACTATCTGCTGTGTAGGCTGAGATATCGGAAAGCGATTTACGATAGGTCGCCCCGACAGCAAACTGAATCCGATCACTTAAAAAGAAATCAAGACCCGCCGTAGCTACCGCGAAGATAGTAAATGGATGAACCTCCGGATGACCCTCCACGGCAGTTGCTTTGTTTGTAGGAAATCCATACTTCGGAAGGTCTTGAAGAACAACATTGTAAGCGCTGTAATATCCTTTGTAAGTGAAGGTTCCGCTGCTTTTATAATTTTTGGTCATGGCAAAAGACAGATCAACACCAGATTGTACGAACAATCCGATTTTCTTCGAAAAAGGCAACCGGATGTTCAGGTAAACGGGTACATCAAAGTAACTGATGGTCTGTTCTTCTTCGATATTTTTACCGGAAACCAATAAATCATATTCTTCATTTTCTGAATCGACTGTCTCATAGCCTTCATTGACCTCATTCTCAACGCCTACAAAGTTTTGATAGCTGGCCAAACTTACCTTCGACCTAAAAGACCTGTAACCGATTCCTGAAGATAAACCGATGTGTTTTGAGAAAAAATATCCCAATTCTACAGAACCACCAAACGTGATCGCCTTGGCTGAGACCATGCCAGCGACTGACTCGTTTCCATTATTTGTAATTCGCGATTGGGATGGTTCCAGGCTTAACCCGACATACAATCTCTTCGCAAGGATACTGTCGCCCCCCTGGGCGAACAGTATTCTGCTTGAAGTAACTATCAACATCACAAGGATCAGAATTCTCAGTTTTGAAATAATTTTGTTTTGCATATCCTTATTAATTATTGTGTATTAACAATTATTTCTTGACAATCATTTTGGTATAATAGAGCTCCTGCTGGTTCACCAGTACCTGAACAACGTAGACCCCATTATCCAGATTATTAACGGCAATTTCCTTTATTAACTCTTCATTGACATTTTCTGCCTGAACTTCAGCAACTTTTAATCCTCCGGCATTATACATGCTGATCACTGCTTTCCCAGTTATTGCACCGCTTAATCTCAGTGTAAAATTGACTGATGCCGGATTTGGATAAATAGTCAGTGATTTTGTGGTTACTACCGTGATGGTGGCTGATGAATACAGGCATCCAAAATTGTCGACAGTAATAACCTTGTAAATCCCAGGTATCTTATTGGTGGAATAATACTGATCATTGGCACCAGGTATGGATGCATTTCCCAGATACCACTGATAGGAGGAGATGGAATTAGTAAGATTGGAACAGACAAGTACATCATCCCATTTCATACTGATAACAGGTGAATCGACCACTATGAGTACCGCTTTGGTCTCGGCACTGTAAGGACTCTCTGCCCCGTCATTATTGACTGACGTGACACGGAAATAGTAAGTCATTCCTTCTGTGAGACTGGAAATGGTTTTCGTGGTATCGGAAGCAGAAGTACCTGTTGAATCAAGCCTTGTCGTCGGATTGGTTGAGGTTCCTCCATAGATACGGTAGCGCTTGAAGTAAGGACCAGCATTCTTCTTCCATTTCAGGATTACCAGGTTGTTGCAGGACGATGAGACAACCAGACCAACAGGTGCAGCTGGAGGAACAGACAACGTTATGGTCGTTGCCGTATTCGAATTGCCGCCGGTGCCACTCGTATTGTATGCCCGTACCCTGAAGTAATAGGTAATCATCGAATTAAGGCCTGTGATGCCTGAACTTGTGACATTGCCCGCATCCTTGTTGTTGTAACCGGTCACGAAGTTGGTAAAGCCAATATCCGTTGCAACATCCAGCCAGTAACCGGTTGTTGTTGTACAGGCGCTCCAGTTGGCCGTAAAGCCTGACTGCAAAATATTCGTTGCAGGCAATGCTGTAGATACTGTAGGTACTGTAATCGGAGTAGTCACTGCAATGGTGCCTGAACCAATTCCCGTACCGCAGGCATTGAATGCCCTGACGCGGTAATAGTAGGTGGTATTGGCCGTTAATCCAGTCACAGAATAGTTGGCTGTATTGCCTGCATTCGTTCCGGAGTAACCGGAAACAAAGGCTTTAAATCCTGTGTCCGTGGCAACATCCAGCAGATAGCCGGTTGCGTTGGCCGCAGCATCCCAGTTGGCTGTAAACCCGGTTTGCGACACAATTGTGGCAGCTTTGGAGACCGGGGCGGCAGGCAATGTCGGTTGTGCATTGATGACAACATCTGCGGATTCCGGCGAAGTACATCCTTCAGCACTGGTTACTCTGAATGTGTAGGTTCCCTTTACCACATCATTTAACACGATACCCTGGCCACTTGAGGTGATGGTCGTCCCTACCGGGGATTTTGTCAATGTCCAGTTTCCGGGTACGGGGAACCCACTAAGTATCACAGTCGCATTGGCTGTCGAGCAGGTTGGTTGTGTAATTGAAGTCACAACTGGCGCTATCGGGGAAGGATTAATAGTTGCAGTTACTGACTTCCTGACCTTAGATATGCAACCGGCAGATACAGCTTCCGCATAATAGTCTTTTGAGACTGCAATGACTGGTGTAGTAAATGAAGCGCCTGTACCCAATGAGATTCCACCGGTTGCTGCGGCATACCAGCTGATCGTCCCTTCCGATGCTGTTGCATCCAATGATACAGTGCCTGCATCACAACGGGCTGCCGATAAGGATGAAAGGATGGATGGTTGCGGATTTACCGTTACAGTCTGAGCCACTGTAGTGGCGCAACCGCTGCTATTAGTGATAGTATAAGAAATCAGTGAGGTTCCTGCTGCTACTCCTGTGAGTACTCCTGTAGAAGCATTTACAGTTGCATTGGCGGTTGTTCCGCTGGTCCATACACCTCCCGTGGTTGCATTGGCAAAGGTGGTAGTCGACCCAACACAAACACTCTGTGTTCCGGTAATTGCATTAACAATTGGAAGGGCATTGACCGTTACCATTCTATTAGCAGCATTGACGCATCCGCTAGTATTGGTCACGGTATAGGCGATCAGCGAGGTTCCTGCTGCTACTCCGGTGATAACACCAGTTGAAGCATTTACAGTTGCATTGGCGGTTGTTCCGCTGGTCCAAACGCCTCCGTTTGTCGTAGAGGCAAAGTCAGTAGTTGAACCAACACAAACTATCTGTGTTCCGGTGATTGCATTGACCGTTGGTATTGAACTGACCGTTACTGTTTGGGTAACAGTGTTGATACATCCGCTACTATTGGTAACATGATAAGTAATCAGCGAGGTTCCTGCAGATATTCCAATGATTTCTCCTGTTGAAGCATTCACCGTTGCATTGGCAGATGTTCCGCTGCTCCAGATTCCGCCACTTGTCGTACAGGCAAAGGCACTAGTTGATCCGACACAAACTATCTGTGTTCCGGTAAGTGCAGCTGGTGTAGGCAGGGCATTCACGGTAGTGATAATTCCTGCGCTGGCACTTGAGACACCACTACTATTAGCGACCCTGACAGTGACTGCTTCACCGTTCTTCAGACTATTGGTGGTAAAGGTAGCTATGCTGCTTGCCACTCCCTGGATTACTCCGTCTACGAAGAACTCATAGGTACCCGATCCTGCTCCTGTGCCGGTAAAGGTGACTTCATCTCCTGCGCAGATCACATTATCGGCATCACTGCTGCTCAAACCTGCCACAACTCGTGCCGATCCTGAACCTGACGAAGGTACAGGCGCTGCTCCCGTAGCCGGGAAGGCTGCGGTAATAACACCTGAATTGGCACTGTTGCTCGCAATTGGTAATGAGCCAGCTATCGTAAAATGGTTAGCCGTTACACCTGTAAAAGTAAATCCTACCGAGGCCGTCAGGGTAATTGTGGCAGTATAAATGGTGTTGTAGCCAAATGTTGCGACTGCCGGCGACCATGTCACAATACCTGTATAGCCTGTGCCTGCTATTATTGAGGTTACAGGGGTACTTCCTGCTACCGGCGGAGTTACACCGGCAATAGCAGTGGCAGTGATGGCAATATTAGTTATCGTTACACTTATTGCTTGTGTTGAAGTACATCCATTGGCATTTGTTATAGTCATTATTCCATTATAAATACCTCCTGGCGTACCACCGTTTATGGCAATAGTTGACAATGTTCCACCGCCTTCGACAAATTCATTCGCTGTGCTACCCTGGTCTGCGAGTCCAGCTGTATTTGCTGCTGCATTCCAGTCGATACTGTATGATATTGGTGCATTTGAAGTTGCACTATATACCAGTTTAGTAGTACGGGAGCTTTCGCTGTAAATAACAGCTGCGGCAATTCCAGTTGTGGTGATGGCTGGAAGGGCATTAACTGTGACTGTTATATTAAATGGTGTTCCTGTACAACCATCTATCGTTGGGGTCACAATGTAAACCACATCCAGCGGATTGGCAGTGGTATTTGTCAATGTCTCGGTGATTGCTGCACCCGTTCCGTTGGTTACTGCTGCATTGCTGATTCCCTCTACAGCTGCCCTTGTCCATGCGAAGGTTGCTGCAGTGGTTGCACTGGTTGACGTATAGGTAGTTTCTACAGTGTTACACCTGTTTGCCGGATGGTTTGAACTGCTGACAGTAGCTGTCGGGTTGACCGTAACTGTTACATTAAATGGTGTTCCT
>JBAXKJ010000028.1:0-58198 GCA_037137375.1 Prolixibacteraceae bacterium
GTATGAAATTGAACATTGCTGTTTTGGCCGGTGACGGAATCGGTCCGGAAATTGTCAAACAAGCCCTTCGGGTGACTGAAGTAGTCGCAAAAAAATTCGGTCACGAGCTACATACCGAAGAAGCCCTCGTCGGCGCCGTGGCCATCGATGCTACCGGCAATCCCTATCCCGACGCGACTCACGAACTCTGTATGAAATCTGATGCCGTGCTCTTTGGCGCCATCGGTCATCCTCGTTTCGACAACGACCCTTCCGCCAAAGTGCGCCCCGAACAGGGTCTGCTTGCCATGCGAAAGAAATTAGGTCTCTATGCCAATATCCGTCCATTGATTACCTTCCCCTCCCTGCTCGAAAAATCACCCCTTAAGACGGATCGCATCGAAGGAGCCGATTTTGTGGCTATCCGCGAACTAACCGGTGGACTCTATTTCGGTCAGCCGCAGGGCCGCAGCGAAAACGGCAATACCGCCTACGACACTTGTATCTACACCCGCGAGGAGGTCGAACGCATCCTGAAACTCGCCTTTGAATTCTCCATGAAACGCAAGAAGCGCCTTACGGTAGTAGACAAAGCCAATGTTTTAGCGACTTCCAGGTTATGGAGACAGATCTCTAAAGAAATGGAACCTCAGTACCCTGAAGTTGAAGTCGAATATATGTTCGTCGATAATGCGGCTATGCAGTTGATTCAATGGCCAAAACGATTCGATGTGATGGTGACTGAAAACATGTTCGGAGACATCCTCACCGACGAGGCCAGTGTTATCGCAGGTTCTCTGGGAATGTTACCGTCTGCTTCTATCGGAATCCACACCTCGGTTTTCGAACCGATCCACGGTTCCTATCCGCAGGCTGCCGGTAAAAATATCGCTAACCCCTGTGCTACAATCCTTTCGGCTGCCATGATGTTCGAATATGCCTTCAACCTCAACGACGAAGCCGCCATCATCAGGAAAGCTGTCGAGGCCTCCCTCGAAGCAGGCGCCGTCACAGAAGACCTCACCGACGACAAATCCAAAGCGCTATCCACTTCTGCAGTAGGCGACTGGATTGTTAATTACTTGAAATAATGCGCTACAAATATTTCCTGATAACACTGAACCAAACCTTGTAGCCTTCACCCAGAAGGTGGAGACCATCATTGGTATACAACGGATTCAGCAGATCATCGTTGGGATTCTTCAGTTCACTGAATAAATCCACGAAAGTGGCCCCCAATTTAGGACAGATATTCTTCAGCCTTTCATTGATATCCTTCACCTGTGGAGTCCGGGAAGTATGAGTAGCAAATGTTTTAAAGGTATTATTCACCGGTAGGATACTCTGAACAAACACCTTCGTCTTCGGAGATTTGGTGCGGATCGTCGAAACAATCTTGCAGATATTGGCATACACTGTATCCGGCGAAATATTCTTCGAAAGGTCGTTGATGCCGATCAGCAGGAAGACCTTGGCTGGTTGCACCCTGGTTACCTGGTACAAACGGAAGAGCACACCTTCGCTGGTGTCACCGCTGATACCCCTGTTTTTCGCCTGGGGATTCTGCAATAATTCACTCCATTCAGACCCGTCAGTTATACTGTTTCCAAGGAAAATAATCTCGTTCTTCGTATCCGGAAGGATCTCAAAAAGAGACTTCCGCTGATCATAATAGGTGCCAAATTTGCTGGTCTGTCCAAATATTGGGAGAGAGAAACAAATAAGTAGAATATAAATTAGATGTTTCATAGAGGAAATTTCAGAATTATTTGTTAATACAAATGCTTTGTTCATAAAGAACTTCAGGATCCAAATCAGCTTTATTTTCCCACTCTATCGCATCAAAACAAACTTTTACAGTATTAAATTTGGCGACTTCTTTGAGCTCCTTGAAAATACCTTTATTCAAAAATGGTTTCATATCGAATTGTCGCTTTTCACCATTTTCATAAATCAAAATTAGATTGTAATTTTCTATGGGTTTAACATTTTTTACGGCTGGATACATGGTCTCCCTATTTTAATGGTTCAATCGAGAAAGGCATTTCACCATTTTGACATAATTCCCAATCTGCTAATAACTCATCTTTATGAATTTCAATCCAAGCAATTACTAAACGGGATTGTTTTGGAGGTAAATCCCCTACAATCGTATCCAAAGTTAGTATATTAACAACGGATTTATAGTCCTGATAATACACATGTATATGTGGCGGGTTATGCTCTGACGGAGCATAATACATGCGAATAATTATTCCGAAAAACATAGAAATTGTAGGCATAGAATCGCTAATTAATATGTTGTTCGAAGTTAATAAATTTTTAAAGTCCTCTTGTCAGATTAGTCTTCCGTTTTATCGGCAACAACAGGTTTTAAAACCGTCAACTGCAAGATGATTGCTACCACGACAGGGATGGCCAATAAAGCCACATCCGGTCCCAGACTCCCAGCATCGGTCGATTTTCCGAGAAAGATGGTAACGACCGCACCTGCAGATATTCCGGCCATATTCATCAGGCCATAACCCGCAGCACGGTGGCGTGGAGAGACAAACTGGCAAAGGATAGGCATGCTGTTGGCATCAAAAACACCGAATCCCATTCCAAAGAGAACCGCTCCGCCCAGGACTCCCACATAACCGGTTCCATAACCAAGCAGAACCAGTGCCGGAACCATCAGACTCAGCCCGATTACACCAGTATAAATACGCCCTTTTAGATTTACCTGAATCCAGCGGTCAGCAATAATACCTCCAAGTATGACACTAATAAGTGATGTTCCGGCGATCGTAACAGTTGCCATCGGTCCGGCAATAGACATATCGAGTCCAAGTGTGGATGAAAAAAGTGTTGGTATCCAGTTCTTTATCGCCCATCCGGGGAAACTGGGGGCGGTAAAATAGAAGAGGATGACCCAGAAGCTCATGGTGCCCAATAAAGTACCCAGACTGTTTTTGACTGATTGCCAGCCATCTCCAAATTTGGCTTTCCTGGTTACTGGAACCTTGGTGCGATGATCTTTCAGGAAGAGTATAAGCACCAGACTATAGACAATTCCGATCAGGCCGAAAAAGTGAAATGCTTGCTGCCAGGAATATTCATGGGCAACAGTAGCACCAAAACCACCAAGCGCCTGACCCAGATAGAGCCCTGACAAATGTATGCCAACAGCCAAAGACCGGGTGTTACCACGGTGATAATCAGCTATTAGGGCAAGACCAGCAGGAATATATAAAGCCTCACTTACTCCCATTAAGGCACGTAGAACATACAACTCAGAGAAAGTCGTGGAATAACCCATGGTAAGGGTAACGGCCGACCACACCGCGAGACTCCCGACGATCAGCCACTTACGATTAATCCGATCGGCGATCAATCCAGCCATCGGGCTCATCAATGCATAAATCCAGAGGAAAATCGCCATTAACCGACCAAAGTTTTCGGCCTTTTCGAGTTCATGGATATCCCCCATCATGGCCACTTTCATGGTTGAGAGCATCTGGCGATCCATGTAATTCAGCAAGGCCACCACCCATAGAAGCCCTACCACTACCCAGGGATAAATTCGCTTGTACGTTTCTTTAGACATGTTAGTTAGTTTTAAGGACGCGTGGCACTAATTTCTTCCAACGTTTTCCATACCTGATAAAGTCCACGGGGGACATGGAAACATCCCTTCCATTTTCCACCTTTCAAAGGAAGCAACACCTCACCCTGACGGTTCAGATAGCCATACCATTCACCATTTTCCGGATCCGGATAATGCGTCCAGGTGTAATCATGCACCTTTTCAAACCACTCCAGGCATTCCTGATTTCCAGTTAAGGCATAACCTTTAATAAGGCTGATCAGCGTCTCAACATGTACCCACCAAAGTTTTTGATCCCACTCCAGCTGTTGTGGCGGATACCCATTGATATCCAGAAAATAGAAGATCCCACCGTATAGCTCGTCCCATCCAAACTCCAATGTTCTCAGAATAATTTTTACTGCCTTTTCGGTCAATTCTGGTCTTTTCAGTCTGACGGACAGATCCATAATAAACCACATCGCCTCAATCGCATGACCCGGATTGAGCAGACGACCCTCAAAAGAATCCGAGAAACTGCCGTCCGGATGAACGTTTTCCATGATCAGTCCGCTCTTCTCGTCATAGAAGACCTCCATTACCTCATGGATGCATTTTTCGATGATCTCTTCCACCATTTTTTCAGGGAGCAAATGCTCGATTTCAAGGGAAAGATTGCAAAGAATCATCGGTAGTGAAAACCCTTTCAACGGACGCGTAGCTCCGATGGTTTTGTTGTACTTTCCCTTAGGATTGTCGCTCCTTTTCAGAATATTTTCGAAGGTTGTTTTGGCAATTTGCGCATATTCTTCGTTCCCTGTTGCAATGGAAAGTTGTCCGAAAGCCATCGTGGCAAAGCAATCCGAGAAGATATTGTAAGCCTCCACCAATGGTTGACCTTCCCGGTTTAGGGAAAAATACCAGGCTCCGTTATTGTCGCGGCCATGATCCAGCAAAAATTTTGCTCCTTGCAACGCCATCTCCAGCCACTCTTGCCTCTTTTCGACTTTGTTATAGAGAGAGGAAAACATCCAGACCTCGCGTCCCTGCAACCAGATAAACTTGTCTGTATCGAAGACTTTCCCCTCCGCGTCGAGGCAGGTAAAAAAGCCGCCACATTCTCTGTCGGGAGAGTATTTCATCCAAAAGGGGATGACGTTATCCAAGAGTTCTTTCTTGTACTGTACTGCTAATTTTTTGAAATCCTTTTCCATGAGTTAAAAAAGTATAATAAGTTTTGAAAAATTTTGTCCTCCGGGATGTTTGGCGAAATGCGGGTGTTTAGAGCATGGGCATCAAACACGCAAAGCGCAAACTATTCCTTCACAGAAAAAATTACAACCCTGTCTGTCCTCACTCCAGGCCTGATTTCACCCGAAGGAATCACAATTTTTCCTTTCCAGGAAAATGCGACCGTCGTTACCGGAGCCTTACCAGGAATATCTCCCAGGCACGACCAGCTCTTCGAAAGAACATTGTAAGTCAGTATCTGATTGGAGAATCCGGGATGGTTTTCCAAAAATTCAATCTTCTTTTTGATTAGTAAATCTTTCTTCGCGGCATCCGTTTCACCAGCAATATCGAGATTGAATTTTTCCGATTGGTTGAACAAAATTCCACGATCGCCGCTAAAGAGAAGGATCTTGTCGCGACCAAAAGCCATTCCGGTACCGGCAGATGTTCTCAGCACTTCGTTGTTAATCCTGATATCTCCCTCTATTGTCCACTTTTGGTCTGACAAAGAGAATTTATAAACAGAACTGAAAATTGTCGACAATTCGCCCGTTTTATTCCTGCCGCCAATGACATATATCGCCTCACCCTTACCATCATTTTGCATCACGCAAACTATATGCGACAGCTTAACAGGAAGGTCGGGGAGTCTCTTCCACCCATCATTCTGAGCCACAAGGGATAATGCATAAAATGCGCGGGACTCGCCCGTCTTGTTTAATCCGCCGGCCACAAAAATCCTGTTCCCGGCAAGAGTTGCACCCGCGGCAGAAAGCTCCTCAGGAAGATCCGGGAGTCGGTCAATTTTCACGACCCCTCTGTTAAAAGTCAATCTAAAAGCCGCCTTCAAAGGACCTCCAGAGTTCTCGCCTCCCAGACTCACGAAACCATCCTTCAAGGTAACGCAGGCCGAATAGGCAAGCGGGAACGGGAGTTTTGTCTCACTCATTGACCAGGATAACGAACCATCCGCCTTCTGGGACAATAAAAAAATATCATCGTGGTAAATTTTGATTCCGCCTTTCCAGGGTGGATTGCCCTCGAAATTGGCTCCACCGGCAACCATTACAAAATTACCATCGGCACCCGAAACCGGTCCGGCGAGTCCAAATTGTTTGTCCATGCCAGCCCGAGGGGGAATCGGCGGACAATTAATATATTCCACTTTCATATTGGAAACTTTTCCGGCCAGAATTAAAACTATCAGCATTAATAATCTCGCCATTTTTCACTCTTTATTCTTCATTTCAACTTTTCAATTGCTCCGGCGGATTTGCAATCTGCCGCTAATCCTTCCCCGTAAGGATTGAAAATCCATTCGATCTACACGACAAACTCTTCCTCTTTCAATTTCCATTATTCAATGATAGATGGATCTGATGCTCATTTTTGTGATCTGCGTTGACGCCAAACCGTTCCCTTTTGTGCGATCCCCAGCACAATATCCGAGCAACACATCTTTCCTGATAAAGTGAATGGCAGTATAACAATACCAGCCGTTGGGGTTCACTTCAATATTTCTAATATTGCCCCAGCTCTTTCCCTCATCCTTCGAAATGGCCAAGGTAAGCGGAGTTCGCTTACCCTTAATTTGAGGATCCTCGCCACCATTGTTGTTCCAAACCATCAACAGATCCCCTGTCGACAGAATTCTCTTTACTGAAACCGGAGAAACCGGGGATTTAATATTACTTTTTGCTACCGGACTCCAGGTAACTCCCCTGTCCTGCGACAAGGAAGTGCACAAAAAGCCAATATCGGAGCGGATATACATCTGAATATCGCCGTTCTTCAATTCCACTACACCCGGCTCCTGAGTCAGAAAATTATTCGGATTCGCTACTTCAACACCTGATGTCCAGGTTCTTCCGTTGTCGTCAGAATAATAACTCCATAAACTTCCATTCTTTAACTGAGATCCTGCCGGTGTCTTATATAGATGTACGGTCAGTAAAATTCTGCCATTTTTTAGTTGAATGACACGGCTATTATTGAGTACAAAATAGCCTGTTTTATCTCCGATGCAAGAAATCGGATCGCTCCATGTGCTTGCCTCATCCTTCGAAAATCTGACCATCGGGAGGCAATCAGTGGTTGAATTTTTTCGCAGATAAAATAGTGCGATTTCCCCATTATTCATCCTAAGCAACGAGACCGACATCACGTTCATTGTGCCTTCATTTTCCAGGATTTTCAAATCCTCAGAAGACCAACTCTTCCCACCATTTTCAGAAATTCTTCCGGCAAGATACGCAGGGTCATGATCTCCCCCACTGTTCCCCACATAATGGCTGTAAACAAATAATATCCTACCATCTTTTAGGGTGACAAAATCGCCCTCGCTGTTTCTGGGATTATCGGGTCCTGGTTCCAGTCTCAATGCAATTTGCCTACCTTTTTTATCAGACTGTTTTACGAAACCGGCGCAGATGAACAGAGCCAGTACCAGGAAAACAATCAACCTGGATGCTCCTTTTATATTTAACGGACAGCTGGACCCCTTTCTGCAGATTTGCATCATTTGGATTTTTCGAAAGACCAATAAAATTAGAACTTAATTGTTGAGTTCAGCAAATAAAATGAACAGTTAGTCAACTGAAGACTATTTCAGAAAGATTCCTCTTTGGTTATGTTGTTTAAAATCTTGAGAACAGATGCTCCATATCCAGTGAAAGTACATCCTCCTTAAATTTCTCGTATTTATTTTCACCCATATTTTTCACCGGAGAGCGGAATTCACCGCAGTCGAAACCGACATATTTCATGTAGGCTTTCCCGGTAGCGATACCACCATATTTACCAAGAAGCATGATCATATTGATGGATTGCTGCTGAAGCTTTCGAGCCGAGGCAAAATCGCCCCTGTCGAAGGCTTCAATCATCTGCAGATAAATGGGTGCTGCATAATTGAAAGTACTTCCGACTGCACTGCGGGTCCCAAGAATCAACGCAGAGAGCATATTTTCGTCGCGGCCCCACATCATCTCGTATTTCCCGTCCATCAAATGGGTGCAACTCAGGAAATCCATGAAATCCTCATGGGTATATTTGATACCTACAAGATTTGGGATATAGAGCGCCGCCTCTTTTAAGAACTCTAACATGGGCACATTACATCCCGAAAGTACCGGGATGTGGTAAAAATAGACAGGCAGATCAGGAACTTTACCGGCTACTTTGGAGACAAACTCTGCCAATTGCTTGGCGGTTGCCGGTTTGAAATAATAGGGCGCTAAAAGTGCAATTGCGCAAACACCACTTTCTTGGGCATGTATGGCATTTTCGATGCACTCCACATAGGAAGTCCCCCCAACCAGGCTAATTACTTTGACCGTTTTCCGGACTTTGGCACGCCTTGTCCACTCTTCGGTGATCTTCATTTTCTCCTTTTGCGACAAGGATACGCCTTCTCCGGTAGAGCCATTGATAAAGGCACCAACCACCTTGTTCTTATCCAGAAAATCGTAATAACTTTCAATTCGATCATACATGACCTCCCCTCTGCCATTCATTGGAGCAAAAGGTGCCGCGATCAATCCTTCAAATCGTTTCATATTCAATTTTTTTATTTGATGGTTAGGCAAAAAGTTGAAGCTGGCAATCCAGCTTTATTGATCAGATTTCCACTTGTATAGGGTCTCCAGGCATATCTGACTTTATTAATACCTTGAAGATTAGTTTTTATAATTATTCTGTTGTCCTTTATTTCTCCAGAAACCGGATGAAAAACAGCATCAGATCCTGCAGCCTCCAGCTCACGCAAAGATTTATTATCTGAAGTCTGCAAATTCTGATTGGTACTGAAGACAATCTCTAAATCCGATTTTCCAATCCGCGTTACTTTCAAAGGCAAAGGTCCATCCGCTTGTAATGTTTGACCATAAACTTTTTGAAGAGCCTGCAAAGCCAACCTGTGTCCTACTTCCTTCTTACGGATTGGATGAACATTCAGCGAGTCTCCTAAATCGGAAGTAACCGCCATATAACAATAGGATATTTCGCCAGCCATTCTGCGCTGCGAGTCACGGAAATTCTCCCAACCCGGACGCTGAATGGAAGAGAGCTGCGCAAATATAAAAGGCATTTTTTCATTTTCCCAGAAACGTCTCCACGACCGGATCAACTCTGGGAAAACAACTTCATGATGCTCCATATTATGCGCATTGGACTCTCCCTGGTACCAGATAACTCCCTTAACAGGAAACCCGCGAAACTCTGAAATGCCAGCCTCAAAAACATACGCCGGCATGTATGGATGTCTTTGCAATAGGTTCTTAGCCAGTGAAATATTCACCAAAGCGCGTTGTCTGCACCATTCCATGATAAAATCGTTGCTGCTCCAGTTGTATAATACATTCACCAGCTGCGGATGATGTTCCAGGGAATACCGGTCAATAAACGCCTCAGCCGGGGCACCGCCAACAGCAACCTGAACCAATCCAACCGGCACATGAAGCCTTTCCCTTAACTCTCTGCCGAAATGCCAGGCAATCGCAGAAAAGCTGCCTGATTCCTGTGGGGAGCATCTTTCCCAGGTACCTTGAAAATAATCCAATTGATTAATCCGCTTGAGCGTAAGGGAGTCCCATTTCACCTCAGATGTCGAAGCAATTTCATGGTAATTCATCTGTCTGAGATTGGGGTCGGAAGCATTTTGTGCATCTTCCTTTCCATGCTGCGCCTGATCCAGTCGGAACGCCATATTGGACTGACCCGAGCAAAACCATACTTCACCTACCAGGATATCTTTCCAGTCGACGGTCAATTTATCATTCACCAAAATCTGCAAATTGTAAGGACCTCCGGCAGCCACCTGTGGCAGCTCCAGCGACCAATTTCCATCCAACCGCGGTTGACATTTACCTGATTTTCCGGCAAAGAGCACTTTGATATGATCTTGTACATTGGCCGTACCAAATATTTTAAATGGATTTTTTTGCTGCAATACCATGTGCTCAGAAAATATCCGCGAAAGTCTGAATCCGCCATAATCCCCTGAGATTGCTGCTGCAATGGTCTTGGCTATAATCCCGGCTCCTTCAACATTCGGATGAAGTGCATCAGCGAACAAGTCTGCTCGCGAATAGAGCGGTGTGTGCAAATCAATCAACTCAGCATTACAACTCTTTGCCACTATTCCGATCGACTCCTGTATTTGCCAGAACCAATCGCGGGTCCCGGATTTAAAGCGTGGATGCGAGTGAAAAATGGGCGTCATCCGGCAGATAAAAACCTTAGGATCGCCACCGGCTGAAGTCTTAAAAGAATGGACTAAATCCAGGTAATCTTTGGTAAAATCATCTTTGAAAAAAGGCCAGTTACGGGGGTCTGTATCATTCAGCCCCAAATCTATGACCACAATGTCAGGTTTAAATTCAAGCGCCTTGCGATAAACTTCTGATTGAATATAAGGTCTATGGCCTTTGGAAAGTAGCGTCGCACCATTCAATCCAAAATTTCCAACAACAAAATTCTCACCAAGGATCCGCTGCAGTTGCGAAGGATAACTGTCTTTTTCGCGATCACCTAATCCGTATCCAAAGGTGACAGAATTACCGATGCAGGCAATCCGCTGCGGCGCAGGTCCCGAAACCCGCTCATGAATCGTTTCAGAAGCAAACAATACCTTACCAGGAAAGAGCAAACAAAGCAGCAGAAGAATTTTCAAAATCCTTTTTGCCTTCTGAAATATGTTCGCCTGCTGGTATGTCATTCCTATTTGGCAAGATTATTCAACAATTCAACTACTTTAATTTCCTGGAAATACAAATCTTTTGTTCCTTCAAACAAGATGCCAATGGTAGATTCGTTCACCATCGTCAGGCAGGAATACCCAAAAGAATCCGCGCTGTTAAGTTCTGCCTGGTACTCAACCGGCCAGGTAACACCCTGATCCAGGCTGGCCTTAATCGTCATATGCGCCCTGGTGCTCTTCACATTGGGATTAGTGAAAAATAACACGTCTTTGTAATTTCCGTTGATCAGAACTTTTGCCGATATCAGGCTACCCTGACAATTCGATTCCGGTAACGCAGAATTGGAGGAGGAATGAACGGTCCAGCTCTGACCCATATCTTTGGTTATGGCAACAGCTCTGCCATTTTGATCTCCCTTTTCCGAAACATTGCGGTTGTCACGCATATTGAGCATCAGGCTTCCATCGCTCAACTGCACGACCTGGGCCTCCGTAGTATTGGATTTAGCACCTGTTCCGACAGACCATGTCTTCCCATGATCTTTGCTGTAAATGATAGTTGAGTAAGGCATAGCATGGGCATCTTTGTACTGAGCCGGAAATACCAATGTACCGTCCGTAAGGGTAATGCCTTTCCCTGGCCCCTGAAAAAAGAGATTCCATTCGGGCTTCTTGCATTGTTTGGTAATATTGATGGGCTGTGACCAGGTTACTCCATCATCATCGCTCTTGGTCAATACAAACTGGCCAGTCACCCCGGGTTCCAATCCTGGCTTTGAGCCATTCCATGCCGTTTGTCCGGGAATTCCATTCACCCAGAGTCCGGCCACCCAGATCGTATTGGTTGTCTGATCTACTAGGACAGCGGGATCTCCCACCCCATTTTGTTCCTGAGGTAAACCATTGTAATCGCCCATATCCAGCACTCTTTTCATGGCCGACCAGGTCTGACCACCATCCGTACTGCGGTTCATGCCAACATCAATATCTCCTTGCAGGTCTCCACCTTTAAGATTTCGGGCATCGTAGACCGCGATCAACGTTCCTTTGGTCGTGGTGGCCAATCCAGGTATCCGGTATGTATTGACATCATCCTGCCCTTCCGCACGAAGCAATATCGTCGGACGATAAACGAATTTCGAATCAGGTTTGACCTTTAAAGTTTGATTATCAGAAAAAGTAAGCTCAACATTCTGGATTTCAAATGTTTTAGTCAGCTTTACATCCGACTTAAGATCAAAATTCAAGCTAAAAAAACTCGTACCACTTACCAGGATCCGGCTTCCGGAAAGGGAGGTCCGAAGTCCAATATTTTGTGAAGTTCCGAAAATGGTGGTGACCATGCCGGAATTAGCAACAGTCAGGGATGAAATACAATCCGGCTGACTCTCTGGTGTAAAGTTAATGGTGATATTCTTCAACTCCGGCTTTTCAGCACTCCCATCTAAAAGAAATTTCAGCTCGTAAAGGTTAATATTTGATTTTCCAATGAACGCTGGAGTCATTTTGGGTGTCAACTGACCCCCAGAAATCTTTAGGGGATTTGCTTCAACAGGAGTGCTTTTGGTGCACTGAAACGAAAGCACTAGAATAAAAAAAAGCACCGGAATTGTTCTCATGGTTGAAAATTTTCAGACAATACAAACAAAGAGCTACAAAGCTATAAAAATAGCATTAGATCCCGGATTTGAATTTCTTGGGTAAAAAGCAGTACATCAGGTAATTGAATGACCCGACGTACTGCTGTTTTCAATAAATTTGACAATTAATTAGAAGGCTTTGAAGTAGCATATCCCGGCGTTTGATTCACCGTTGGATCATTTGTCCAGATTGCCTTATCGATTGGCCACAAAATCATATGGGATTGTGTCGCTTTGTTCAACACGCCATAACCATGACTGGTACTCTTGAACACCAATGGATCTGCACCATATTTCATTCTGCGTGCATCATACCAGGTCTTCCCTTCATGCACAAACTCTTTCATACGCTCCGTGAAGATAGCCAGTTCGTTTTTGTCTTTAGTCGAATTGACAAAAGGAGTAGGATCTGCAGCAGGTGCAAAGGCACGGTCCCGGATAGTCTTAATATAGCTGGATGGATCACTGCCTTCAGCATTTGCAATCTCGGCTAACATCAGGAGTCTGTCGGCTTCACGGTAGATTGGCCAATCATCAGTGAAGTAACGCTTGTTGGCATTAATCGTTCCCAGGAATTTGATCAATGCCGTATTTCTGATATTGATGGCATAAGGCACCTTTGTGACTTTGTAATAATCGTAGAAAGTAGCATCGCGCCTCTTATCCTTCACATCATAGGCCTTGAACAACTCAAAAGTATACCCGTAACGCTGGATAATCTGCTGAGAGTTGGTAGCCGCAATGTTCAAAGGATCAACAAGCAGCGGACCGCTGGCAAGAGAATCTTTGTAGTGCAGGTTGTCAAAGTTAAAAGTTGAGTACAGGTATTGGGAAACGCCTGTCATTTCGGCTTCACCCACCAGGTAACGAATGGCGAAAATTATTTCATTGTTATTTTTCTGTGCAAAAGCGAAAGTATTAGCGAAACTAGTTTGCAAAGTATTCCCGGAAATGGAGGTAAGAGCTGATTTTGCATCGGCTAAATCGGCAGTTGTCCCATACACTTTTGCAGACCACAGCATCACTTCACCCTTTAACATGAGGGAGGCTTTTGGGCTCCACTGGCTTTTCTCAGCCGGACTTGCCGCTGTACCGAACAATCCAACAGATTTAGCGACGTCGCTCTTAATTGAAGCCAATGTTTCAGCTTCAGTGGAACGGGCCTTGCGCAGAAGCACTGGATCCGTATTGCCATTCAAAACTTCAGGCTCCAGACGAAGTGGTACTCCACCATATGTGCGAAGCAAGTGGAAATAGTAAAATGCCCTTAATCCATAAGCCTGCCCAAGAAAATAATTCTTCTTGGCATCGGTGAGGAAGGTTACTTCACTTACCTTTTGAATGAATAGGTTGATCTGCAAAATCGGACCATATAACCCAGCCCATGAAGAAACACCGGGTGAATTTTCGTCAATCCTTTGCTCAATGATTGGTAATTCATTCAAGGAGGTATTCTGACGATCTACATTACTGTAAGTCCCACCACGCATTTCGCCCAACCTGAGAAACATAAACTGATTGTCTCTCAATTGTTTATGGATACCTACCATGAAATTTGTAACCTGGGATTCATTTTGCCAGAAATTTCCATCGCCAAAGTAGTCTTCCGGAGCGAGTTCAAGCGTCTTTTGGCATGAAAAGGCGACTAATGCAAAGAGACCCGCGATGATAAAATATTTAATCTTTTTCATAATCCTTTTCTAAAGTATATGGGTTTTTTTATTAGAAAGTAATGTCCGCGCCAAGGATTAACTGGGTCGGAATTGTGTAGGCGCCATTCTGATTTCCACTGCGTTCAGGGAAATTCAACATTTTGTCCTTTATATATCCAAGGTTTTGCCCGGAAACGGTCAATACTAATCCGCCGATCTTAGCTTTCTTCAAAAGAGAAGCAGGAAGCTTATAACTCAGGGAAACCTCTCTGAATGACAGGTAACCGGAATTTTTCCAGAACATACTACTCGGACGGTCGTAATTCTTCGTGTTCAGCTGGTCTGCCCAAACGTATCTGGGGTAAGCGGCATTCGGATTAGAAGGTGTCCAGGTATCATTTACATCAGCCGTTGGAGCAAATTCTCCTTGAAAGCAACCAAGTGCCCACATCTGCATCTGATCCATTTGAATATGTCCCAAAGCAAAGTCCGTACGAACATTTAAAGTGAAATTCTTAAAAGTTAAGGAAGATGTTAACCCACCTGTCCAACGTGGAATCTGCTTTCCAAGTGAAACCATATCCCTGGTATCGATGGTATCATTGTGGTCGATATCTTTCCACATCACATCTCCCAATTGGGTTGGAATCCATCCACCTGCAAGGTTTAATCCCTTTTGGGTCATAATCTTCTGGCTCGCCACACGTTTACCTGCCGACGCACCGTACCAAACCTGTCCGGCAGCAAGGTCAACCTTATTGTAATTGGCTAAATCAGTGGCGTTTCTCATGATTCCTTCACTGACGAAACCATATACATCACCCCACTCCTGACCTTCCTGGTAACCGCCAACCCAGATTAATGAACCGGATTTAGGATCATAAACCTGTTGACCACCTTGTCTGTTGTTTTGATTACCGTTAAAAGGAAGTTTCGTGACAATATTCTTGTTGCTTGAAGCGTTGATACTTACCTGCCATTGAAAATCCTTTTTCTGGATAATTTTGCCGGCAACTTCAAGTTCCAAACCGAGATTCTTCATGCTTCCATTGTTGGTACGAACACTGGATACACCTGAAGATGTTGGAAGTAAAACACTTGCAATCTTATCGCTGGTTATTCTGTTATAATAGGCAACTGAGGCGGTGATTCTGTTGTTAAGAAATCCCATATCAGATCCTACTTCTACAGTATTGGACTTTTCCCATTTCAAATTGGGGTTCGCAATACCTGATTGCAAGAATCCGATCGTACCATTGTATGCAGTTTGTGAACCATAAGAGCCCTGCAATTCGTAGGTCCCGATTCCACCCACGTTTCCATTTTTACCCCAGCTTGCTCTGAGTTTGAGATTGGACAACCAATCTTTTGTGGAAGCCATAAATTTTTCCTTGTGCATGAGCCAGCCTCCTGAGAATGCAGGGAAGTTACCATACTGATTATCACCTAGTAACCTGGAATATCCATCCCGTCTTATCGTGAAGGAGAAAAGATATTTGCCGTCATAGTCATAATTAAAACGACCAAATCCCGACATAATTCTCTCTCTGGAATGCCATGAGTCAATCGACCTGGTTTGTGAGGTAGCATTATTGGTGGTCAAAGCCAGGTCCTGGAAGTCGTCGGTTGGGGCAAGGGCACCATAAGCGTAAACTCCCTGGTTGTAAGAATCATAGAATTCACCACCGATCATAGCTGCGATGTTGTTCTTTTCTTTGAAGGTCTTTTGATAGTTGGCAATGATATTATAGGTCTGTCTGACTGTACGATCAAAGTTATCAGAAGCATCCCGATTTCTGTTCCAACCCGTATTTGGATTGGAATAACTCATGATACCCGTTCTGAAATCCTTGTTAAAAGATTCTGCATAAGATTCATCGTACATCAAAATGGCGCTTGCTTTGATGTAAAGACCCTTTGTAATATCAATTTTGAAAGACTGGTTCATGGTAAACTTATCAGACTGATTCTTCCTGACATATTTATCAATGTTGAAAGCTGGGTTACCGTCACTGGCATCACGTCCGAGGATCAGGTCCCCATTCGCATTCGTTCCCCGCAAAGTAGGTGGGGCCGAAAGCATGCGTGCCCAATAGTTTGATTCACCATTTTGCAGAGATTCATTTCTCCAGTTAGCCCTGGCATATTGAATTCCACTCTCGGAAGTCAACCAGTCATTCATTTTATAATCACCGTTGAAGGCAAAATTTAATCTGCGATAAAAAGTAGCAAGGGAGAGACCACCTTCATCATAGTAACCCAGGTTGGCAAAATATTTTCCGCGGTCATTACCACCTGAAAATCCGATATTGTAATCCTGCGTAACAGAAGATTTATTCAATCCGTAATCGCCATAATTAAAATTTTTGTAAATCAAATCGTAGTTCGTTCCATTTGGATCGTAGTTTCCTGACGCATTCGTCTTGATCGGGTCTTTCATTTGCCCCCATCCTGGTTGACTTAACAATTCCTGATTGGTTGCATCCAATCTCATGACACTCCAGATGGCCCTTGAATCATAATTTCCATCCAAAATAGCACCAGTAGAAGGATCTTTGTACATATTTCCGGTTCCCCTTGGTCCAACACCAGAGACATTATTGGCAGCCAAAGTTCCATTGATAATAGCCTGTTCAGCGCCGAGACGTGCCCATTTAACATAATCAGCAGCACCCGTAAATTCATAAGGAACGTTCAGGTAATTGATACCATGTTTGATTTTTACATTGATTTTGGAAGTACCAGCTTTCCCTCTTTTAGAGGTTATCAGGATCACACCATTACTTGCCCTTGCACCATAAATCGCGGTTGCCGAAGCATCCTTCAGCACTTCCATACTCTCAATTTCCTCCGGATTGATATCGCTCAGTGAGCCGCGAATCTGACCATCCATGATAATCAGCGGACTACCGCTTCCATCAAAGTTGGTACCACCTCTTAAAATTATTGTTGGCAAAGATCCTGGTCTACCGGTATAGGTTGCTACCCTTAATCCGGGCACCGTACCCTCCAGGGCCTGGGCAGGATTGGAACGTACTCCTGTTTCCAATAGTTTCGTGTCCAGCTTAACAATCGAAGAAGTTACTTTACTCCGTGACTGGGTACCATAACCAACGACTACAACTTCGTCGATTTTCTTGTTCTCTGCGACCAGGACGATCTTAATTAGCGCTTCTTTTCCTAACTTAACGGTCTGTATTTGATAACCTACCATAGAAACGTTCAATTCAGTGGCACTTGCCGGTACAGCAAGACTGAATTTACCATCAATGTCAGAAACGGCCCCTATGGTTGTTCCGCGAACAACCACATTGGCGCCAGGAATTGTTGAGCCATCAGCCGCATCGGTCACGATACCTTTTACCGTCCGTTGTGCGATAGCGATGCTGAATGACAGAAAGAATGCCAATCCCAGCAAATAGAGCTTTTGTGCAATAATTCTACTCATGAACATTTGTTTTAGTAATTTGATTTTCTATATTTGTCTCGTCTTATGTATGACATAATGCGCACAAAAATATAACAAGTTTTAACAATTCCAAAAAAATAGTAACTTTTTTTGTCATAATTTTGCAACATATGAACTCAGAAGATATTGCAAGGGACCAACCCTTAATCGATACGCGCAGTTTGGTAGATAAAGTAGAATTCTATCTTATTGATCTTTTTATCAGGAATAAACTGAACCCGGGAGATTCAATTCCAAAAGAGGTGGATTTGGCCAGTTCACTGAGGGTTAGTCGCACGGTGATCCGAGAGACTCTCAACCGGCTGAAGACTATGGGACTGATCGAATCGGTCAAACACAAAGGGACCGTAATCAAGAGTCCTGATCTTTCTGAGATTCTTCAAAAAACTCTGATACCCAATATATTAGACCTGAATACCCTCAAGGATATCTTTGAAATGAGGTTAGTGATTGAAGTGGGTATGGCGGATCTGATTGTTCAACGGATTACTCCGGAGGATATAGTCAGGTTATATGACATCATAAAAGATGAGATTTCGCCGTCAAAAGATACCCTTTTCGATATCGATCACGAGGTTCGGTTTCATGGTAAGTTGTACGATATTACCAGGAATGATACCCTCCGGGGATTTCAGAAAATGTTGTTACCGGTTTTCAATTATGCCTATTCCAGCGGACTGATAAACAGGCACCCAAATACAAAACATTTCTTCTCCCACAAGGAGTTGGTAGAGGTACTGGAAAAAAAGGACGCCGGACAATTCGCACAGGCGATGCGGATGCATTTGGAAAACCATTACCTCCGGTTATTCAATATGGAGTGAATAAAATGTGCTAATGTGCAAATTAGCACATTAGCACATTAACACAATAATTATTTCAGCAACTCAGCAATCTTTTCCCTCAACTTTTCTCCCCTGAGGTTCTTGGCAATGATTTTGCCTTTACTATCGAGCAACAAATTAGCAGGAATGGAGTTGATTCCATAAATTTTAGCCGTGGCATTGCTCCAACCCTTAAGGTCTGATACCTGCGTCCAGGTAAGTTTGTCAGTCGCTACAGCCTTCAGCCATTTAGCCTTATCCGTATCGTAAGAAACACCCATCACGTGGAAACCTTTGGCATTGAAATCTTTCCATACAGCCACCACATTTGGGTTCTCTCCGCGGCAAGGACCGCACCAGGAAGCCCAGAAATCAATCAGGGTATATTTATGTTTGGAATAAACATCGGATAATTTCACAGGAGCATTAATAGAATCATTTTGCGTAAATTCAGGTGCAATCTTTCCGACAGCCACCGCGCGCAGGACAGTCACACGTTCAGCCATCGCTTTGGCACCTGAGCTTTTCATGACTTCGGCAGAAAATTTCTTCAGATAACCGTCAATCTCATCGGCTTCCATCCCATATTGAATGCGCTGAAGAATGACAGGAGCTACAAAGGATTTTGGATTTCCAGTAATAAAATTCTTCATCATCACAGTTTGAGTGCTGTCGAGGGCATCAATCTGCTTCTCATATTTGGCCATTTCTGCCTGATTGGATTGCTTCTTGGCTTCATTGTATTTTTCATACAATTCCTTCATTTTAACATTAAGTTCTGCGCTTTTAGCATCCAGCGCCTTCATCTCATCCTGTGAGGCAGAACCAGTTATAGTGACATTGCGCAAATCGTCGCTCTTGCCAGTAACCTGGATTTCCTTGTTTTCAACAAAAAGTGCAACTTGTTTGCGCTCACCCAGAACAAGATAACACTGTTCCGGCGAAGGAATAGCTCCTTTTAAGGTGAATTTTCCACCAACGCTCTTGGCCGAATCGAGGTTGACCATAGTACCTTCGACACGTTGCTTTAGGTAGACGGTTCCATCTGGTAACCCGGCAATGTTACCTGAAATGGTGAATTTCGGAGCCGGAGAGAATGCCATTGCGATCGTGGCAATGACTAAAAAATAAAGTACTTTCTTCATGTTGTCTTATGTTTAAAATATTCAAAAAAATTACGTTAGAGAACAATCCACATCGAAGGTCTTCGTTCTATACATCACATATTAGAATGCATTTCTTCAACGCAGCCAGCTTATCCGGATTTGAAGGGACGAACTCCTGTCCTACGAAACCCTTGTAGCCGGTATCGACAATCGCTTTCATGATAGCAGGATAGTAAAGTTCCTGTGTCTCATCCAGTTCATGCCTGCCGGGAACGCCCCCCGTATGAATATGTCCAATGTATTTACTGAATTTCCTGATCGTATCAATCACATTACCTTCCATGATCTGCATGTGGAAAATATCGTACAGCAGCTTAAACCTGTCCGATCCCACCATCTCGCAGAGCGCGGCACCCCAGCTAGTCTTGTCACATTGATAATCCTTGTGGCCATAACTATTTAGCAACTCCATGATGATCGTCACCCCATGTTTTTCGGCAATAGGAGTGATTCTGCGCAGACCTTTGGCACAATTGATCATGCCTACCTGGTCATTCTGACCTTCCCGGTTTCCGGAAAAACAGATCAGGTTTGGCACACCTGCCGCTGCGGCCTTCGGGATCATCGCCTCGAAATCTGCCACCAGTTTGTCGTGGTTCTCGATCCGGTTAAACCCTTTCGGGATGCCCCAGTCCGTCGCATAACCTACCGCACATTTTAATCCGAACGACTTCACGGTAGCCCAGTCTTTCTCTTGCAAGAGCTCGACCGACTCGATCCCCATCTCTTTGCAAGCCTTGGAAAAATCACCTAGCGGGATATCGCCGTAACACCACTGGCTCACCGAATGACGGATATTCCCCTTCAATCCGCTGGCAGGACCTTCAGCAGCAGCTGTTTCCGATGCAAAGCTTTCCGTGAATGGGAATGCAGTTGCCGACAAGGCCGCCGTGGCAGCCACTTTACCAATCATATTTCTTCTGTTCATACTATTATATTATAACATTATCTCCAACTTCCATATCCCACAAACGGCTTCAGAGAAACACCCGGAAGGTAAATTTTTCAACGTCCTTCAAACCGAATGCAAAGAGCAAACCCCGACGAATTTACTCATTTTTTGAAAAACCAGAAGCCTCCCCCGACACTTTCGTTTTTTTGTACCTTTGCCTCGCGCAGACCGTTCTGCCGCCCCTTGTCATGAGGGGAGGAAAGTCCGGGCAACAAAGGGCGCCATGTTTCCTAACGGGAAGGCGGGTGAAAGCTCGCAGTGAGTGTAACAGAAAATAACCGTTCCGGCCTCTAGGGGTCTGAATAAGGGTGAAAAGGCGGGGTAAGAGCCCACCGGTGCCGGCGGTAACGCTGGCAGCCGTACACCTCATGGGTTGTAAGGCCAAATATACTGCAGGTCCCTTCGGGGAAGGAAGCTGCCCGCTTCCGAAAGGTTCCTACGGGATCCATCCCTGCAGGGGGTAGGCTGCAAGAGGCGGATGGCGACATCCGTCCCAGATCAATGGCAGAATGCAAAACAGAACCCGGCTTACAGGTCTGCGTTTTTTATATTTTTTCCGGCTGGCTCCGGCTAGCCGGACAAAAATATAAATTGGCGTCCCCATAGCTCAGGAAACGGTAACCATCTTTGAGCGCATGCTCATAAACCCTTTCCCAATCACTTCCCAGGACTGCCGAAATCAACAAAAGAAGCGTACTTTGAGGCTGGTGAAAATTGGTCACCAGTCCGTCAATGACCCTGAACCGGTAACCCGGAAGGATAATAATCTGGGTGGAAGTCTCCAGCCGGGATATATTTCTCCGTTCTAGATATCCCGAAATAGCCTGCAATGCTTCACTAGCTCCAATTACCCGTTGAGTATGGGTATTTGCTGAATCAGAACCAACCTGACTGACCGCTGATCCAGATTTGCAATCGGCAGACATCGCTGTTTCTGCTGTCTTTGCTGATCCAGATTTGCAATCTGGATCCTTTTCATCTATATGTGCACCACTATCTGCCCATTTCGAATAATAAGGATCCCACTGTTTGACACCAAGTTCCGCATATCCAATCTCCGGATCCTCCAAAATCTTGCATCCAATCCAATACAAACTCTCCAGCGTCCTGACGGAAGTCGTCCCAACCGCAAAAATCTTCCCAGGCTCAGTGTCTGAACAATTCGGGGACTGGATTCCTCCCTGTATGTACTCCCCTGAGACTGGGCTTATTATAGCCTTACCCCCACTAAGTCCGGACTCCCCAGAGCCTTTCGATGGATCCTTGGGTTGATCGGTTGGAGAGTCGATGGATCGATGAGTAGATGGATCAAAGTCATTTCTATGACCTCTTATATGAAATATAATCTTATCAATCAGGTCTTTACTGATCATGAAATGCTCTGTGTGCATTCGGTGCTCCCCAATCGAATCACTCTTTACCGGTTGGAAAGTCCCCGCCCCGACATGAAGCGTCAGCTCCTTGCAGGAGATGTTTCGTTTTACAAGCTGCTCAAAAACGACTGGCGTAAAGTGCAGTCCAGCCGTTGGAGCAGCCACCGATCCCTTGATCTTAGAGTAGACGGTCTGGTATACTGTCGTATCAATCTCTTCTGAGTCTCTGTGCAAATAAGGTGGAATTGGAATATTCCCTGCAGCCTCCAAGATCTCAGAAAAAGCATACTCCGGGTTGTCCCAGCTAAATTCCACCTCAACTCCCCCCTCCAATTCACCCAACAAAACGGCCTTCAACAAAACCTCTCTCCTTACTTCATTTTCCCATTTTCCCTTCACTTCATTTTCCCATTTTCCTATTTTCCCATTTTCCCAACTTCCTAATTCAACCCTCATTGTCAGCACTCCTTCTTTCCACCGCTTAAGGTTCCCAACAATGCATTTCCAGCGACAAGAATTTGTGGAAGCGAAGGAAAGCACATAATCATGGGGAAGTGTTGGCTCCAAACAAAACACTTCAATCCTGGCTCCGGTTGATTTGAAAAAATGAAGCCTGGCCTTGATGACCCGGGTATTATTAAAGATAAGCATGGATCCCTCAGGCAGTAGGAAGGGTAAATCTGAAAACATGCGATCTTCTATCTTCCCTTCCTTCCAGACCAGTAACCTGGACTGATCCCTATCGGCCAAAGGGTATTTGGCAATTGCCTCGTCAGGCAAAAGGTAATCAAACTGCTTAATTTGAATCTGCTTCCTGGTTTCCCCTGGAATTCCATACCCTGAACCGGCCGATAGGTCCTCAACAGACCGATCTTCAGGCGCAGCCGGCGTGTCTAAGGGTCGTTGAGCCGGTTTCATTTTCTTAGAATGACCATGGTTGCCCCAAAACCATACTCCCGAAACGAGGCATCCTGGTAAGGAAATTTGCTATACTTACGTCCCAGCTCCCTGCGCAGCTCATTTTTCAGCACCCCGTCACCAACGCCGTGGATGAAGACAATCCTTTTGACCCCAGTGGCGATGGCATTGTCCAACTCCTTACGGAAAGTGTCCATCTGGAGTTTTAGCATATCGGCGTTGGCAAGGCCCCTGACATCATCGATCAGCTGATGAACATGAAGGTCGACCTCCACAAGATCTGAAGTAGTAGGCTGAGCCTTCACCGGCTTTTTAGGTTCCTTTGTCAGGGTAACCTGTTGAAAATCCTTATCCGTAAGTTTTTCCAATTCTGCCTTCAACGGGTGATCCACGAGACGGATCAGCAGTGCAGGGGTGGAAAAATAGTTGTTCTTCACGAACGAAGAAGGGTTGTAAAACTTGACCGGAGAGATCCGGATTTCCTTTTGGACCGGTTCTTCCAGAACGGTGGCACTTTTCCTGAAATAGAGCAGTTGAAAGCAGTATTCAGGCAGGTCCCCGATACCCCTGGGCTTAATTTGCTCCAGTTCCACCTTGGTATTTGGCTCGAGCAGACCTGCATCCACGGTAGTATATTGATCGTTCATTTTTGTAGCAAAATGATAGATCAGGGTGAAGTTGCAGTCATTCACCAGATGTAAAAGAATTTTCCCTTCTGGAGGATTTCCCGGGTTCTCGGGTAGGGCTGCGAAGATGAAATCCGGAGCTTCCCCACCCTTTTTCTGATTAACCTCCTTAAATCCTTCCGATTTTACCTCCTTATAATCGTCCGCAGTCCGCTGTGACCTGATAGTCTCCTGTCCGCGGAGTCCCGTTCCCTGAGTCTGTCTGCCTCTGGGTGCATCCGGAGTATCCACCACAATCAAATTCTTTACATAAGTTGGAATCTCAAACCCATCTTCTGTTTCCACGCTAACCATATCTTTGGAAAGAATAGCCGTAACCTTTCCTCCCCCTACCTCGTTCATAAAACGGACAATATCACCAATTTTCATTCTTTCATTTTTCTTTAGTTTAACTTCTCCTCCCTGGTCCCTGGATTCGGATGAACCTACTTTGAGAACCCTGCCGTCAAGCTCCGAGACATCTCAAACGGCTAAAATCCTTTCGAACATCGTTAGTCGACCACTCTGCGTTGAGATTGGTAAAGTCTGACAATCAACAGGTAGATTACAGCACCCAGAAGGCTTCCGACCGAATTTGCCAACTCATCTTTCCATTCAAAAGCACGTCCCAACATCATTTCAAGTTGGGAAATCTCCATCAGTAATCCCCAAGAGATGGAGAACAAGACAACATAAACGATTTTAATTCTTTTAATTTCAGCGTGGAGGGTCCAGCAAGCCAAAACTGTTAATCCGAGGTACATACACCCATGCACCACTTTGTCAAAACCCGGAAACATTTCAATTTGGGGTACATCGTCCGAAGGCATGAGCGAAAGTCCGGCTACTACACTCAAATACAAGATGCTAACAAGCACTCTAAACCATTGGGGCAATGAAAAAATAAATCTAATCATGGTGCAAAGTTAACCAAAGTACAGACATCAAAAGGGGTAGCTACCTATAATGTTAAGAGACATTAAGCGGAAGGATATTCCAATTTCGCCGGATTGTTCAATAGAATTTGGATGTTTCAGACCTTTTAAATAGTTTTATGAAATGAAGAAAACCATTAAAAGACTAATCCCCTATCTGAAAGGATTCATATTATTGATCAAACCACATGTTTTTCTCGGCTGGCTGCGGCATCCGTTTTTATCCATGTCTAATATTTTAAGTCTCACGAAATGGATAGCAGATCAGGATAAAAAAGGCATTCTAAATGACTTCTATTCACCAAAAAGAGAATACTATAAACGATATGAACTATACAATTATGTTGCCGATAAACTTAAATTAAAAGACGAAAGTATTGATTATCTTGAGTTTGGTGTATTCGATGGTTATTCTTTTAAATGGTGGCTAGCCAACTGCACCAATCCGGAAAACAAGTTCTTCGGGTTTGATACCTTCGAGGGGCTACCCGAAAATTGGGGAACCTTCATTAAAGGTGACATGTACGCGAATATTCCTGTTGTAGACGATTCGAGAGCCGAATTTATCAAGGGGCTCTTCCAGGATACTGTCCCAAATTTCCTTTTAACTGCCAATTTCAAGCTGGACAGGAGGAAGATCATTCATCTGGATGCCGACTTATTCTCCTCAACTCTTTTTGCGCTAACCAGCCTGGGACCCTATCTGAATAAAGGTGATATCCTGTTTTTCGATGAATTCAATGTCCCGAATCATGAATTTTTCGCTTTCAAAATTTTCTCAGAATCCTTTTATATTAAAACAAAACTCCTCGGAGCCGTAAATAATTACTACCAGGTAGCCCTGATGATTATTTAATAAGCAAATACGCGAAACCTTTAAAGCAACAGAAGCTCTTCAACTGCTCTTCAGATGAAACACCTTGTCTTATTTCTTTTATTCCTCCTTCACTTTCTCCCATCCGGAATATGCGTACCTACTTTCAATTCAGTCCTCACGCCCACTCCGATTCCAGAGCTTACTGAAGGTCGTTTCCTCACCTCCTGGCTCCTGCTTGGGCCCATTCCACTGCAGGTTCAAACAAACCCCGAAAAATCTTTCGAACACCTTCCCGGATTCAACATCGACTACCTCACAAAACTGGGTGGCGAAAAGAATTTGACAGTCAAAGCAGGCGATATCGTAAAACTTAAGAAGGGTTCCGTTACCTGGAAATACCATCAGTCAAAAGACTCAATCATCAATCTGGCAACCTCGGTCTCGAAGGCTTTCCCGGTTTTTGCCTATGCCTACACGGAGGTGGAAGCGGCTAACGACGGCATACAAATGATTGGTCTGGGCAGTAATGATGGTGCGCGTCTATTTGTCAACGGAGCGGAAGTCTTCGATTACCCTGCTTCACGTGTTGTCAAGGTTGACGGCGACCTGATTCCTGTCCTTCTGAAAAAGGGTAAGAACACGCTTCTGTTAAAAGTAGAGCAACAAGGCAACAAATGGGGATTCTGCCTGAGGTTTCTCCCTTTTTCGTCCGTGGATGCTTTGGAAAGAGGTGATCTTTTTAAGGTTACTACCGATCCTGCTGGTGTGTCAAGAGTCGCCTCTTCTTATTCTAATGAATTGATTGATAACTTGATACAAAAACTGGATATTGTCCTGACCGACATTCATGGTAAGTCAATTCTTTCAGAAACCAGGACGAACCATTTCTGTGGTGTACTGAATATCAACTCTTCCAACTATCAACCATACCTTGCAAATTTAACGGTTGAGTTAAAATCCGGATCAATCCTGCATCACAAAGTAGAGTTTACCGCTGGGAAGCGCCGGGAGTATACACTCTTCTCAGGTGGAAAATCTGATTATCGTATATCCTTGTCTGCCAGCGCTTCCGAATCAGAAAAATGGAGTGCAAAAGAATTGCAGCATTGGTTGAAGGAAATTAGCGGGATCGAATTGCCACTTGTAACCTTCGATCCAAACTTTGCCGGACCTCAAATTGTAATTGGTGAGACAGAGATCCGCGCGGCTAGTAATCATTCGGCAGTCAGCGAAGAGTCATTTCACTACTACAATGTCGGACCCAATATTTTCCTTACCGGCGGAAAACAACGCGGCACGATGTATGGCGTCTTCGACTTCCTGGAAAAAGAGCTCGGATGCCGGTGGTACACTCCTGCGGTAACAGTTGTTCCCAGGCGTGATGAACTGAAATTCGTCTGGTTCGACCATGCTGAAAAACCAGGTATCAGGGTTCGGAATGACTTTTATTTCGAAGCTTTTGATCCGACATGGGCCACCCGCAACAAGATGAATGGAACCATGGGCTACCGCCAACAGCCAGGTGGAGTGGAGAGCTACTGGTCGGTTCACACTTTTTTTCCGTTGATGCCGCCGGCTGAATTCTACAAAAAACATCCTGAATATTACAGTCTGATCGATGGTAAGCGAATATTCGAAAGGGCGCAGCTCTGCCTAACTAATCCCGATGTTTTAAGCATCATCACCGAAAGAATCAAGAAAAAGATGCGTGAAAGTCCGGAATACCTGATCTACGACGTATCCCAGAATGATTGGTACAACCCCTGCCAATGTGATAAATGTCAAGCGATTGTAAAAGGGAAAGGCGGAGAATCCGGCCTCATCATCTGGTTTGTCAACCAGGTTGCCGAAGCTGTCGAAAAAGAATTTCCGGATAAATTCGTAGGTACGCTTGCTTACCAGTACACCCGGACTCCACCCATTAATATTACCCCTCGTCACAATGTCGTGGTTCGACTCTGCAGCATCGAATGCTGCTTCGCGCATGATTTTAAGTCTTGTCCGGAGAATAAGTCCTTCCTCGACGACCTCAGGGGTTGGTCGGCCATTGCGCCCCACATGTACATCTGGGACTATGTCGTCAACTTCGGGCACTATGTGATGCCTTATCCAAACTTCAGGGTACTGCAGTCTAACATACAGTCGTTCAGGGACAACCATGCCATTGGAATCATGGAACAGGCAGCCTATCAGAGTCGTGGCGGCGAATTTTCCGAGCTTCGGGCCTATCTTATTTCCAAACTTTTGTGGAATCCTGAGTGCAATACGGAGGATGTTATCAACGATTTCATGGTCGGATTTTATGGACGCGCCGGAAAGTTCGTCAGGCAATATTTCGATCTGCTGCACAACCGGATTACCCCGCAGACACATATTCACCTGGGATTGACTCCGGGAGACCTGATCTTTTCAGACGAATTTGTGCGGCAATCCTGCGAGCTTTTCAAGGAAGCGGCACGGGTTGCAGACAATCAGGAGATTCTTCAGAGGGTGGAAATGTGCTCGCTGCCAATTCTTTATCTCAAATGCAGAAGGACACCTGTCCTTGCCAGGCAAGACGGCACTTATGCTGACTTCTGCCGGATCGCAAAACGTGAAAATGTGCTAAATTATTCCGAAGCCGGTGAGGTAGACCGGAAAGGATTTCATAACTTCGTGGAGAATGTCAAAAAATAAATATGATACACTACGCTAGAAATTCAGAACTTGAAATTGCGGTCCGCCAGCCCGGAGCCGAACTTGGATCCATTAAATCGTTGAAAAGCGGCATCGAATACATGTGGGATTTCACCCCATCTATCTGGCCCAGTACAGCACCAGTGCTATTTCCAATTGTTGGTCCGTTGCTTGACGGATACTACCTCTGGGAAGGTGAAAAATACACTCTTCCAAGGCATGGTTTCATCCGGGACAATCCCTTGTTACTGCTCACCGGTATCACGGCCGACTCGCTGACCTTTGGAATCCAGACCAGCAAGGAAACGCTTAAGGTCTATCCTTTTGATTTTGAATTCAGTATCTGTTTCAAGCTGGATGGCAACAAAATCAAGGTCATTCACACTGTTGCCAATAAAGGAAATTCGAATATGTATTTTTCGATGGGTGCACATCCGGCCTTCAGATGCCCGATTCATGCCGACGAACAATATGACGACTATTATCTGGAGTTTGAAACCGCCGAAAATTCTTCCACCTGGCTGTCGCATGAAAACGGCGGACTCTCAGACCAAACCCTTCCTATTTTTAATAACTCTAAGATCCTGCCGTTGACCCACGATCTGTTCAGCAGGGACGCACTGATCTTCAAGGACCTGAAATCCAGGAAAATTACCTTAATGAGTAAGAAATCTACTCAATCACTTTCTGTTTCATTCGAAGGATTTCCACAGATGGGAATCTGGGCCAAGACGAATGGGGATTTTGTCTGTATCGAGCCTTGGATAGGTTATGCCGATCGATGGGATACCGATCATGAATTTAAAACCAAGGAAGGCCTTATTGAACTTGCTGGGGGAGCCACCTTCGAAGCAACCTATATCATTGAAATAAATGAAAAATAGCGGCGTCTAAGCGTCCACTCAAAAATTAAGAGTGATCATTACCGCTCCCTGAGCGGGATCCACAAAATTGCGGGTAAAGCCTTTTAGACTTTTCCCGCAATTTCTTTTGCCAAAGCTAAAACTGCTGGTATCCCATCCGGATTCTTGCCGCCGGCACTTGCATAAAACGGCTGACCACCTCCGCCACCATCTACCAGCTTAGCCAGTTCCCTGACAATATTTCCCGCGTGAAGACCTTTTTCTTTGACCAGCTGGTCAGAAATCATGACATGAACGGATGCCTTGCCTTCAATCTCTGCCGCAAAAACCAGAAAAAGATTCTCCACCTCACCCTTCATCTGAAAAGCCAGGTCTTTGATAATGCCTGCATCATCAACAGGCAGTTTACTTACCAGAATATTTACTCCATTCCCATGAATGACCTGGGCATGCAGTTCTTTTTTCAATCCTGAAGCTGCCTCTTTCTTGAAGGCTTCAATCTGGTTGTTTAGTGTACTTACCTTCTGTTGCAAGGCCTCAACAGCAGCCTTCAAATCTGAAGGATTATTTAATATTGCAGCTATCTCCTTGGTTATCTTAGCTTTATTTCGTAGAAATTCTTCCGCCTTTTCGGCGGTAATAGCTTCAATTCTTCTTATTCCCGCAGAGATGGATCCCTCCGAGATGATAACGAACTGACCTATTTCACCCGTCGCCCCCACATGAATGCCTCCACATAATTCAATAGAATCACCAAATTTGATTACCCTGACCTGGTCGCCATACTTCTCGCCGAACAAGGCAATGGCACCCATTTCTGCTGCTTCTGACATTGGGACTTCCCTTCTCTCGTCCCGCACGGCGTTCATCCTTATCAGTTGATTGACCCTTTTCTCCACTTTCTCGAGCTCCTCCTCAGAAACTTTTTGAAAATGAGCAAAGTCAAATCTCAGTGAATCAGGCGTAACCAATGAACCCTTTTGCTCAATATGGGTCCCAAGAATTTCCCTGAGCGCATGATCCAGCAGGTGCGTGGCAGTGTGATTGTTCGCGGTCAAAAGCTGTTTCCCAGTATTTACGTAACCGGTAAAAGTGGCAGAAGGATCAACTGGCAAGGTTTTCGAAAGATGCACCGTCAAACCATTTTCTTTGATGGTATCGAAAATTGACACTTTCGATCCATCGGCTTCGATCCATCCTGTATCCCCGATCTGCCCGCCCGATTCGGCATAAAATGGGGTAGTGTCGAAGACCAGTTGAAAAAATTCACCTTTCTTGTCCTTCACTTTCCGGTAGCGGCAAATTTTCAACTCGCTTATTTTGGAGTCATAACCCACAAATTCACTTTCGATGCAAGGACGCACCTCTATCCAGTCGCCCGTTTCAAGCTGTGTCGCATTTCTGGAGCGGCTTTTTTGCTCCTCCATCGAAATTTCAAATTCCTCCCTGTTGACAGTAAAATTCTCCTCACGAAGAATCAGTTCCGTCAGATCAAGCGGAAATCCATAAGTATCATACAGTTCGAAAGCTACTGTTCCGCTAATTTCAGTAATGTTTTTCTTCCGCGCTCCGTCCATGATATTTTCCAACATACGGATACCGGTTTCCAGGGTACGAAGAAAAGAGTCTTCCTCTTCGCGAATCACCTTGATAACCAGGTCACGTTGCTTGTTTAGTTCCGGAAAAGCAGTACCCATCTGATCCGCCAGCACATTGATGAGCTGATGCATGAAAGGTCGTCTGAAACCCAGGAAAGTATATCCATAACGAACAGCGCGACGCAGGATTCGGCGAATTACATAGCCCGCCTTGTTATTGGAAGGAAGTTGCCCGTCAGTAATGGCAAATGCAATGGCACGCAGATGGTCCGCAATTACGCGCATGGCGATATCTGATTTCTCATTTTCACCGTATCTCTTCCCTGCCAGATGACCGATCTCAGTAATGATGGGTTGAAAAACATCGGTATCGTAATTAGACTGTTTCTGCTGCAGCACCATGCAAAGGCGTTCGAAACCCATACCCGTATCAACATGCCTGGCCGGCAATTCCTCCAGCTGACCATTGGCTTTCCTGTTAAACTGAATGAATACGAGGTTCCATATCTCTATCACCTGAGGATGGCTCTGGTTCACCATGTCCCTTCCGGGGATCCTGGATCTCTCATCCTCGTTCCTTATGTCTACATGGATCTCGGAACAGGGACCGCAAGGTCCGCTGTCGCCCATTTCCCAAAAATTATCCTTCTTGTTTCCAAAGAGGATGCGGTCGTCTGGAAGATATTGTTTCCACAACTCAAGTGCCTCTGAATCAACAGGAACACCATCTTTTTTGTCCCCTTCGAAGACAGTTGCATACAACCTGTCGGTAGGGATATTTAATCGATCGACCAGTAACTCCCAGGCCCAATCGATGGCTTCTTTCTTAAAATAATCACCAAAAGACCAGTTTCCCAACATCTCAAACATGGTATGATGATAAGTGTCGTGACCCACCTCTTCCAGGTCATTGTGCTTTCCTGAAACACGAAGACACTTCTGTGTGTCGGCAATCCGCGGACTCTTTACAGGAGCATTCCCAAGGAAAATATCCTTAAACTGATTCATTCCTGCATTGGTGAACATCAGGGTTGGGTCATTTTTTATCACCATGGGTGCAGAAGGTACAATCTGGTGAGACTTAGAGGCGAAAAAGTCCAGGAAAGCTTCGCGAATCTGTTTTGAATCCATAATCTAGTAATGTTAAAAAGATATAATGCCCGCTCTCGACACACCTGAGGCGGTGAAAACCGTTGCAAAATTAGATTATTTCATTAATTTTGGCCTACCTCTGTTCAAAATAAATCATTTAGAATGGGCATTACCAATTATAGATTCAATCCTGATACCTTAAGTTTTGACAAGATCGAACGCAATGTTCGGACCTTAATTAAGAGAGTATTAGGTTATCTGTCGACTGGAATTGTGTCGGGTATTATTTTCTTCTTCATCTTTCTACAATTTTTCGAGACCCCGGTCACCAAAAGGCTAAAAAGGGAAAACCAACAACTGCTCTCCCAATTTAACCTAATGAACAAGGATATTGAGAAGATTTCCAAAGCATTGGAAGACATTCAGATGAGGGACGACAACATCTACAGGGTCATCTTCGAGGCAAACCCCATTCCTTCTACCGTAAGGATGGCAGGTTTCGGTGGAGCCAACCGTTATACAAAACTGGAGAGTATGGACAATTCCGAACTCATTACCTCCGTCGCGACCCGACTGGATGTTCTTTCCAAACAGGTTTATATCCAGTCCAAATCGTACGATGAAGTCGTGAAAATGGTTATGGGCAAGGAAAAAATGCTTGCCAGCATCCCCTCCATTCAGCCTGTTTCGAATAAAAATTTAAAGATGACCGCTTCCGGATGGGGAATGCGGATGCATCCGATCTACCGCATACCCAGATTTCACTACGGAATGGACTTCACGGCTCCTACCGGGACCAAAGTTTTTGCCACCGGTAATGGAATTGTGAAAGAGGTCGGTCGGAATGCCGGTTACGGGAATATCATCCTGATCGACCACGGGTATGGCTATGAGACGCTCTATGGTCACCTTTCGCGTACCAATGTAAAAGTTGGACAGACCGTCAACAGAGGTGACGTCATAGGATTCGTTGGCAGTTCGGGAGCCTCTGTCGGCCCGCACCTTCATTATGAGGTGATGAAAAACGGACAAAAAGTGAATCCACAAAATTACTACTTCCAGGATCTTAATCCTGCTGAATATGAGAAGATGATCTCTATCTCCACCAACATGGGACAAAGTTTCGATTAAACTAAAAAAATTACAACCATGGGTTTTAAAGCACCTAAATCTGAAAAGCTATACTTTTCGATCGGCGAAGTGGCTGAAAAATTCAACCTCGCCCCTTCCGCTTTGCGTTTCTGGGAAAAAGAGTTTGACACCATCAAGCCCTTCAAAAACAAGAAAGGCAATCGATTCTATACCCAGGACGATATCGACCAGATTGCTGTGATCAATCACCTGGTAAAAGAAAGAGGATTGACGCTGAAAGGCGCTAAAGTTAAGATCAAGGAAAACAAGGATGAGGTGGCGCACAACTACGAAATTGTTCAGAAGCTTCAGGAAATCAAGACTTACCTGATCGAGATCAAAGAGATTTTGTAATACAATTTGAACCCCATGCTCCTCCAAAATATTATCCAACATCTCGAAACCGTTGCACCTGTTCATTACCAGGAATCCTACGACAATGCCGGACTAATTGTCGGGGAAAAATCACGGGAGATTTCCTCAGCATTGATTACCCTGGATGTGACAGAAGAGGTGGTGGAAGAAGCTATTGCGAGTGGCTGTGAGCTCATTATCAGTCATCACCCACTAATTTTCAAGGGATTAAAACGAATCACCGGAAGCAACGAGGTGGAAAGATGCCTGATTAAGGCAATTCAGAACAACATCGCCATTTATGCGGCACATACCAACCTCGACAGCATTACTGGAGGTGTTAACTCCATGATATGCAATAAGATCGGACTAAGCAACTGTCGCATTCTTGCCCCTGTGAAAAACCAATTATTAAAATTAGTCACTTTTATTCCTGAGGATCAGGTGGAACCTGTGCGTTCTGCCCTTTTTTCGGCTGGCGCTGGTGTGATTGGAAACTACGACCAATGTAGTTTTGGGGCTTCCGGGTACGGCACGTTCAGGGGTAATGAGGAGAGCAATCCTTTTGTCGGACGTCAAGGGGAGCTGCACACGGAGAAGGAGGTCAGGTTCGAAACGATTGTTCCGCGCCACCTGGTTCCGGTTGTTATTTCAGCCCTTGTTGCAGCCCACCCTTATGAAGAAGTAGCCTACGATCTGATTCCGCTTGAGAACGATTATGCTGTTGTTGGCGCGGGGATGATTGGAGAACTGAAAGAGCCTGCAGACGAGATCCATCTGCTCGAATCTGTCAGGCAGATTTTCGGATGCCAAATGATCCGGCATACAGCCCTGCTTAACAGGAAAATTTCCCGTATTGCGGTCTGTGGAGGATCAGGCAGCTTCCTGATTTCCAAGGCTATCGCTGAAGGTGCGGACTTGTTTATTTCTGCAGATTTAAAGTACCACGATTTTTTTGACGCGGATAAAAAGATTGTTCTGGCTGACATTGGCCATTATGAGAGCGAACAATTTACTAAAGAGGTTTTAAAAGAGATAGTTTTAAAAAAATTCCCTACATTTGCACTCCGTTTATCGGATGTAAAAAGCAATCCTGTTTTTTACCTTTGAAGCTAAAGTATAACAATAATTTTCAGGATATGTCGTTAGAAATAAACAAAACAACCGAAGGCAAAGAGGTCCCGGTTCAGGAAAAGCTAAAAATGCTCTACGAACTGCAAACTGTTGTTTCAGAGATCGATAAAATCAATACACTTCGCGGTGAGTTGCCATTGGAGGTTCAGGATCTCGAAGATGAGATCGTTGGATTGAAGACAAGACTCTCCAATCTGCAGGATGAAATCAAGGACCTCAACACTGCGGTTGCGAATAAGAAGCTGGAAATCAAGGATTCCAAGACTAAAATTGACAGATATAAAGAGCAGCACGACAATGTTCGGAACAACCGTGAATTTGATTCAATTTCAAAGGAAATGGAGTTTCAGACGCTTGAAATCGAACTGGCAGAAAAGAGGATCAAGGAATATTCAGTAGATGTAAAGGCAAAAGGTGAGTTACTTGACGCCTCCAATTCGTTGCTGAAAGAGCGTGAAGAGGACCTGATTCGCAAGAAGAAGGAGTTGGAAGAAATCACGGCCGAGACGGCAGTAGAGGAAGAACTCCTCAAGGCCAAGACGACCAAGATTGCCACTATGATTGAAGATCGACTCTTGACTGCTTTCAACAAGATCAGGAAGAATGCGCGCAACGGGCTCTCAGTTGTGACCGTACAACGCGATGCCTGCGGAGGTTGCTTCAACAAAATCCCGCCACAGCGGCAGCTGGACATCGCTTCCCGCAAGAAAATCATCGTTTGTGAATATTGTGGTAGAATCCTGGTAGACAAGGATATTGCTACTCCACAGGCGGAAGAAGAAAATTGATTCCAATAACTATTAGATACTAAAAATGCCCCTCTCCAGGGGCATTTTTAGTATCTAATAGTTTTGCTTCACCATTCACCTCCAGCACCGCCTCCGCCGAAGCTGCCTCCGCCAAAGCCTCCGAAGTCGCCGCCACCTGAGCCACCTCCGCCGGAGAAATCGCCCCAGGAGCCGCCTCCTCTGTTCCCGCCGAACATACTTAGCATCCACAGTGTCCCCAAAATACTTCCACCACCTCCATCAGCACCCATGGTACGGTAACGGTTTCGGTTAAAGAGCATGAAAACGCCAAAAATCAGCAGCAGGATGACAAAACCGGGTACGCCGGAGGGTTTGGAACCTTGTTTATCGTACTGATCAGCTGTGAATTCACCTGCCGTCAGTTTCATGAGTACCGTAGTAGCCCTATCCAGCCCGGTGTAATAATCATTTTGTTTGAAATTGGGTAAAATCTCGTTGGAGATAATGGTTTTTCTTGCGGTGATATCTGGCACAGCGCCTTCCAGTCCGTAACCAACGGCAATAAATACCTCACCTTTCCCACCATCCGTTTTTGGCTTCACCAAAACAAGGATTCCATTGTTCTTTCCTTTTTGACCAATGCCCCACTTTTCGGCTAATTTAAAGGAATAATCACCCTTTTCATAGCCGTAAAGATCCTTAACAATGGCAATGGCTATTTGAGTAGAAGTTTGCCTGTTAAAGGCATCCAGCTTATTCTCCAGCGCTCTGGACTGAGCCGGAGACAACACTCCTGCAAAATCGTTGACCAGCCGGGGTGGCTCCGGACGAGCGGGAAACTCATCCGCAGCACGAAGTCCGGCTGAAAAGAGCAGAAGAAGAATTAAGAAATACAATTTGGGGCTTTTCAGCCGGGTCATCATTTTTTCCATCACTATTTTCCGTATGATATTTCGTCGGGAAGCTCGTTAACATCATCTTCCTGGTAAGGGAAGAATTCTTTCAGCTTCTCTCCAACCATGGCAATGCCAAGAACGAATCCATCGGAAATATTGCCTTTTGAGAAGTTGCTGATCATCAAATCCTTCACGTCATTCCAAAAACCTTCGGGGACTACAGCATTGATTCCGGCATCCCCGATGATGGCGAATTTCCTGTCAGTGGTTGACAGATAGATCAGTACGCCATTTCGGAGTGCTGTTTTATGCATCTTCAGCGATTTGAAAAGCCAGGCGGTCCTGTCCAGCACTTCTCCCTTGCAGACAGATTCTATGTGAACACGAATCTCCCCACTCGTAAGGTGCTCAGCCGCTTTGATCGCCTTAACTACCAGCGACTCTTCCGCTCCGGAGAGAAATTTAATTGCACTCATCTGTCGACGTTGGTTAAATTATTTAGACTTGGAGAAATCTACTTTTGGAGCCTTTTCTGAACCCTTTTCGGCTTCGAAATAAGCTTTCTTCTCGAAGTTCCTCATAGAGGCAATGATACTTTGCGGGAACAACCTGATATAAGTATTGAATGCCTGCGCGGCTTGATTGAATTTTTGTCTTTCAACAGTGATTCGGTTTTCGGTACCTTCCAGCTGAGCCTGCAGGGCCAGAAAGTTTTCGTTGGCTTTCAGGTCGGGATATTTTTCAATGACCACCATCAACCTGCCTAAGGCCGAAGATAATCCACCCTGGGCCTGCTGGAACTGCTGAATGGAGGCCGCATTTAGTTTGGTGGGATCGACCGTTACTGAAGTAGCCTTGGCCCTTGCTTCAACAACAGCCGTAAGGGTTTCGCTCTCATGTGCGGCATATCCCTTGACCGTACTGACAAGGTTTGGAATCAAATCTGCACGTCGTTGGTAGACATTTTCGACCTGAGACCACGAAGATGAAACTCCTTCTTCCATGGCAACCATGCTGTTACCAGTTTTTATTCCCCAACTAATGGTAAAGAAGATTCCTAATGCAATTATTGCTATTACGATCCACGCTGTTTTACTCATACTATTTGTTATTAAAGATTAGACTTAACCTCCTATTTGTATCAAATATTCATGTGAAATTACAGAAGAAATTATTGAATGAACCCGACTTAATGATTTGTTAATCTGGTGAAACAATCAAAACCACAGCCTGAACGGATATTCCTTCTTCCCTACCCTCGAAACCTAGTTTTTCGGTGGTCGTGGCCTTAATATTTACCTGATCAACCGAACTCTCAAGTATCTCTGCTATAACCTTTTCCATGAATGGAATCCAATCCTTCAGCCGCGGTTGCTGTGCGGATATGGTGGCATCCAGGTTTCCTAATTTGTAACCTTTTTCCATAACTTTCCGGTAAACTTCGGATAACAATTTCTTACTATCGATGTTTTTATATTTCACATCCGTATCCGGAAAGTGGTATCCAATGTCTCTCAATGCGGCTGCTCCAAGAAGTGCATCACAGATGGCATGCAACAGCACATCGCCGTCTGAATGAGCAACTGTCCCCTTTTCGTGAGGAATCTGAATCCCCCCGAGCCACAGTTCTTCTCCTTTTGCCAACTGGTGCACGTCATAACCCAGTCCAATGCGAAAACCCATACTATATATATTATGCTACTAAGTTACTCATTTCTTCCTTACCAAGATTCCGCCTCCTGAAGCGCTGCTTCCATCCATCACTTTCAAGGTGATCCGGTAGATATACATTCCATTGCCCGGATCCACTGTTTCCTTACCAGGAAACCAGTATAAATCATCGATTTTATATCCCCCAGAGACAGATGATTGCTTAATTTCGAACACTTTACGCCCCATGAGATCCGTGATTTCCAGATGGACATCCAATTTCTCTCCATAGCGGTTATGGGTAATCACCCACCGGGTCTGATCGCTGAACGGGTTAGGATAGCTTATCAGGTTATTGATTTTCAATTCTTTACTAACATTAAATTCTACCTTGTAAGTTGAAGAATTATTTGCATTATCCCATACTTTCAACTTTAAGGTATGCATGCCGTCAGATTGCAAACCTATCGGATAAGTTAAAGTTCCCGACTTCCAGGTTCCCTGGTCCGTTTGAAAAAAATCATTGAGAATGATAGGATCCATGGACTGACCATCCAACTCCATCACAATGTCGTGGCCGATACCGATGCCCGAAGTATTGATACCACTTTCATCGATCAGGTAGGCAAGCAGCAGGGGATTGGATGAGACGGTACCTCCATCCCTGAATTGATCATTCTCGAGGAAAAGGCGAATCTCCGGTCCCTTATTGTCTGTGCTGGCAAGATTTTCAGTTCCGTTAAAATAAATATTGGCATAGGATCCGTTGCCATCCATCGATCCATTGGTGAAATAATAACGGATCAACCCGGATTCCCTTCCAAAATCGACATCTTTCGGAACTACAAAAGTCAACGAATAACTGCCTTTGGTTACCGGTACGATGCCATTGAACAATATGTTATCCTGAACAGCATAGGTAAAAGGTGCAAGACCCGCGTTACCCAGGGTTTTCCGGACAGATGGCTGGTCATAAACGGTAGCCGTGATACTCCCGCTGAAAGAGTTCATTTGTGCACCCCTGGCATCCTGTATCTCCCCGGTCACGGTCACGAGACTCAGCGGTGAAACAATCCCGCTGAAATTACTGATCGGCTGTTTATTGATTTCCAATGTCTTACAACCATATTCGGGATAGTTAAGGCGCAAGGCGGGATCGCCAAGCAAGCAGAACTTAAGGGTATTCACAGATCCTTTGTTTTCATTCTTTACCAGACGGATCAGGTCTCCCAGGCGCAAAGCCTTCCCTTGATCATCCTTTTCAAAAACATGATTAAAGAAACTCTTGTTGACATCAAAATTGGATGCCGAATACACCAGCCTCGTCGCAGAAAGTAAGGCAATAGCCCCTCCTGAAGGATTAAAAAAGAGGTGCTCGCCTGCCGATCTTTTGACCGTCATGTCCCATCTGCTGAAATCGCAGGTGGCAGTCACGAAAAGAGGCAGCTTATCCTTGTTGGTCCATGAATCTATGTCGTTAATAGTCAACACCCGCTCGTGTGCAAGGCCATCCTCACTCGCATGACCGACATAGTTGACAATCAGGTCGCCGGACTGGACCGAACGACGGATTGCCTCATTAACATCCGGATAGCGCTCTTCCGGGGTCATCACCTGGGGGAAAGCGTCGAGGTAGATTTTTGATGTCTTGTACTCGGGATGATCCTTGTTGACACTAGTAGCTAATTTTTCAGAATCATTTACATGGATGTTGTTGTCCTCATCATCGCCGATGAAGGTGATGTTATTGCGCCACTCTCCCAGAGAACGGGTATCATGGTAATGGAAAATTTTGTCAACAGCAGCGGTCGCTTCGGCAATTGTGGCTACCGGAATCCTACCAATGCCAAGATCGATATTACCGCTGGGATCACCCATCTCTGATCCAAATAGGCCAAAATAATCGTCGGACACATAGGAATTGATCCCATTCAGAGAATTTTCCGATTGGAAAGACGGGATCAGGTTCGGATTATTTTCATTTGTATCGTGCACCATATCAAAGGTTCCCTTGCCAAACAAGAGCAGGTATTTCAGTCCGGAGACATTGGTCCCGGACTTTTGATTATAGAGGTACCTAACAAAATTACGCAGTGCTGCGACGTCCGGATATCCGCCCGAAAATTCATTGAAGATGGTTTCTACAGTCGCCACGTTTGCGGCCATCCCATCGAAAGAACGGTGAAAATCTGCCAGTCGGTTTGCTTGACTGAGAAATGCAGAAGGGGTTAAGATTAGCAGGGCCGGAACTTCCAGGTGTAGCAGATCTGTGTTCTTCACCTCTTCCGTGACAGTGAATTCAGGGTACTGTGCGGTAGGATCGAATAGAATATATCGACGGGAGGGGTCAGACGAGGCCCGAAAAATCAGGGTACTGCCCACACTCTGAAAAGTCATCTGTGCAGGCTGCAAAGGATTGGTAATATCCCACAACTGCAATCCGGTGATTACACCATTAATTTGATATTCAGCATACTTACCAGGATTTCGGCTATCGCGAAAAACCAGGGGCTTTCCCCTGTAAAAAAGGGTCCTCCTGACTTGTACGGTCGCATAATCGAACCAACATAAATCACCGGAGGAGCCATTGAATTTCAGGTTGACGCTGACATCCTCTCCCGTTTGGATTCGAACTATTCTGACAGAATCCGGGGAAGCAAAATCCCTCTCCGGAGCTGGGACAATTGGGTAAAAATGAAGATTGCCGGACAAATTTCCATTCACCGCCACATCCATCGTGGTGGATGCAATGCTCCTTCCCACTGCATAGACATTGAGCTGGACCGGATCCTGTGGAAACCTGTCCTGAAATTGAAAAATCCTGTTCAGCTGGTTGCCACCACTCATCTGGTCTGAGAACCACCTGGTTCCGGATTCGAGCAGGTTAATATTCTCATCTCCCCACAGCGCCAGATCGTCATATTCAGTGACTTTTACATCCGGATTGACATTTGTTTGCGTCCTCTGGGGAAATGCAGCTTCTACTCCTGAATTTTCAGTCAGGAAATACCAGGATTTGCCTCTTGCCGCTTGATTGACGACAGGTCTGTATTGTCCGACGATTGGATCGAAAACCCATTTGATGGGTCCCTGGACATAAAAAAGCAAAAAATCGTTGCCCCCGCTACCGACTATCTTCATGGCAGGAATCTGAACAGGGGCGTTATCATCAGAAATAATATTGGATAAGGAGATCCTTTCATTCCTGCTCCCATAAATTCTGACATTTTCGGGATGAGAAAATCCAATATTTCTCAGCCAGGAAAAATTTATTTTATGTAATCCCGGGGAGGATGTCTCAATTTTTATCCATTGGCCTGTTGCAAACAAAGAATTCTTGACCAAAGGCATCGTCCCGCTTACGCCCATTGCCGGAGAGAAAGCCAGAAGCAGTAACAACTTAAATAAGAACCGTTTGAACATAATAATCTATAGCTTATTCCAGGATGAAACTGCAAGAAAATGCAAGAAAATGACAAAATATTGACCGGAATCTGTTTGTTTTTCCATCAGACTTGAACAAATTTAAAAAAATCAGGGTTGATAGTGTAGTTCAATGAAAAAAAATGGATTTACTTTTCAATATTTTGCAATATATTTGTAGCAGAAGCATGAATTTGATCTTTTCCGCGCCCAATTTTAATAAAACGACGGGGCAGGTATTTTTTTCAAGGATTTAATTTCAATATTAATATGAAATTTTATACGGTTATATTATTATCTGTCAGCCTGTTAACTGTGTCTTGCAGTAAACTTCTGACGAAAAAAAGCACCTCATCCGCTACAGGGTGGGAATACAACAATCCCAACAACGGAGGATTTGAATACAATGCAAATTATTCACAATCAGCTGGTCCCGGACTGGTTTTTGTTCAGGGTGGCACTTTCCTCATGGGTCGTGCTGATCAGGATGTGATTTTTGACAACAACAATGTGAATCGCCGTGTAACTGTTGCTTCCTTCTTTATGGATGAAACAGAGGTACGAAATGTCGACTGGAGGGAGTATTTATACTGGACTCAAAGAACATTTCCAAATAATCCAGAAGTATACAAGGAAGCATTGCCCGACACCTTAGTGTGGAGAAACGAGCTTGCCTACAACGAACCCTACCTTGAAAACTACTTGCGACATGCAGCTTATTCAGAATATCCGGTAGTTGGGGTAAGCTGGATTCAGGCAAGCAATTTCTGTAAATGGCGGACCGACAGGGTGAACGAACGCATTTTAATCAACAACCGAATCCTTGCGGAAGACACCAAACAGAGTGGTCAGGAAAACTTCAATACCGATAGCTATCTGAATGGATTATACAAAGGAACCGACGGGAAGAAGCCGATAAAGAACCTTAGTAAGAAGGGGGAAACCAGAAGGACCAGCATGTCTGATGGCATTGTGCTGCCCCGTTATCGTCTTCCCACCGAAGCAGAATGGGAATACGCAGCAGTCGCCCTAATCGGCAATACGGATGAAGAAGTGGTCACTGATCGTCGAATCTATCCATGGAATGGCAGTCACATCCGCTCCACGAATAAAAAATCGCTCGGTGTTTTTAAGGCAAACAGTGTCAGGGGACGAGGCGACTATATGGGTGTAGCGGGAGCATTGAATGACGGTTATGAGATCACTGCCCCCGTAAAATCTTTTGACCCAAATGATCTGGGTCTTTATTGCATGGCCGGAAATGTCAACGAGTGGGTTCAGGATGTATACAGGCCAACCTCTTTCCAGGAATTCAATGAATTTCAACCACTTCGCGGTAGCGTTTATACTAACTATAAAAAGGATGCGAGCGGAAATTTATTCCGGAACGGTCTTGGGGAAATGGCTAAAGATACGGCAGCAAACTTTGCCAATTTCAGGGACGGGGATTACCAGTCCAATCTGGATGAGGCCCTTTGGAAAAACAAAGAGGACTCTATTAAAGGCGGATCCGGTTCCAACGCTATGTACGTGACCGCAAAAGATAATTATTCGCCAAGAATTACAGACCATACGAGGGTTTACAAGGGTGGCAGCTGGAAAGACCGGCCTTATTGGCTGAGTCCGGGGACACGAAGATACCTCGATGAGAGGAAATCTGCCAACGACATAGGCTTCCGTTGTGCCATGACGAAACTGGGAGATTCCGAACCAAAATAATCTCGAAAACCTCATCTCCGGATGAGGTTTTTTTTACCCTTCTTATGAACATTGCATCACTCTACCAGATCTACCTGAACCATCCGCTGATTTCGACCGATAGTCGGAAAATTGAGCTGGGTTCGATATTTTTTGCCTTGAAGGGGGAGAACTTCAATGGCAATATTTTTGCGCTTAAAGCTTTAGAAATGGGGGCATCATATGCCATTGTGGATGAGGAGGAATTTGTTGTTGATGAAAGGATTATCCTGGTAAGGGATGTATTGGAAACTCTGCAGAACCTGGCCAGGCATCACAGGCAATTGCTTGGTATCCCTGTGCTGGCCATCACTGGAACCAATGGAAAAACTACCACCAAGGAGTTGATCGCTGAAGTACTTTCAAGAAAATTCAACCTGGTCTATACAAGGGGAAATCTCAATAATCATATCGGGGTACCACTCACGCTGCTTACTCTTAAGCCTGATACACAGATGGCTGTAATAGAAATGGGGGCCAATCATCCTGGTGAGATTGATTTACTGTGCAATATTGCCCTACCCGATTATGGGCTGATCACGAATGTTGGAAGGGCGCATTTGGAGGGTTTCGGATCTTTCGAGGGGGTCCTTCAAACGAAGACTGAGCTCTACCGATTTCTCGGTAAAAACAACGGAACCATTTTTATCAACCTCGCTAATAATTATTTAACCGAAAGAATAGGTCAGGTAAAGACTGTTGGGTATACGACGATTCCTGATCCAAGTGGTCTTCAGGGAGAGACTGTTTCTGTCAATCCTTTCCTGGTTCTCAAAGTACTGTTTCCCAAAGGGTGGATATACCTAAAAACCAGACTGGTTGGTGCTTACAACCTGGAAAATGTCCTGGCAGCCGCCGCTGTTGGTCAGTATTTCGGCATCGATCCTTTGGAAATTGCCACTGCAATCGGTGAATACCAGCCGGACAATAATCGTTCGCAGTTGGTGGAGAAGCAATACAACCGCCTGCTGATGGATGCCTACAATGCCAATCCAAGCAGTACCCGCGCGGCATTGGAGAATTTCACGCTGCTTGAAGCCCCGAAGAAGGCCGTTCTACTCGGGGATATGCTTGAACTGGGAGAAGTATCCCAGGAAGAACATCAAAAGATCGTAGACTTTATAATTACCATGAATGTTGATCTGGTAATCCTCGTGGGACCCCGTTATTCCGGTTGTCAACTACCTCCTGAATTTCTTCATTTCCCAAGCGCTGCTGCCCTGGAGGAGTTTCTTGGTAAATCACCTTTGGCCGGATACCTGATCCTTATTAAAGGTTCGAGGGGAATGAAACTGGAATCCGTCTGCCATTTGCTATAATTATTGCATTAACTGATTTTCAATGTCCGAAACTCTCAATTTAAAAGACTACCTCAAAAACCCCGCATTTGCTTTGATTGGCTCTATTTCGGATGCGGAAGGGTTAGAGACTTATGTGATTGGTGGTTTCGTGAGGGATCTGTTAATGTACAGAATTCGTGATCATTATGATATTGATATCGTTACGGTTGGAAGCGGTATTGCCCTTGCCAGGAAAGTTGCCTATGCCATACATCCTAAATTGAAGGTAACAGTCTTCAAAAATTTCGGAACGGCCATGTTTCGGGACAATGATATCGATTATGAGTTTGTAGGTACCCGGAAAGAGTCCTACAGTTCAGACAGCCGGAAACCGGTTGTTGAAGGAGGCACCCTCGTCGATGATCAGAACAGGCGGGATTTCACCATCAACACACTGGCGATCTGCCTGAACAAGGAGCGATTTGGAGAAGTTTCGGATCCTTTCAATGGCATGGAAGACCTGGAAAGCAAACTAATCAGGACTCCGCTGGATCCTCATATTACTTTCTCCGACGATCCGTTGCGCATGATGCGTGCCATCCGCTTTGCGGCGCAACTCGGCTTCAGGATAGAAGATGAAACGTTTGCGGCCATCTCTACTCAGGCAGAACGGATCAATATTGTCTCCAGAGAACGGATTACGGAAGAGCTCAACAAAATAATTCTGTCAGACAAACCTTCCATTGGCTTTAAATTATTGGAAATGTGCGGATTGCTGAAGATCATACTTCCCGAGATTCAGAATCTGAAAGGAAGGGAAAATGTTCACGGTATCTATCACAAGGACAATTTTTACCATACCCTCGAGGTTTTGGATCGTATCAGTGTCAACACCAATAACCTATGGCTCAGATGGTCGGCCCTTTTGCATGATGTTGCCAAACCCGCCACGAAGAAGTTCTACCCGGCTCAGGGCTGGACTTTCCATGGTCACAATTTTGTCGGGGAGAAGATGGTACCTAGGCTTTTCGACCGGCTAAGGCTTCCACTCAATGAGAAGATGAAATTCGTACAAAAGATGGTTCTACTTCATATGCGGCCGATTGTTCTTTCGGAAGAAGAGGTGACAGACTCGGCCGTCAGGCGTCTGCTTTTCGATGCTGGCGATGATATCGATGATCTGATGACCCTCTGCGAGGCAGATATTACTTCCAAAAACGAAGAAAAGGTGGCACGCTATCTTTCTAACTTTCAACTGGTAAGAGATAAATTAAAAGAGATCGAGGAGAAGGATGCCGTTCGCAATTTTCAACCGCCAGTCACAGGAGAGCTGATCATGGAGACCTTTGGCTTGCAGCCCTGCAAGGAAATCGGCATCATCAAGATGGCCATTAAGGAAGCCATTCTGGAAGGCGAAATTCACAACAACTACGAAGAAGCCCACCATTACATGATGGTAAAAGGCAGGGAATTAGGGCTGACACCTGTGAAAGGTTAAGCTCCGTATCAACCCTTTTTGCAACTGATGTAGGAATTCCTCCTACACTTCAGTCAGTATTTCACGAACCTCATTGCGCCCTTTTCCCTACATCATAATCAGCTTTTAACGAAGCACTTAACTCCATTTTCCCTATAATCCGCGGAGAACGGCCAGCCTATTTTTGCTTGCATTAAGATTCTTGAAAAGAGAAATAATGAAAGCAAAAATCAATTGGTTGTCTACTTCAAATAAAACGGAAAAATTCTTACAGACGTTATTGATCATTATTGTGATGGTTGGCTGGAATCATACAGCCTCAGGAGTTTCAGCAAATCCTTTACCAATTGAAATCATTCAGTCCGACGGTACAAAGATTACAATCATCCCAAAAGGAGATGAAAATATGAAATGGGCTCAAACTGCCGATGGATATTCAATCATGCGTAACAAAAAAGGTATTTTCGAATACGCCAGGATGAGTTCCACCATGGATATGGTACCTTCAGGACTTCAGGCAAAGAATGAAAATGAAAGAGGCATTTCTGATATTCAAATACTGAGAAATACACCAAAAGGTCTTACTTTTTCAAGAAATCAGGTTGGTATGATGAAGAGTATTAACCATATGGTTCAGAAGAACAGGCTGAAATCCGCTTCAATTTCCGGTACAAAAAAATTTATTTGTATCCTGATTGGATATACTGACCTGGCTTTCACTAAAACAAAAGAAGATTTTGAGAACCTGTTCAATCAGGCAGGTTACTCAGCAGATGGTGCCAGTGGCAGTGTTTATGATTATTATAAAGAAAACTCCTACAACCAGCTTAACATTTCGGTAACTGTCGCCGGTCCTTTCACTGCCGCACACAACATGGCTTATTACGGTGCAAATGATGCGAATGGACAGGATGCAAACACTCAGGCGTTAGTGAATGAGGCAGTAACGCTGGCTGATCCTTCAGTAAATTATTCCGATTTTGACAATGATAATGACGGAACTGTCGATGGACTCTATATCATTCATGCCGGTTTTGGTGAAGAAGCCGGAGCTGCTTCAGATAACATCTGGGCCCACAATTCGGGTATTCCTTCTTTAGTTTTGGACGGCAAGATCATCAGCAATTATGCCTGCTCCTCCGAGTTAAGAGGATTAAGTGGTACAGGAATAACACGCATTGGAGTAATTTGTCATGAGTTTGGACATGTACTTGGAGCTTCTGACTTTTATGATACCGACTTTGCAGCTGGTGGTTTGAATGAAGGTACGGGTTATTGGGATATAATGGGTAAGGGTTCCTGGAACAACAATGGAGCTACTCCGGCACACCATAACCCCTACACCAAAATTTTTGTTTTCGGTTGGGCAACTGCAAAAACATTCACCCCCGGGACCAGTGTAACGCTGAACGATGCCGAGAAACAGGGTAACAGCTTCTACATCATTAAAACGAATACCTCCAATGAATTCTTCCTTTGTGAGAACAGACAAAAGCAGAATTTCGACAAATATATTCCCGGTCATGGTATGGTAATTTACCATGTGGACGGCAACTTTATCAGCTCTACCGGTATTGGAATCAACGCAGGGAGTCACCAGGGGATGTATCCCGTTTGCGCCAGCTCTACAGGCCTTGCTCCAGCAACTTATGGAACAATCAACAGTTCCGGATTACCATTTCCCGGCTCATCAAATAAAACATCCTTTACCGATTCCACCATACCCTGTGCCCTGTCGTGGGCCGCTGAGATTACTAATTGCCCCATCAGCGGAATATCAGAAAATCTCGTCAATAAAACGGTATCCTTTTATTTACCAATAGTGCCTTTTCAACCCATTCTTCCAACGATCATTCCTACAACAAATATTCCTCAGACTGCTCCATTTGGACTGGATGTTGTTTCATACAACAACTCCGTTACGCTTTCATGGAAGAAAAACGTGGATCCCTCTTTCCTTCGTTATATGATCTATGCCAGTGAGATCAATCATCCGGTAGTTAAAATTGATTCTACTACCACCAGCAGCAACGATACCATTACTGTAATTTCCGGACTTACCATAGGTCTAACATACAATTTCAGGGTTACCGCAATCAAATACGATGGATCTGAAATCGCGTACAGTAATTTGGTTACTGCTCAGGTAAAATCCGGAGATATCACAGATATTAAAATAAATTCTGGCGATGAGCTAATCTCTCAGAATTTGGGTGATTCAATTGCCAGTTCACACGCGAACAAGGGCAACTCAATTAATCCAGGTGCAATTCAGCAAAATTCTGCCGCAAACCAAATGCCAGGGATGAACGGATTAGGAACCTTGAGTCATAATTCACTTTCCGTTTACCCGAATCCTGTAAGAGATAGTTTTTCCTTACAATTTAACAAACAGGTACAGGAAGAAACAGTTGTGAGTTTATTTAACTCTTCCGGAATAAAAGTGATGGAATTTCGGACGGACAAATCAAATGATGAATCTCTCAAAAATATTGCAGTAGGCAATTTAAAAGCTGGGTTATATGTTGTTAAGGCTTTGTTTAACCAAAAAGAATCTTATTCAACCAAGATGATGGTGATGAAATAGTTGCAGTCTATTTTTTCAATTGATAAATGCCCATATACCTAACGGAATATTTTAATCAGCCTATTTAGTCAACGCAACGGATAAGGTCTTGGAGGCTTCGTTGTTAGAAGTATCCAAACAGGTAATGGTCACATCGTAATTCCCCGTTGTGGTCTGGTTTCCACCTGCACCTGTCAAAGGAACGACAATTTCGTTGTGATTCACCGCCATGGTTTTCTTTCCTGCAGCGATACTCCAGGTATTTGTATAGGCCCAATCGGAGGTACTCACGCCTTTCAGACTCTTGGTAATGACTACCTTGTACGATTTGAGTTCGACATTGTCGCTGAGGTCCATCTGGAGATGCAGAGCTGCACCTAAAACAACCGATTTCCCGGCCGTAGGATCCGTTAAGGTGATAACGGGAACAGTGGTATCCGGAACTACCACGGGTGGAGTATCCGTTGTGCCTGATTTTTTACAAGCAAAAACAACCACCAACAACATTAGGGGCACCAAACATTTTAAAGAATTCTTCATTTTGCAGCTTCTTTGTTTTGATTCATTAAAACTTTGCTCCTTTTTTTACCATAAAGAAAATAGATTGCCATACCGATTGCCATCCAAATTATCAGACGCCACCAGGTGTCGGCTGGCAGTGCAGCCATTTGTGCAAGGCAGATCAGCATACCGAGGATAGGAAACCAAGGGACAAAAGGAGTCTTGAAAGGTCTGACAGCATCCGGATCAGTCTTGCGCAGGATGATAATTCCAGCACAAACGATGACGAAAGCCAACAGTGTACCAATAGAAACCAGTTCACCCAGCACTCCAATAGGGAAAATCCCTGCAACGAGGGCCGCAAATGCACCGGTCACAATTGTAGTAATATAAGGAGTCTTAAATTTTTTATGCACTACCGTAAAGGCCTGAGGCAACAAACCATCTTTAGCCATCGTATAAAAAATACGCGGCTGGGCCATCAACATCACCAACACCACGGAACTCAGTCCGGCCAACGCTCCGATTTTGATAAACGGTCTCAGCCAGATCAGTGCGTCACCTGTACGGTCGATCGCCAGAGCAATTGGAGCAGAGACATTAAGATCCTTATAGTTGACGATGCCTGTAAGCACTGCAGCCACGGCTACATAAAGGACCGTACAGATTACCAGCGACCAGAGGATTCCGATCGGCATATCCCTTGCCGGATTCCTGGTCTCCTGTGCAGCCGTCGACAGGGCATCAAAACCAATGTAAGCGAAGAAAATCACTCCAGCTCCAGTGAATATCCCTGATATTCCGAAATGCCCAAAGGTTCCGTTATTTTCGGGAATGAATGGTGTCCAGTTGTCGACGTTAATGTAATGTATCCCGAATCCGATAAACAGCAAAATGACAGTTAGTTTAATGATCACGATAACATTATTAAATCTGCTGGATTCACGTATTCCGATTACCAGAAGGGCTGTAATCAGCACCACCAGCGCTACTGCCGGAAAATTCAGTATACTTCCGGTTCGTTCCCATCCCTGGCCGATAATATGATTAAACGGTGCAGAGCAGAGTTCATGTGGTATGACGATGCCAAAATCCTTCAGGAAGCTGACGAAGTAGCCCGACCATCCAACAGCTACCGTGGACGAAGCGAAAAGATATTCCAGAATGAGGTCCCACCCGATAATCCAGGCTAGAAACTCACCTAAGGTAGCGTAAGCGTAGGTATATGCGCTTCCCGCGATAGGTATCATAGAAGCAAATTCAGCGTAACAAAGACCGGCAAAGATACATCCCAGTGCAGAAAAGACGAAAGAAAGCATGATGGAAGGCCCAGCGTAATTAGCTGCCGCAGTGCCTGTTAACACAAATATACCGGTTCCAATGATCGCTCCGATCCCAAGAGCGACCAAGTTTCTGGCCGTCAATGCCCGATTAAATTTGTGTTCATCTGTTTTTGCCTCTGCCAATAAGACTGTTACCGATTTTCTTCTAAATAGTTGGTTCATAATTATATATCTTATTTACAAATGGCCGTCTGGTTTAGCCATGGAACTGTCAGTTCAGCAAAGATAAAAAAAACTAGTTACGAAAAAGGCCAAACCCTGAGGAATGGCCTTTTTCATTTTAGCCAAGAGCATTTTATTCAATTTTCAGAATCCTAAACTCTATTCGACATCCAAATCGTTCAACCGGCAAACCGTTGAAAATATATGGCGAACACATCGGATTCTGCTGTAGAAAGCGGCGTGTGATCAGTATCGGGAAGCGAAAGAATTCTGTGAACCTTCTAAATATCTATTTTACCTGTTAATGGTGAGATAACCGATTATTTCCTTGTCTCCGTTGTTGAAGTTGACCGTATAGTAATAGGTTCCAGTTGGTAACTGATTAGATATCAGTATTCCAACATTAGAAACTCCATCCCAGTCATTCTTGTAATGGTCATTCTCATATACTTTATTACCCCATCGGTTGAAGACCTTCAGAGAGACAACGTATTTTTCAGCCCCTTGAATTACGAAATTATCATTGATGCCATCACCATTGGGAGAGAATCCCTGCGGGATGAAGACATTCAGCTTATTGATGGTAATGTATACAGTGGCAGCGTCAAACGCGTAGTCTTTTCCGTCTGTTGCGATCCACCGGAAGGATGTATCTCCATAGTAATCCAGGTCTGGTTTGAAGACCAATCTGCTCAGATCAGACAACATCAGGATAGTCCCTGGTACAACCTCAATACCGTTAAGCAATAACTTACCATGAAGCGGAACAGTCTCAATCCGGATATTGACCAGAATATCATTGTCGGCATCCGTGTACGCTCCTGTGAAGTCGCTCTGGGTGAATGCCAGCGTTTGGTTCATGTTGATCGTTTTGGAGATATCTGAAACAACCGGTGGATTATTGGATGGTGGTGCCGGATCCTTAGGCTTCACGACAACTGTAACAGCCAGGGAAGCGGATGAAGTACAACCATTGACGGTCTGAGTGGCAAAATAAGTCGCTCCATTAGACAGAGCTTCAGTGGAAGCTAAAATTTTTCCGCCGGATGCTGCATCGTACCAAATTACATTAGAGCCGGAAACTATCAGGTTGGATATCTTCGGACTACTTTCAATGAAGAAGGTCTGAGATGCATTTCCTGTGGGCGCTCCCGGAAGGACGTTGATGGTTGCGGTTACAGCAGTCCTGGTAAGGCTTACACATCCGGTAGCACTATTGCCGGCTTCAGCCCAGTAGGTAGTCCCGTTGGTCAAAGCGTCAGAATTGTAAAGTGCCGTGCCTCCAGTAGCGGCTGTATACCAAGAAGTTGTTGATCCGGCAGGAGCCGTGGATGCAAGATCGGCAACTATCGCACTACCGCAGAATACCTGAGAAGCTGCTATCGGCGCATTCAGATAGGCATTGATATTGACCTGAACTGCTGTCCTGGTAGCACTTACGCAGCCGGTTAAGCTATTTATTGCCTCGACGTAATAAATACCATTGTTCAAGACTGTTGTCAACGGGATAGCCGAGCCTCCTGTGGACTCAGTATACCATTTCATCTCCTGCGAAGTTGGTACGGTTGCCTTGACATTTGCCAGGGTCGCGCTGCCACAGAAATTCTGCACGGCATCGCCCTGAGGCGGAGCAGGCAGCTGATTAATTGTAGCCACAGTGACGGCTCTGACTGCGCTCGTGCAGCCTGTGGTGGTATTATAGGACTCGGCGAAATAGGTCGAATTCGGTCCCAGCAATGTAGAAGATTGAAGCTCAGTTCCACCCTTGTCTGAAGCGTACCATTTCACGATCGATCCAGTCGGAGCAGTTGCAGTAAGATCCTTAACCGTTGCGCTCCCGCAGAATTCCTGGGTCGCAGCTGTAATTGGGGAATTCGGCAACGTATTGATATTTACCTTAACCGCTGTTCTGGTGGCGCTGATACATCCAGTATATGAATTGAATGCTTCGACATAATAGGTTCCAGCCGCCAGAACCGTACTTAGAGGAAGTGGTGTACCACCGGTGGCTACAGAATACCATCTCATTTCGATTGGTAAAGGTGTGGTTGCAACAAGATTTGCCAAGGTCGCACTGCCGCAGAAATCCTGGACAGGAGCAGCTGTTGGCGGAGCAGGCAACGGATAGATTGCTGCAAAAATCATTGTTCTGGTTGCGCTGGCACAACCTGTTGCCGTTGAGACGGATTCAGCATAATAGGTAGTGTTAACCGCAAGTGGCGTGGAGGCCGACAGTTCTGTTCCTCCCTGATATTCAGCATACCATTTCACGTTCGATCCATTTGGGGAAGTAACCGCCAAATCCTTAATGGTCGGACTTCCACAGAAATTCTGAACAGTTGCACCGGTCGGTGGAGCAGGCATCGAATTCATGGTGTCAAATACGGCAGTTCTCTTTGAAGAACAACCAGTTGTCGCATTGAAAGATTCAACGTAATAGGTACTATTCGGTACCAGCATGGCCGCAGCCGGCAGAATATTCCCGCCTGTAGGCGTTGCATACCATCTGACAGTTGAGCCGATCGGGGCCGTAGCCGTGAGGTTGGCTACCATCGCGCTGCCACATAAGTTTTGGGTGGTATTCACCGAAGGCACATCAGGCAATGCATTGACAGTAATAGTGAAGGTCGCTTCAGGAGAGGTATCCTTTCCGCCGTTTTGTGTACCCCCATTGTCCTTGAGCTGAACTGTAACCGTCGCTATTCCACTCTTTCCGATTGCAGGAGTATAGGTCAATGTTCCTGTTGCGCTTATTGCTGGCTGAACGGCAAACAACGAATTATTATCATTGCTTACCAGGAAGGTAAGGATCTGAGATGACTCGCCCGCAGAACCAGCGCTGATAGAAGTAGCCCAATTGTATACCGTTTGTGATCCAGAATTGGCACAGACTACCTGGTTGTCACCGGCTACAAAGGAAGGAGCATAGTTCATGGAGAAAACAGTAATGTTAACTGTTCCTGTCACAACTCCTCCCTTGCCATCGATGACAGTAACCTGGAAGCTGTCCTGTCCGTTGTAGCCTTTAGATGGAGTGTAAGTATATGTACCATCAGAATTGAAAATTACAGTTCCATTGGAAGGATCGCTGGCCTGGCTAAAGGACAACTTATCTCCATCCTCATCGATTGCCGTAACTTTTCCATTGACCGGAACGTTTTGCGGTGTAGCAACTGCAGGTGCTGTAAGTACTGGTGGATGATTGGCCGGTGCAGAAGAACCGCCACCGCCGCCGCCACCGCCGCCGCCACCACCACCGCTGGTACCTGTAACTGTAATGGTAACAACTGCAGTTGAACACAAGGACGGAGTACCATTGTCACATACCTGATAAGTAAAGCTGTCTGTTCCAATAAAGTTGGAAACCGGTGTATAGGTGTAGGTACCATTAGAATTGATAACCAGAGTTCCTTGTGTAGGAGCTACTACAGGAACCGTATTGATAGTTAATGTATTACCATCAGGATCACTATCATTGGACAACAGACTTGAGCCAGTAAGCGTACTATTTTTCGCAACAGAACCGGCATCCGCAACCGCAACAGGTGGATGATTAACAGCCACAACAGTGACCTGATCATTTACCGTAGCGCAATGTACCGGTGAAAGAATATCGCAAAGCTGGTAAGTAACATTGTAGATACCCGGGGTAGTTCCGTTGGCCACCTTAATGGCACCGGTTGTCGTATCCAGCGTGATACCGGTCTGCCAGGTGCCGCTGGTTGAGATCGTTGCATTGCCGCCGGAACCCAGCGTTGCCGCAACTCCATTGACTTTATCGTTGGTCGTGACATTAGTGATAGCTGTTCCACCTGTAGATGGGGCTGTTCCGCTTTCAGTTACCGGATTAATCCCTGCAGATACCGTGACCGTTACAGTCTTGCTGCAACCGGAATTGTTGGTATAAGTTATATTGCTCGTGCCAATAGTTACACCTGTAACCAAACCGGTGGCATCCACGGTAGCGACACTGGTCGTAGCAGAAATCCACGGACCGGAAGAAGCAGCAATACCGGATCCAGTCAGTTGAGTAGTAGAACCGACATTGACACTCAGCAAACCTGTGACGTCAGGTAGTGCATTCACGGTAGTGGCAGTACTGCTTGTAGAATTGTCAGCCGTACAACCATGTGAATCAGTGTAATTTACCGTAACAGTCTTGTTGCCGGCTGTCAGCCATTTCAAGGTAACAGTATTGCTCGAAGTCCCCACCCCACCCGAGGTAATGGAGTAGTCTGTATTTAACGTACCCGGAATGTTCCACAAATAGTTAGTCTGTCCGGATTGAGTGGTATAGGTAACATCTGTTGCTAAACAAGCAGAGGCACCAGCCTGGACGATGAATGTCGGGGTGGGCAGTGCATTTACAGTAACTTTCACAGGATCAGCAATATCTGCGCAACTACCCGAAATCACAGTCCTTCTGAAGTAAATCTGAGTACTTGCCGGAGTGAGAACAGCAGTGGTATAGTTTGCCCCGGAATTGGTACCGGCAGCTGCACTCCAATTGGTTGAGCCATCCGCACTGCTTTCCCAGAAATATGCAAAACTGCCTGAACCGCCGGTTACTGTTCCTCCGGTTAAGGTGGCGCTTCCGCTATTACAGATCGATGCTGCCGATCCACTGGAATTTCCGGTAATCGAAGGAAGGATCGTTACTTTCACAGACGCAGCAACATCCGTGCAACCTCCGGAATAGACGGTCCGCCTGAACCAAACCTGTGTACTCGAGGTTGTCAGGAATCCAATGGTATAGTTGGCCGAAGTGTTCGTACCTGTGGCAGGACCCCAGCCTGTAAGGCCATCCGCGCTGCTTTCCCATAAGTAAGTAAAGCTGCCTGAACCACCTGAGACTGTTCCTCCGGTCAGGACTTGATTAATGGCAAAGTTACACGCTGTGGTATTAGAACCACTTGTGTTGCCCGAAATGGAAGGTACCACTGTGACTTTCACTTTACTGGCAACATCGGTGCAACCGCCGGAAGTGACCGTTCTGCGGAAGTAGACCTGCGTACTTGATGAGGTTAATACATCCGTCGTGTAGTTGGCAGTGTTGGAGATGCCGGAAGCCGTACTCCAGTCCGTTGAACCATTGGCGCTGCTTTCCCATAGATAGGCATAGGTACCGGAACCGCCTGAAAGGGTTCCGCCGATCAAGGTCTTGGTATTGCCGCTACAAACAGAAGCCGACAAACCACTCGTATTACCGTCGATGACAGGATTCACGGTAGTTGGGTTGGACGAGGTAGCAGTCAACGCTTCACATCCGCTACCATTGGAGTAGTTGATCGTAACTGTTTTCACGCCAGGAGTCAGCCATTTCAAGGTAACAGTATAATTTCCAGTCCCGGTTCCGCCTGAAGTTATGCTATAATCGGTATTCAATATTCCAGGTAAGCTCCATTCGTAATTCACCTGACCCGACTGAGTCGTGTACGTAACATCTGAACCGACACAGACATTGGTACCAGGTTGTGCAACAAAAGTAGGAGCTGGCAGGCTGTTGACAGTGATGGTCTTGGTTGCCGTATTGACGCAACCACCCGTAGAGGTAACAGAATAGGTTATGTCAGATGTCCCGGCAGATACCGCTGTGACGAGTCCTGAACTTGAGCCGACTGTTGCCACTGAAGGAGTAACGCTCGACCAGGTTCCACCAGGAGAAGTACTTGTCCAGGTAGTTGAAATGCCAAACCCGCAAAGGGTGCCCGTTCCGCTAATCGTTTGTGGTACAGGGGCCGTGACTGTTACCTTAACAGGAGTGGAGAAATCCGAACAACCACCGGAATTGACCGTCCTGCGGAACCATACATTCGTACTGGAAGTCGTTAATACCGGGGTAGTATAATGAGGTTGGTTATTGACACCAGGTGCAGCGGTATAGATGCCATTTGAGGCATCACTGTATTCCCACAAATAGACATATGTACCCACGCCGGCACCGCCGCTAACGGTACCGTCGCTTAAGACAGTACTCGTATTGTCGCAGATGGATCCGCCACCGGTGATTGTGTTGCCGCTTAGGATTGGATTAATAGTGATTTTTATCGGTGCGGCAACATCTGTACAACCACCGGATGAGACAGTCCTGCGGAAGTAGACCTGTGTACTGGAGACGGTGAGATGTTCCGTCGTATAATTAGCAGTATTATTTATACCTGCGGCCGGCAAATAAGTACCATTTGCAGCATTACTGCTTTCCCATAGATACGTATATGTACCGGCGCCTGCTCCGCCTGAAACGGGTGAATTAATGATGATCGCACTTTCCGCACTGTTACATATGGATTGGTCTGATCCGCTAATATTACCAGTTATTACTGGTCTCACGGTTACTTTTACCGGTCCGGCCTTATCCGTGCAACCACCTGATGTTACAGTCCTGCGGAAGTATATTTGGGTACTAGCTGTGGTTAATACATCCGTGGTATAATTGGCAGCAGTGTTGGTGCCAGCTGCTGCACCCCAGCCGGTAGACCCATTCACGCTGCTTTCCCATAGATAGGTATAGCTTCCGGTACCACCTGAAACTGCTCCACCTGTTAAGGTCGTACTGCTGTTATTACAGATTGAAACTGCTGCTCCACTTGTATTACCTATAATAACAGGATTCACGGAAGTAAGGGAAATGGTTGAGCCGGCGGCTGAGCATCCGTTTTCATTGGTATAGTTAATCGATACGGCTTTGCTTCCTGAAGTCAGCCACATCAGGGTCACTGTATTGCTGGAGGTGCCTGTCCCGCCAGATATAATACTGTAATCTGTATCTAGGGTACCGGAAACATTCCATACATAATTCGACATACCCGATTGCGTGGTATAGGTATAGTTTGAACCGACACATACCTGCGATCCCGGCTGAACGGTGAAAGTAGGTGTTGGCAAAGGCGGATTACTCAGAGTGAAAGGACCTGCCAGCGTATTGGTGGTGCATCCTCCTGCAATAGAGGCATTGATTTCAGTATAAGATCCGGCGCCTAAGTTAACGAGTGAAAGATTTCCGCTTCCATTGCTCACGATGGTGGTTGGGGATGCTGCGACACCATTCTTCTTGTAATTGACCGTGTATGAGGTATTATTTGCCAAGCCCGTGAAGCTCATGCTACCGTTGGTACTGTTACAGGTAGCAGGATTAATGTCTGTTCCATGTGCGATGGTTGGACATGCGCAATATGGCGCTGTTACAGGCAGGGTATTGACGCAGCCATGGCCATCCGTTACGGTGAGGGTAATATTAGTTCCATTCGCAATATTGGTTATCGACCAAATATTTCCGAGGGTATTCGTAACGGTGCCCGAAGTACTCGTGATGGTTCCTGAGCTGACAGTAACTCCGACAGACCAGGTAAGCATATCAGGGTTACAGACGGCAGAAGTTGAGACAGTAATGGTTGGCAGCGCATAGGCTGTAGCTACTGCTGAGTTGGTCCACGCGCTGGTGCAGCCCGTCACGCTATTTTTTGTTCGTACAGACACTGTGACAGAATTACCGGCCGTGATGCTGCTGGTGGTATATTGGTAAGGAGATGAATTATCTGTTCCGTGTATAGTCGCCCCACCATCTTCTGAGAATTCAACCACATCGCCATTTGCCCCGATTCCTGCCGTCATCAATACTGTGCCAGTGCCGCAGCGTGAATTGGAGGAGATGGTGGCCGGGGAAGGGGTAGCCAGGACGGTATTGGTGATCCCTGAGCTGGTAGTGCTGCAACCACCGGCGTTGGTGACTACTACATCGACTACATCACCATTGGACAGTGAGGATGTGGTATAAGTTGTACCAGGGCCATTCTGTACGCCTGTGCCGTTGACCCTGAAGTTGTAGTTTGTTCCACCGCTGGCGGTAAAGACGACACTTGTTCCTCGGCAGAAGCTGTTGTCAGCATCGCTGCTACCCAGTGTAGCGACTGGAGCATTCACGGTGAAATTCGCCGTACAGGTACTACTGTTGCCTGAAGCGTCCTTAACCGTGATGGTGACTACTGTAATACCAGTACCTACCAGCGTACCCGCCACTGGGCTCTGCGTGATCACCAGCGAGCCTGGCGCCGTACAGTTGTCCGTGGCAACAATCCCTGTTGTAAAGTCGGGTACTGCTGCCTGGCAGCCAGCACCTGCATTAGCACTTTGGTTGGTGGCGCAGGTGCTGATCGATGGGGCATCATCATCGCTGACCGTAACATTCTGGGTACACGTGGCGATGTTGCCCGCTGCATCGGTTGCAGTCCAGGTAACAACCGTCAGACCTAATGGGAACGAGGCCGGGGCATTGCTCGTAACGGTCGCTGTCCCACAGTTGTCCGTGGCGGTAGCAGTACCGATGGATCCAACATACGTGCAGCCATTGTTTGTACCCTTAATTATTGCACCTGAACAACTTATTACTGGTTTGGTTGTATCGGAGATAAAGACATTCTGCATTGCGGTCGTACTATTGCCGTTGCAGTCACTAAAAATCCAAGTGATCGTATGCGTTCCCTGGGTACTGTATGTCAGCGGATCTGATGTCGTTCCTGTGATAGTCCTGTTACATGCATCGGTTGTAGTTGGAGCTGATGATATCGTGGCAGAGCATTGACCTGTAATCATTGCTAGGATTGGCGTTACTGGGGCAGTAGTATTATTCACAGTATAGGTCTTCGTCCAGTCTGCCGTGGTCGTCCCGTCACAGGCCGTGTAG
>JBAXKJ010000029.1:0-57230 GCA_037137375.1 Prolixibacteraceae bacterium
GACCTCAAAACCTATCTTTTTTAGTGTCTAATTTCTAATGCGAAACTTCAGATATAAAAGAATAATGCAAAATATTTTTTGAAAAAAAATTTTATCAAATGGGATCACTTAAAGGAAAGAACGCGTTTATAACTGGCACATCGCAGGGAATTGGGGCAGCTATTTCAAAAGAATTAATAGAGCGTGGATGCAATGTGTGTATGCACTATTTTCACTCTTCAGAGCAACCGGAACTACTCAGGAAACTTGCGGAGGAAAAAGGGCAAAAAGCCATATGTCTTCAGGCAGACTTGACCAATAAGGATGAAGTTGCAGCTTGCATAAGTAAAGCGATCAATTATTTTGACTCATTTGATATTCTGGTGAATAATTCCGGATCGCTGGTCGAAAGAAGATCACTTTTGCAGGTGGATACTGATTTTTGGAATACTCTCATCGATCTGAATTTAACTTCAATGATGATGGTTACCCGCGAACTGGTTCCGTATCTTAACCGAATCGAGGGTTCCAGTATTATTAATCTTTCATCGTTGGCAGGCAGGAAAGGCGGGCACGCAGGTTCGCTGGTTTATTCAACCACAAAAGGTGCTGTACTAACATTTACCAGGGCTTTGTCCACTGAACTTGCTCCGCAAGGAATCCGTGTCAATTCGGTTGCTCCAGGATTTATTGAAGGCACTAATTTCCATAAGATACATACTAGTCGGGAATCGGCTGCGAAAACAATCGAAGGCATTCCACTTGGCCGCTCCGGAACTCCTGAGGATGTTGCCCGGGGTGTAGCTTTCCTTGCCTCTGAGTATAATGGGTTTATCACTGGAATTACCCTCGATATCAATGGCGGAGTATATTGCATGTAGCTGTGTTCTCTGATTTATTTGCATCACCTAAAACCTAACTTGTGATTCTGGAAAATAAATTAGTTGAAGGGAATTTGAATAAACCACCCTTGTTAAAAATGCGATGGGCGATGATCAGTTTTGCATTAGCTGCTACTATCCTAAACTATCTTCATCGCCTGTCTTTTAATTATCTGGCATCCAATGAATATTTGAGGGCGCTCATTCCTGACGATGCCTTTGGCTACATTGCAACCAGTTTCTTCATTGCCTATTTGCTTTCTAATGCGGTATCCGGGTTTATAATTGATAAACTGGGAACCCGCATTGGGTATTCCCTGTGCATGGCTTTTTGGACAACTGCCGGAATATTGCATGCTATTGCCATGTCTCCTTTTCAATTTGGAGTATTCCGTTTTTTACTTGGGATTGGTGAAGCAGGAAACTGGCCCGCGGCAATAAAACTTACAAGCGAGTGGTTCTCTCCAGAAGAGCGATCTACCGCCTCAGGAATCTTTAACAGCGGGGCAGCCGTTGGAGCAGTTATTTCCCCTTTACTAATTGCATGGCTATGCACTCAATTTGGATGGCAAATGACTTTTGTTGTGATTGGAATTTTGGGATATTTATGGCTGGCGCTTTTTTGGTTTACCTATCATACTCCAGAAAACAAGAAAAAAGAAGCAAAAGCCAGAACCATTCCACCAATGAAGTTGCTGAAAAATAAGTTTGTTTTAAGCCTTACTTTGTCCAAAGTATTTATCGATCCGGTTTGGTATTTCATTACTTTTTGGATTGGACGGTATCTGGCTGATACCTATGGATGGGATTTGGCCAAAATTGGATGGTTCGCAATGTTCCCTTTCATCGTTGCCGATTTTGGAAACATTCTGGGGGGATATTTCACACAGTTTATCATTAAACAAGGAGTTCCAATCCCAAAAGCCAGAAAAATTGGGGCTGGGCTTTTTGGATCTGTTATGGCACTTTCCCTCCTACTTGGCCCATTCTTGATTGTTGGACCGTTTTCGGCTCTTGCTGTATTGGCAGTCGCCGGATTTGGCTATGCCTCCTTGTGTGCAAATATGCTGGCTTTTCCTGCCGATGTTGTCCCATTAAGTGCCACAGCGTCGGTCTGGGGTATAGCCAGCGTTGGATCAGGTCTGGGAGGTGCCATTTTTCAATCTGTATCAGGAGTGGCAGTGAAAAACCTTTCCTCGAGATTTGGCTATTCTATTGCTTACAACGCTGTTTTCATTGGTTATGGATTACTAGCGCTAATCGGCGTGCTGATTGTTTTGCTGATGACCGGTTCTCTCACCCGAAACAAAGAATTACAGGAATATGTGGATCAGGATATGGAGATTGGTTAAATCCATTCATAACAGTCAATTGAGTTTGCTTTTGAATGAAAAGCCCTTGATCGCGGCAATTTAAAATAGCATAGCTCGCTGATAATCTGCAGGTTTTGTATAATCAAGGTGCCCAGAACAAGACCATTATCAGTAATAAACTACATTGGAAAAGAAAAATAAGTCGCCGGATAATCAATCACAAAAGTTACCTTCAAACTCGAAGATCTTCAAAAATTCTCTTACCTTTCAGTTGTACTAAATTATCGTACAACTGAAAATGTTTTCTTCAGAAGAGTAGAAAACAGATATCAGAATGACAGATCTTTTGTACCTTTGTTAGGTGAAAATGCCAAAGAAAATATTAGTTGACATTGAGATTGATAAATTGACCAATTCCATTGAGAATACGGTTTCAGGTGATGTTTTTGACACAGATATTTTCCAACTTTCTAGCAAGGACATCAGGCAAATAAACAAAGCCGTCTGGCAATTTAATTGGCAAGAACAATTAAAACTTTTTGATCGGGAAACTTACAAACTTGTAATTAAGAATAATCCAAAAATCATTCAGGGTTTGATTAGTTTAAGCGATCTGGAAGACCATATCTATATGCACTTGATTGAAAGTGCAAAGTTCAACAAGGGTAAGTCGAAAATTTACACTGGAGTTCCTGGTAATTTAGTTGCTTTTGCTTGCAAACTTTCTTTTGATAAGGGCTATGACGGTTACCTGGCTTTTGATGCGAAGACAATTTTGGTTCAACATTATAAAGAGACATTGTTCGCAACTCATTTTAAGGGGACCAAAATGATAATTGAAACACCAGCAGCAAACAGATTAATAAATCAATACTTTAAAAAATAGCTATGGGACTAATTAGAGAACCGAAAAATGTTGATTTTACAGTTTTAGACAAACCATGGACGGAAGAAGAACGCAGAGAATTAAGTGCTTATATTAAAATGCGAAAGGAACAGCAGAAGAAGCGGGTTAAAAAGATCACTCCGAATAAAGTAGTGGCTTCCTGAACAATCTACATTTCGCTAGAATCCCTCTTTTCACCGATGACAACTACAATATAGACTGGAAGACTTATATCTATTTATGTGCTTGCTAGGTCTGCGATTTCTGAATTCTCCATCGAAATACACAAATCTTTCCCTATCCTTTCCCAAGAAATAGCAAAACCCACTGAAATTCAGTGGGTTTTGTTTCATCATGGTGCCCAGAACAAGACTCGAACTTGCACACCCTTACGAGCACTAGTCCCTGAAACTAGCGTGTCTACCAATTTCACCATCTGGGCAGAAATCGAGGTGCAAATATATACTAATAAATGAAAAGTGAAAAATGAATAAGGAATAATTCTCTACTTTTCTATCTATATAATATTCTCAACATTATCCCTTGTTTGCAACGAGGATCATCATTATTTTCTCATTGCCTCCACATTGCAAACGACGCGGAGCAAAGACAGGTCTCTTATTTCAGGTTCTCGCTCAGGAATTCATCCATCATGGTATAAAGGTGCATCGTAGTGTTTCCCCCGCGTATACCGTGATTTCTGTTGTTGTAGGTCATCATCCTGAACTGCACCCCCGCCTGTACCAGCGTTTCGGCAAATTCTATCGTATTTTGGTAGTGAACATTGTCATCTGCAGTCCCGGCAACCAGTAATAATTTCCCCTTAATACCTGATACAATTGCCATTGGAGAGTTCTGCGTATATCCTTCCGGATTCTGACTTGGTAGCCCCATATAACGCTCTGTATAGACGGTATCGTAAAAATAATGACTGATTACGGGCGCTACCGCGATGGCCGCACGAATCAGATCGCCTCCCTTGCACAACGTCAGGGCCGATATGAATCCACCATAACTCCAGCCAAAGATTCCGATTTTTTTGGCATCTATGAAGGGTTGTTTGGATAGGTATCTGGCCGTCTCCACCTGATCGTTCGATTCCAGATTTCCCAGCTGTCCATAAGTACATTTACAGAACTCCTCTCCTCTTGCACCGGTCCCCCGTGGATCCACACAGACCACAAGGTACCCATTCTGAGCAAGATAGGTATTCCAATCGACTGCAAAGACGTCCAGCACCCGCTGGGAATAGGGGCCACTGTATTGGGTCAGTAAAACCGGATATTTGGTAGCAGGATTAAACAAAGCCGGTTTGATCATCCAGCCATTCAACTCAACCCCCTCAGAAGTAGTGAATTTAAAAAACTCTTTATGAGGCAGTTGCAGACCGGCAAGCTTAGCCTTTATAGCAGAATTATCTTCCAGTACACGAATCTGTTTGCCTGAAATGTCATGCAGTGTCACAAGGTTAGGCGTTTGCAAACTGGTAAAAGTGTTGACATAATATTTGAACCCCTTGCTAAAATCAGCATCGTTGGTGCCATTCTGTGAAGAGAGCATTACCTTCTTTTTCTTATCCAAAGAGATGCCATAGACCTCTCTTTGCATCGGAACCACTGAGGCCGCCTGGTAATAAAAGAATTTCTTCTCTGCATCGTAACCATAGAATTTGAGTACATCAAAATTGCCTTCCGTCAACTCCTTAATCTTTACCCCGCTCATGTCGTACAGGTAAAGATGTTTAAATCCACTCTGATCGCTCAGCACAACAAAACTCTTGTTATCCTCCAGAAATTTGAAATTATCCAAAAAGTCCGTCTCGATGTATCTCTTATTCTTTTCGGTATAAATCAGCCTGCTGTCTCCGGTGTTTGGATTGGCCAAAAGAAGTTCGAGTTTATTCTGTAACCTGTTCATGCGAAAAATCCCAAGATCACCCCCACTGTTTGTCCAGGAAATCTTGGGTAGATAATTATCCGTCTCTTTACCGGTCTCCATTTGAATATTGCGTCCGTTTTTGACATCATAGACCCACATCTGAACGATAGAATTCTTCTCCCCAGCCTTGGGATACTTGAAACTATATTCTCCCGGATATATCTTATTTTCGAGGTGTTCCGGACTTAGTCCCTTGTAAACCGGAAAATGGTAAACCGGAACGCGCTCTTCATCAAACTTCATATAAGCCAGTTGCTTGCTATCTGGCGACCATTCGAAACCCTTGTTAAACTCGAATTCTTCTTCATATACCCAATCCGGTGCACCATTGATGATCTTATTAAACTCTCCGTCGCTGGTCACCTGCCGTTCTGTACCAAAGCGAAGACTCTTGATGAACAGGTTATTTTTCCTCACAAAGGCAATGCGCTCACCATCCGGTGAAAATGTAGCCAATTGTTGCCCGTCTCCGCGGGAAAGCCGGGAAAGTTCTTTGGTGACAAAGTTGTAAACGAAATAAATGGCGGTGAAAGATCTTCGGTAAATAGGTTTTACATCCGTCATCAGCAAGACTTTTGTTTCGTCACTACTGAACTGGTAACCAGAAATTGATTTCAATGAATCGTTTTTCAGGGAGACAATATCGAGCAGCAAGGCAACTTTCTCGCCGGTTTTATAACTGTATTTAGCAATCTCGCGTCCTGAATTTTCGAGTGCCGTGAAGTTCTGTCCGTCATTTAGCGAGGCCAGTCCAGCAACAGATTTCATCTGATAGGATCTCTTAATCAGCACATCTTCAATGGTGAGCTGCTGTGCACGGAGTCCGGAAGTCAACAAAAGGGCCAATAATAACAGGCAATAATTCTTAAGCATAATCATCAATATTAATAACTGATTGAAGGTTCCAAAAATAGAAAATTCTCACTCGCATCAGACAGAATCCAACGCTGTGCAACAAAATAATCCTCCTCTTCAATCTTTCAACAACAAAGATCAAAATAGATTTGATGAAACGGTGGAAGTTAGTTAATTTTGCACCTTCATAAAAAAATCAAGATGATTAAGATAACACTGCCTGACAATTCTGTCAGAGAGTTTGATGCCGGAGTCAACGGACTGGAAATAGCTGAAGCAATCAGTAGAAATTTGGCCAAAGAAGTACTGTCCATTTCGGTCAACGGAGAGGTTCGGGACCTGATGCGCCCTATCCATTCGGATGCTTCCATTAGACTATATACCTGGAACGACAAGGAGGGACGCGATACATTCTGGCACTCTTCCGCCCATATTATGGCAGAAGCCATTGAAGCCTACCTTCCGGGTACGAAATTTGGCATCGGTCCATCGATCGATAGCGGCTTCTATTACGATATTGATCTACCTGAAGGTCAGACATTAACAGAGAAAGATCTCGCGGAAATCGAGAAGAAAATGATGGAACTGGCACGAACCAAATCAGACATCATCAGATCTGAAATTTCCAAGGAAGATGCGCTGAAAATATTTGCCGCAAAGGGTGATCCTTACAAACAAGAGCTTATTTCTGAACTCACAGATGGAACGATAACCTTGTATCAGCAAGGAAATTTTACCGATCTCTGCCGGGGACCTCACCTGCCCAATACAAGTTATATCAAGGCCTTAAAACTGACCAGCATTGCCGGTGCCTACTGGCGCGGGAGTGAAAAAAATAAGATGCTGACTCGTGTTTATGGTATTACTTTCCCAAAACAGAAGTTGTTGGAAGAGTATATCATCCTGATGGAGGAAGCCAAAAAACGCGACCACCGCAAGATTGGGAAAGAAATGGAACTCTTTACCTTCTCGCAGGAAGTGGGCATGGGCTTACCTTTGTGGCTTCCAAAGGGCACCATGATGCGCGACCAGCTGGAAAAATTTCTAAGGACTGTTCAGAAAAAATTCGGCTACGATCAGGTAATCACCCCTCACATTGGGGATGTCAAATTATACAAGAAATCCGGTCACTATGAGAAATATGGCAAAGATTCATTTCAGGTCATCAGGACTCCAAACGAAGGAGAAGAGTATCTGCTGAAACCGATGAATTGCCCGCATCACTGTGAGATCTACCGTTTTAAACCCCATTCTTACAAGGACCTGCCAATAAGATTGGCAGAATTCGGCACCGTCTACCGGTACGAACAGAGTGGTGAATTACATGGTTTAACCCGCGTCCGCGGATTCACACAGGATGATGCGCATATCTTCTGCAGACCTGATCAGCTGAAAGAGGAATTCCTGAAGGTGATAGATATTATTTTCATCATCTTCAAGGCATTGGATTTCAAGGATTACACTGCTCAAATTTCACTTCGCGATCCTGGTAACAAGGAAAAATACATCGGTTCGGACGAAAATTGGGAGAAGGCAGAGAGTTCTATTATCGAAGCCTGCGCCGAGAAAGGACTGAAAACTATCACCGAACTTGGAGAGGCAGCCTTTTACGGACCAAAGCTCGACTTCATGGTAAGGGATGCGATAGGAAGAAGCTGGCAGCTTGGGACTATTCAGGTAGATTACAATTTACCGGAACGTTTTGATCTGGAGTACATCGGAGCAGATGACAAGCGTCACAGACCGGTCATGATACACCGTGCCCCCTTCGGATCGATGGAACGTTTCTGCGCGGTGCTGATTGAACACACGGCCGGAAAATTCCCGATCTGGCTCACACCCGAGCAGGTCGTCATCCTTCCAATCAGTGAAAAGTACAATGAATATGCACAAAAAGTTTCAGAATATCTAAATAATTCCGATATTCGCACCGTCGTTGACGACCGTAACGAAAAGATTGGCAGGAAAATCCGTGACAATGAAATGAAACGTATTCCTTATCTTCTCGTAGTAGGTGAAAAAGAGAATGAAACTGAAACAGTTGCCGTTCGTCGTCAGGGTGAAGGCGATCAGGGAACTTTAACCATTGTCGAATTTAAAGAAAAGATTCAAAAAGAGGTCAATTCGATCCTCGAAGAATTGTATAAATAGTCTGTATTAACTAAAACATAGGAGGATAAAGCCATAGCAGTTATCAGGACCAAGGGGCCAAGAGCTCCAAAAGAAGAAGAGAAATCATTGTTTCGGATCAATCACCAGGTTCGGGTACCGGAAGTAAGACTGGTTGGCGATAATATTGAGCCACAAGGGGTTTACAGAATCCAGGATGCTCTTCGGAAGGCCGATGAAATGGAGCTCGATTTAGTAGAAATTTCGCCTAACGCGGAACCTCCCGTTTGCAGGATAGTTGATTATCAGAAGTTCATCTATGCTCAGAAAAAGAAACAGAAAGAGCTGAAGGCCAAGGCCGTAAAGATCATTGTTAAGGAAATTCGGTTCGGTCCGAATACAGATGAGCACGACTACAATTTTAAATTAAAACATGCTGAAAAGTTCTTGCAGGATGGTGCAAAAGTGAAAGCTTATGTATTCTTCAAGGGCCGTTCAATACTTTATAATGAACAAGGCGAGATATTACTTCTCCGCTTTGCCAACGCACTGGAAGACTTTGGGAAAGTTGAACAACTCCCAAAGCTGGAAGGAAAAAGAATGACCATTTTTATTTCGCCAAAAAAGAAAAAATAAATTTAAAACAGTTAGACAGAGATGCCTAAAATGAAAACGAATGCCGGCGCAAAAAAACGCTTCAAGCTGACCGGCAGTGGAAGCATCAAAAGGAAACACGCTTACAAGAGTCATATTCTGACCAAGAAAAGCACTAAACGCAAACGTAACCTGACCCATTGGGGAATGGTTTCCGATGTAGATACAGCCCATGTAAAAAGGCTTCTCGCGTTGAAGTAAGGTTCCTTGAAATAATTATTATTCTTTAACCGGAAAATGAGCAGCTAAGAATCCATTTATTTGGATCGCCTTTTTCCTAAAATTTTTAAAAATGCCAAGATCAGTCAATCACGTAGCTTCGAGAGCCCGGCGTAAAAAGGTGCTCTCCCTCACCAGAGGATACTTTGGTTCAAGAGGAACAGTCTGGACGGTTGCCAAAAACACATGGGAGAAAGGTCTCCAGTATGCGTACCGCGACAGAAAAAGCAAAAAAAGGTTATTCCGTGCTTTATGGATACAGCGTATTAATGCTGCAGTTCGTACCGAAGGTCTCTCCTACTCCCAGTTTATGGGCAAGATGAAGGCCGCCAACATCGAAATCAACCGCAAAGTCTTAGCCGACTTAGCCATGAACAATCCTGCTGCATTCAGCGCAATTGTTGAGAAAGTTAAATAAATATTATCAGGCGAGATAAAAATTTGAAGGCTGTCCTACCAGGGATGGCCTTTTTTATTTTAGTTTTTCAATTATCTTTAAACCTTTTAGACGATAGGTAGTCAAAGTTCCGTATTTACCTATAAATAGTGTTAACTAGCTGAATCATACATAAGATAAATCAAATATGAAGATTGAGATTAACGGACTCAACAAAGTTTACCGCAATGGTAATCACGCTATTAAGGATGTGAATATGACCATTGAAAGCGGAATGTTCGGTTTGTTGGGACCAAATGGAGCCGGAAAGTCAACCTTGATGAGAATCCTGGTAACCTTGATGAAACCTTCTTCCGGACAAGTGCTTGTCAACGGACTGGATCTGATGAAAGACCGAAAGGAGATTCGCTCGATGCTTGGATATCTCCCACAGGATTTTCGCTTCTTTACCAAACTGAAAACTTACGAATTTCTTGATTATGCTGCACGTCTTGCGGGGCTTACCAACACAAAAAAGAGAAATGAAATCGTAGAAAAGATGCTTGAAGAAGTGGGCCTGTACGAAGCCCGAAACCGCTTTGCCAACAATCTTTCCGGAGGAATGAAACGAAGGCTCGGCATCGCTCAGGCGCTTATCGGTGATCCGAAGCTTATCATCGTGGATGAGCCGACAACCGGTCTGGATCCGGAGGAACGTATCCGTTTCAGAAATCTGCTCACCAGGGTAAGTGACAAGGATGTGATTATCATTCTTTCCACGCATATCGTTGGCGATATTTCCAGTACTTGTACCGACATGGCACTCATGAATAAGGGAATTCTATCCTACAAAGGTTCGCCGGATAAGCTGATAGAGTTAGCAAGAAATAATGTGTGGAAAATCTCGGCTACCGATACAGAATACCACGAAATTCAGGAGAAATACCCGATCATTTCCTCTATTCCATCCGACGAAGGATGGGAAGTTCAGGTAGTATCCAAGGATATCAATGGATTTCTGGGAGAAAGGATCGAACCTAACCTGGAACATGCCTACGTGAATTATATGGAAAATGAACTCAACCAAAAATGGATTGAGATTTAATCTTTTTAATTTATACCTGACAATGAGAGCAATTCACAACATTATAGCAGTAGCGAAGTATGAATCAAAGACCTTATTCAGAAGCTGGTTCTTTCGTATTTTCTCGATTCTGTCGCTATTATTTGTATTCTTCTACAATTTAACTACCCAGACGGGTGTCGGAAGGCCCTATGGCGATTTTATTGCACTTCCATCCTTGATTCCTTTCTCGAATCTTTACATTATCAATCTGGCGCAGGCTATCATCGCGGTCTTTCTCGCTTCAGAATTCCTGAAACAGGATAAGAAACTGGACACGACCGAGGTCGTCTATATGCGTTCCATCACCAACGCCGATTATGTAATTGGTAAAACCTTAGGTAATATATGGGTGTTTGTTATCCTGAACCTGATTGCACTTGGCATGGTTGCCATTTTCAATATGGCTTCCCCTTATACCCGTTTTGTGTTGCAGCCCTATTTTTACTACTTCCTTCTGGTTTGTATACCGACCCTTATTTTCATCATGGGTTTTTCTTTCTTTTTGATGTCTATCATTAAAAATCAAGCGGTTACATTCCTTGTTCTACTTGGCTATATCGCAGCGACCTTATTTTATCTACAAAATAAGTTCCACTATATTTTCGATTACATGGCATTTAAACTGCCAATGACCTGGTCTGAAACCATTGGATTCGCCTCACTGAAAGACATTCTTATCCACCGGGGTATTTATTTCTTTCTGGGACTTGGTTTCATCGGGCTCACGATCTTATTGTTGAAGAGACTCTCTCAGTCCAAATTTGTCAAGGAAGTCGTGATCTCCTTTACTGTTGTTTGCATGGGCACAGCCCTGTTTCTAGGTTTTACCTACATTAGGAATATTAACACGGAAGAGAATCACCGGAAGGAGATGGTTGCTCTTAACGATCGTTTTGCAAACCTTAAAGTTGTTCATATTCAGTCTTGTGACATCGAACTTGAACATAAGGGAGAACAAATTATTGCCACTGCAAACTTGAAAATCAAGAATACTGAAAAGGTTGTCGTCAATGAATTTGTGCTGACCCTGAATCCTGGACTCGAAGTTACCCAACTGACAGGTGCGCGTTTTACCAGGGAACTCCAACTCATAAAGATTCAGCCTGACAAAGCGCTGCAATCCGGAGATTCATTGCAGATCAGCATACAATATAAAGGAACGATAGATGAAGCCTTTTGTTACCTCGACCAGACGCCAGTACAACTCGAAAAATGGAAAAACAGCGGTTCCGGTCTGATCGACAAGAAGCATGCTTTCATTACCCCTACCTATTTATTACTGACCCCCGAAACTCGCTGGTATCCAACTTCAGGGGTGAGTTATTCTTCCAAAGGATTAAACTGGCTGACGACCCAGTTTTCAAAATACAGTCTCAAGGTCAAGGAAGCTAAGGGATTATCAGTTGTTTCGCAAGGAAAGAAGACGGATGATATGAATGGTACAACCTTATTTGAACCGGAGCAGCCGCTTACCCAAATTTCAATGGTTTCAGGTTTTTATGAAACGAGATCAGTCACGGTAGATAAAGTCAACTATTCCCTCTCCTATTTCAAGGGTCACAACTATTTTGATCCTTACTTCAAGGTATTGACAGATTCCATCGTACCAGTCATCCGGGACCTTAAGAAATCCTGGGAAATTAAGATTCACAGGGAATATCCCTTCCACAGACTACAATTGGTTGAGATACCTGCTCAGTTCTGTTCTTTTAACCATTCTTGGACCAGTGCCGGCGAACAGGTGCAACCTGAAACCATCTACCTGGCAGAAGGCGGATATAAAATCAGTGCCTCAAATTTTGCCATGTCTAAATGGTTCTCGCAGATGCAATCCAATGACCGCGATCACAATGAAACGGTATCTCCCCGCGAACAAGAGGCAAACTACCTGAAACGATTTGTCAATGAGACACTTCTGAACAGCAAAGTAAATCAGTTCGGCGGAGGTGGAGGCGGTGGCGTAACAATCAGAGTAGGCACCGGCGGTGGTGGTAGTGGTCCCAGCTTTAATGTGGCCGATGTTCTCAATCCTTATTTCATCTTTCCAAATTATTACAACTACCTGAATTTCATCTCATCATCTGCCTATCCTATTACGAACAGGGTAGTTGAGTCTTATCTATCCAAGAGCGCTACCGACGGAAATAACTTCATGAGAAATATCATGGGTCTATCTGGTGATGAGAAAGGAAACATTGCCCTGCAGAACCAATCCTTTTCTGATATTTTGGAAAAACAGGCTGATGGCGACATTCTGAATAACGTCGTTCAGACCAAGAGCGGATTTCTCTTTGCCTTAATGAAAGGCGCCGTTGGTCCGGAAAAATTCGATGATTTTATCAGGACTTTCATGGATGACCGTAAGTTCAGATCCATCCCGGTCGATGAACTGAATCTGGAAATGCGTAATAACTTCAAGCTGGACCTCGATCAATACCTCCCGAAATGGTATACCGATGCCACCTTACCAGGATATATCCTCTTAGATACGAAGGCCTTTAAGATCCAGAAAGATAACCAGATCAAGACCGTTGTCTCGTTCACCCTTACCAATACAGAAAATATCTCAGGGGCAGTAACTGTTTCCTTCAGAATCGGTGGCTTTGGAGGTGGCGGAGGCCGCGGAGGAATGAGAGGTGGAGGTGGTAGCGACGAAAACATCGAAAAAACTGTTGTGATCGGAGCAAAAGAATCCAAGAGGATAACGTTCGTTTTGAACAGGGATCCTCGATCCATGACAATCAATACATATGCTTCCCACAATTTGCCTTCCAGTATTTCTCAACCGTTTGAGAAATTGGAAATTGATCCAAAAGGTGAAGGCTCTGACAAAGAAGAGATTATCCCTTACACTGAGGGATTGGAAGCCAATGAAATCATTGTGGACAACGAAGACAAGGGTTTCAGAGTTGTGCAACCGCAGTCAAATAGCTTTATCAAAAAACTGATTACTCCAGATGTTCAGGATGATGATCTGAAATACAAGGGGATGAATATGTGGAATCCTCAGGTAGATTGGACGCTGACGACTAATGACCAGTTTTATGGAAAGCAAATTCGCTCGGCTTTCTATTGTAAAGGTGGCACTGGTGACAGAAAAGCGATCTGGAATGCTGCAATCCGCGAACCCGGGTATTACAAGTTATATGCTTATATTCCAAAAATCAGAATGAGATTTGGAATGAGAGGCGGAGGTGGTGACCGTGGAGGAGAACCCGAAGAAACTTACAATTTCACGGTTAAACATGATGATGGTACAGATCACCCTATCGTCAAACCGGATGTTCGTGAAAGCACCTGGGTAGAAGTTGGAACTTACCACTTCTCATCAGATTCGGCAAGGATTGAATTATCAAATAATACCAAGGCAAAGATGATCTTCGCCGATGCAATCAAACTTGTTAAAGAAAAATAACGTCATATTAGTAAAATGAAAAGAATTACATCGCTTCTGTTTTTAATGAGCCTGATCCTGGTATTTCAGGTGAAAACTTATGCTCAAACTATTCTCACGTTGGAAAAAGCAATGGAAATTGCTTCGGTTAACAGCCCTAGCATTCAGAGTACCATACTCAATCTTCAGCGTACAACTGAATCCCTGAATGCTCAAAGGGCAGGTTTGAAATCGAAATTTGCACTCAGTGTGAATCCAATCGATTACAGCAACAGCAGAAAATTCGATAACCGTACTTCCGAATGGTTTACCAACGAATTAATCAACTCATCCGGTACCTTCAGAATCGACCAGCCAGTTCTGGCAACTGATGGAAAAATTTCATTGGTCAATACCTTTGGATGGCAATCCAACACATCCGATGCATCCGGTAAAAACATCACCAATAAAGCTTTTTCAAATAATCTATACCTCAGTCTGACACAACCGCTTTTTACCTACAACAGGACGAAAGTTGCCCTGAAAACGCTCGAACTGAATAATGAAAATGCACAGTTGAGCTATTCTATGCAAAAGCTTTCACTTGAGAAAACAGTATCACAACTGTTTTATAATGTGTATATGGCACAGATGAGCCTCACAATCAGGGAGGATGAGAATGCCAATACCCAGAAAAGTTACGAGATCATCAAGAATAAGGTAGACGCCGGTCTTGCAGCCAAGGAACAATTATTCCAGGCTGAAGTGAACCTCGAAACAGCCCAATCCGCTACGGCTTCGGCCAGGGTATCCCTCGAAAGTGCCAAAGACCAGTTTAAACAATACATCGGAATGGACATTTTTGAGGAGATTGCAGTAATTACTGATGTGGCTGTAACCCCTATTGAAGTGGATGGCAAGAAAGCTATTGAGCATGGATTGGCTTCCCGCATGGAACTTCGTCAACGACAAATTTCCATTGAAACTTCGCAGTTTGACCTTATTGCCGTAATGGCCCAGAATGAATTCAGAGGTGACATGTCCCTTTCAATGGGGCTATCCGGTGATAATCCTACTCTGGCGAACGTATACGATAAGCCAACAAAGAGTCCGCGATACGGCATTACTTTCAATATACCAATCTTCGACTGGGGTCAACGTGCAGCTCAGATCAGGGCTCAAAATGCGGTCATTAATACACAAAAACTGAATTATTCCAATCAGGATATTCAGATTAAGTTGGATATCAGGCAGGTCATCAGAAACCTGAGTAACCTGAAAGACCAGATTACCATTGCTCTTGACAAGCAAAAGAATTCACAACTCACCTATGACATCAATCTGGAGAGATTTAAGAACGGCGATTTGACCAGTATGGACCTAAACTTGTTCCAGGTGCAGTTATCAAACAACAAGATGGCCTATGCCCAATCGCTTATCAACTACAAGCTGGAATTACTGAACCTTAAAATTCAGTCCCTGTATGACTTTACAACCAACCAGCCTGTCATTCCGGAACATGCACTGAAAGCAAAAGAAACTAGTAAATAAATAAATAATCATCTGAAAAATATCAATTTTATGAAAATCAATAAATTGTGGAGATTCGTCTTCCTTCTTCCGATTCTGGCCTCCTGCGGCAACCAGCAAGCACCTATTTCAAATGACATCGCTGTACCTGTTTCGGTGATAGATGTTAAAAAGGGACCTATTGTCCAGTATATCAACAGTACTGGCACAGCAAACGCTGCAAGTCAGGTTGTCCTGACCACTGAAATGGCTGGGAATTATGTTCTAGCTACCAACCCGAAGACCGGGAAGCCTTTTAAACTGGGAGATATGGTGGAAAAGGGTCAAGTGATTGTTAAACTCGAGAATCCTGAGTACCTCAATAATATTTCTTTTGATACCAAAAAGCTGAATTTCGAAATAGCTGGTTTGGAAAATGAAAAGCAAAAGTCTCTTTATGAAAAAGGCGGTATCACCTACCGTGAACTTAAAAATGCGGAGATTTCCCTTGCTCAGGCAAAAACTAGTTTCGAGGATGCAAAGATCCAGCAAGCTAAGAGCGAAGTAAAAGCCTTGTTTAAAGGCATCCTGGTCGACATCCCGCAAATTACCACTTACGCTCGTATTTCGGCTAACACCAATGTAGTTACACTGATGGATTACAGCAGACTGACTATGGAGGTCAACCTGCCAGAAAAATATCTGACTACCATAAAGATAGCCCAAGAGGTAAACATCACAAATTACACTTTACCAAACGATACACTTAAGGCTCAGATCAGTGAATTATCTCCAGTAATCAGCACTGAGACACGTACTTTCAAAGGCAAAATTTTAATAGATAATTCTCAGCTTAAACTACGACCAGGTATGTTCGTTAAGGCTGATATTGAAACGGCAAGAAAAGATGACGCCGTCGTGATTCCAAAAGACATTATTGTTGCCGGAGCAAGAGGAAAGACAGTCTTTATTTATGATAGAGAAGCCGCCCAGCGCAGAACCATTACTACCGGTTTGGAAAATGATAAATTCGTAGAAGTTGTTGAAGGAGTAAAAGCCAATACCCGTATCATCGTTAAAGGTTTCGAAACACTTAGGGATGGTTCAAAAGTTAAGATCGTTAAATAATTTACCTGCTATCCAGGCAAAATTTTAAAATAATTTCCTAATGAAGAAATTGACAAGCTTTGCAGTAAATTATCCGGTTACCGTCCTGATGGTGGTTCTGGGAGTACTGCTACTAGGTGTCATCTCCTATCAAAAACTGGGGATCGATCTCTTTCCTGACTTGAATTCACCTAGAATTTTCGTAGAAATCAAGTCGGGCGAAAGACCCCCTGAAGAGATGGAAAAATTATATGTTTCCAACATCGAAGCGATCGCTTCCCGACAGAGCGGTGTACTACAGGTTTCCTCTATATCCAAAACCGGATCCGCACAGATTACAGTTGAATATGCGTGGAACAAAGACATGGATGAAGCATTTCTGGATCTGCAAAAGGCACTGACCGCTTACTCTCAAAACAGTCAGATTACTGAGATGACGATCACTCAGCACGATCCAAATACCAAACCGGCAATGATCGTAGGCATGTCGCACACGACCATCAAGGACATGAATGAATTGCGCAAGGTGGCAGAAAACTATATGCGCAACGAGCTCGTCAGGATCGAAGGAGTAGCACAGGTCGAATTAAGCGGCGTAGAACAGAACGAAGTTAGAATCGATACGGATCCCTATGCACTGGAATCCTATAATTTGACTGTCGACCAGCTTTCATCCAAGATTCAGTCATATAATAGAAGTATTTCCGGTGGTACTATTACCGAAACAGGACTTCAATATGTTGTGAAGGGCGTTAGTCTTTTGCAGGAAAAAGAAGACTTTGAGAATTTGATTGTTGGATACAAATCAACAGTTTCAGGTAGTACGACTGCCGAAAAGGCACCTACCTATCTGAAGGATGTTGCCAAAGTCAGCTTTGAAAATAAGGAACCGCAAAATATTGTACGCATCAACGGGGAACGTTGTATTGCCCTTTCTATCTACAAGGAGACAAAATACAATACCGTGAAGGCTGTTGAGGAAATCAATAAGACACTTAAGACTATTGAGAAAGCTCTTCCTGGTTACAAATTCACGGTAGTGTCTAACCAGGGAACTTTTATCCGTAGTGCGGTCGATGAAGTTAAAGACACCATGTATTTCGGCATCATTCTGGCCGTTATCATCTTGTTTCTCTTCCTCAGAAAGATTGGTACTACTCTGATTGTCAGCTTATCAATCCCGATTTCTATTGTTGCAACATTCAACCTGATGTATTTCAACGGACTCTCACTCAACATCATGACGTTGGGGGGTCTTGCGCTGGGCGCGGGAATGCTTGTAGATAATGCCATCGTGGTAATGGAAAATATCTTCAGAAACCATGAAAACGGAATGTCAGCCAAGGAAGCTGCTATCGTAGGTACAGCTGAAGTAGGTGGTGCTATTACTGCCTCTACCCTCACCCATATTGTGGTTTTCCTCCCGATCATATATATGCATGGCGCTTCTGGTGCCCTGTTTAAAGATCAGGCATGGACGGTAGCATTTTCACTTTTCTCTTCCCTGATCGTGGCGATTTTCGTGATTCCTATGTTATATCACAGAGTCTTCATGAACAAGAAAAACGCTTCAATCAGTATTCAGAAAAAGACAGGATACAGCAATTTTATTACGAACCTGTTGCCAAACAGAATGGTAGTCATATTTTCCTCCCTGGTTCTTTTTGGACTTTCGCTCTTCCTGATTCCAAAAATAGGCAGTGAATTCATGCCTAAAAGTGAGAGCAGGGAATTTTCAGTTCAGTTGAAAATGAAGGAGGGAACGATGCTTGTCCGCACCTCCGAAGCTGCTGCTTCCATGGAATCAATGATTAAAGATTTACTCGGTGAAAATCTTGAATCGATCTATTCCAGGATTGGTCCTTCAACTGGTTTATCCTCTAATGCAGCTTCTATTTTCGAAGGTGATAATACAGCCGAAATAAAGGTTGCCTTGAAACCGGATACAAAACTTACCTCTTCAAAAGTGATCGCTGCGATTGCTGAATGGTATGCGAAAAATCCGGAAATGGAAGTGAGTTATACACAGGATGAGACGGCTCTACAAAGCATTTTGGGAAACACAGAAGCTCCGGTCGTAGTTGAAGTAAGAGGAGATGATCTGGCTGTACTAGACTCACTTACCCACCGTACAAAGAAGGTTGTTCAGGATATTCCCGGATTATACAACTTCACTACTAACATGGATCAGGGTACTCCTGAAGTCAACGTAATGGTCGATCGCTTCCGCGCAGGAACTTATAGTCTTGCAGTCAGTGACATCGTTACCCAGGTCACTTCCAAATTGGAAGGCCAGTTGGTAGGCCAGTTTGACAAAAATGGTGAATTGCGCGATATTACTATCCATCTCCCAAAACTTGGCTTGTCCGAACTTGGCGATGTGATCATTCGCAACGGCACACAGGTTGTTCGTCTTGGCGAGGTTGCTACACTTAAGCAAGCCATGGCGCCGAAAGAAATATACCACGACAACCAAATCCGTGTAGGAAAAGTAATGGCAGAAATAACCAAAGGGGCTTCACTCGACAAGATTTCCAAAGAGATACAGGGAAAGATTGCCGGCATTGAACTTCCGAACGATTACCGTTTCAAGATTGCAGGTGAAGAACAAAAAAGACAGGAATCCTGGGCTAGTTTAGGATTCGCCTTGATCTTATCTATCGTATTGGTATATATGGTTCTGGCATCGAAATTTGAATCGCTGGTCCATCCATTTGTCATCTTGCTTTCTATCCCGTTTGCTATCGTAGGGACAGTTATTCTCTTCTATATCATGGGCCAGACATTCAACATGATGGCTTTGATCGGGATCATCATGCTGGGAGGTATCGCCGTTAATGACTCGATTATCTTTGTCGACCGTATCAACCAGTTGCGAGAGCTTGGAACAGAAAAAAGAGCAGCTATTGCACAAGCAGGTCAACAAAGATTACGGCCTATTCTTATGACCAGTATCATCACCATAATTGCCCTGGTTCCGCTGACATTAGGATTCGGAGACAGTGTTTCTCTCAGGTCGCCAATGGCTCTCGCAGTGATAGGTGGAATGGTAACCAGTACGCTTTTGACGCTAGTTGTCATACCATGTGTCTATGATCTGTTGACCAGCAATAAACCTGTCGAGCAGGAAATTTAATCTTACAATTTTCAACGGATGGACTTCATTATAAAAAGAAAAATTTTGATCAGCATGCTCTTCCTGGGGCTAAGCATGTTGGGATATGTCTCGTGGAAAAACCTTTCCATGGAACTATTCCCCAATGCTGAGCTTCCTGTGCTTTATGTACAGGTCACATGCCAGCAGGAGGTAGACCCCAAGTTCATGGAGAGCCAGGCAGTCATTCCTATCGAGGGAGCCATCGGAACCTTGCAGGGCATTGAAAACATGGAGTCAACCTGTCAGTCCAGACGCGGATCGATCATGGTTGAGTTCAACAAGAAAGTCAATTTTAAATATACCTACCTGAAACTGCAGGAAAAGATCAATGAGATCAAGTCATCGATTCCTACCCAGTTTATTGTAACGGTCGTAAAAGTTGACGCTTCCCAGGTAAACAAACAGTTTATGCAGTTGCAGGTTCGCGGTAGCGGCGGAGTTGACCAGGTAAGAAATATTACGGATCTGAAGATCAAACCAGAACTTCAGAACGTCGATGGCATTGCCGGGATCAACGTCTTTGGTGGTCGTGAGAAAACTATAGAAATTCAGCTGGATATGGATGTTTGCAGTGCCTATAAGATTACTGCAAGCACCATTCGCAACAAACTCACACAGAATTACAGAACCCGTGCCTATGCCGGGGATGTATATGGCTCCAATCTGAAATATGCGATTCAGGTCACCTCGGAATTTGATGATCTGGCCCAGATTGAAAATGTGGTTATTGCCAATGGACCGATCTTGCTGAAGGATGTTGCAAAAGTCTATTTTGGTTCCAAGGAACAAACTTCCTATTCACGTGTGAATGGGAAAGATGCCGTGTCTATCACCCTTGTCAATGATGCTCAGTCCAACCTGATTGATCTCTCCAATAAAACACTGGAGGTCATTGCTAAATTAAACAAGGATCTTGCATCCAAAGAAGTCGAAATCTCCGTGCAGACCAATGCTGCAGAGATTATGGAGAAAAACCTTAACCAGATCGGCGAACTCGCCCTGGTAGGAGGATTGCTCGCCATTTTCGTACTCTGGATTTTCTTGAAGAACATGCGACTTGTCTCTATTATCGCACTGGCAATCCCAATATCCATCCTTACTGCCTTCAACTTTTTCTATTATGCAGACGTGACCATCAACAGTCTTACACTTGTGGGAATGGCGTTAGCGGTGGGAATGCTGTTGGATAACAGCGTGGTAGTTCTCGAGAATATATACAGGCTGCGAGCCACAGGTAAGTCTCCGCGGGATGCAGTTATTCAGGGAACTTCAGAAGTCTGGCGATCTGTTTTGGCTGCCACGATGACAACGACCATGGTGTTCCTTCCGTTTGTCTTCTCCGACAACTATATGATCAAGATGTTGGGCAAGAATGTCGGTATTTCTATCGTTACGACCTTGATCATATCACTTTGTGTGGCCATGTTGCTGGTGCCCATGCTGGCATACGCATTCCTGAAGAAAAAAGCAGGCGGAAGCATGGAGTTTACTGTGGTATCTACCAGGAATAAGTTGGTTCAGGGTTATGTGATGATCCTAAAATATTCATTAAGGAAACCAGCTCAAACCATCATTGGTGCCTTGATATTCTTCTTCCTTACAATGTTTATCTGTCTGGCTATCAGCATGAATCCATTGAAAGAAGTAAAAACCAATGCGTTCCGCGTCGCCGTGACGATGCCTTCAGGTTCCACCATTGAAAGTACGGACAAGGTCATCAGTGAAATTGAAAACCGTATTAAAGGTATCGAGGAAATCAAGGATGTAACAAGTAATATTCAGGTTGAAAACGGAAGCGTTACCATTGCTCTGAAAGATGATTTCCAGAAGATCAAGAAACGTTCCCTCTCGCAGATCCGCGATGAAGTTACCAACAAAATGAATGAACTTCCCGGTGCAACTATCGACATTGCTGATGCCTCTTCAACCAGTGGCAGTAGTACCGGAGGTGGTGGAATGGGAAGCTCGGGGTCCACGAATTTCATGGCCATGATGGGTGTTGGTTCCAACTGGGAACGCATCGTTATCAAAGGACAGGATTTCGAGGTGATGAAAAATGTAGCTTCCGATGTTCAATATTATTTGGAGAGCCTTGAGTCGATGAATGGCGTTCGCGTTAGTTATTCCAACAACCGGCCGGAAGTGCATCTGAAGTTTCTACCGATGATGATGAATGCTTACGATGTGACACTTAACAACGTGTCAGGCGAGTTGAATTCATTCAGTAAAGAGATTGCTACCAATATTCCTTTCAAACAAGGGAATGACCAATATGACATCACTATCAAGGAGATGCCCAAGCGAGGTCAGACCGCAGAGGAAGCAAAGAAAAACAGAACTGCTTTTGACCTCAGAACGCTGCCTGTCTCAGATTCCAAGGGCGGACTACATGAACTTCAAAACGTCAGTGATGTCGTGTTATCTTCCGGGTACGCAAGCATCACAAGGGTAAATCAGGAGAAACAGGTTGAAGTCCGGTTCCGCTTCGTCGATGCCGCGCAAGACTCAAAGGATTTACTTGATTCATACAGGGCTGAAGTAGACAAGATTGTCGAAAATTATAATATGCCATCCGGGATTGCCATACAAGTCATTCATGAGGAAGATACCCTATCGGAATTTTATTTCCTGATACTGGCAGCTTTCATTCTAATTTTCATGATTATGGCGTCGGTATTTGAATCGGTTTCATTACCATTCGTGCTGATGTTCTCTATTCCACTGGCCGCTATCGGCTCCTTCCTGGGACTCATCTTCAGCAACAATTCCATGTTTACGGCCAATACAATGATCGGATTTTTGATTCTGATCGGCGTGGTTGTCAACAATGGTATCATTCTGATTGACTATACGCAGATTCTCCGTCAAAGAGGATTCAGGAAGAACCGCGCACTGATTGTGGCCGGGATGTCCAGACTTCGTCCTATTCTGATTACCGCCATAGCAACCATTGCAGCCATGTTACCAATGGCCATGGGAGATAACGAATATGTCGGCGCCATTGGTGCTCCATTCGCCATTACCGTGATCGGTGGATTGAGCCTGAGTACGCTTCTGACTCTTGTATTTATTCCAACATTCTATTCAGGGCTGGAAACAACCTTACATTGGATGAAGGGATTGAACTGGAAACTAAAGGTTACCCAAGGGATACTTTTCATTGCAGGTTGCACTTTCGTCTATTACCGTGTCGATGCTTTCCTTTGGAAAATGCTCGATCTCATCGCCTTTGTCATTGTAATTCCGGGAGCTACCTGGTTTATCATGAATAGTCTAAGAAAGGCAAAGGAGACCGTTATTGACGCAGATCAACAGATCAATATCAAGGTTGAAAATCTAGTAAAGATTTATGATTGGGGCGGTCGTTTCGCCAGGGAATGGAAAGGAAACAGAAATATCAGGGAACGGGCTGGTCAGTTGAAATATTTCCGGCGTTTGACAGATTTTGATCTGTTTATCTGGCAGATTCCGCTTCTTGGATTCATGATTTATTTCACCTTCATGTATCTGCAAAATAGCTTGTATACACTCATCTTCGCTATCTTGGTTTACCTGATGATGATCTCAATGTGGAGCCCGGTAGCAGAATATCTGAACTATAGGTCAGAAAAAGAAGACAAAAAATGGATGGGAAAAGCGGCAAAAACCGGATTTAACCTCCTTTATTGGGGTGTTCCAATGATCGTTTTGCTTTTCTTCTATCTCAAATGGGAAAAATTTGTTTCAGCCGCTGTGATGGGAGTACTATGGTATTTTATCCTTGCTGTGGATACTACCGCCAAGAGACTCTACCGTGAAAACGTCAATATTGAACGTTTGAAAGGCCGGTTTGCAGGCATCAGAAGAACCTTCTACAAAATAGTTGAGCAAATGCCTGTTATCGGTCGCAAGAGAGATCCTTTCAAGGCATTGAAAGGTGTTTCCCTCGAGATAAATACCGGTATGATCGGATTGCTCGGTCCAAACGGAGCGGGTAAATCAACCATGATGAGGGTGATCTGCGGAATCTATGAGCAGAGTTATGGAAAGGTTTGGATCAATGGAATCGACACCCAGGAAAAACGGGAAGAGCTGCAAGGACTCATCGGGTATTTGCCTCAGGAATTTGGCACCTATGAGAACATGTCTGCTTATGAGTTTCTGGATTACCAGGGTATTCTCAAAGGCCTGACAGACGCTGCTGCACGACATCAACGAATCGAATATGTACTGAGTTCGGTGCATTTATGGGATCGTAAGGATGAAAAAATCGGCGGTTTCTCCGGAGGTATGAAGCAGAGAATGGGTATCGCCCAAATTCTACTTCATCTGCCAAGGATATTGGTGGTTGATGAACCGACGGCCGGACTGGATCCTCGCGAAAGAATCCGCTTCAGGAATCTTTTAGTCGAGTTGAGCCGCGAACGAATCGTGATCTTCTCTACCCACATCATCGAGGATATCTCAAGCTCCTGTAACCAGGTAGCGGTAGTAAACCGTGGTGAACTCTGTTATGCCGGTCATCCAAACGATATGGTAAAACTTGCAGAAGGTTTTGTATGGCAGTTTAATATTCCTGCTAAGGAGTTTGATTCCTTCCCACAAAAAGAGCGGGTGATTCATCATATGCGTGACGGTGAAAATATTAAGGTAAGGTTCCTTTCTGAAGTGAAACCTTCAGAAGATGCCATCCAGGTTAAGCCTGTGCTCGAGGAAGCCTATTTATGCATCCTCAAGGGTTTGAAGAAGAAATTATAAAAATGAAATCTGAGTTATGGATAATGTAATATTGAAGAGTAGTCTTAAAAACAAAATAGATTTGGTCCAGCGAATGGCCCGGTATAACCTGAAGATCATTTTCGCCGGACGATTCATCTGGTTTGTATTGGCCGCACTGTTTTTTTTCATTGCCCTTTCCTTCCAGCTAGCCTTTGCCAAAGCGAGTTATGATTCTTCAGATATTTACAATATACTGTTGATTCCAGGAATTTTACTGGTCTTTTACCCAACAGTATTCGGTATCCAGAATGACGCTGATTCCAGGATTCTGGAGATATTATTCGGTATCCCTGATTATCGTTATAAAGTGTGGTTAATCCGTCTCTTTATGATTTTCTTGCTTACCTGGGCAATTATTTATCTGTTCTCTTGGGTTGGCTATGTTTCACTCGTTCAGATCCCTGTATTTAACATGTCATTTCAGTTGATGTTTCCGGTATTATTTCTTGGAAGCATGGCCTTTTTGGTTTCAACAATAGTCAAGAATGGTAATGGAACCGCCGTAGTGATGATCTTACTCGGCGTGGTCCTGATGATGATGAGTCAAACCCTCGGCAATACACAATGGAATGTATTCCATAATCCCTACGGTATTCCACAAAGGATGAACGAAATGGTCTGGGCACAGATTTCTCAAAAAAACAGACTTTTCTTATCCCTGGGTAGCCTGGTGTTTTTACTTGGCGGATTGACGAACCTTCAAAAGAGAGAGAGTTTCCTGAAATAATTATTGATAATCAGGCCATGAAAAAATGTTTTTTTCTTGTCATCTGTATTTTGGCAGAAGTTTGTTCCTGTGCCCAGTTTTCGTTGAAAGCACCCCACTATCTGTCAGCGGATTTGTCATGGAAATGACTACCGAGGATTCAGGTGGCGGAAAGACCCTGATGACCACGGTATCACTTCAAACCCCTGAAAAATACTCGGTTGATCTCAAAAATGTAAAAATGGGTACCTCCATCAACAAGGTAAATTACTTCACCTTTTGATTTTCAAATATTGCGAGGGGAATTAGAATGATAGCCCTCTTGATCAGAACATGCTGATTAAGAGGGCTATGTTCAATAAAGTTACTACGATTCCTGTCAGATAGAGCAAGGTGGCGTTGAATTTACTGTTCTTGTATTTTCCCATCACCTTTTCGGACGAAGTGAGATAGACCTGCAGAAAGATCGTTATTGGTAACTGGATACTCAGGATCATCTGCGAATAGATCAGGCCTTTAAATGGATTAGAAATCAGAAAGATCAGCAGGAGCGCGACCATAAATGAGATGGCAATCCCCAGTCGGGAGTGGTTATCCTCGATATCGTAGGGTTCCTGAAAAATGCCGGAGAAAATGGAACCTGCAGCCATGCCGGAAGTAATCGTCGATGCAATACCCGCACAAAGCAAAGCTACCGCGAAGACTATCCCCGAATGGGTGCCAAGCAAAGGTGTCAAAAGTCCTTGTGCCTGCTGAAGTTCGGTAACCGCCGTGCCGGACTTAAAGAACGCCGCTGCTGCCAGTAAAATCATGGCGCTATTGATCGCCCATCCCACCAACATAGAAATCAGTGTATCCAAAAATTCGTAATTAAGCTGCTTTTTGATGGTCTTCTCATCTTCGAGGTTCCATTGACGGCTCTGGATAATTTCGCTGTGCAGAAAGAGATTATGGGGCATTACAACAGCACCCAGAACGCTCATTATGATCAACATGGATCCTTTCGGAAAGGAAGGGGTAACCCAGGAATGAATGGCACTGTTCCAATCGATGTGAACCAGTGAAAGTTCATATAGAAAAGAGAGACCTATAACAGATACAAATGCGATGATCCACTTCTCAATCATCCGGTAACCATTGGTAAAAAGCATGATCATCACAAACGCTACAACCAGAACTGCCCCAGCCCTTATCGGTATGTTAAAGAGCATATTAAGCGCAATTGCACCCCCTAAAATTTCAGCCAGCGAAGTAGAAATAGAAGCAAAAACAGCCGTAGACAGTATTACTTTCGAATAGCGCGGCTGAATAAATTTTGTCGCAGCCTCGGAAAGACATAGTCCGGTCGCAATTCCGAGGTGAGCAACATTGTGCTGCAGCATGATCAGCATGATGGTGGAAAATGTCACCATCCAGAGCAGCAAATACCCGAAATTTGCCCCAGCCGCAAGATTGGACGCCCAGTTTCCAGGATCGATGAATCCAACAGTAACAAGAAGCCCCGGACCGAGATATTTCAAGATCTCGAGCCCACCAAACTTCGGCCGGTAATCTTTCCGATCGATGTTATCCAGGAAGTCTGTTACTTTCTTGCTCATTGTTCAAAGATACCAAATAAGTCGTTAGACTTAAATACATCATTTCCCAGAACTAAGGACAAAAAGGATAGGATGTTGTATATTTGTTTGTTTATAAAATTCCCCGCTATGAAAAATGCTTATATAGTACTTTTAATTTTGTCGGCCCTTTGTTTGACAGGATTTAAGGAAACACCTGTCAAGGAAAAGGCACATTTCAAAGAGGATTCTGCTGAACATAAAATGGTTATTTATCAGGTATTTACCCGACTTTTCGGAAACACCAATCCTACGAATAAACCATGGGGGACCATTGAAGAAAATGGTGTCGGTAAATTCAGGGATTTCACTCCAAAAGCGCTCAAAAAAATCAGGCAGCTCGGAGTGACACACCTCTGGCTGACAGGAGTTCTTCACCACGCAGTAATCAGGGATTATTCTGCTTATGGAATCTCCAAAGACTATCCGGATGTTGTAAAGGGTCGCGCTGGATCCCCTTATGCTGTAAAGGATTACTACAATGTTGACCCTGACCTGGCCGTTGATCCAGCCAATCGATTGGAGGAATTTGGGGAACTGATAAAACGTACTCATGAACAGGGGCTCAAAGTCATCATTGACATCGTACCCAACCATGTTGCCAGAAACTACCACTCTATAAGCAAGCCAAAAGGAGTGAAGGACTTCGGGGAAAATGACAATAAATCAGTCGCTTACGCAAGAGATAACAATTTCTATTACCTACCGGGAGAGTCCTTCAGGGCTCCTTTGCTGCCAGATAGTGAGAAACCTCCTATGGGAGCTAAATTGTCCCTGGGGGACAGTAAGTTCGTTGAAAATCCTGCAAAATGGACCGGCAACGGCTCCCGGATGGCCCAGCCTCGCGCCGACGATTGGTACGAGACGGTGAAGATTAACTACGGCATCCGGCCGGATGGTACAAAGGATTTCGTTTCTCTTCCCAAAGGATACGACACCCAGTCAATTTTCTACCATTATGCCTTCTGGCAAGGAAAAACAGTTCCGGATTCATGGCTGAAATTCAAGGACATCTGCCTTTACTGGCTTAGATTCGGCGTGGACGGCTTCCGTTTTGATATGGCAGAAATGGTTCCCGTCGAGTTTTGGAGCTACCTGAACAGTACCATTAAAAAGGATTATCCAGAGGTAACCCTTTTGGCCGAAGTATACAATCCTTCCCTTTATCGCAACTACCTCAATTTAGGTAAAATGGATTATCTCTACGACAAAGTCGAATTCTATGATACCCTGAAAAAAGTAATTCAAGGCAAGGCCCCGGCAGACAGATTGGTCAAAATTCAAGCAGATATGTCTGATATTGAATATCATATGCTTCACTTTCTGGAAAACCATGATGAACAGCGTCTGGCCAGTCCGGCATTTGCAGGAAATGCCATCAAGGGAAAACCGGCTATGGTAGTTTCTGCAACTATCAGCACCTCCCCTACTTTGGTTTATTTCGGACAGGAACTGGGCGAGACAGGTGCAACAAATGCCGGATTCGGAAAACCCACCAGGACCTCCATTTTCGACTATGTTGGGGTTCCGTCCTGGCAACGCTGGATAAATGATGGCAAATTTGACGGAGGAAAATTGTCAAGAGACGAGAGCTCCCTGAGGGATTTTTATCAGCGTTTGCTCAATTTTACCATCTCATCGCCCGCGTTGATGGGAAGTTATCGCGACATTCAACTCTTCAACCGGGAAAAATCGTCCAATTATTCCGCCAAATTATTTTCCTTCGTTCGCTGGAGTGACAAACAAAGGCTGATCATTACATCCAATTTCGATACCGGAAAAATCTCCGACCTGGATCTTCTCATTCCAGAAAATATTATTAAAACATGGAAACTAAAAGATGGTAATTACCCGCTGCTGGACTATTTGAATCTAACAAATGTCTATCGCCTGGAGGTTCAGAATGGGACGGGAAAAATCAGACTATCTCTTAAGCCATTGGAATCCTGTATATTAGAAGTAAAAAAATAATTACTCATCACGGCATGAAACAAAATTTCCTCGTGCTTTTGCTCTTATTTGTCCTCCAATTAAGCGCCCAAAATCCAGTTAATCACCAATGCGAGCACCTGGTAAATCCATTAGGCATCGACGTGGCAGATCCAAGATTATCCTGGCAATGCGAAGATCCCCGGATGGGAAGCAGGCAATCTGCGTACCAGCTTGTTGTTGGCACCGATTCGGCCTCTGTGGCGCAAGGAAAAGGAAATATGTGGAATACCAGGAAGATTCAGTCTGACAGTACATTAATCACTTATCTAGGCCAAAAACTCCAACCTTTTACCAGGTATTTTTGGCTGGTAACTCTTTGGGACCAACAGGGCAAGCAGAGTGAACGAAACCCTTTAGCCATATTCGAAACCGGAATGATGGAGGCAAAAAACTGGCACGGGGCATGGATCACTGATACCAGGGATATCGCCCTTCGACCAGCTCCCTATTTCCGTCAGGAGATCGAGGTAAAGAAGAAGATCGTGTCAGCTAGGGCATACATTGCAGCCGGCGGTTTGTTTGAATTCTATGTCAACGGAAAACTAGTCGGGGATCACCGGTTGGATCCTATGTATACTAGATTCGACAGGCGCACCTTGTATGTCGTTCACGATGTGACGAACTTACTGATAAACGGTAAAAATGCGCTTGGCCTTCTGCTGGGAAACGGTTGGTTTAACTTGCAATCGACGGCAGTCTGGTATTTTGACAAGGCCCCCTGGCGCGCCCGCCCCAAATTTTGTCTGGACCTTCGCATCACTTACCAGGATGGCACCGTACAAACCATTTCCTCCGGAACGAGCTGGAAAACCACCTTGAGCCCTGTGATATTTAACAGCATCTATACCGGGGAACATCAGGACGCCCGACTGGAAAAAACCGGTTGGAGTTCAGTGGGCTACGCCGACTCTACCTGGACCAGGGCCAAACATACAGCTGCTCCCTCGACGAATATTGTCTCCCAGCAACTTTATCCCATCCGGGCTGAGGAAGAAATCCCAGCCAAAAGCCTTAAAAAATTCAGTGAAACACTCTATGTTTTCGATCTTGGACGCAACATCGCCGGTATTAGCAAAATTACCTTAAAAGGCCTTCCGGGTACGGTTATCAGGCTAAAATACGGGGAAAGAATTTTTAACAATGGACGGGTGGATCAATCCAATATTTCGGTTCATTACAGGCCAACAGATGAGACAGATCCCTTTGGAACTGATATTTATACACTTAAAGGAGGTGTTGAAGAGACCTTTTCACCGCATTTTAACTACAAAGGTTTTCAGTACATCGAAGTGACTTCCAATAAGCCGGTCGAACTTACCCAAAAAAGCCTCACTGGACTCTTTATGCACAGCGATGTGCCACCTGTAGGAAAGATTCAAAGCTCCAACCCTATCCTCGATAAAATATGGTTCGCGGCTAACAACTCTTACCTTTCCAATCTGTACGGCTACCCAACCGACTGTCCGCAGCGCGAGAAAAACGGATGGACCGGCGACGGACAGATAGCCGTGGAAACGGGGTTATTCAACTTCGATGCCATCACTATCTACGAGAAATGGATCGCCGACCACCGCGACGAGCAACAGCCGAACGGGGTATTGCCCAACATCATCCCGACATCAGGATGGGGATACGATTGGGCCAATGGTCCCGACTGGACCAGTTCACTGGCTATCATTCCCTGGAATGTATACCAGTTTTATGGGGACAGTAGGTTACTGAAACAGACCTATGATAACATCAAAAGATATGTCGATTACATTGAACGGATCAGTCCGGATAACCTGACTGACTGGGGACTGGGTGATTGGATACCGGTAAAATCGAAGGCAAATAAAGAACTGACTTCTTCCTGTTATTATTATGCTGATGTCTGCATTCTGGCCAAATCAGCCAAAATGTTCGGAAAAACAGAAGATTACGAAACCTATTCCAGCCTGGCAGAAAAAATCAAAAATGCGATCAACCTCAAATTTCTGGATCCTGCTACCGGAATTTATGCCCGTGGACTGCAAACTGAACTTGCTGCGCCACTCTTTTGGGGAGTCGTTCCCGAGGGGATGAGGGCCATCGTGGCTGGTAAACTCGCAAAACGTGTGGAAGCGGATAATTTCCATCTGGACGTTGGACTCCTCGGTACCAAAGCGCTGCTGAATGCGCTCAGTGAAAATGGATACGCAGAGGCAGCATATAAAATTGCCGCTCAGGAGACTTTCCCTTCCTGGGGATGGTGGATGGTCAACGGAGCCACTACCCTTTACGAAAATTGGCCTGTCGATGCAAAATCTGATATCTCCCTGAACCACATCATGTTTGGAGAGATAAGTGCATGGTTTTACAAGGCCTTAGGAGGAATAAGACCAGATACGGCTCGTCCGGGATTCCGAAATATCTTGCTTGAACCACATTTCGTGAAAGGATTAAATCAATTTGAAGCCACTCATCAGGGACCTTACGGGCTGATCGTTTCAAGCTGGAAAAGAATCCATGATCAGGTTGAATATGAAGTCATCATTCCTGCAAACAGCACGGCCACGCTTAAGCTGACAGGAAAGAAGATTATTGAAGGCAACCAACCAGTTGACAAGAATCCCTATATCAAACTGGTCAATTCGGATAATAGCCTGAATACTTACTCCTTATCCTCAGGAAAATATCATTTTATCCTCAATTAACTACTAATTCGTCTTATTTCATAACGTTGCCAAAAGCTGCAGATTCCATCACAAGCACCTTCAAAAAGGGATAAAAAAAATCATGATATTTTTCAGGAGATAATACGGTTTTGATAATATTTATGAACAATCAGTTGTTCATTACTGGGGGAGCAATTCATGAAATTCGCTCCCTTATTTCTTTATATTTGTGCAAACTCGATGTGAATGGTTCAAGGTTATTCAGAAGATTCGATACGTACGCTCGACTGGAAAGAGCATATCCGGAAACGGCCGGGAATGTACATTGGCAAGCTGGGAGATGGCTCCGCAGCCGATGATGGCATTTATGTGCTGCTCAAGGAGGTGATCGATAATTCTGTCGATGAGTTCATGATGGGCAACGGCAAGAAGATCGATATCCAGGTTTCTGATCAGCGGATTTCGATCAGGGATTTCGGCCGTGGAATCCCACTTGGAAAACTGATGGATGTTGCAGCCCGAATGAACACCGGGGCAAAATATGACTCCAAGGCATTTAAAAAATCTGTTGGTCTTAACGGCGTTGGGATCAAGGCTGTCAATGCTCTTTCAGTCTCATTTTCCATCAAATCAGTCCGGGATGGCTTCGTGAAAACGATCGAATTCTCCAGAGGTGACGTCATTATTGACCACGAAGAGCAACCCACAGAAGAATCGAACGGAACTACGGTCGTTTTCAGACCCGATGATGAAATTTTCAGAGAATACCACTACATCGATGAATATGTGGTGGCGATGCTTAAAAATTACACTTACCTGAATGCCGGACTGGTCATCAATTACAATGGGGAGAAATACCTGTCGCGTAATGGCTTATATGACCTGTTGAATGAAAACATCGGTCAGGAACCACTCTATCCGATCATCCATCTCAAGGGAGAGGATATCGAAAGTGCCATCACACACGGAAATCAGTACGGCGAAGATTATTACTCATTTGTCAATGGTCAGCATACCGTTCAGGGAGGGACTCACCTGGCGGCCTTTCGTGAGGCGCTGATTAAGACCATCCGCGATTTTTACAAGAAAGAATTCGATGCTTCCGATATTAGGGCCTCCATTGTGGCCGCCATTAGCATTAAGGTCGAGGAGCCTGTTTTTGAATCACAGACGAAAACAAAACTGGGATCCAGGGATATTTCGCCGGATGGGATGTCTGTGCGCAATTTCGTCATGAATTTCATCCAGAAAGAGCTGGGCAACTACCTGCACAAGAATCCGCAGACTGCGGAAGTATTGTTAAGACGCATCCAGGAATCTGAAAGGGAAAGGAAGGCTATTTCGGGTATTCAGAAATTGGCCAAACAACGTGCAAAGAAAGTCAGTCTTCACAATAAGAAACTCAGGGACTGCAGGGTACACTATAATACTCCCCACGAAAACAAGGACAATAGCTCGATTTTCATTACCGAGGGAGATTCAGCCAGCGGTTCTATCACGAAATCGAGGGACGTAAACACCCAGGCAGTTTTTAGTCTTCGTGGTAAACCATTGAATTCTTATGGCCTTACCAAGAAGATCGTATACGAAAATGAGGAATTTAATCTACTGCAAGCTGCGCTGAACATCGAAGAAGGCATCGATGAACTGCGCTACAACAAAGTCATCATTGCGACCGATGCTGATGTGGACGGAATGCATATCCGACTCTTACTCATTACCTTCTTCCTGCAGTTTTTTCCTGAACTGATTCGCAGAGGACATCTCTATATTCTACAGACACCACTTTTCAGGGTAAGAAACAAAAAACGTACTGAATATTGCTATTCAGAAATGGAGCGTGATATCGCCGTAAAAATGCTGGCAACTGGAGTCGAAATTACCCGATTTAAAGGATTGGGAGAGATATCACCGGATGAGTTTAAAAATTTCATTGGCGAACAGATTCGTTTGGACCCGGTGATCCTGAATAAGAACGAGTCGATCGTCGAGATGTTGGAATTTTACATGGGTAAAAATACCCCTGACAGACAGGACTTTATCATTGAAAATCTGCATGTCGAAAAAGATGAAGTATAAAAATTTATTGCATGTCTAACGAAGGAGAACTTTTACCCGACGACCTGCTTCCTGAAATCGCCGGTCCAGGGGAAAAGAAAGAGCTGCACCATATCATCTATCTTTCAACGATGTACCAGAACTGGTTCCTCGACTATGCCTCCTATGTCATTCTCGAGCGTGCCGTTCCGTATGTCAACGACGGACTAAAACCTGTGCAGCGCAGGATTCTCCATGCCATGCGTCAGATGGATGATGGCCGTTACAACAAAGTTGCCAACATCATCGGTCAAACCATGATGTATCACCCTCACGGGGATGCCTCCATCGGTGACGCACTGGTTCAGTTGGGACAAAAAGATCTGCTCATTGATACACAGGGAAACTGGGGAAATATCCATACCGGCGATGGTGCCGCTGCGCCCAGGTACATCGAAGCCCGTCTGTCGAAGTTCGCACTCGAAGTGCTCTTTAATCCTAAGACGACCAAGTGGCAGCAATCATACGATGGTCGAAACAGGGAGCCCGTCACACTCCCGGCAAAGTTTCCGCTTTTGCTGGCGCAGGGAGTTGAAGGGATTGCAGTCGGACTCGCTTCCAAAATTCTACCTCATAATTTTATCGAACTGATTGATGCTTCCATTGCGCAATTAAAGAATGAGCCCTTTGAATTATTCCCCGATTTCCCTACCGGTGGATACCTCGATGTCTCAAAATACAATGACGGACTAAGAGGTGGAGCAATCAAGATCAGGGCAAAGATTGAAAAATTCGACAACAAAACACTGGTTATCACAGAGATACCTTTTGGCAAGACCACTTCTTCGGTGATCGAAACAATCATCAAGGCCTTCGAAAAGGGGAAAATCAAAATCAGGAAGATCGATGATAATACGGCAGCCAACGTGGAAATACTCGTCCACCTGCTTCCGGGTACGAGTTCGGACAAGACCATCGACGCACTCTATGCTTTTACTGATTGTGAAGTATCGGTATCGCCCAATTCCTGCATCATCGAGGACGATAAGCCTCATTTCATGCCCATCAGTGAAATATTGAAAAGGTCTGTCTCCAACACTGTTGAATTGTTAAAACTGGAACTGGAGATTCACAAAGGTGAGCTGGAGGAGCAATGGCACTTCTCTTCACTAGAAAAAATATTCATCGAAGAACGCATATATAAAGACAAAGCATTCGAGGATTCGGGCAGCATGGACGAGGCTATCGCCCACATTGATAAGCGTTTAGAACCGTGGAAACCTAAATTCAGAAGGGTAATTACCAGGGAAGATATTCTCCGGCTCATGGAAATCAAAATGGGCCGTATCCTCAAATTTAATTCTATCAAGGCCGACGAACTGATCCAGTCGATTGAGGATGAGATTGCTGAGACACTCCGAAATATTGAGAACATCATTGCCTACTCCATCGCCTGGTATGAGCGTCTGAAGACCAAATTCGGCAAGGGCCGCGAACGGAAGAGTGAAATCCGGAATTTTGAAAATATTGAGGCAACCAAGGTGGTAGTTGCCAACGAAAAATTGTACATCGACCGCGAAGAAGGCTTCGTGGGGACTGCCCTGAAAAAGGCGGAATATATCTGCGATTGTTCGGACATCGACGATATTATTGTCTTCCGGAAAGATGGTACCTATTTCATTTCCAAGGTGTCAGACAAGGCTTTCATTGGTAAAAATATTCTGCATGTGGCAGTCTTCGAGAAGAATAACGACCGCACCATCTATAATCTGGTCTACCGCGATGGCAAAGGCGGATTTAATTACATGAAGAGATTTGCTGTTACAGGGGTCACGCGCGACAAGGAATACAACATGACCATCGGTACAGAAGGCTCCAGAATTCTATATTTCAGTGCCAATCCTAACGGGGAAGCCGAAGTTTTAAGGATCCTCTTCAAGCCAAAACCGAAGCTAAAGAAGCTGGTGGATGAGATCGACATGGCCGAGCTGGCAATTAAGGGTCGTGGTTCCATGGGTAACCTGGTTTCAAAAAATGAGATCCATAAGATTACCCTCAAGGAAAAAGGTCTTTCAACCCTTGGTGGACGCAAGATTTGGTTCGATGAGGATGTTCTAAGACTTAATGCTGATTCCAGGGGGCTTTATCTTGGTGAATTTACCGGCGACGACAAAATTCTCGTGGTCGACAAGGAAGGTTTCTTCCATCTATTCACTTATGACCTGGAAAATCATTTTGAGAAAAATATCCTTTCCATATTTAAGTTTGACGCCGACATGGTAGCCTCCGTTCTGTATTTTGATGCGGAACAAAATTTCCACTATCTGAAAAGGTTTAACATTGAATCCAATGCAGGCAAACAATGTAGGTTCATCGGCGAATATCCTGAAAATAAACTAGTGTGTCTAAGCTGGGAAAAACATCCTCAATTTGAAATTGAATTCGGGGGTTCTCATGAAGAACGCGAGAAAGAAATCATTGATGCCTCAGAGTTTATTGCCGTGAAGTCATACAAGGCAAAAGGGAAACGGATAAGTACCTTTGAAATCAAAACTATCACTGAGATCGAGCCAATTCACAGGGAAGATGAAGAACAGGAGAAATTGCTACAGATCGGAGATGGTTCTGACCTCCCGGATCTTACAGGAGTCTCTGAACAACCAGAAGCATCTGATCTAACGGAAGCACCAGAACAACCAGAAACAACCGATCTACCGGAAGCAACCGATCCACCAGACCCCTCTGCATCAAACAGTAAGGAAGCCCAGGCTGAACAACCCGAAGAGATTGAACTAATCGATGACATACCATTTGAAGTTATTAGACCAGGCAAAGACGGCGAACCCGGTCAGATGGAATTAATCTTCGAATAATGAGAATATTCCTGACAGGTTACATGGGTTGCGGCAAATCGACTATCGGTCGAAAAGTCGCGGCACTGATGGGCATTAATTTCATCGATTTGGATAAGTATATTGAAGAACGAAATTTCAAGTCCGTTCCCGACATTTTTGCCCAGGATGGTGAAGCGTCTTTTCGCATAAAAGAAAGACAAGCTCTACAGGAAGTAGCTGAATTCGAAGAGATTGTTGTTGGTACAGGTGGAGGGGCACCCTGCTTCTTCGATAATATGCAGCTGATGAACCAGGCGGGTATTACAATTTATCTTGCTCCGGACAATGAAACACTAGCTTTCAGATTATTGAAATCCAAGACAGAACGTCCACTAATTGCCGGGAAATCAAGGGAGGAATTACTCGCATTTATTCAGCAGGCACTCGATAAGCGTGCACCCTATTACGAGCAGTCCAAAATCATCATCAGGGGGCAAAACGATGTAAAACCTGAAGAGGTGCTCAAGTTGATTCAAGAGTACAGCCAACTCGAAAGCCCCGATTAATCAAAGCGTATAGCCCTGTCAGGCGAAATCCTTGACACATACCACGAAGGCACAACCAGCATCAAAAGGGTGATGACCAGCGTTCCTGCATTCAGCAATAACAAATGGGTTAACTTGAGGTTAATTGGCACATATTCAAGATAATAAGAGCCTGGATCGAGCCTGAAAATATGAAACCAGGATTGTGCCAGACAGATCCCAATCCCGGCAATATTCCCCCACAACATCCCTCTGCCAAGAAGAAATGCTGCCAGGTAAAGGAATACCTTGCGGATACTGGCATTGCTGCTTCCAACTGCCTTTAACGTACCAATCATAGTTGTGCGCTCCAGGATCAGGATCAGCAAACCGGAAACCATGTTAAAGCCAGCCACCAAAATAATTAGTACCAGGATAATCCAGACATTCATGTCCAGCAGGTTCAGCCAGTCGAAAATCTGTGGATATTTGGAGGTAATGCTGACAGGACGCAACATCACAGTGTCCTGTTCAGAATAGTGAACCGTAAGCTCTTTCACTTTCCTGGTAACCTCACTAATCTTGTCAAAATTGTCGATAGAAACTTCAAATCCACTCACCTGGTCGGGTCTCCAGTTGTTGAGTTTTCTAACCTGCTGAATGTCGGCTAAAACAAAAAGCCGGTCAAACTCCTCTAAACTTGACTGATAAATACCTGATACGCTGAACTTTCTCATTCGTTGTTCAGTACCCTGATCATTCAGGAAATAGCAGTAAACCGGATCCCCAACTTTCAATTTCATCAACGAAGCTATCTGTCTTGAAATCAACACCTTATCAGAACCGATGGTATCATTGACAGAAAATATGGATCCGGCAACCAGGTTTTCCCTGAAAAATTTCCAATCGAAGTCGGTCCCGATACCCTTCAGTACCATTCCAGTCATCTCCGTATCAGACTTGATGATTCCTGGTTTGGTAGCGAATACTTCAACATGTTTTACCTCTTTCAGGTCGTTTAGTTTGCCGAGCCAGGATTGATTCTTATATACGGGGACCGTTTCGAAGGAGGTATTTGTGTCAAAATTGACAATCTGTATATGGGCTCCAAAACCTATCACCTTATCACGGATTTCATTCTTGAAACCTGTTACGACAGCAACAGACAAAATCATCAGCATCAGTCCGAAAGCGATACCAAACAAGGCAAAAGAAATGATTGAACGAGAAAATTTTTTCTTGTTTTCACGATCAGAAAAGATTCTTCGCGCAATGAACAGCTCTAAATTCAATTTTGACACGAGACAATAGTTTAGCCGTAAAAATAACCAAAAAAGGTGACAGATTCCCTTTTTTGTTACCTTTGACTCCAACTACTTCGTTCATTCCAGTTTCTCATTTTCTCAGTTCTCATTTTCCCATTCTCTATGTACGTCCGACCTAAAAAAGCCCTTGGCCAGCACTTCCTCCGGGATCATCAGATCGCATCTGATATTGTTGAATCTTTAACCCTTGGTGACAGAACAAAGGTACTGGAAGTCGGTCCGGGTATGGGTGTACTTACCCGTTTCCTGCTTCAAAATAAGGCCTACGAAACATCGGTCGTAGAAATTGACAGTGAATCAGTAAATTACCTGAAAACATATCTCCCCGAACTGGAAGGCCGAATCATCGAAGGCGACTTCCTCCGAATGGATCTGAGAAAAATTTACTCCAACACCCCTTTTTCTCTTATTGGAAATTTCCCTTACAATATTTCCTCACAGATATTTTTCAAAGTCCTGGATGATCGCGAGTTGATTCCAGAAGTAGTTGGGATGTTGCAGAAAGAAGTCGCCGAACGGATTTGTACAGGTCCGGGAAGCAAGACTTATGGAATCCTGAGTGTGCTATTACAAGCCTGGTATAAAGTGGAATATCTATTCACTGTGCATGAGGATGTCTTCGATCCGCCGCCAAAAGTTAAATCCGCGGTAGTGCGGTTAACCTCAAACGGCAGAACAGAATTGGGTTGCAATGAAAAGCTGTTTAAGGCAGTCGTAAAGCAGGCATTTAACCAGCGCCGAAAGATGTTGCGAAATAGTATTAAAAGTTTCACGCCCCGTTACGACGAAATCGACGCACATACTTTGACAAGGCGTCCTGAGCAACTCTCAGTGGAAGAGTTCATTGTCCTCACAAATTCTATCGAAAAACTGCTCCAGCCAGCAGCTAATAATCTCCCGCTATAGGCTATTCATGGCCGTCACAGGATCTAGCTTCGAAGCAGATCTGGCCGGTACTAATCCGGCAATCAGTCCAATTGTGATGCTGATAATCAATCCTGTTGCAATATTTCCAAACGTGAGCACAAATTCAAAATCAAAACTAGCTTTGGCAATATAGGTTCCCATATAAATGATTAGCAGGCCAATAAGGCCACCGATGAGGGAAAGTATCGTAGCTTCAAAAAGGAATTCCAGCATGATAAACCTGTTTTTTGCCCCCATGGCTTTCTGGATTCCAATTATTTTGGTTCGTTCCTTCACCGAAACAAACATAATGTTGGCAATGCCGAAGCCACCGACCAGGATTGAGAACCCACCAATAATCCAACCTGCAAGATTTAGTACCTTAAATAAGTCATCGAGGCGTCCGGATATCAAACTCACCTCATTGAGCGCGAAATCATTTTCTTCGGATGGCTTGATCCTTCTGATAGAACGCATGATCCCTTCCAGTTCTTCGGTAAGCCGTGCAGTTGCGATATCATTTTTTCCCTTGACAATAATCGTCTGACCTGCGTCCATTTTCGAATCAACCAACCGGTGGACAAATTTCACAGGCAATAAAGCCCTGTTATCCATGCTAGTGCCGAACATGTCTTCTCCCATTTTTTCAAAGACTCCAACTATCAAGATGGTAAATCCCTGGATTTTCACTGACTTGCCTACCGGAGTACTTCCTGGAAAGAGCTGTAAGGCCAATTCAGATCCCATCATTCCAACACTACCGGATCCATCAAGCTCATCGTCTGACAAGGGCCGGCCTGCCGCAATTTTGAGACTCCACGTATCGATCAGTCCGGACGAAGCGCCCAGGATTACGACATTTTCAGCCTTGTTGGTCCCATACTGAACTGTCCGGCTAAATCCGTGGTAATAAACCACGTTCTGAGCTAAATTGGATCTTCTTTTAATTTCCTCTGTTTCAATAATTTTTGGAACCGGCCTGTTCAGGTATTTCCACCAGGGATAGTCGGTTTCGCCCGGAGGAGGTGCCCACGGCCACTTTTGGATGTAAACTACGTTACTACCCAATTTTTCCATGCTGTTTCTGATCGTCCTCTCAAGCGAATCGATGATAGTGAACACCGATATAATGCAAAAGATGCCAATCGTGATGCCCAAAAGTGACAGAAAAGTCCTAAGGGGATTTACAACCAAAGAGTTGTAGGCAAATCGAAAACTTTCCAGAAACAGCCTTATAAATAACATAGAATGGGTTGATTTCACCGGAAAGTTAAAACAATTTTTATTACTTTTGTGGAAAATTTTCAATGATTTATCAATGAGTAATTTAAAATATATACGGTCTGCTTTGATCTCAGTCTATTACAAGGACGGGTTAGAAGAGATTATCATAAAATTACACCAGTCAGGTGTACATTTATACTCTACCGGAGGAACAAAACAATTTATAGAGGAGCTGAAGATTCCGGTTTCCTCTGTTGAAGAACTCACCGGTTACCCTTCCATCCTGGGAGGCAGGGTTAAGACCCTTCATCCGAAAGTATTTGGTGGTATCCTTGCCCGCAGGGAAAACCCCGGAGACAAATCTCAACTTTCAGAATATGCAATTCCCGAAATAGATCTCGTAATTGTCGACCTCTATCCATTTGAGGCTACAGTACAATCAGGTGCTTCCGATGCAGAAGTCATCGAAAAGATTGATATTGGCGGCATCTCACTCATTAGGGCGGCAGCAAAAAACCACAACGATGTGCTGATTATTTCTCACCAGGGACAATATGGAAAGTTAATTAGTCTCCTGAATGAGAAAGGCTGTGCCAGCGAGTTAGAAGACAGGAGGCAATTCGCATCCGAAGCTTTTGCAACGTCATCTCATTACGATACAGCTATCTACAATTACTTTTCTGGTGGAAGCAACGAGCTTTTCCGCAAAAGTTTCAACCAGTCAAAACCACTTCGTTACGGTGAAAACCCTCATCAGAAAGGGGTTTTCTTTGGTAATTTCGAGGAGCTTTTCGATCAGCTTCAGGGCAAAGAGATATCCTATAATAACCTGCTTGATATTGATGCAGCAATTAATCTCATCGACGAGTTTGATGCAACGACATTTGCCATTCTAAAACACAACAACGCCTGTGGATGCGCCTCCCGTGAAAATGTTACGGAGGCTTTCCATGCTGCTCTTGCCGGTGATCCAGTTTCTGCATACGGAGGTATTTTTGTTACTAACGTGGAAGTTGATCACAACACAGCAGAAGAGGCAGCAAAAATCTTTTTCGAAGTTATTATTGCCCCATCTTATACAAAAGAGGCACTTAAAGTTTTTGAGAAAAAGAAAAACCTGATCGTGTTAACCAGAAAATCCAATGGTCTTCAGGATTACCAATACAGGACTGTCTTAAACGGTGTCATCCTTCAAAACAGGGATGCTAAAAAGGAAACAACCCAGGACCTTCAGACAGCAACTATTACCTTACCAGTGACCAGTGAAATCGAGGACCTTCTTTTTGCAAACCGCCTGGTAAAACAGTCGAAATCAAATACCATTGTACTTGCCAAGAATAAGCAGTTGCTTGCAAGTGGCGTTGGACAGACTTCCAGGGTTGATGCATTGAAACAAGCGATCGAAAAAGCCAAATCCTTCAACTTTGACCTCAAAGGTGCGGTGATGGCTTCTGATGCCTTTTTCCCCTTTCCAGATTGCGTGGAAATAGCTCACAACGAAGGCATTACTTCCGTCATTCAGCCCGGGGGATCTATCAGGGACAAAGAATCTGTCGACTTCTGCAACAACCATAAAATGTCAATGGTTATAACTGGTTTCAGACATTTCAAACACTAGAATCTAAAAAAAATAACATATGAGTTTCTTTTCATTTCTAACACAGGAGATTGCAATTGACTTAGGTACCGCCAATACCATTATCATATATAACGACAAAGTTGTGGTAGATGAGCCCTCCGTCGTTACCATCGATACCAAAACCGAAAAACTGGTCGCTATCGGAGAGAAAGCCCGCCAGATGCAGGGCAAGACACATTCAAATCTGAAGACTATCCGTCCCTTGCGGGATGGCGTTATTGCAGACTTCAACGCTGCAGAGCAGATGATACGTGGAATGATTAAAATGATCAATCCAAAGAAGAGGTTTTTTGCACCCGCTCTTAAAATGGTAATTTGTATTCCTTCTGGTTCAACCGAAGTAGAGATCCGCGCGGTACGTGACTCTGCAGAACATGCCGGAGGCCGCGATGTTTATATGATTTACGAACCAATGGCTGCGGCGATCGGTATCGGACTCGATGTCGAAGCTCCTGAAGGAAACATGGTAGTCGACATCGGTGGCGGAACAACCGAAATTGCTGTGATTTCCCTGGGCGGGATTGTCACGAATAAATCTATCCGCATTGCGGGGGATGATCTGACAGCCGACATCATGGAACACATGCGTCACCAGCACAATGTGAAGATCGGTGAAAGAACTGCGGAAGAAATTAAAATTGTCGTCGGATCGGCTATGACCGAGCTAGATGATCCACCGGCTGATATGATCGTAAAAGGACCGAACCAAATGACCGCCATGCCTATTGACGTTCATGTTACCTATACGGAGATCGCACACTGTTTGGATAAGTCTATCTCTAAAATTGAGACGGCTATCACCAATGCATTGGAGCACACTCCACCTGAACTTTACGCCGACATTTATAAGAGGGGCATCTGGCTTGCCGGAGGCGGAGCGCTTCTGCGCGGCCTGGATAAAAGACTTTACGAGAAATTCAACATTCCTTTCCGGATTGCAGAAGATCCATTAAGAGCCGTTGCCCGTGGTACCGGAGTCGCATTGAAAAATGTAGATAAATTTTCGTTCCTTCTTAGATAAATATCTCAATAACAAGCCATTTGCACCGCTGCTGAAAAATGAGGAATCTATTCAGGCTCATCCTAAGGTACCATTATATTTTCCTGTTTTTGATTCTGGAAATATTTTCGCTTTCATTGGTAGTGACTTATAACAATTATCAGAATGCAAAATTTTTGTCTTCCAGCAATGGCATAACTGGCTATTTTTACGAGAATTTTGCTGGAGTCTTTCAGGTTTTCGACCTGAAAAAAGCCAATACAGAATTAGCCGAAGAAAATGCCCAACTTAGAACTGCCCTCCAGCATTATCAGTTAAGAACCTTAAACAACTCGCGTCAAAATTATCTGGCTGAACGTAATCCTCTGATTACCATGACCAGAGATTCCTTAAACAAGATTGTTTATTTCTTCACAACCGCCAGGGTGATCAATAATTCCGTCAACCAGCGGCACAATTTCCTTACCATTAACAAAGGCAGGAACCAGGGTGTAATAACCAATATGGGAGTGGTATCTGCAGGCAGAGTTGTGGGACTTGTAACGGATGTAGGTGACAACTATAGTGAGGTCATTTCCATTTTAAATGAACGGTGGAAACTGAGCGCCAAAATCAAAAGAAACGATTTCTTCGGTTCACTTTCCTGGAATGGCCGGGATTACAGGAAGGTTCAGCTAAACGAAATACCTTATCACGTGCCGGTTCAAAACGGTGATACCGTCGTGACCACAGGTTTCTCCTCCAGCTTCCCTGAAGGACTTGCCATCGGGATCGTCTCCGACTTTACATTAGGTACAGGCAGTAATTTTTACAAAATAGATATCGACCTGGCAGTCGATTTCAGGAGCATAGTGCAGGTAGCACTCGTCGAAAACAGACAGTTAAAAGAGATCAACAAACTTGAATCCCTGAACGATGGTAAATAATCTGCTCAAATATTCGATTATTTTTGTGGTAGTTGTTCTGCTTCAGGTGCTGGTTCTTAACCACATACTGATTCTTAGAATGATTTCGCCTTTTTTTTATCTCATCTTCCTTTTATTACTTCCTTTCGATACACCGAAAGCCATGCTGATTATTCTTGGTTTTTTTCTTGGCCTTTCGATTGATGCTTTTACCAATACTCTGGGTGTCCATACTGCTGTTTGTGTGCTGATTGGTTTTATCCGACCTGGTGTCCTGAATAAAATTTCTACCCGTGAAACGCGTGAATCGGTGTCTGCGCCGCGAATTTCAACGATGAGCTTAAACTGGTTTATCAATTATACCGCGATCTTCGTGACTATTCATCACCTTTTATTGTTTATGTTGGAAGCATTTACTTTTCAGGGGATATTTTTTACTTTGGCAAGAGCTTTTTTAAGTGGAATTTTATCTATTATTTTGATCGTGATCAGCCAATTCCTTTTCTTCCGAAAATAGCACTTACTCGTGGATACTTATTCTAAAAGAAAATACCTGTTAATAGGAATATTTTGTCTGGTATCATTCCTGATGATCATCAGACTCTTTTATATTCAGGTGATCGATTCTTCCTATAAAATATCAGCCGCCAGCAACGTATTGCGGCGTCAGATCAACTATCCTGCCAGAGGACTCGTTTATGACCGTAATCACAAACTTATTGTTTATAACCAGGCCGCATATGATGTTCTGGTCACTCCAAGGGAAATGAAGGCCTTTGATACACTGGCATTTTGCAGAATCGCTGGGGTCGAAAGAGCAGAATTGGTTTCAGAGATAAAGAAGGCCAGAAGCTACTCCATGTACAAGCCTTACCCTATTATCAAACAACTTTCTTCCCACCGGTATGCTTCTTTGCAGGAACAACTTTTTAAATTTCCCGGATTCTATATTCAGGCTCGTACACTTCGTCAGTATCCTGCAACCATTGCTTCCCATATTCTGGGATTTATTGGAGAGGTTGATCAGAAAAAAGTAGACGAAGATCGTTATTATGAAAGTGGTGACTACATCGGTATCACTGGAATCGAGCAGGCATATGAAGCAGAGCTCAGGGGAGTTAAGGGGATCTCCTATTTAATGGTAGACGTCCATCAAAGGGTTAAGGGTTCCTTCGAAAGTGGGAAATTGGATACAGCCGCAGTAATTGGGAAAAACCTTATCTCTACACTGCATGCTGACCTTCAGGCTTATGGCGAGAGATTATTAGCCGGTAAAATTGGTAGTATTGTGGCAATTGAACCAAAGACAGGAGAAATAATGATTCTAGCCAGTTCTCCTACTTTTGATCCGGGAATGTTTGTAGGAAGAGAGCGAACCAAAAATTACATGACACTCCTTCACGATCCGCTCAAACCAATGCTTAACAGGGCTTTAACTTCCTCTTATCCACCTGGTTCTACCTTTAAACTTGCCGATGCCATTATTGGTCTGGAAGAAGGACTGTTGGGACCTGAAATCCGGTATTCCTGCAATGGTCCGCGTACGGCACCAATTAAATGTACCCATAACCACGAATCACCACTGCCACTGGAAAGTGCTATCCGGGAATCCTGTAACTCTTATTTCTTTCAGGCATTCCGTGCGATTATCAACAAATATCCTAACGCGGAAGAAGGATATGAGTCCTGGCGAAACCACCTGTCGGATTTAGGTATCGGTCACCGCATCGGTGGGGATTTGACCGCCGAAAATGCAGGTAGTGTGGCAAAAACAACCTATTTTGATCGCATCTATGGAAGAAGTCACTGGAACGTGATGACAATCAGATCTTTATCAATCGGACAAGGAGAGCTGCTACTAACTCCCCTGCAACTTGCAAACATGGTATCTGTGATCGCCAACAAAGGCTACTACATCGCCCCGCATGTTGTTCGAAGCATTCAGGATATTGACCATTCGGAAAAAGAACTTTCCTTTGAAAAACATGTCACAAATGCTAATCCATATTTATTTCAGGTCATTGCCGATGGTATGGAGAAAGTTGTTGAAGCCGGAACCGCAAGAACAGCTGCGAAAGTCGAAGGACTCGCAATTTGCGGGAAAACAGGAACAATACAGAATCCACGCGGCGCAGCACACTCAGCCTTTGTTGCTTTTGCACCAAAAGATGATCCGAAGATTGCCATTTGCGTGTACGTGGAACATGGCGTCTGGGGTGCCCGGTATGCGGCTCCAATCGCCAGTTTGATTATTGAAAAATACTTAAATGATTCTATCTCACCTAAAAGAAAAGCACTTGAACAGGCTATGCTTAGCTCCGATATGATTTCGGCTATGCACCTATCCGGTGGAGATTGAGAAAGAGTATAAATAGATAAAAGTTTTAATGAAGAGTCAAAATAACCTGTTTCTGAACCTGGACTGGATTACGATATTGATCTATCTGATAATGGTAATGTTAGGATGGATCAACATTTATGCTGCAGTCTACAGTGATGAGCATCAGAGCATTCTGGACCTTGGTCAAAGGTATGGCAAACAAATGATCTGGATTGTCGTTGGTATTTTCCTTGCAATCTCTGTCTTAATTGTTGATAGCAAATTTTATGTTGCCTTCGCCTACCATATTTATATCTTTGTTCTCGTCTTGTTGGTATTAGTCCTTTTCCTGGGTCGGGAAGTTAACGGTGCAAGGGCTTGGTTCGAAGTAAACGGCGTGGCACTCCAGCCAGCAGAATTAGGAAAGTTCGCAACAAGTCTGGCCGTTGCAAAATTCATGAGCCAGTTTGGTTTCAAAATAAATACAACAAAATCGTATCTTGTTTTAGGGACTTTAATAATGGCGCCAGCCATCTTGATCCTACTCCAGAATGATACCGGATCTGCCCTCGTTTTTGCTGTTTTCTTCCTGGTCTTCTACCGCGAAGGTCTTCCTGACGTCATCCTGATAGGAGGATTCACCGCCATTGTCCTGTTTATTCTTGCCCTGCTCTGGACCCAACTGCAGATCCTGATCCTTCTAATTGTAGTTTCACTCTTATTATTTACTTTTCTGCGTCAAAGCTATAAGGATGGACTAATCGGATTCGCCTTCACCAGCTCGATCTATGGAATCCTCTTCGGGCTTAATAATATCATCGGATTCGGTGCGACACCCTTCCATCTGTTGGTTATCACTTCAATCCTGATGATCATAATCTTCACTATTTATGGGTTAGCCAAACATATCAAGCAAGCCTGGTTTGTACTGATTTTCTTTATCTTCTCAATCGCTATTTCTCTATCAGTGAATTACTTCTACACCAACGTGTTGATTGCCCATCAGCGCGACAGGGTAGATAATCTTCTTGGAATCAAGACCGATTTGCTTCGTTCAGGCTACAATGTTCATCAATCCAAAATCGCTATCGGATCAGGAGGAATACTTGGAAAAGGATTTCTAAAGGGGACACAGACTAAATACAATTTCGTTCCGGAACAAAGTACTGACTTTATATTCTGTACAGTAGGGGAAGAATGGGGATTTTTAGGAACGACAGTTGTCATCCTCTTGTTTCTGACATTGCTGATACGTCTGATATATCTGGCGGAACGACAACGATCCTCCTTTAGCCGGATCTACGGATACGGAGTTGCCAGCATACTCTTCTTCCATATCATGATCAATATCTCTATGACCATCGGATTGGCGCCGGTTATTGGAATACCACTCCCCTTCTTCAGCTATGGGGGCTCATCACTCTGGTCATTTACGGTACTCTTGTTTATCTTTATCAAACTGGACGCCAGCAGAACAAAAAATCTCCGTTAAAACGCAACAAAGACGCTAGGACGGATTTGCAATCCGTCCTGACTTATCTACATTAATATTCTTCTGCCGGAATTAAATTCAGTTCTTCCTTGCTGAATACCGGTCCATCCTTACAAATATAAAGCTTGCCAACATTGCACCTTCCGCATTTGCCAACCCCGCATTTCATCCTGTTCTCAAGCGTAGTATAAACCTGATCATCCCTGAAACCAAGTTTTTCCAGTACCGGGAAGGTGTATTTTATCATAATCGGCGGACCGCAAACAATGGCAATGGTATTCTCGGACGAAGGTGCAACCTTCTCCACAATCGTTGGTACAAAACCAATTTCACCCTTCCAGTCAGCCGTTTGTCCCCCGGGATCCACGGTAGTAACCATTTTTACATCGGGCCGCTCTTCCCATTCTCTTAGCTCCGACTTATAAACCAGATCATTAACTGTCTTTGCTCCATAGATAATGGTGATATCCTTGAAATTTTCACGCAGGTCCAGCGCATTCCAGATTACGCAGCGCATGGGAGGTAGCGCGATTCCGCCCGCAATAAAGACCAGGTTCTTGCCCTTCCATTCATCGAGTGGAAAAACATTTCCGTAAGGGCCGCGAAAACCCATCGTACTCCCCTCTTCCAATGATGCCAGTCCTGATGTAACCCGTCCGGTATCCCTAAAGGTGCACTCGATGTAACCCTTTCTGGTAGGTGAGGATGCGATACAAAAAGTCGACTCACCCTCCCCAAATGCAGAATATTCACCAAACTGGCCAGCTTTGAATTCAAAGACTTCAGCCTCCGCTTCATCCTGAAATTTCATTCTGAAAGTCTTTACTCCGGGAGCCTCCTTGATGACCTTATCGATCGTCATCAGATATGGTAGGTAGGTATTTTTTTCGCTCATTGTGCTGCAATTGATGTAATGTGTTCAAGAATATTCATATCGACCGGACAGGCACGTGAACAGCGTCCGCATCCAGTACACCCGACAACACTAAGTCTTTCAGGCATATAGGAAAATTTATGAAGAAGTCTCTGGCGCCATCTCTGGCTCTGATGTTCCCTTGGATTATGCCCTGAAGTGTGCAGGGTAAATAATCCGAAACCACAAGCATCCCAGCATCGGATGCGTCGACCTTTTGAACCGTGAGCATCCTCCTGAATATCGAAGCAGGCGCAAGTAGGACAAACGAAGGCACAAGCCCCGCAGCCTATACAGCGTTCCGACTGTTCTTTCCACACAGTGCTGTCGAAAGCCTTATTAAGCTTGGCATTGACCTCTTCCAGACTGAATTTTGCCGGGAGAACCGCCAGATATTTCTGTTTATCGTCCCCTCTGTCTGCTTCAAAAACTGATGGCAATAAGTTTACCAATGCCTCTCCTTTGATAGTAAGAATCTCCACAATAGCCCCTCCATCAGGAACCAAAGTCAGCTGAACATCACTGCCTGCCGTATTTCCCGGACTACCATTCACACTGGTACAGAAGCAACTTTCGTCCGATTTGTTACAACTGAATGTAACAATCGTAGTCTTTGCCTTGTGAGCATTGTGCATCTTATCAGGAGTGTCCCAGTTGAAAATTGCCGACAAGGGTTTAAATCCGGCAGCATCACATGGATGAATCTTCCAAAGTACTGTTTCAGGCACACTTTCAGGATCAAAATCGTTGAGCTGAACCTTCCCGTTCACCTTCTCATACGAAAAAAGCACTTCAGCTTTTGGATAAACAGAAGCCTTCACAGACTGAGTGGTCTGAACGTATTCATCGGCTACCTCCTCCAGATTTTTCACCTGTTTAAAATCAACTTGTCCACGTGCATGTACCGGAGCATATAGCCGTTTACCGCTTTCAACGATCATCTTGAACCACTGTTCAATTCCGTCTTTGCTGATATATTTTATTTCCATAGATAATTATCGTATAAATTGCTCTCTGTCATCTAACTTCCAAGTGGATAACGCATTGCCCTTTTTAACCGGCAGTCCTGGAATATAATCAAACTCAGGAGCCATATCTTCCATCATCTTCCTGGTAATTAAATCAATAGGAATTCCAACAGGACAGGCATCGCCGCATGCGCCACATGCCGTACAACGTCCAACCATGTGCATGGCCCTATTGATATGCCATTCCATATTGGCTAGCGGGGCAGGCCATGGATTGATCCACTGCGGACGGTTGACCTCTACGACACATTTGGTGCAATAGCATAATGGACAAGCTGACCGACAGGCGTAACACTTAAAACATTGTGACATCTCATCAATCCAAAACTTCCAGCGTTCCGCACGATCCATTCCCTCAATCTTCGAAAGAATCTCCTGCTCGCGATCGCCTCTTTTCAATTCGAACTGTTGAACATAAGCCGATATCTCTTCGAAAGTGATGAATTCCTTCAATTCGCCATTGAGATCGACTGTCAGTATCAGTAATTTGTCTTCACTCAACTGATTTTCAACATAGAGCTGCATGATGCTTCTAAGACTGGATATAGTGGCAGTCACCGCAATACGTTCTTTTCCAACCAGCTCCTTCTTGGTAATATATACAGCAAGATTGTGAAAACAACGGCTGTCAAAAATAAGCTTCTGAGCCGTCTGACTGTCCCGGCAGAAAATCGGTCGGGGCCTTTTTGTCCCCTCTTCGTATCCAATGATCAATGAGACAGCTCCTTCTGACAATAAAGCAGTTGCTCTTTCTCTCAGATTATGCATTTTGTTCCTCCTTCTCTAAATATTCGGCGACTTTTTTGTATTCAGTGTATGGTCCCATTACCCTGATATTAGCCACAGTATCGTTAACAAGGTCAGCCCATTTAGAACCCTCTGCAGCTGAAACCCATGAATAGGTAATACGCTGAACATCAATACCCATCAGATCGAGAATAGCCCGGAATGCAATCCAGCGACGGCGGGCATGGAAATTTCCACTGGTATAGTGACAATCGTTTGGATGACAACCGGATACAATGATTCCGTCGGCTCCCTGCGCAAAGGTTTTGAGCAACAGAAGAAAATCGATGCGGCCTGTGCAGGGGAAACGAACGATCTTGACATTCGTGGCATATTTTAACCGGCTCGTTCCGGTTAAATCTGCCCCGGCATAGGTGCACCAGTTACAGACGAAGGCTACTATTTTAGGTTCAAATACTGTTTCGGTACTCATTATCTGTTAGTTAGTCGTTCAACAATGACATGACTTCGGCATAGACCTGCTCATTGGTATAGCCCTGAATATCAATAGATTTTGATCTGCAGAAGGCCACACAAGTCCCGCACCCCTGACAAAGTCCCTCGTTCACCTTTGCGATGGTCTTAATCAGACTGCCATCGCGACCCTTTATCTCTTCATGTTCGATGGCATTATACGGACAGGCTGTTTCGCACATGAAACAACCGACGCAAGTACTGTAAAGTGGCGGGGCCAGACGGTTAACGACTGCAATAATTGGCTCTCTGACCAGTTCATCTTTTGAGAACAGAGCTGCCACCTTGACGGCTGCTCCTGAGGCCATACCGACGGTCTCAGGAATATCCTTTGGTGCCTGGCACGCTCCTGCCAGAAAAATGCCGGCAGTGTTAGTCTCAACCGGTTTTAGTTTCGGATGCGCCTCAGCAAAGAAATGATATGGATCATAAGAAACGTGCAATTTTTGGGCGAGTTGTTCCGATCCGCAGTTTGCCACACCTGCAGTCGCAAGAACAACCATATCAGCTTCAATTTCAACCTGTTGCCCGCCAAGCAAGGTATCCACTCCCTTGACGATCAGTTTGCCATCCTTCTCATATACACGGGCAACCCTGCCACGGACGTAGTTAACAGTATCCTCTTCAATGGCCCTACGGACAAACTCTTCATAATTTTTCCCGCCTGCGCGGATATCCATATAGAAAACTGTCGATTCTCCACCATGAACCTTGTGCTGGTACAACATCGCATGTTTGGCTGTGTACATACAGCAAATCTTTGAGCAATAAGGAATTCCCTTAGCAGGATCCCTCGACCCGGCACAGGCGATAAAGACTATTTTTTGAGGTATTGCTCCATCTGAGGGTCGGCGAATTTCGCCCAGCGTCGGACCTGAAGCAGAAGCCAACCGTTCAAACTGAAGCCCCGTCAGCACATCTTTATATTTTCCATAACCATATTCGGGGAAGAAATCTGTTCCCTTCACATCAAATCCTGTTGCAAGTACAACTGCACCCACCTCTTCACTGATGATCTCATCCTCCTTGTCCCATTCGATGGAACCGACCTGACAAACCTTCTCACAAATTTTGCATGCACCTCTTTTATAATAATTGCAGTTGATGCGATCGATCACCGGTTTATTTGGAACAGCCTGTGGGAATGGAACATATATTGCCGTTCGGGCACCTAGTCCGGCGTTAAATTCACTCGGTATTTTCTTAACAGGACATTTTTGGATGCATGCCCCGCATCCGGTGCATGTTGAATAGTTGACGCTCTTAGCTTTCAACCTGATTTTGGCAGTAAAATTGCCAATAAAACCCTCCAGGCTTTCAAGTTCGGCGTAAGTATATAGCTTAATATTAGGATGCTGAGCAACTTCTACCATTCTGGGAGTAAGGATACACTGGGAACAGTCGAGTGTTGGAAAGGTTTCGGAAAGTTGAGACATATGTCCGCCAATGGAGGGGTCTCTCTCAACGAGGATCACCTGATGTCCGGTATTGGCGATATCCAGGCTTGCCTGAATTCCAGCAATTCCACCACCGATAACAAGCGCCTTCTTGGTAACCGGAACCTTGATAGATTCGAGGGCCTTATTCTTCCTGACCTTATGAACCAACATTTTTACAAGATCAATAGCCTTCTCTGTGGTTTCTTCACTCTTGTCGTGCACCCATGAACAATGTTCACGAAGATTTGCCATCTCACAGAGATAAGAATTCAGTCCGGCCTCGGCGCAAGCCTTCCTGAAGGTTGGTTCGTGCATTCTGGGCGAACAGGCACCTACAACGACACCATCCAGATCATATTTTTTGATAGCCTCCTTGATGAATGTCTGTCCAGGATCAGAGCACATATATTTGTAATCGATGGCATGAGCTACCCCTTCCATACCACCAACTTCCCTTGCAACTCGTTCACAATCGACAGTGGCACTTATATTTTCACCGCAGTGGCAAATAAATACTCCGATTTTTGACATATAATTACAATTCTACGGTTACAAAATGACGTTTTAAACCCAATTCAACAGCAGTGATGCCCAATGCAAGACCAATAGCCTGGGTGATATAAATTACCGGAATATCAATCTGTGAATTAAGTACTTTATTGATGGCCCCCCTGCGCATATCGAGGTTTGACTGACACATCGGACAAGCTACGATGATTGCTTCAGCACCGCGGTCTGCAGCATCTTTCAGGATATTACCGGATAGTTTTGCTACTAAATCAGTACGGGAAACAGAGAACCCTCCACCGCAGCATTCTGTCTTAAATGCCCAATCCATTGTTGAACCACCAATGATCCTGATCAATTCATCCATGCTTTGAGGATCTTCTACCCTGTCAAATTTCAGGACAGTATGTGGCCGAACAAGCAGGCAACCATAATAGCAGGCGACCTTATGAGCGAACGGTTGACTGATTTTTGCCTTCAGGTTTTCGAGACCATATTTTTGAAGAAGCTGAATGACATTGATGATCTGTATAGTACCCTTGTAAGGCAAGTCCAAAATTCCAGCAATTCTTGTTCTTTTTTGGTCATCTTCGAGTTCATGCTGCGTCATTTTCAACCTGTTATAGCAAGCTGCACAAGGAACGACCACTTCAGTAAGTCCCTGTTTCTCGGCTAATGCCATTATTCTGGCAGGAAGAGAAAGAGAAAGTTCTTCGTTCATGGAGTGAGCAGCTGTCGCGCCGCAGCAATTCCAGTCATTTATCTCAACCAGTTCAATATCAAGAACCCTGGCTATCGCAACAACAGACTCATTGTATTCTCTTGAAGAGCCTGTTAATGAACAACCCGGATAAAATCCTATTTTCATACGATAATTATTTGTTTTAAATGGCCGTATGGAACTCGCAAGTATGAATTATCATCTTCTTGGATATAAATGATTTACATGCTCGTTTCATCAGTATATAATTTGTTTTTTAACGGTCTGATGGAATACCCAGATATTAATTTTCGGTTGGTGTGAAAATATTCTCATGGGTATTTCATAAGTATCTAGTTAGTTTTTTGACTTGTCATTTTCGATTGTCTGCGCAAATATACTTCTCATGCTACGCCTATCCTTGATTTTTTCAGGGAGCAGATGCAATTTCCCTTTGAGGTACATGGAAGGGGCTATGTCCAGGTCTTGCGTCAAACGGAATGTGCGGAACTTGAAAGCGGCTATCAGCCCCATTTCATAAAGTCTGCCTGTCTGCTTGATAGAGTCCAGAAAGGACTGATGGAAGGCAATGATTGGTTTCGAATCCGGATGTAGTTTATTATGTTGGATAGCCTGATTTCTCAGATAGTCCATCATTTTAGGAATGTCGATCTCCATTGGGCAGCGTCCCACGCAATTCTCACAATTCAGACAAAGCCAGATAGAATTTGAACTGAGAATCTTTTCATAGTTCTCTTTAGTTCCGGTTTGAAGCATTCGCATCAGATAGCTCGGCGGGTAATTCATCTCCCCGGCAAGAACGCAACCGGCAGTACATTTTCCACACTGGTAACACCGGACAACCTCTACACCTGTATGTGCCTGTAAATCTGATGTTTTATTCTTTTTTTCCATGTTAGATCATAAATATTTACATCCTTTCATATAGCCGCATAAAGTTAAAAATTAACTTTCACGATACAGGTAAGTTAATCTTAAAATCTTTCTAAATTATGTTCTAATGTTCGATAAATTAGACTTTTTATTGATGAATATATTTTTCTATCCTTTGATTTTATTGACTTTCCATATTTTAGAAATGTTTAAATTTGGAAATTACTTAATTGACTTAAAATGCAATCAATCGGATTCATTCAATGGTGTTTAGAAAATCTTAACTATTGGACTATCACTATGTTAATGGCAATAGAAAGTTCAGTAATTCCTTTACCCTCTGAATTGGTTGTACCGCCTGCAGCCTTTAAGGCAGCAGCAGGTGAATTGGATATCACCCTTGTTGTGCTGTTTTCGACTCTTGGGGCTTTAATAGGATCGACAATCAATTATTTTTTAGCAATACTGATTGGAAGGCCACTCGTTTACCGTTTTGCCAACAGCAAATTTGGACATATGCTTTTAATAGATGAAGCAGCTGTGAAGAAAACTGAGGCCTTCTTCGACAACAACGGAGCCATTTCTATTTTCACAGGCAGATTGATACCGGGTCTACGCCATTTAATTTCTATTCCGGCGGGACTTGCGAGGATGAATCTGGGGAAATTCCTTCTTTACACTACTATTGGGGCAGGATTATGGAATATTATCCTAGCTGCGATCGGGTACTATCTTGAATCTGTGGTCTCGAAAGAAATGCTGATGTCGAAGGTTCAGGAATACAGTTCGCATATTGGAACCGCATTTATTATACTGGGCATCCTGATATTCGGTTATATTATTTATAAGGCTTTTAAGAAAAACTAGCTGGAAACGTGATTTTTGTTCACACTTTCGATTTTAATTGCAATTAGGCCATCCCAAGTTTTTTTGAATCAAAAAATCTTCTACTTTTGTCATTCCTTAAAAAGAAGGAAGGAGAGATGCAAGAGTGGTTGAATTGGCACGCCTGGAAAGCGTGTGAGCCTCTAAAGGGCTCCGCGGGTTCGAATCCCGCTCTCTCCGCTGAATATCAGCGATTTACATTTCATAGTAGATCGCTGATTTTTTTTGCCTTTTTGGAAAGAACAAAACGTAGCCTATGCGAATAATGTTTTCATTTCATCGAGGTAGGATGAAATTTTCTGGCGATCTTCATTTTCGAGTTTCATGAGAGGCAATGCCATCTCATCGCTGCAAATTCCCATGAGAGAAAGCATTGTTTTAAAAGATATGGTAATTCTCGCTGCACTAGGAGAAACCTGATAAATGGTATTGCACAGCCAAACGATCTGGTCTTTGATTTTGGCGATGGTGACAAGATCCTTTTTCAGCGAGGCATCATACAAGTCAACAAATAATTTGGGAAAAACGTTGGCTCCTCCGGCCACTGAACCATGGGCACCACCCAAAAGAGCATCAGAGGTATATAATTCGGTGCCTACAATCAGGGAAAAATCCTGATATTCTTTAAAAGCATCAATCAGCATATACATGTTGGCCATATCGCCTGAGCTGTCTTTTATCCCGATACAACCCAATTCCCGCGCCCTTTTTACTATTGGAATAGTCAGGTTAACTTTTGTATGCATTGGCATGTTGTAAAGAACAAAAGGAAGAGGTGTTGCAGCTGCGAGTTTCTCAACATAATTGATCATTTCTGATTCTGAGGCTGGAAAATAGAAAGGAGGTGCTACAACAACACTGTCTGCCCCAACCGATTTAGCATAATCAGCAATTTCCAAGGCTCCGGAAAATGCAGAATCTGTAATTCCGACAAGTACTGGCACTCTGCCTTTTACAATTTCGCAGGATAATTTGAGAAATTCCTTCTTTAAACGATAGCTGAGGCTGGGTCCTTCACCATTGGTTCCTAGTAAAAAGAGACCATGAACACCCCCTCCGATAATATGCTCGATAAGCCGCTCTACACCAGTACGGTCGAGTACATCGTTACTTTTCAAGGGAGTAATCATTGGTGGAATAATCCCTCTTAATGGATTCAACATAATCTATTTTTTATAATACACAAAATTAGAGTATGTTTTTATAGATTTTGAATACTATTTTATCTAATTCATAATGTTTTTTAACCCTATTATTAAATTTTGTTAGTTATATTTGTAACACAGGTTAATTTATATATCATGGAATTTGTTTTTGCAAAAATAAATGTCCCGCATGAACACTCGTTTATTACGCGGAGACTGATTTTGTCTGAAAATAATCCTAAGATCCATTCTCACAAGAATTACGAATTGAATCTGATTATTTCAGGTTCCGGCAGACGCATTGTGGGAAATAATATTTCCGGTTTTGAAGCCGGAGATCTTGTCCTGCTTGGTCCGGACCTGCCGCACTGCTGGGAAGTTCTTGACAGGAAGAACGACTTACCTCCTTCTTGCATTGTTATTCACTTTGACGAGAATATTGTCGGTTCAGATTTCTTCAACCTTCCTGAGCTCGAAACGGTAAAGGAGTTGCTCAACAGGGCAAACAGCGGGCTCTTCTTCAAAGGTGAAAAAATTGCCTACGTCATTGAATGCATGGAGCGTCTTGTAAGTTTAAAAGGTCTCGAAAGCTACATTGAGCTGTTGCATGTTTTCAAAGGACTGATCCAGATAGATGATAAGGAATCTTTGTCTTTGACACCTGAGTATCCAACCAGTTATTTCAAGGATCTGGATCAAATCAGGGATGTTTATGAATATGTTTTTCATAATATACAGGAAGGGATCAGTCTCAAGGCTGCTTCCGATTTGCTAAATATGGCTCCGGGTTCTTTCTGCCGCTATTTTAAAAAGCGTACTGGAAAGACTTTCATCCAGTATGTAAAAGAGATCAGAATCAGTATTGCCGCCAAGAAACTTGCTGAGTCTGATAAACCTATCGCACAGATTTGTTATGAAAGTGGATACAACAATCTGGCCAACTTCAATCTTTATTTCAAGAATATCATGGAAATGACTCCTTCTGAGTACAGGAGGAATTTCAGGTAAAAAAAGAAATCCCCGGCTCAAATACATGAACCGGGGATTGGTTTAAGACGGCGGC
>JBAXKJ010000030.1:0-54600 GCA_037137375.1 Prolixibacteraceae bacterium
ATACGCTGCTCCCTCAGGATATGATGCTCAACAACTACAGAAAACTCGATTGGAACAACTTCTGTGTTGGTTTCACCATTACAAGATTGTGGGGATTCTAATGCCATTATGAAATGCCAGACAGAATCTAATTTCAATAGAATTTAAGATGACTTAACAAGATAAAAAGATGAGTAGCCATTTCTTCGTGATTTTGGCTACTCTTTTTTTAGGAAACGTATTAATATAATATAAAATTTATGAATTACGCTGATAAGCTAATCAGAGGAGTTTTACTGGTCTTACTTCTTTCGGGGGTATTAATGGTTCATGCACAGGACAAGACTTCACCTGCGAAAACAGACAATCAAAAATTCAATGATCATTGCTTAAAATGTCATGCGCACAACTATTTCATTTACGACAACACAGTTGCAAAGACGCAGTCCAAACACAAAATGGAACCGGGGATGAAGATTGATACGATCCTGTTCTATGAGTCTAACCATAAAAATTTTAAATGTACAGATTGTCATTCTGAGGATTTTGCCAAATGGCCTCATACTCCGGAAGTAAGAATGGAACCAAAAATGATCTGTATCGACTGTCACGGTGGCGATGCAAAATATGCAAAATACCAATTTGAGAAAATTGAAGCAGAATTTGCGCTTAGCACTCATGCTACCAAACATGCTTCAGATTTCAACTGCTGGACCTGTCATGAACCACACACATACAAAATCAGCGCAAGAAGCGATTCAATCATCAAAAAAATAATTGCTTATGATAACAATATTTGCTTGAGTTGTCATAACAATATCAACAAGTTTGAGCTTATCAGCGACAATGAAAAACCCAATATAATTGCGAAACATGACTGGCTTCCTAATCAGGCACGCCACTTTCAGAATGTTCGATGCATTGAGTGCCATGCGCATGTGAAGGACTCATTATTGGTTGCACACAATATTCAGCCAAAGGGTAAAGCGGTAAAATTATGTCAGGAATGCCACTCAAAAAACTCCATCCTGCTGAATTCTCTTTATCAATACCAGTTAAAATCTAAAGCAACAGGCTTGGGTTTTGATAATGAGGTATTTCTCAATACTTCCTATGTTATTGGAGCAAACAGAAATGTCTATCTAAATAAAATAAGTCTGGCTATCTTTATTCTGGCATTGGTCGGGATTACGATCCATGCAATACTAAGAATACTGACAAAAAAATAAGGAAATGGAAAACAAGTTATATCTATACCCCGGTCTAATCCGAATTTGGCATTTTCTCAATGCATTGCTTATCCTTACGCTAATAATCAGCGGATTAAGCATGCAGTACTCCGATCCTGTCAACCCCTTTATTCGTTTTGACCTGGCGGTCAGTTTACACAATATTGCAGGTTTTGTCTTACTATTTGACTATATCCTCTTCATCATTGGGAATACGATCTCCAAGAATGGCCGTCATTACAGAATACAATTAAAAGGACTAAAAGACAGGCTTTTATTGCAGTTCAGGTACTACATTTTTGGCGTATTTAAGAATGAATCAGCTCCATTTCCGGTTACCAAAAAAATGAAGTTCAATCCAATCCAGCAGGTAACCTATTTTCTAACGATGTATGCGCTGATTCCCCTGATTTTCCTAACGGGACTGCCAATGTTGTTTTCCGGCGCATTCATACGTCAGTTACTTGGAACCCAGGCATTTTTTATTACAGACATTTTTCATATAACCATAGGATTCCTATTGTCAATTTTCCTGGTAATACATCTTTATTTCTGCACATTCGGTGCAAAAGTCACCAGTAACTTCAAATCGATTATTACCGGGTATCACGAAGGGAATCATTAATTTTTAGCAAATTAGTATACATGGATGATTCATTAAATGAAAAGAAGAACAACCGCAGGAAATTTCTGAGAATTAGTTTTCTGTCAGGATTGTCGGCAGTAGCCGCGAAGACGGTCTTTGCCGATATCCCGGTTGATCCGGAAAATGAAACCGGTGAAATGGTAACCCTCCTATCTCCAGACGGACAATTGGTGAAAGTAGCAAAAGAGAAGATTAATTATATGGAGAAATACATCTCGCCTGAGGCCTCCCGACAGGGAATCCCTCACCGTAAATTTGTGATGGTTATTGACCTGGCAAAATGCAAAAATGCCAGAAAATGTGTAGAGAAATGCCAGAAAGCGCATCATTTACCACCTCATCAGGAATTTATGAAGGTCTATCTGATGCAGGAAACAGAGGAAGCGGCTCCTTACTGGATGCCAAAACCTTGTTTCCATTGTGATAAACCACTGTGCGTCAGCGTGTGCCCCGTTGGAGCTACCTACAAACGTTCAGATGGTATTGTACTGATTGACAATGAACGCTGCATCGGATGTAAATTTTGCATGACTGGCTGTCCTTATTCTGCGCGGCAGTTCAACTGGTCGGACAGTCCGTCTCTTCATGTGAATCAGCCTTACTCTCCGGAGACGAGTGTTCCTGGTAAGGAAGGAACAGTCAGCAAATGTGACTTCTGCCCGGATATGATCAGGGATGGGAAATTACCGCATTGTGTTTCAGCTTGTCCAATGGGTGTCATCTATTTCGGCGATCAATTGGAAGATATTGTCACCAATGGAGATGAGACTATCCGGTTTACAGAACTTATTGCCGCCCGTTCAGGATACAGGCATCTGGAAGACCTTGGAACTAAACCAAGTGTTTATTACCTCCCTCCGGTAAACAGACAATTCCCGGTTGACCGTGGATTTGATCATGAAGATGAAGTCAACCAGCGCTACAAGGATGTTCCGTTTGTGAAAAAAATGAATAAAAAATAGCCTGCAACATGGAAATTAACAAAAGGAAACAAGAACTTCTGAAGGAGTTTTTGCCACAGTTGGAAAAGACCAGTATCGCCTGGTTTGTCTGGGTTGGATTCTTACTCGTGATGATTTTCGTTGCCATTTATGCCCTGATTCTTCAGATCCTCAGAGGACACATTATCACCGGAATGAGGGACAATGTAGTGTGGGGGGTTTATATTGTCAATTTTATCTTCTTCATGGGTATCAGTTACGCAGGTGCTTTGGTATCAGGCTCTATGCACTTGTTTAAAACCAGTTGGCGAGGTCCAATTTTGAGAATCGCGGAGTTGACAACGATCATCGCATTATGCATAGGTCCTTTGTATATCTTACTGTGTATCGGCCGATTAGACCGTCTTCCGTTTTTATTTATGTATCCCAGGATTCAGTCGCCGATTACATGGGACGTTATAGCAATTACGACCGACTTATTTGGGTGTTTAATTTACCTTTATCTTTCTTTCATCCGTGACTTTGCGCTGATGAGGGATTCCAAAGATATCAAACTACCAAAATGGAGAATCAATATTTACAGGTCGCTTGCCTTAGGTTACCAGGATACTCCCACACAAAGGAAGAGGATTAAAAATGTGACTGACATCATGTCGGCGATGATCATTGCGATTGCGATCATCGTGTATTCAGTGTTGGCCTGGATTTTCAGTGTGACCCTGCAACCAGGATGGCACAGTACTATTTTCGGCCCCTATTTCGTAATTGCCGCAGTCTTTTCCGGAGCAGGTGTCATGATCATCCTGATGAGGGTTTTTCGTTCAGTTTTTCATCTTGAAAAATATATCACCAAGAGGCATTTCGTTGGTGTTGGTTTGATACTGATGATCCTTTCCATGTTTTTTGCCTATTTTACTTTCAGCGAGTATTTGACAAAATGGTATGGATCGAAGAAACTTGACGACAACCTGATCCAGATTCTCTTCACAAAATATTTCTGGATGTTTATTTTCTCCAATTATGTCGGAACACTTCTTCCGATTATCATCATGGGCATTCCAAGATTCAGATCTATCAATACCATTACTTTCGCTGCAGTTGTAGCAGTGCTCGCGTTGTGGGTAAACCGATATTTGATTGTTGTACCTACACTGGAGACACCCTATATGCCCATTCAGGATACCAGACCTGAATGGATCTTTTACTCCGCTACCTGGATTGAATGGGTCCTTACTTTCGGAGGAGTGGCCATGTTCTGCTTTTTGTTCACTCTTGCAGCCAAGATTGTTCCCATCATACCTATATCTGAAGTTGCCGATGCCGAGTTGGAAATGGATGAAATTACAGTTAAGGGCAATCCTGTAACAGCTGCTGTCAAAGTTACCACGAAGAAACATGTTATACATAAAAAAGAGGAAGAGCATGAGCAATAATATCAGGATTTTCAGACATGGTCTGGTCGTTCTAATTTTGACGACTCTTATCTCAATGCCGATACTGGCTCAAAATATTACTTCCACCCTTGAGTTGAAAGAACTCAAAACCAGTGATGATAGCCGAATATTCAACATGAAGCTGACTGGTGAAAGTGAAGAAGGAAAAGTACCCGTTTATCAGGCTAAAATTGACCTTTTATCAGTAGCGGAAGGCAAATCAGAAGTCATTGCAACTGCTACAACCGACCGTGATGGTAAGGCTACTTTTACCCTTAAAAATTCTACGAGCCTTCTCAGGGATAAAGAGGGCGTCGCAGAAGTAAAAACTGTTTTTAAAGGAACTGGAAAACTTGCCGGAGCTGAAGCATCTGTGAAATTCAAGGAATTGAATCTGAAGATGGCTTTAATTGAAAAGGATTCTTTGAATACTATTCTTTTAAAAGCATCCTCTGTTGGGCCGAAAGGGGAAACGATTCCTGTCAAGGAGACGAACTTCAATCTTTATGTGCAAGGATTATATTCCAAACTTAAGGTTGGAGAATGCTTTGTCGACGCAGGTGAAGGAACATTTACATTTCCTGGCAATATTCCCGGAGATGAGAATGGAAATTTGAAGATTTACGTTCGTCTGGAAGATAATGAAGCTTTCGGAGAAGTAGAAAAAACCGAAAATGCCAAGTGGGGCAATCATCGTACTGGATTTGTGGAACCGCAGCGTTCATTATGGACTTCAGGAGCACCTATCTGGATGATTACCACCTTGATAATTTTATTAGCTGGCGTATGGTCTCACTACATGTATGCCATCATTCAGATGATAAAAATCAGGAAAGAAGGCAAAAAACTAGAAGAAAGTTAAGAAAATAATCACTATTTTAGTGTTATATAAGTTCAGTTATAAGTAAAATTCAATCATTTATTAAACAATTTTAAAATGAAAAAATTTCTTTTTGCAGCTTTAACAGTAGTATTTGCGATGAGTCTGTTTTCTTTCATCGCAGCAGAGAAAAAAGCATGGGACGTACCTGCTAAGTACAAAGCAATGAAGATTCAGAAAAAAGGTGACGCAGCCAGTGTCGCTCTCGGCAAGACACTTTTTACCAAGTATTGCAAATCCTGCCATGGCGGAACTGCAAAAGGTGATGGTGCCAAAGCATCTTCTCTGAAAACTAAAATGGAGGACATGAGTTCAGCTGCTTTCAAGGCTTTACCTGATGGATCCAAGTATTTCATGTCATTTGTAGGACGCGACGAAATGCCAAATTTTGAAAAGAAGATTGTTGACGAAGAAGAAAGATGGGCCGTCATCAATTTCCTGAATTCTCTCTAATTCATTAGAAACACGAATTTTGAAAGCAGCCGGACTTCCGGCTGCTTTTTTTTGCCCTACTTCACAAATAATCTAGAAGGAATTTAAATTATGTCCTCCCTTAAAATTAAATCTTTTTGGTACTATCTTTGACATTGAATTATATCAATTATTCAATATTAATTTTAACGGAATTATCATGAAAAAACTTCTATTTGCAACTTTGACCATTGTTTTTGCTATGAGTTTGTTCTCTTTTATCGCTTCTGAAAAGAAAGCTGCCTGGAGCATTCCTCCTAAATACACAGCAATGAAGATTCAGAAAAAAGGTGACGCAGCAAGTATTGCACTTGGTAAAACGCTTTATGCTAAACATTGCAAATCTTGCCATGGCGGTGGTAAAGGTGATGGTGCGAAAGCAGCCTCACTTAAGACTGAAATGGACGATGTGACTACAGCAGCTTTTAAAGCAATTCCTGATGGAAATAAATATTTCATGGCTTTTGTTGGTCGTGGTGACATGCCTAATTTTGAAAAGAAAATTACTGACGAAGAAGAGCGTTGGGCAATTATCAATTATTTGAATTCATTGTAACCACAATAACCCGAATAAAAAAAAGCAGTTGGGGCCATCCAACTGCTTTTTTTTGCTTTCGGCTATTTCATTAGAACAGCCACTTTGAATTTGTCGTTAAGCATGCTTCTGACAATTCTCCATGTACCAGGAGATAGAATGCTCCCTGCCCGCGACCAGTTCCTCCAGGATTTTATGATCATCCCATTCACTGTGGTAGCTGCAGCATTGATCCAATGCCAATGACAACAATAACCATTCTTTGACAGCCTTCATAGTCAGGTTGCTAATTTTTAGATTCTTTAGCATCCTGAGGTATTTTGGCCCGATCATGTCAATGTTGGGCAACTCCCTCTTTAATATCTCCCTGGTCGTAAAAATATGATTTTCAACCTGAATGAATTCAGCTTCATCCAATGTTACTGAAAAATTGAAAGTTTTCTCTGCCATAATACACCTCCTGAGATTTAATGTTTGGTTATCACAAGATAAAAAAAATATTCGAATATTAATATAATTGAATAAAATTATTAAATATCCGAATGATGATGCTATTTGGAATGGTGGATTGTATTGAATCCTGAAGCAGAAAAATAGAATTTCTGAAAGAATAGTTTAAATTTGTAGTAAAATTTACTGCAATGGAAAATATTGATTGGAAGAATCTGGGATTTGGATACAGCAAGACTGACTATAATGTTCGCAGCTGGTACCGGAACGGGCAATGGGGAACATTAGAAGTTAGTGATTCTGAGACGATTAATATCCACATGGCTGCAACTTCTTTACATTACGGACAGGAAGCGTTTGAAGGCCTCAAGGCTTTTCGTGGCAAAGACGGTAAGATTCGCGTTTTCAGGATGATTGAAAATGCCAGGAGGATGCAACGTTCAGCTGCTGGAGTCATGATGGCAGAAGTCCCCGATAGTCTTTTTATTTCAGCGGTAAGGAAAGCCGTAGAATTGAATGAGCGTTTTGTACCTCCTTTTGAATCGGGAGCCTCTTTATATATCAGACCCTTATTGATTGGTACAGGGGCACAGGTTGGCGTCAAACCGGCAGACGAATATTTGTTCATGATCTTTGTTATGCCTGTTGGCCCCTATTTCAAGGAGGGGTTTAAGCCAACAGATCTGGTGATATACCGCGAATATGACCGTGCAGCACCATTAGGAACCGGAAAGATCAAGGTGGGCGGAAATTATGCCGCAAGTCTTGTTGCTGGACAAAGGGCACATGAGAATGGCTTTTCATCGGTACTCTATCTAGATGCCAGAGAAAAAAAATATATTGACGAATGTGGTCCCGCCAATTTCTTTGGTATCAAAGGGAACAAGTACATTACTCCAAAATCTTCTTCTATACTTCCATCTATCACCAATATGAGCTTAAGGCAATTAGCAGCCGACATGGGTCTTGAGGTTGAAGAAAGGCCCATTATGGTTGAAGAACTTGCAGGGTTTGATGAAATAGGTGCTTGTGGCACTGCTGCCGTTATCTCGCCCATAAAAAGAATTTATGATTCGGACCTCGACAAAGAGTATAATTATGGAACGGAGCCTGGAAAAATCAGCCAAAAACTTTACGAGAAACTCAGGGGCATTCAATACGGGACGGAGCCAGATCCTTACGGCTGGACCGAAATATTGTGATTCAGAAATCAGCAGAATATAATAATGAAGCCGTCCAATTGAAATTGCGACGGCTTCTTCCTTAATAATTTTGACCTATCCTTTAACGTGAACAATCGCCTGCCTTGATTTGGGTCCAGGTAGGAGAGAATTTATTCAAACTGATATACGGAATTCCTGTTAATGTCATACTCTTAATCGCACAATATCCTGTGAGGTTTGGATTATAATAAATATCAAGGGTACTACGTGCATTTTTCAGATTCTCTAAACCATCGAGAGTCTTTAGTGTGGAATTTTCGAGAATCTGCATTTTTCCCCTCACTGTTTTTATCTGAGTAAGACCACTAAAACTGAGTAGCTTTGCATTGTCTTGTACGACAAAATCACCGCCGATACTGTCAAGGAGGGCGAAACCATTTATTCCTGTGATACTATTACATTCGGCGATCCTTACAGATTTTTTGACATACCTGAGACCATTAAGTCCAGCAAATGAGTTGAGATTTTCCAGTTTACTCAACTCTAGAACTCCCTTAAGGGTATCAATTTTCCCCAACCCTGTCAGAGCCTGAAGACCTACACAAGACACAATACTAATATCACTTTTTATATTAGGAATATTTGTCAATCCTATTAAATCGGTGAGAGCGGAGCAATTTGAGAGAGCAAGTGAGGTAATTGTATCATTGATAACCGAGAGATTGCTAAGAGAAGTAAGTTTTGGCAAGGTTGTGAGCATGATACTTCCGTCAACTTCCTTTAAATTCGCCAACCCGGTAAATCCGCTAAATCCAGAATTTTCGCTCAGATTCAAATTCCCTCCGATTGAAACAAGACCTGTGAGTCCGATAAGATTGGAAATTCCAGGGTTCTGAGAAATTGTCAGCGACCCATACATTGTGGTCATGTTCTGCAGACCTGACAGTGAGATTAAGGAAGGATTACCGGTAATATTGATGGATCCGGTTGAAAGCAATTGCTCCAGACCGCTACAGGTTCTGAACTTGGGGTTTTTATCAATAGTGATTGAACTGACTATGGAATCGAGTGATACCAGACCAGCGAAAGAGCTTAATTCGGGGCAAGCAGATATTTGGAAGGCTCCAAGTACACTCCTTAAATTTGGAAGAAAAGATAAATCTTTGTTTGGAATCTTGTAAAGCGTTACTGACCCCTGAACCATCTGGAGACTATATAAATACTTGCTGTAATCTATTTGATCAGAAGTCGAAAGTACCAGATTGCCTTGTATTGTATTGTATTTGCCGTCCAAAAACCTTTTAAGGGTAGTATCGTTTCCGCTGGAATAGACATATAAGCTTCCCGGGAAAACATTGGGCGACAAGACCGTTGTTGTAGTAGTTGTTGATGTATCCTTTTTACAGGAACCCAGAAAACTGAGTATTGTCAAAAGGAGGGCTATAACAAAAAAATTATTTTTTCTCATCCAAATTATATTTCAATAGATTTAAGACCTGCTTAAATCATCGGACAAAGAAAAGAATTTTTGGTCAGATTTCAGTCGGAATATAATGTTATAGCGTGTTAAATTTCACTGATCTGTCACTATTTCGACAACTTAAGCATCCGCAGTATAGGCTTTCTGGCTTTGTTCATTAAATTCTCATCCAAAATTATCTCTGGCTGTTCATATTTCAATGCCAGATACATTTTCTTCAAGGTATTCAATTTCATAAAACTGCAATCATTGCAACCACAGGTAGAATCGATGGAAGGCGCAGGCAGGAATATTTTTCCAGGACATTTAAGTTTCATTTGATGAATGATACCACTTTCAGTCGCCACAATGAATTTTTCTGATTTACTAACTGAAACATAATTCAGTAAGGCCGTTGTTGAACCAATATAATTAGAGACCATTAATACCGGCCTTTCACATTCAGGATGTGCTATTAATTCAGCATCCGGATGTTCATTCTGCAGTTCGATGATTTTTTCTAAAGAATATTTTTCGTGGACCATGCAGGCACCATCCCAGAGTAGCATATTTCGCCCGGTCACAGAATTCAGATAATTACCAAGATTCTTATCCGGGGCAAAGATTATTTTCTGATCAGCAGGAAAAGACTCTACAATTTTTCTGGCATTGGATGATGTCACGATTACATCTGACAGTGCCTTGACTTCTGCAGAGCAGTTGATGTAGGATATCACCACATGATCGGGGTTCGATTTTACAAAACGCTCAAAATTGGGTCCTGGAGTAGAGTCAGCCAGGGAACATCCGGCTTTCAAATCCGGAATAATAACCTTCTTACCCGGATTAAGTATTTTAGCTGTTTCTGCCATGAAATGGACCCCAACGAACAATATGATATCGGCAGTCGTTGCTTCGGCCTGTTGCGACAGGGCAAGTGAGTCACCTAAAAAATCAGATATATCCTGAAGTTCGGGAGTGATATAATAATGACCAAGAATTACAGCGTTCTTTTCATTTTTCAGCCTGTGGATTTCGGAAAGTAAATCGATTCCTTTCTCCAAAGGTAAATCAACGAAGCCGCAATCATCAATTATTTTTTGGTATTTTGAGCTCATATTATTTAAGTAAAGAAGCTGCAAATGTAGAAAATCATCCATAATACCGATCACCAACCTATTTCAAAACTTGAATTGACTCCTATAATTCGACGCTATGACGCTAAAGGTAAAAAAATGTTAATAAATTGACCCAAAAAGTTAATAAATACTTAGTCTTATATTACAAACATCATAGAATTTAATCAACTGCTATAGCTATATTTGGTTTCATCTTTTTCAGCTTATCTCAAATCATTAACACTCTGACAACAAGTATATCACCTAAATGGAATTGCAAATAAATGTTAAATCCATTGGATAGAAACTAAAGATTCAGAAAATAAATCATCTCAAATACGTGTAATTTAAAATTGTCATTAATGAAAAACAACTTTCTAAAGCTTTGTCTGACCCTGGTTCTTTATGCAATCGGATTTGCATCGCTCATGGCTCAGGTCACTACCTCAGGTATAAGTGGTAGAGTTACTGGAAACAACGAAGTGCTTCCGGGTGCTGCTGTTGTTGCTATTCACATCCCTTCAGGTACTCAGTACGGAACGGTTACCAACGCCGATGGCCGGTTTAGTTTGCAGGGTATGCGTACTGGCGGACCGTACAAGGTTGAAGTAACTTTTGTTGGCTATACCAAGAGTACTTTTACAGATATCAATCTGGCACTTGGTGAATCATTCGTTTTAAATACCTCATTAAAAGAAACAACCACCACAGTTTCAGAAGTAACGGTTGTCGGTATTAAACCGTCTGTATACAACTCTGAAAAGAATGGTGCTTCCATGAATGTTACTACCAGGCAGATCAACATGATGCCATCTGTCAACAGGTCGATTAACGATGTTACAAAACTCACACCCCAATCGAGTGGAATGACAATCGGAGGTGGAAATTACCGCCAAAACTACATCACTGTTGACGGTGCTCAGTTCAATAATGCTTTCGGTATTGGAACTAACCTCCCCGGCGGAGGCTCACCAATTTCACTGGATGCCATCGATCAGATCTCTGTTAACATAACTCCTTTTGATGTTAGGCAGAGTGGCTTTATCGGTGCAGCGGTTAATGCAGTAACCCGTTCAGGTAGCAATGAATTCACAGGATCTGCCTACAGCTTCACGGCTAGTGAGAAATATAAAGGAAACAAGGTTGGAGATGCCACCTTTGTCAAAAATCCTTCCAGTTATCAAATGTATGGATTCCGTTTAGGCGGTCCGATTATTAAGAACAAACTTTTCTTCTTCATGAACTATGAATCAGAAAAGAACACAGTGCCCGGACCATCCAGAGTTGCCTCCACACCAACTGCTCCTGCAGACGGAGTAAATATTGCTCGTCCATCAGTTACTGATATGGATATGATGAGCAAATATTTGCTTGATACTTATGGCTATGAGACAGGACCTTACCAAGGTTACTCCAACGAAAGCCCGGCTACCAAGTTGTTAGCACGTGTTGACTGGAACATCAGCAAGAATCACAAATTCAATGTTCGTTACAGCAAGACGACAGCAAAATCTCCGAGTTATCCAAGTACCTCTGTCTCGCCGTTTTCATCTCTTTATACCGGCACCCGTCAGGCTATGGACGCAATGTGGTACAAGAATTCAGGATATTATACAGAAACAAATTTTAGTTCCTTATCTGCTGAGTTAAACTCCTCATTTGGAGGTGGCAAATACCTGAATACACTGCGTTACACCAATTCTTACCAGGATGAGCCCCGTACAACTGATGGCAAGCTATTCCCATTTGTGGACATCCTCAATAGTGGCAAACCTTATGTTTCTTTTGGAACTGAGCTTTTCTCCTATGGAAATCTTCGTCAGGTCAAGACTACCACTATCACCGATGACATTTCCTGGTCGATGGGGAAAAACAGTCTGACCGCCGGACTTCAGTATGAAGCCAACGAGACAAAGAATGGATTTATGCGTTTTGGATCCAGTTTTTATGTATTTAACTCATGGTCCGATTTTACCAATGGTGTAAAACCAGTTGATTTTGGTATCACATTCTCCAATACTCCAGGTTATGCTCAGGCATTCCCAAGTTTCAAATTCGGACAATATTCAGCTTATATTCAAGATGAGATAACAGTTAATTCAAAATTGAAACTGGTGGCTGGTCTTCGTGCCGACCTTCCAACTTATTCTCAACCGGCTGCTGCGCATCCAATGATTGAAAAACTGACTTTTGGATCCAATACTTATAGCTCTGCTACCTTGCCACAATCAAAAACGATGCTCTCTCCGCGTGTTGGTTTCAATTATAACATCAAGGAAGACAGGTCTTTGGTTTTAAGGGGAGGAACCGGAATTTTCACCGGACGTGTACCTTTTGTATGGGTTGTAGGTCAGGTTGGCGATGCTGGGATGGTACAAACGACTATGACTTATGCTGGTCAAGCCAACACCCCTGGGCCATTCAAAGCAGACCCAACCGCTTATTATCCAACGACTCAACCAGCAATTGGAACTATCCTGCCAAGCACCTTTACCATCATTTCAAAAGATTTCAAGATGCCTCAATCCTGGAAAAGCAGCTTAGCCTTAGATGCGAAACTTCCTTTGGGTTTTAAAGGATCTTTGGAAGGAATTTACAACAAGGACATCAACACAGCTTTCTTTGTAAACGAAGGACTTAAAGGCGCATTGCCAATGAATATTGCCGGTTATCCTGATAACCGTCTCGTCTATCCAGTTACCGCTGCCGGGACAAGAGGTCTTGCCTATTATCAGACAGTAAGCACTGATGGTAAGACTGTTACGACTGGAACATCTACCAGTAGCAATGGTGTCTCACCAATTGTTCTTGAGAACAGGAGTAAGGGATATTATGCATCTGTTACAGCAAAACTTGAAAAAGCCTTTGCTCATGGATTCTCAGGAATGATCGCTTATACCCGTAGTGAAGCCAAAAATCTCGTGGATGGAAGTGGCGACCAGGCATCTTCAGCATGGAATGGTAATGCTAATGTCAACGGAGCTAACAGCGAAGAATTAAGCTATGCAAGTTATGTGGTGCCAGACAGGATTATCGCCTCTGCATCCTACAAAATTGAATACCTTAAGTCAATGGCAACAACGCTTTCAGTCGTTTATGAAGGTGCATCACAAGGACGTATTTCCTATGTTTATTCGAGCAATATTGTACGTGACGGAGCAGGTTCAAACAACCTTATCTATGTTCCCAAGAATGCTTCGGAGATCACTTTTGTAGATCAAACCGTGAAAGATGCTTCAGGTGCTAACGTATTATGGACTGCAGCAGCCCAAAGTACTTCCTTCTTTAATTACATCGATCAGGATAAATACCTCCGCACCCGTGCAGGAAAATATGCAGAACGCAATGGAGCCCTGATGCCCTGGAGAAACAATTTCGATGCCAAGATCATGCAGGAGTTCTTTGTTAAAGTTGGCGGAAAACGCAACACTATCCAGGTAAGCCTTGATATACTAAACGTTTCTAACCTAATAAATAAGAACTGGGGTATTGCAGACTTCTACAATCAGAACAACATCCTGGTTCCGATGAATAACACAAGCGTTGTAGCAGGTGGAACTGTTAAACCTACTTTCAGACTGAATCCTTATAACAGCAATCAAATGCTTCAAAGTACTTACAGGGATAACGTCGGTTATAGTTCAACTTACTCCATGCAACTTGGAATTCGTTATATCTTCAACTAATTATCACTTAATTTCATTCCTGAAGAGGGTGCCAGTCAGGTACCCTCTTCTTTTTAGATATTATCATTAAATTTGCCGATTCATCATTGATAACGATCATGGCTCAGAAACCCTCTATACCAAAAGGAACCCGCGATTTTTCACCCATAGAAATGGCTCGCAGGAACTATATTTTTGATACTGTCAAGCGGGTATTTAAGCTTTACGGATTTCAGCAGATAGAGACTCCTGCCATGGAAAATCTCTCTACCCTCACAGGTAAATATGGTGAAGAGGGAGATAAGCTACTGTTCAAAATCCTTAATTCCGGCGATTTCCTGGCGAAAGCCAATGAGCTTGATCTGATAGCCAAGAACAGCAATAAAACAACTTTTCAGATTTCAGAGAAAGGTCTGCGATATGACTTAACGGTCCCATTTGCAAGATTTGTGGTTCAATACCAGAGTGACATCAACTTCCCGTTCAGACGTTTTCAGATTCAGCCAGTGTGGCGGGCAGATCGGCCTCAGAAGGGTCGCTACCGCGAATTTTATCAGTGTGATGTCGATATCATCGGATCGGACTCTTTACTCAATGAATATGAGTTGATACAGATTGTTGACAATATTTTTTCACAGCTTGGTATAAGTGTAACAGTGAAGATGAACAACAGGAAAGTTCTGGCAGGAATTGCTGAGATCATTGGCGAGGCTGACCGGATTATCGACATTACAATTGCCATCGACAAGCTGGATAAAATCGGACTTGATCAGGTCAATAACGAGTTAAGAGATAAAGGTATATCAGATGATGCAATACTGAAATTAATGCCTATTCTGACTTTATCAGGAGATAATGAAGAAAAACTCGACCTGATTGAAACAGTTATTGGCAGATCTGAGATTGGATTGAAGGGTGTAAATGAACTGCGTACAATTTTCAAATACCTCCGGGAAGGAAGTCTAAACACCAAGGTAGAGCTTGACCTGACCCTGGCACGTGGATTAAATTATTATACCGGTGCAATTTTTGAGGTTAAAGCAAATGATGTCCAGATAGGTTCTATTACAGGGGGTGGAAGGTATGATGACCTTACGGGTATATTCGGACTTCCTGATATATCGGGTGTCGGAATCTCCTTTGGGGCAGATCGTATTTATGATGTAATGGAGCAACTTGATCTTTTCCCAAAGGATCAGACGGTCTCGACGCGCGTAATGTTTGCTAATTTCGGAGAAAAAGAAGAGCGCTATTGTCTGCCTTTGCTGAAGAGTCTCCGCGAAGCGGGAATATCAAGCGAAATCTTTCCTTCAGATGAGAAAATGAAAAAGCAGATGAATTATGCCAACAAAAAGGGTATCAGCTTTGTCGTACTTGCAGGAGAGTCAGAGATCAATGAAGGAACCATCACCCTTAAAGACATGGAGAGCGGCGAACAAATCAAAATAGCCGCTGAAGAATTAACAGACTTTGTAAGGCAAAAAGTAAGCTAATCCTATTTCTTTTCAGGTTTCTTCTCGGGTTTCTTGTCGGAATTATCCTCGTCATTTTTTCTCATTTCGTGCATGAGATAAGATCTGAATTTCCTTTCCGAACGGTATAATTTAACCACTTTTTCAGCTGGAAGAATTGAAAGAAACTTGTTGTTGTAATTTTCAATCATCTTGCTTTCTTTCAAGTGGAGGGATACAATCTCCAAAGTGAGCTTCCTGTAGTAATCGTCTGTTTTCGTTGCTTTATCTTCAGTCGACTCCTCCAAATCCCGTCTTTTGTCCATCAATGCAAAACGCTCTTTTTCCAGCTCATTGTAAACTGGCCATAGTTTTTCACCCTCTTTTGAGGTTAAACCAACCTGTTCTGTAATAAAAGCGACCTTTTTACTCTTAATAACTTCTATCATCTTGGGATCCATCTGCTTCTGAGCAAAAAGTTGAATGGAACAAAACAGAATCACCAAGGCAAATAATGTTGTTCTCATGTTATTTGTTTGCATTTAGAATTTCGAAGTCAGAGCAATTTGATGCCAGGTAATCGGCCAGTTCTTCTTTTGGCATTTTAGAAGCATCGTATTCATCCATCTCAGTCAGTGCGGAGAACAATTGGCCATCGGAAACCAAAGATGTAACGGCGCTAAAAACCTGTTCAGATTGATCTGCCAGTTGCAGTGTGTCATTCATGCTAATCGCAGTAATTCTTTCAGTCCTGGTATAGGAAGGGTAATGCAGATAAACGGTTACGACAATAGCCAAACCAGCGGCTATCCCCAGTAAAGGTTTCAGATAGAAAATAAATCCCTTTGATTGGGTGATTCCCTTTTCTGTCTCCATTCTAAGCTGCAGGCGTTCGCCAAAAGACTCAAAGTAACCTTCCGGTACTTTAAATCCAGAATCTATTTTTGGCGATTCTGACAGGCGTTCATTATATAAATCTAACTTTTTCATACTCATTAACATTACTAAGACTTTTGATAAGTTAAAAGGTTTAATCTGTCTCTCATTTTTCCACTTCAAAATGGGCTTCAATTTTCTTAACTGCGTGATGATAAGATGCTTTCAGGGCTCCCACGGATGTTTTTAAAATTTCCGCCATTTCTTCGTATTTCATTTCATCATAATACTTCATATTAAAAACAATTCTTTGCTTTTCAGGAAGCTGTAAAACAGCAAGTTGCAACCTTTTCTGCAAATCTTCCCCTTCGAAATGAGAATCTGATTCAAAAGCCTCTACAAGATAATCAGATCCGCCGTCAATTGATAACACATTCCTTCTTTTTTTTTGCTGAAGAAAACTTAATGATTCATTCGTTGCAATTCTGAATAACCAGGTAAATAAGGTAGAATCTTCTCTAAAGTTATCAATGCTTTTCCAAACTTTAATAAAAACATTTTGCAGCAGGTCGTCTGTATCATCGTGACTGATCACAATCTTACGTATATGCCAATAAAGACGTTGCTGATAGGTATTGACCAGCAATTGGAATGCTATTTCTTTCTTACCCTCACTTTTTAGGGCGGAAATTAAATCCTTGTCTTTATCAACCACAGATCTAACAAATTAACTGATACTCTAATCAATCAGTAATGAACCTTTTGACTACCAGATTTCCTGATCAACACCTTTTGACAAAGTTAAACACTCAAGGTTTAAAATTGTACCTTTGCAAAAAAATTAAAAAGTTTATTTCAGATGGCTCTAAAATGTGGTATAGTAGGTCTGCCAAATGTAGGCAAGTCTACTCTGTTTAACTGCCTTTCCAATGCAAAGGCACAATCAGCAAATTTTCCATTCTGCACCATTGAGCCCAATCTGGGTGTCATCACAGTTCCGGATAAGAGATTAATCAGGCTGGAAGAGATTGATAAACCAAAGAAAGTCGTTCCTACTACTATCGAAATTGTTGACATAGCAGGACTCGTAAAAGGTGCCAGTAAGGGAGAAGGATTGGGCAATCAGTTTCTCGCAAATATCCGGGAAGTTGATGCAATTATCCATGTAATCAGATGTTTCGAAAACGAGAATATTGTACATGTGGATGGATCTATTAACCCGGTACGCGACAAGGAAGTCATTGATATCGAGTTACAATTGAAGGATCTTGAAACTGTTGAAAATAGAATTTCTAAATTACAAAAGCAGGCAAAAGTTGGCGGAGACAGGGTCGCCCTTAAGACTGTTTCTATTGCAGAACGATTAAAATCTGTCCTTGTTACTGGAAAATCTGCAAGAACATTGGTACTCACTGAGGATGAAGAGGAATTAATCCACGATTTCTTTTTGCTCACCCGTAAACCCGTCGTTTATGTATGTAATGTCGATGAGAAGGCTGCTTCAACGGGAAATGCCTTTACAGAAGCATTCAGAAAAAGCATTGTCGATGAAAAAGCTGAAATCCTGATTATTGCTGCTGCAACAGAGGCGGACATCGCTGAACTGGAAAGCTATGAGGAGAAACAACTTTTTTTGGAAGATCTTGGATTGGATGAACCGGGTGTCAATAAATTGATCCACGCTGCCTACCGTCTTTTAAATCTCCAGACTTATTTTACAACGGGTGCAGATGAAAGCCGGGCCTGGACATTTGTGAAAGGGATCAAGGCACCCCAGGCTGCCGGTATTATACACAGTGATTTTGAAAAAGGATTTATCAGGGCCGAAGTGATCAAGTATGTGGACTATGTCACCCTGCAATCTGAAGCTGCCTGCAGGGATGCCGGTAAAATTGCCATCGAGGGAAAGGAATACGTTGTGCAGGATGGTGACATCATGCATTTCAGATTCAATGTATAATAGCAGCCTTCACGGCTGAGTGAATATCTGCAAACTCAAATTTAAAACCACATTCCAAAAGATGCCCTGGGTAGACTGCTTGCCCGTTTATCATGGCCACAGCCGCCTTCCCGTACAATATTTTTAATGCAAAAGCCGGTACCGGAAAGATGGCAGGCCGGTGGCAAATTCGGGCCAATTCTTTGGTGAAAATTTTATTGGTCGTGGGTTCAGGTGAAACCATATTGAATACACCCTCACATTTGGGATTCTCCATAAGGTATTCGACGGCTCTGCAGAAATCCTGGTAATGAATAAAAGAAAAAGGCTGCTTGCCGTTGCCGATTGGTCCACCTATTCCTGCCATGAATATTGGCAACAACTGTTTGAGCATACCTCCTTCACTACCCAATACAATGCCAATGCGCATAATACAAATTCTCACATCCTGATTTTTCAAAGGATCCAGGCATTTCTCCCATTGTTCACAAACGAATGAAAGAAAATTATCATCAAAATGACGGGAATCTTCCTGGTGGATTCCACTTGAATCATATATTCCTATAGCTGAAGCAGATAATACCATTTTTGGCCTGTTCTCAGGGTTTAGTCCGAGGATAGCTTCCACCAACAAATTGGTAGTATCCAGTCTACTGGAAAGAATTTCATTTTTATTTCTGTCAGACCATTTTTTTATCACCGGAGAACCTGCCAAGTTGATCAAAACATCGGCAGAATTGATTAATTTTGAAATCCGGCTGATTCCTTCGTTGATATCAGACCTTTGGATCAATTTGATTGTATGACCAATGTTTGTCAGATACTTAGAAAGATGTCGGCCGAGAAATCCGGTCCCACCAGTGAGGATAATATTCATTTTACTTTTAACTTGGGTTCGGATGTTAATTTATTGAATTTTTTCAGATGTCTGCTATAAAATCAAAAAAACCGGTCACAGGAAAGAAAAGTAAGTCTTTTATGGATGCTTTCCGCCGCAAGGGTAATCAGTCCACAGGAAAATTCATCTTTTTTTGGTTTATTAAGATTTCCCTTTTCGGACTCTTTCTGATGTCTGTGTTGTTTGTGCTTGTTTACATCGGAACTTTCGGCGAACTTCCGGATGCTGAAACGTTGATTAAAATAAAGGAACCTGTTGCCACTGAAGTATTATCGCAGGATGGTAAAGTCCTGGGCCGTTACTATGTTGAAAACAGGAGCAGCGTGACCTTTAAAAACATTTCGCCCAACGTGGTCAATGCGCTGGTTTCGACTGAAGATGCCAGATTTTACGAACACCGCGGCATTGATGAATGGGCGGTCCTGCGGGTTTTTATCAAGACCATCTTCATGGCAAACCGCAGTTCTGGTGGGGGCTCTACCCTATCCCAGCAGATTGCCAAGAATATTTTCGGGCGTGACAACTGGGGTCCGTTGACTCTCCCGGTAAGTAAAATCCGGGAATCCATCATCGCTTACCGTCTGGAAAAGCTGTATGCTAAAAATGAGATCCTGACACTCTATCTTAATACTGTCCCATTCGGGGAAAACACTTTTGGCATCGGAACCGCAGCTGAGAGATATTTCAGTACGACACCTTCAAAACTCACAGTGCCACAGGCTGCAACGCTGGTAGGTCTTCTAAAAGCAAATAATGCATACAATCCAAGGCTTTATCCTGAAAAATCCATTCAACGGAGGAATATTGTCATCAGGCAGATGCAGAAATACAATCATCTCTCTGATGTAGAGGCTAATAGATATTGCCAGGAACCTCTTGGGCTGAAGTATAATTTTCTTGTATATAATACCGGACCCGCCCCTTATTTCCGTGAAATGATCCGTCCGCAGCTAGAGAAATGGTGTGCGGATAATACGAAGGAGGACGGCACACCCTATAATCTATACACGGACGGTTTGAAGATTTATACAACCATCGATTCCAGGATGCAGAAATATGCAGAGAATGCAATGGTCCGTCAGATGAAAGAGTTGCAGGCGACTTTTAATAGTGAGTGGAAATCGGATGCGCCATGGGGTAAAAACAATGAAATAGTCTTGAGGGGTATGAAACGTTCGGTCCGTTATAAAAGGCTGATCGAGGCAGGAAAGACAGATAAGGAGATCGCTCAGATTTTCAGGACTCCTGCCAACATCAAACTCTTTTCCTGGGATGGTGACCAGGTTCTGAAAATCAGCCCAATGGATTCAGTCAAGGCTTCCCTGAAACTCCTCCATTGCGGTTTTGTGGCCATGGATCCCCGAAACGGGAAAGTCAGGGTATGGATTGGAGGGAATGATTTCCGCTATTTTCAATATGATCATGTCTTGTCTGCCAGGCAGGTAGGCTCTTCTTTCAAGCCTTTCATCTATGCTGCCGCACTAGAAAACGGACTTCCTCCGGATAAATATTATGCCAATCAGCAGATAACTTACAGCGACTACAAGGACTGGTCTCCGGGTAATGCCGACAACGAATATGGTGGCTATTACTCGCTGGAAGGTGCTTTGTGCAAATCTGTCAATACTATTTCAGTGCAGGTCCTGATGGAAACAGGAATCACCGAGACGGTTCAGTTAGCACATAAGATGGGAATTAGTGCCGATATACCGCATTATCCTTCCATTGCACTCGGAGCGGTAGAAGTTCCGCTCCTTCAGATGGTTAAGGCATACTGCTGCTTTGCCAATGAAGGGATGACTGTTGAGCCCAATTTCATGGTAAGGATTGAGGACGGCAAGGGAAAAGTATTGAAGAATTATTCTTCTGATTTTGCCCCCGAGCAGGTATTATCTACCGAGAATGCGAGGATTATGAATCACTACCTTGAGGCTGTTGCTTCAGAAGGTACAGGTGCTGCCATAAAAACCAGGTACAATATTCCTGGAGCCTTTGCAGGCAAAACGGGGACGACGCAGAATTTTGCGGATGGTTGGTTCATGGGATACACACCTACCCTGGTGACAGGTTGCTGGGTTGGCGGAGAGGATCAGCTGGTTCATTTCAAATCGCTTGCACACGGTCAGGGGGCTTTCATGGCATTGCCGGTTGTGGGTGGATTTTTCAGGAGTTACTACAGTGATCCTGCTTTTGCTTCCAATGCTAATATTCCCTTCGCTGAGCCAACGGCTGAGAATCTGGCCTTGCTGGATACACCGCATTTTGCCGAAGAACTAAAAGGCAACAAGGCAAGCTTCTGGGATGCTTTCAAGAGTGAGAAAAGGAAACAGGAAGATCTCAAAGAGAAAAGTATCGAGAAGGCAAAGACTGATCAACAAAAAGAAGTGCCAGTTAAGAAAGAGGAGGAAAAACCTTCCATCTGGAAGAAGATCAGAGATGCGCTTTCGAAGAAGGGAGACTAATTTATTCTAATAAATAATGGCGGTATTAAAGAGACATCAGGATCCGATCGGAAACGCGGTTTACGATTATTTGCACGGTATTACAGGTGATGCCATCCTGGTAAGGACAGATATTGCAGAGGACGAAACGCTTTCGCCTGCTTATTTTTTCAGGACATTCGAAGAGATGCCAATTCAGGAACAGGAGGCGCTGAAAAGATGCAAAGGACAGGTTCTCGATGTTGGTGCTGGCGCAGGAGCTCATTCTATGTGGCTAAAAAATAATAACATAGAGGTTCTTTCAATAGATATATCACCTCTATCGTGCGATACAATGAAGGAGAGGGGGCTAAAAGAAGTGCATTGTTGCGATGTTTATTCCCTTAAAGATCAAAAATTCGATACCATCCTACTCCTCATGAACGGTGCCGGAGTAGCACAGACTTTGCCCGGACTATCGGTTTTATTGAATCATTTGAAGAATCTACTGAATCCGGGAGGTAGAATTTTGGCAGACTCTTCTGACCTGTTATATCTTTTTACGGACGAAAACGGTGAAAGCTGGGTGGATATTGCGTCAGACACCTATTATGGAGAGATGGAATATCAGCTGAGCTATAAAAATGTGAAGGGAAAGAAATTTCCGTGGCTCTTTGTCGATCAGGACACTCTCACCGATTACGCTGAAAAAGCAGGTTTCAAGGTGGCTGATAAGATTCCGGGATTGCATTTTGATTATATGGTTGAACTTGCACTTGTCTGAATATTAATTGGTATGGCCAGCAAAAAAAATAGAACGGTGTGCAACTGCAACGGAATTACTGAAGCCGAGATATTAAGAATATTGAATAAAGGAGCAGAAGGAATTGATGATGTTAGCAAATTCACACTTGCCGGAACCAGTTGTGGTAGATGCAGAGTCGAAATTAAAGCCATTCTGGAAGCCTATAATAAGGTTAAAAAACCTGATTTTCAGCATAAAATAATCTTCTAAAAATTGCTACTTTTTTCAATGTTTCTTTATTCTTAATTCTCAAAAGGATTTTCGGATTTTCTAACGATATATTAAATTAATTGATAGTTTTGTTCCACTTTTAAAAAAACTCAACATCCTCATAAATCTTATTCATCATGGCTAAATTAAACCAAGATGCGCTGGATTACCATAGCAATGGAAGGCCAGGCAAAATTTCAGTTACCCCAACAAAACCTTATGCAACTCAACGTGATTTAGGTCTCGCCTACACACCCGGAGTTGCCAGTCCTTGTCTTGCAATCAAAGACAATCCAGACGATGTTTATAAATATACAGCCAAAGGAAACCTGGTAGCGGTAATTTCGAACGGTACTGCGGTCCTGGGATTAGGAAATATTGGTCCGGCTGCTGGCAAGCCAGTTATGGAAGGAAAGGGTTTGTTATTTAAAATTTATGCTGACATCGATGTTTTTGACATTGAACTGGATGCACTTGATCCTGAGCTTTTCATCCAGACTGTTAAGGCACTTGCTCCGACATTTGGAGGGATTAACCTGGAAGATATTAAGGCTCCTGAGTGTTTCGAGATTGAAGAGCGTTTGAAGAAAGAATTGGATATTCCGATTATGCATGATGACCAGCATGGAACTGCCATCATCTCCTCCGCCGGTTTGCTCAATGCAGTTGAGATGGCTGGAAAGAAAATCGAAGATGTACGTATCGTCATTAACGGAGCCGGTGCTGCTGCTGTGTCATGCACTAAGCTATACATTTCACTTGGCGCTAAACGCGAAAATGTTTTGATGTGCGATAGCAAGGGTGTATTACATCACGAAAGGACTGACATGAATGCTTCCAAGATGGAGTTTGTCAGAAATACTCCTTTCCGTACCCTGAAAGACGCTATCAACGGGGCTGATGTTTTCATTGGTTTATCTGTTGCAGGTGTTCTTTCCAAAGAGATGGTACAATCGATGGCACCGAATCCTATCGTTTTTGCCCTTGCAAATCCTGATCCTGAAATTCCATATGAAGATGCAAAAGCCTCCAGGGATGACTTGATTTTTGCTACCGGACGTTCGGATTATCCCAACCAGATCAACAACGTTTTGGGATTCCCGTTTATTTTCCGTGGTGCATTGGATGTTAGAGCCAGAGCCATCAATGAAGAAATGAAGATCGCCTGCGTCAAGGCTTTGTCAGAACTTGCAAAAGAAAAAGTTCCGGAGTCAGTATTGACTGCCTATAACGCCAGAAATATTGTTTACGGACGTGAATACTTCATTCCGAAACCAATGGATCCAAGGCTCATCACCAGGGTTGCCCCTGCTGTTGCTAAGGCTGCAATTGATTCGGGTGTTGCCAGGATTACGATCACCGACTGGGATGCCTACACTGCAGAATTAGGTCACAGGCTTGGATCAGAAAATAAACTGATCTCGATGATGATCGATAAGGCCAAACAGGATCCTAAGAAAGTAGCCTTCCCGGATGCCAGCGATTATGAAGTACTAAAGGCAGCAAATATCGCTTATCAGGAAAAAATTGCCACTCCGGTATTGATTGGAAATGAAGAAAAAATCAGGAAACTCATTGAAGAGAATGAACTTGATTTCGGTGATGTTGAGATCATCGACAACAGGAACAGACCTAATGATAAACTCCGCCGCAGATATGCAAGCGTACTTTTTGAAATGCGTAAGCGAAAAGGGATGACTTTGGAAGAAGCTGTCGATAAGATGTTTGACAAGAACTATTTTGCAGCAGTGATGCTAGAGTGCGGAGATGTTGATGCAGTAGTCTCAGGATATTCCACCAGGTATGTTGAAGCTATCAAACCTGCTCTGGAAGTGATCGGAAAGAAGCCTGATGTTATCAAAATCTTTGGTATGCACGTAATCATCAGTCCAATAGGAACTTACTTCCTGGGAGATACCACAATTGATGCTACTCCGGATGCAAATAATCTGGTTGATACGGCTATCCAGGCTTCAAAACTTGTCAGACAATTCAACATTGAGCCCAACGTCGCGATGCTATCCTATTCAAATTTCGGTTCCAATATCGGAACCTCGCCAACAAGAGTTCGCGAGGCCGTGAAAATCCTTCACAGGGATTATCCTGAAATGGTTGTTGACGGTGAAATGCAGTTGAGTGTGGCAGTTGACAAGAAGATCCGCAAGCAAATGTATCCATTTAATAAACTAGCGGACAAAGATTGCAATGTACTGATATTCCCGAATCTTAGCTCTGCTAATATCGCTACGCATGCACTTCAGCATATTGCCGGAAACGAGACGCTGGGACCGATCCTGGTAGGAAACAGGAAATCCATGCAAGTCATGCAGATGCATTGCTCCGTGCGCGATGTTGTCAATATGATTGCTATTGCGGTTGTTGATGCCCAACATCTTAATAAAGAATAAGAATTTAGCGCTTGTCTGAATTCTTCAAAAACAGAGAATAATTAAATGGGATGGCCACAAGCTGTCCCATTTTTTTTTATTTTGGGCTAAATCTTCCTTAACACGTTATATGCTCAGATTGCTACTACTCATTTGTTCTATTATTCTATCAATCAACTCTTTCTCTCAATCATACTGGTGTATTCAGAACGACAGGAGTGAAGAATTGTTGCTTACCATTGATATTAATCCCAAAAATCTGACTTTTGAAGCCTATTCAAGGAAAGAAGCCCTTAAGGATATGGTCGGGTCCTTCATATATATGATGGCAAAAACCACAGGTAAGATCAAATATCCTGAATTGGCTCATGGCAGTGGGAAAATTTCGTATGAGTCAGATACCACCTATTACGACGGGATGATTGATTACCCGGATAATACCTTTCGTCTAAAGGCCAAAAGTTGGAAGGATAATTTTACGGGTCAGTTGACAGACGCCAAAAACAGGACCCGAATTATTATTGGTGAAAGAGTCAGTTCGGATAAACCATTACGGGATTATTCTTTGCTTATCGGAAATACTTTTTCGCTGATTGAGAAATACTACTGGGATGCAAACATTATCAAATCCCCTGAATGGCAGGACTATAAAAGAGAAGTTAACAAACACAAACTGCTTATTTCCGATGATTATGAACTTGGGCTAACGATGATGTGGCCGGGAAAGAAGCTTCAGCAGATACCCCACGATATCAGGAAAATAAACAAAAACATCTCAGGCCAGCCACAGAAGGGAAGTTACTCACTCAAGATACTGGAAGGAAATGCGGCTTATTTAAGTCTTAATAATGTCTCTGAATCCAGGGATGAAACTGATTTGTTATTCAAGGAAATCCAGGAGAAAAAAATTGAAATTCTGATTTTAGATTTAAGATTGGGAAGAAGAAATCTACCTCTTGATGCAGCCCTGTTGCTTGCCGGTCACCTGACTGACAAGACCACTAATTGGGGCACTTTCCTGACCAGAAAATTTACAGATGCAGGCAATCCTGTATTTCCTCTAAGTTCTGCCTTAGAGAAGAGCCTGAAGAATCCGCTCGATCTTCCCGATATAATCAACAAGTGCTACCTTGAGAACGGTCTCTTTTTGAGGGTTCAACCATCACATCCATGGTTCAGCGGGAAAATATATGGATTGATAGATAAGTCCACTTCCAGTGTGGCAGAGGCTTTTGCCATCTTTCTGAAGAAGGAGAAGATTGCCCTACTTGCCGGACAAAAGAGTGCAGGTTCACCCTCGCTTATCAACAACCTTGATCTTGAAAAACAATACAGGATTTCTGTTCCGGTGGCGAGGTTCTACGATAAAGATGGGAAGAGCTATCAGGGTACTGGTATAGATCCTGATATTTTATCAGATGAGCCTGATCTCTTAAAAGTAATTATGAAAAAAGGAAAATAGTCATTATCTAATGATTGTCAGCACACCATCCTTTAAACCAGCTATTCGTGCAATTAATCTCATCTTTTGCTCATCATACTGATAATCTATTGAGTCTGTTAATTCTACTCCGCTGAAAATTATTCTTTTGGGTTTCTTCTCCAGGTGTATATTAAAGATTGAAGGTTTTTTCATTTCTTTCAGAGAGAGTTCAACCCTGTCCGAATAGTTGGTCATTGTGACAGTCGAACTTCCACTCTTATCAGGATGATAAACAGTAAAATGATTATCTGCTCCAGGATAAATCAACCAGGTCAGGGATCCTTTATTTGCCTCCGAACCCAAACCTGTATAATTTCTTTCAATATTTAATGGCACTATTGCACCTTCCCTGATGTAAACAGGATATTCGTCCAAGGGAAATTCCTTTTCAAAAGTGATGGGTCCTTCTATCAATTTACTGTCCCCGAAGAAATACCTCCATTTTCCAGCAGGTAGGGTCACTTTGTTTATCAAATCGTCGCGAAAGATCGGAGCCACAACAAAATCCTCGCCGAACATATAATGATATTTTCCGCTGATAGGTTTCTGAAGTACTCTCCCACCCTTGTGACCGGTAACTACATAACTATACATATACGGAACTAACTCGGTATGAAGCCATGAAAATTTCCTGATCACTTGCAATTCCTGGGGAGTCCTGTGCCAGAGGGCGCGTTCACCGTGACCACCATTCAAAAACAATCCGCAAAAAGTGGATAATTGTGTCCAGCGCATATAGAGACGCGGGGGAATAACTTTGCCCGAAAATCCGGCCACATCCGAACCGATCACATTGTATCTCAGCTCTGCAGCAGCCAAAATGTTCTGAATAGCCATTTCGATGCCATCGATTCCATCCATGGCAATGTCTTTGCTCTTTTTGTCTTCTTCTGAGATCTTACCGGTTGATTCCCAGGTATGTTTCTGGTCACCAACCCAGGTAACAGGAGCGGCATCCAAAGGAGCAAACCCTTCAGGATGAGGCCATTTATCAATCGATCTTGCAAGTGTTACAAACTCCGGATTTTGTGTCAGACCATGCTGGTATTCATCGCGGTAGTAATGATCCATATAGACTCTTGTTGACATCAGCCCGGACTTGGTAGATTTGTATGCAAAAGGAACCGGTCCGACCAATGTGTAGAACAAAGTGGCAGTCCCATCCAGTTTCCATCCGTCGACTCCCAGATCGAAGAGCCTTTGCTGACGGCCTCTCCACCATTTCATTGCTTCGGGATTGGTGTAATCAATGAAACCGCCTTTACCCTTCCACCAACTATTTTTTTCACCTTTTCCGGCCAGGTAGCCTTTACTGGAAGCCTCTTTGAAGAAATCTTCGGAATCTTTGATCCGTCCATCATTGCTCTTGCTATTGACCATGTTGGTCATCCAGCACACAACTCTGTAACCTTTTTCCTGCAGCTGTCTAAACCAAATATCCGGTTTAGGATAACTGATTGTGTCAATCTCAAAATCGTTGTACCGGAGGCTCCACGGGCTATCCAGCAGAATAGTCCTGACAGGAATATCATATTTGGCATATCCGTTCAGTAGGGAATCGACACGTTCGGCAGTGTTGAAATCGTCTTCCCATAGCCAGCATTCGAGTGCCCAGGCAGGTGTCAAGGGTGGATTGCCATGGCGCTGTTTATTGAAGAATGTTCACCGGAAGGGATAGGAGAAATAGAAGTAATAAACGATCAGGAGTAAACTTACTGTGATGATAACTACTTTTTTCCAACGGCCTCTTTTGGGATATTTTGTCATGTTGATTTATTTAGCGAATCATTTTAAGGCCGAATATCAGGACGCCGGAGTTGACAAGTACGTGAACCAGAGCGCTGTAGAAAACATTTTTAGTTTTGATGTAGGTATATCCGTAGGCCCACCCTGCAATACAGGCTAATCCAATGTATATGATAGATTTAGCATGATAATGTACCAATCCGAAGGTAACACCTGTGATCGCCAGGGAGGTATATACACCATACCCATATTTACCCGATTTCTCAATAAAATAGGCAGCAAAGAACATGATAACGGTTACCAGTGCTGGGAACCATTTCATCTTTCCCTCCAGGGTATAACTTACCAGGAAGGCGCCTATCAACAGTACTGCAAACCCTATCTGCCAGAAAATCAACCACGAACGTCCCTGAGCAATTCTTTTGGCCAGCAAATTTTGCAATATTCCACGGAAGAAGAGTTCTTCAAAAAGGGCTGTATGCAGGAAGGTTCCGATCATGGAGAATATGATAGACTTAATCAGTATATCCAGGGATTCGTTGTGTCCAACTACGGCAATAAAATTGACTGAACTTCCAAAAATGAATACAAACAGGTAGTAGAAAGCCCAAACCAACAAGGCGGTTAGCAGGGATTTCCATTTAATTTCCGGAACAAAGCCAACATCATCCAGGCTTCGGACGATGGCGTACGCATAAAATTCGGAGAGAATAATGATAACATGGAAAATGGAGTCGAAACCGCCACCGCTGATTGGTATTTCGCTGTTTTGCTTGATGCTAAACAAGGTACCGGCAAATAACAATACAATGTATACAGCAAAGTCAAGCCATCCAATCTTGCGGGAAGGATCGTTTCTCGATGCAAAAACAACTGCCGGAAAGTAGATAAAAAATACCAGCAACCATAGATTTCCCTGCAGAATATCCTGTTTGTTAATCAGGAGATAAAACAGATAAAAACACAGCGTCATTGTTGGGAAAAGTAACACATTGACACTTTTCATCCTTAACCATTGCCGGAATGCTGTTACGACGTCCGTCCTTCCGATTGAAAACTGAACAAAATAAAGGATCAGGAAAAAAGGAAGGGAGATCAGCATCTCTCCTGTGGAAATTTTTCCAGAAATAAAGTATACGAAGAAAAGAGTCAGGAGAATGGTTGTAATACCACCTTTAATGAAAGAACCTTTCAGGCTAAATGCCTCAGATGTCTTTGGAATAGTCATGATAATAGCCGATAAAAATTGATAATAGGCGGAGACCTGTTGACGCCTCGCGGAAAGTTGATATTACAAATATATAAAATGCCACGGAAAAACTTAGAAACACTGATAAAACAAGACTTTATTGGGGTAGAATCAGATTAAAAATCTGTAAATTGTGACTCATTTAACTTCAAAAATAATCGTCCGATGAAAAGAGTAATATTCCCAGTAATTTTTGCGTTACTTTTTATGATGACAAAAACCGTTGTAGCACAGGTTCCATTTAAACGAGGTGTTAACTTGACGAACTGGTTTCAGACCACTAGCCCGGGTAAGATTCAATTCTCTAAATACACCAAAAAAGATTTCGAGAACATCAAAAGTCTGGGTTGCGATATCATTCGGTTACCGATCAACCTATTCTCCATGACGGGTGGAAAACCTGATTACCTAATTGATCCAATCTTCTCAGGTTACCTGGATCAGGCAGTCAGCTGGGCAGAGGAACTGGGTCTCTACCTGATGATTGACAATCATAGCAGGGATGAAATCGCCAGTAAGAACCCTGATCTGGAAATAATTCTGACAAGAGTATGGGAACAATTAGCGAATCGTTACAAGAATCGTTCTGCTTTGATCCTCTTTGAGATCATGAATGAACCCAATGGAATTTCCACCGAAGTGTGGGGTAAAATTCAGCAGGCTGCCATTGATGCTATCCGGAAAACTGATTCCAAACATACGATTGTTATTGGTCCTTCGAGCTTCAACACTTATAATGAATTGAGCAAATTGCCCGTGTACAAGGATCCCAATTTGTTGTATACTTTTCATTTCTATGACCCGTTCCTCTTTACACATCAGGGTTCGACCTGGGCAAATCCAGCCCTTGCTTCACTTTCTGAAGTCCCGTTTCCTTATTCTTCCGAAACGATGCCTTCACGTCCGGCAGAGTTGGCAGGAACCTGGGTAAACTCTACTTATACGAATTATCCAAAAGAGGGCAATGTAGCCAGAATCAGGCAGCTCATTGATATTGCGACTACCTTCAGAAGTGAAAGAAAGGTCAATATTTTCTGTGGAGAATTCGGTGTTTACATGAAAAGCAGCAAGGATGCTGAACGGGTTTACTGGTATAGTGAGGTGCGAAAATACCTGGAAGAAAAGGGGATTCCCTGGACCATCTGGGACTACCATGGCGGATTCGGTCTGTTCGTTAAGGGATCGGAAGGGCAATTTGAAAAAGACCTGAATATACCGATGGTTAAGGTCCTCGGACTTAAGGCTCCCTATTGAATTGATTTGATTACTTCTGATCTAAGCTGCCTGCATTTATTATACTGAGCTTGTCGAAAATATCTTAATCCGACACTTTTTAGCAGATTCTGATAAATCAACAGCAAGTTAAAAGCAATTTTTCCTGCAAAAGGCATTAACAGGAGTGCAACAAAAGAGATAAGGAAGGAACCTGTCGTGATCCAGAGAATTCCACTTTCCAGCAAATATATCAAGGGATATAATACTAGTCCTGAGGCAAAGATGAAAGTGCTCATGAATGCATGATCCTTTACTTTTCCGGCCAGGATTTTACGTGGAAGGAAATAGGGCAAGACATTAAATATCAATCCAAAAGCAAATACAGGAAAGGAGAGAACCGAAATAATAAACCTCAACAGCAGCTTTGGAATGTTTGAATGCTGCGCTACGACAAATTGTTCATAAGTAATACCTGCTTTCTTCAGAGCTGACAGGTAATTTTTTGTATTCTTTTTAATTTTTTCAAATTTCTCCGGTTGATTTTCTTCGATTTGCTCCAATTTGGCGATCAGTTCCTGTTCTGTCGTAAAAAGCTGATTAACAGTGCATTTCCCCGCATACTTCATTTGGGCGAATTCCACACCAGCTACCGTCCTGATGTCTTCATAATCCTGGTAAGACCCGATGCTATTGATTTGCATGGTCAATGGTGAGAGTCTTAAATTTATCTCATCACGCAGCTGAAGCATCGCATTCTGAGGATTTTCTGCATAGCGAACCTTATAAGAATCTATTTCGATAGGCTCACCATAGTTGACGATCAGTGTCCGGTTGAAATTCCAGTAATGGTCATAATAGATTCCAACAGGAACGATTTGTAATCCGAGATCAAAATTATTTTTTTCTTCTGACTCGAGTGCAATCCTCGGAATAGCTTTCTTATGAGGCAACATCTGCCGTTTACCTGAATGTGCGGCCTCCGGGAAGAGGGCCACAGATCCTTTTTCCTTCAGCACTTGTGTCACCTGGCTAAAAATTTCCTCATTGTTGGAAAGATTCTCCTTGCCATCCCGGATACGGTAGATTGGAATCATCTTACAAAAAGAGAGAAAAGACCTGGCTGTCTTGCTTTTGAAAATATCCGCGCGGGCCAGCCAAAGTGTTTGCAGAGGATTGGTGCAGGACAGGGCCAGGGGATCCATCAAGGCATTTTGATGGTTGGCAGCAAAAATGACCGGTTGATCCATCGGAATATTGCTCCTGCCATTCACAACAATTCGCTTGTGCGTCAGCCAGAATGCAAAACGCACATAACTTCTAAGCGCCTCATAACCTTTCGACCGCGGTATCATAAGTTTCAATTACAGGTTTATGTGACCAGTACCATGCAATACACAATCCACTGATTATGTGCCATATCCCCCACCATGCAGCAATTACTGCCATGCCGCCAAGCTCCAGCTCTACCGGGAAAATCTTTGGATTAAAAAGCAACGCCAAAGCCAATCCGGAGTTATGAATACCTGTTTCGATGGCGATGGTCCGGCGATCTCTTTGAGAACATTTAAAGATTGAGCTGAAAGTATAGCCGGTCAACATCGCGATACCGTTTTGAAGCAAAACAAAGAAAAAGACCAGGTGGATATAAGCCATGAAATGGGCGAAATTTGCAGCCAGCATCGTAACTACCATGACAATAAAAAATATCAATGAGCCTTTGTTGATCGGTTTTTTAATTTTTTCTGTGAGTTTCGGAAATTTATTTTGAACCACCAACCCGGTAACAACAGGTATCCCAAGTAGTATGAATACTGTTTGAAACATCTGGAACATATCAATCTCGAGTGGACGAACCAGTCCTGCAGCGCTATGGGCATTGTAAAAATGAATGTACTGACCACCCCAGAAGGCAAAATTGAAAGGGGTGAAAAATATGGCTGCAAGAGTGGAGATGGCTGTAAGACTAACTGCTAGTGCAACATTTCCCTTTGCCATTGAGCTGATAAAATTGGAGATATTTCCACCTGGACAAGCAGCCACCATGATCATTCCCAAGGCGATTGTAGGGGATGGATTAATCAGAATGACGATTATAAAAGTGAATGCCGGAAGCAGAAAGGTCTGGCTAACGAAACCTACAATAGCAGATTTAGGTTTCTTCAATAAGTCGGTAAAATTCTCCACTTTGATATCGAGGGCCACCCCAAACATTACGAATGCCAGTGCAATATTAAGAAAGAGTAATCCGGCCGGAGAAAAATTCAGCCGTACGTGGTCCAGGACTTCGAGTGAATTGTTCATGAGAAAAGAGCTCTAGTTGGAGAAAATTATACTTTAAGAGACCAACCTTCGCGGTAGTTGGTTTTAATTAATTCAGCAGCGAATTCTTTGGCATTGCGCACTATTTTAACATTTACACTGCCGGTAGTTATTCCGCTCATGACGGTAATTTTATCGTCATCGTTCAGGTTGGTAAATGTCATATTTTCACCATCCCATTTCAGCTTCTTTTGTAAACCCTGCATGCGAACAGCAAGGTTTCCCATGACCACCATTTCATTGAGTGGACAGGCATATTCGAAATTAGAGGCCGGTAACACCCTGCTTTCTGGTGATTCCTTACAGGCCCTCACCCAATCCATTTCATGACTGATCGGTACACGCCGAACAGTTTGAGGAGGCATCACCAGTTTAGAATATTTATCAACAGGTAGAAGTTTGTAGTTGCCCCCATAATTCCCGCAGACGATATTACCTTTGGTCCCATGGAAAATGATTCCATTTTTCCCTTGTCCAAGCTCCATTCCTTCAGGCATAGAATCCGGACGGGCGGGCTGTAATCCACCATCATACCAGGTCACATTGACTTCAGGCATCTTCTGTTTGCCCACAGGTTGCCTGGCCGGGAAAGTATAATGGATCATTGAGGTATTTGGAGCACTTTCGTTGTTAAAGGTAGAAGAGGAAGCCTCCACTGACGAAGGATGACCTAATTTCAGGGAAGCAAAGACGACATCCAGCACGTGACAGGCCATATCACCGAGGGCTCCAGTGCCAAAATCCCACCAGCCCCTCCAGTTCCAGGGATGATAGGCAGAATGGTAAGGACGCATGGGAGCAGGACCGATAAAAAGATCCCAATTGAGTCCGTCGGGAAGCCACATCCCTTGTGCCGGGCGGGAAAGACCTTGTGGCCAGATAGGTCTGTCTGTCCAGGCATCGACACTGGCAACCTCACCAATGGCACCGCTCCATATCAGCTCACAGACCTCAGCAACATTGTTGCCGCTATGACCTTCATTTCCCATTTGGGTCACAACTTTATATTTTCTGGAGGCCTCGAGTAAGACTCTTGATTCAAATACCGTATGTGTAAGTGGTTTCTGAACATAAACATGTTTACCAAGCTGCATGGCGGCTAGTGCACAGACTGCATGGGTATGATCAGGAGTTGCAATCACGACTGCATCAAACTCTTTATGGCTCTGATCAAGCATGATGCGGAAATCTTTATATTTCTTGGCATCAGGGTACTGGCCAAAGGTTTTTGCAGCATAATTCCAGTCTATATCGCTGATTGCCACGATATTTTGGGTATTCATATTTTTTAGGTTAACTCCACCCTTGCTACCCACACCGATACCGGCAATGTTAAGTTTGTCGCTTGGGGCAGGATGTCCAAGTCCTCCGATTACCTGACTTGGAAGGATGGTAATACCTGCAGCAGTTGCAGCAGAAGAAGCAATAAACCCCCTGCGGGAAATTGATTTCTTGTTTTCCATAAGTAGTGAAGTTTGATGGTTATTGGGCTAATAATTGATAAAAATAGAAAATAATTATCAATGTAATAGCATTTGTATCTTACCCGGGAGGGACGAAACGAATTTACTCCTAAGGCAACGCGTCGGCTACTACAAAGGTGCTTCCGCCAATAAAAATCAGATCATCTTTGTCAGCATACATTTTCGCTTCATTCAAGGCAGAATGTACATCTTCGAATGCGGCTCCGTTCAATCCAAAGAAAGTGGCCATTTGCATGAGTTGGGTTTCATTTAACGCTCTTGGAACAGAGGCCTTTGTAAAATAATAAACGGCTTCTTTGGGTAAGAATTTCAGGATCCCAGTGATATCCTTGTCATTGACCATCCCAATGACGATGTGAAGCTTTTTCTTCGGAATCTGACTTAACTGGGCCACTACTTCCCTTATTCCTGCTTCGTTATGAGCTGTATCACAAATAATTCGTGGATTTGCACCGATAGTCTGCCATCTGCCCAGCAATCCGGTTAAACCAATCACGTTTTCCAATCCATTACGGATGGCTTCTTCAGTTAGTTGAAAACCAACTTTCTGAAGCTCCGTCAGGGCACAAACCAGAGTGCAAATATTTTTCGATTGGTATTTACCAAGAAGGTCCAAGCGAAGATTTTCAAACAGTATTCCATCTATGCTCTTCAGATTGAAGATCTGTCTCTGGTCCATGGAAATCAATGAATATTCTGATCTGACCTGTTGATCTGCAAATATGATCGGAGCATTTTTTTCCCTGGCAATGCCTTCAAAAATTACGGAGGTCTGAGGATGGGTCTCTCCTATTACCACCGGGATTGAGTGCTTAATTATGCCTGCTTTCTCCAGCGCAATTTTGCCCAAAGTATCGCCCAGTAACGCGACATGGTCGAAGCTGATGTTGGTAATGACCGATAAAACCGGTTGGATGATACTTGTAGAATCGAGCCTGCCACCCAAGCCGACTTCAACAACAGCCACATCGACATTTTGCGAGGCGAAATATTCGAAGGCCATCAAGACTGTTAACTCAAAGAAGGAAGGTTCAAGTTGAACCTCTTTGTTCAGATCCAGGAATCTTTCCACGAAACTAGTCACAAAAGTCTTCGGGACCATTTCACCATTGACTCTTATCCTTTCGCGGAAATCTTTGAGATGGGGTGAGGTGTATAGTCCGGTTTTATATCCAGCCTGTCCTAGGATAGCCGCCATCATATGAGAGACAGAGCCTTTCCCATTGGTTCCCGCGATATGAATGGAGCGAAATTTCCGGTGCGGATGACCGAACATTTTATCAAGCGCCAGTGTATTATCCAGACTTGCTTTATACGCAGCAGGCCCTTTTCTCTGGTAATAAGGCAGATGCTCGTACAAATATTCAATAACGGCTTCGTAAGTCATTCCGGGAACTTTACTAACAAATTGTAAATACAAAGATGTAAAAAACCTTTTAGACAAACTATCATCGGATTGATTAAGTATTATCTTTAAGCGTTTTCGAAGCCTGCTGAACGGTTGCAGAGGTTTTATCGGGCAAAGTGTGCCTGAAGTCTAGAATTGTTACAGTTAAATACATTGATTGAATATGAAGCGGCCAAAAACCTTTATCCTTGATACCAACGTCATCCTGCATGATTGCGAGTGCATATACAATTTCGAAGATAATGATGTCGTGATTCCCATCACGGTACTGGAAGAATTAGATAAGTTTAAACGAGGTGATGATCAGATCAATTTTCAGGCTCGCCAGTTTGTAAGAATTCTGGATGAGTTGGTCGGCAAGACCTCTATTGACAAGGGTATTTCATTGGGTCAGGGAAAAGGAAAGTTTTACATCGAACTCGGAAAACCCTATTCGGATCAGATCAAGGCATCTTTTAAGGAGGATATTCCTGATCATAGAATTCTCGCCATCACTGAATTTCTACGCGACAAACTAACTACCAGGAAGGTTATCCTGGTAAGTAAGGATGTAAACCTGAGGATCAAGGCCAAATCCCTGAGTATCGAGGCGGAGGATTATAAGAATGACAAGGTAGAGGATATTGAAGTCTTGTACCAGGGAATCCGCGAAATCAAGGATTATAATGATCAGCTGATTGCGAAATTATACGAGAACAATTTCCTTGCGGTTGAAGAGTCGGGCATTGAAAAGAAGCCTTTCCCCAACGAATTTTTCATCCTCAAGAGTCAGAATGCCAGTGTTTTGGCTCACTTTAATGCCTTTCGCAGCCGGATGGAGCGGGTCGATAAAAAGGTGGCTTTCGGCATCAGGCCAAGAAATGCGGAGCAGACATTTTCGTTGCAGGCGTTACTCGATCCGGAAATCAAGCTGGTCAGCCTGACGGGAAAAGCCGGAACCGGAAAGACACTGCTTGCTCTGGCTGCTGCCATAGCCCAGCACAATATTTATGATCAGATCATGCTGGCGCGACCAATTGTGGCGCTCAGTAACCGGGATATCGGATTCCTGCCTGGAGATGCGGAACAGAAAGTTTCGCCCTATATGCAACCCTTGTTTGACAATCTGGCCGTGATAAAAAGATGCTTCGATCCTCATACGCATGAACACCATGTCATTGAAGATCTGCAGAAGGACGACCGGTTGGTTATTTGTCCGCTGGCATTCATCCGTGGCCGCAGTCTTTCCAATTGCTATTTCATTATTGATGAGGCACAAAACCTCACACCACATGAGGTAAAGACGATCATTACAAGGGCTGGAGAGGGAACAAAGATGATATTTACCGGTGATATTCAACAGATTGATTCACCCTACCTGGATATGCAGTCTAACGGTCTTGCCTATCTTACAGACAGGATGAAGGGACAGGATATTTTCGCTCACATCAATCTTCTCAAAGGAGAAAGAAGCTACCTGGCTGAACTGGCCAGTGATCTGCTGTAAAATGTTTGGGAACAAATCCGTACTTTTGTCGGGTTGAATCAAAAATAATGGAGTTTAAAGACAAGAAAGTTGCATTTGGAACCCTGGGTTGTAAACTCAATTTTTCAGAAACCTCAACCATCGCCAGATCCTTTCAGGAAAAAGGCTTCACCAGAGTGGATTTCAAGGAACATGCGGATGTTTATGTAATCAATACCTGTTCCGTCACTGACTCTGCCGATAAGAAAAGCCGGTACATGATCCGTCAGGCTACCAGGCAAAATCCAGCTGCATTTGTAGTAGTTATTGGATGCTACGCCCAGTTAAAACCTGAGGAAGCTGCCAAAATAGAGGGTGTAGATCTTATATTAGGCGCCAATGATAAGTTCAATATCATCAAATACCTTGAAAATTTAGAGAAGCATGCATTAAGTGAGATGCATGGCTGTACTTTCAAAGAGATAACAGAGTTTCAACCAGCATCTTCTGTTGGAGACAGGACCCGCAGTTTCCTGAAGGTACAAGATGGCTGCAATTATTTCTGCACCTATTGTACTATTCCAATGGCCAGAGGAAAAAGCAGGAATCCCTCGATTGAAAGTATCATCCTCGAGGCAAAAAAACTGGCTTCCCAGGGAATAAAGGAGATCAACCTCACCGGAGTGAATATTGGCGATTTCGGAAAGAGTACAGGCGAGAAATTCTTTGATCTGCTGAAAGAACTGGATCGGACTCAGGAAATTCACAGGGTAAGGATGGGTTCTGTTGAACCTAATCTACTGAGTAATGAGATCATTGATTTCGTTGCCGACTCTCAGAGGATAGCGCCCCATTTTCATATCCCATTACAAGCAGGAACAGATGAGGTGCTTGCTTTAATGAAAAGAAAATACAACACTGCGCTATTCATTCAACGTGTGGAGGCAATCAGGGAAAGGCTGCCTTTTGCATTTATAGGAGTGGATGTGATAGCAGGAATGAACGGAGAAACTGATAAACTTTTCGACGAAGCATACGATCTGATTGGACGGCTGAATGTATCCCAGCTGCATGCGTTCCCTTATTCTGAACGGGCTAATACTCAAGCCTTGGCCATTGCCGGAGTGGTGCCGATTGAAGAACGGAAACTCAGGACGCAAAAATTAATTCAACTGTCAAATAGTAAATTACAACAATTTTATATCAATAATCTCGGCAGAAATGTCTCTGTCCTCTTTGAAACTCACTCCAATAAGCGGGTCACCAGTGGTTGGAGTGAAAATTATATCAAAGTTGAAGTGCCTTACCAACCGGAACTATTGAACGAAACAAGGGTTGTGAGGCTAAAAAGTATCAACAACGAAGGACGTGTCGTTGGAGATATACAGGATTATTGAGTTGAAGCCACAAGGATTATCGTTACTTTTGAACAAAAAAATATGGTTTTGGAAAATCTCTGCAGGGAAGTCATCCTAATTGCCAAACAAGCCGGTGCTTTTATAGCGCAGGAAGGAATTAATTTTGACCTCCGGAGTGTCGAGGTAAAAGGGAAGGCCAATTTTGTCTCCTACGTCGATAAGAAGGCAGAAGAAATTATCGTTGAAGGACTTAGAAAATTAATACCGGATTCTGGTTTCATTACAGAGGAAGGTACGGCAACGAATTCAGGAGAAAAATATCGTTGGGTTATCGATCCACTGGATGGAACCACAAATTTTATTCACGGGATCCCTCCATATGCGGTTAGTATTGGTTTACTGGAAGGTGATGAGATTGTTCTTGGAGTCGTTTTTGAAATCAGCAGGGGTGAATGTTTTTATGCCTGGAAGGGTGGCAAGGCGATGCTGGATGGAAAGGAGATTCGGGTTTCTGAAGCATCCACTTCTAGTGAGGCACTCGTAGTAACAGGGTTCCCCTATGGTGAGGTAGAAAATACAGATGAATTTGTGGCTGCCATCAAGTATTTCATGTCTAATTCACATGGAATCAGGCGATTCGGATCCGCAGCTACGGATCTCTCCTATGTTGCAGCCGGAAGGTCCGAGGCTTTCTGGGAGACAGGCTTGCAATCGTGGGATATTGCTGCAGGAGCCATTATCCTGCGTCAGGCAGGAGGAAGAGTGACGGATTTTCGAGGTAACGAAAACTTCCTTTTCACCGGGGAGGTCATCGCCACCAACAACAACTATTTTAAAGAATTCCAATCTATTATAGAAAAATTTTATTGCAGTTAGCCATGGATAAAAATGGCAATATCGGATATTACCTATTGAGGGCGGTGACCTGGTTCGTACAACTTTTTCCACTAAGGTTGCATTATATCTTTTCCGATTTTATTTTCCTGTTTGTATACTTTATTGTAAGGTACCGCAGGAAGGTGGTTTATATGAACCTAAGAAATTCTTTTCCTGATAAATCACCTATTGAGATAACGCTTATTGCAATGAAATTCTATCATCAATTTTGTGATAGTTTTATCGAGACGCTTTACTTTGACCGTGTCTCAGAGAAAGAAATTAAGAAGAGGCTTACCCTGCTTAACCCTGAACTGCCTGAGAAATATCTCAGGGAAGGTAAACCGGTTGTTTTAGCCCTTGGGCATTATAACAATTGGGAATGGAACTGCAGTTGGCCACTAAATTCGGAATATACCGGATATGTCATTTACAAGAAACTGACAAACAAGAGTTTCGATAAATTCTATTACAATATGAGAGCCCGGTTCGGCATTGTTCCGCTTGAGAGGGCGGATACCTACCGGCAGCTGGTCGCAGATCAGAATAATCACAAGGCTTCGGCTTCCGCATTTCTAATGGATCAGACGCCCCGTAAGCATGAGATTCAATATTGGACAACCTTTTTGAACCAGGAAACACCTGTTCTGACCGGTACAGAAAAGGTGGCACGTAAACTTGATGCTGTAGTCTTGTTCCTCCACATCAGAAAACTAAAAAGAGGCTACAATCAACTGGAATTCACTCTCATTACGGATCATGCAAAAAACACTGAACCATTCGAGATCACGGAGAAAGCGACCCGGATGATCGAAGAGGTCATCGTTCAACGTCCTGAACTTTGGCTCTGGTCTCATAAAAGATGGAAGCACAAGAAAGAGACAGTATGACCAGCAGGCCAAAAATATCGATTGTGATCCTCAACTGGAATGGAAGTGGATTCCTGAAAAGGTTTCTTCCTTCGGTTGTTGCCCACTCCGCGGTGATTGCCGATATAGTCGTCGCTGACAACGGATCGTCTGATGACAGTAGGATTCTGGTAGAGACGCTTTTCCCTTCTGTTATTTATCTGCAACTTGATCAGAATTTCGGATTTGCAGCAGGATATAACAAAGCCCTTCAATTGATACAAAATGAATTTTTCGTTTTGCTCAACTCTGACGTTGAAGTGTCCGAAGGGTGGTTGGATCCGATGCTGTTACTGATGGAAGCTGACTCTACCCTCGGAGCCATTCAGCCGAAAATTCTCAGTTTGGATCGTCCTTCGGAGTTCGAATATGCTGGTGCAGCAGGCGGCTTTATCGATAAGTTTGGCTATCCGTTTTGCAGGGGCAGGATTTTACAGGAAGTTGAAAAAGATCTGGGTCAATATAATGACAGTCTGAATGTTTCCTGGGCATCCGGGGCCTGTATGATGGTTAGGTCATCCGTTTGGCGGGAATGTGGTGGTTTTGATGCTGATTTCTGGGCGCACATGGAAGAAATCGATTTATGCTGGAGGATGCATCATCTGGGTTTTTCTGTTAAATTTTGCCCGGAATCGGTTGTTTTCCATTTGGGTGGCGGAACACTCAACTACCACCATCCAATGAAAATTTATCTAAATTTTCGCAATAATCTTTATCTGTTGCTTAAAAATTTGCCTCTTGGCCAGTTGCTCATCATCCTTCCTTCCCGAATGATTCTGGATGGATTAGCAGCCTTCACCTTTATTTTCAAAGGCGAATTTGGCGCTTTTGTGAAGGTCCTGGCAGCTCATTTGAAATTTTACGGACAGCTACCTTTGTTAATAAAAAAGCGCAGGATTATCGTAAAAATAGCGCCAAAAGAACTCAGTAACCTTAGAACATCCAAGAGCATTCTCTGGAATTACTTTGTATTGAATCGAAGAAGATTTTCCGAACTATAATTTCCAAACCTATGAGAATAGAAAGAGAGAAAAGTATTGGTCTGATCATTGATATTCAGGATAGACTCTTCCCTGTAATGGATGGAAAAGAAAACTTACTGTCCAATTGCACCCGGTTAATAGAAGGACTTCAGATCCTTGGAATTCCATTGGTTGTAACCCAGCAGTATACGAAAGGACTGGGTAGTACGGTGAACGAAATCAGTTCGCTTTTCTCACATTTTAGTCCGATAGAAAAAAATACCTTCAGTTGCATGGATGAGCCTGTGTTTGCCCTGCATCTGGGCAACTCGGGAAAAACCAATGTCATCATAGGTGGAATTGAATCGCATGTCTGTGTGCTACAGACAGCTGTAGATCTCAAGGAAAACGGATACGATCCGATCGTTATTGCTGACTGTATAAGTTCGAGAAATCCGGAAGAAAAACAAATTGCCCTGAACCGGTTCCTTTTGGAAGGAATACGTGTTTCGACAACTGAATCTATTCTTTTTGAACTTACTCGTTCTGCCGGAACAACTGAATTTAAGGCTATCTCCAAATTAGTCAAATAATTAGCCTGGTTTTTCTTGCTTACGAATTGAAAGTTCAATTTTTCACCAAAATTCTTTTAGCAAGCACAATCCCTTGTAATATTCTTATTTTTGTACCCTTGTTAGCATATTCAGTTAAAGCCTTTAACATGGAAGTATACAAATTTGGTGGAACCTCGGTTGGTTCGGTTGAAAACATGAGATCAGTAATGAATTTGATTTCCGATGGAAACCAGAAGATGGTTGTTTTGTCTGCTATGTCAGGAACGACGAACTGTCTGGTGGAAATATCCGATTATCTCTCAAAGAAAAACAAAGAATCCGCTCTTGCATTGATCAGTTCTCTTGAAAAGAAATATTACAATGTTGTCTACGATCTTTACAAGACCAACGCAACCAAAGATCTGGGGAAAAAAGTGTTGGAGGAGCATTTTGATTTTATCAAATCTTTCACGACCGGCACATTCTCCGAAATCGGTGAAAGGGCCATTCTGGCTCAGGGAGAGCTCATTTCTACTGCTCTTTTCACGTTACTTATGCAGGAAGAGGGTTACAATGCCTTGTTGCTGCCTGCGCTTGATTTCATGAGAATTGATTCGGATAAGATGCCCGACAGCAGGTTCATTAAAATGAAGATCAATGAAATCCTTTCTTCCCATCCAAAGGCCGATTACTATATCACACAAGGATTTATCTGCAGGAACGAGTTGAATGAGATCGATAATCTTCAGAGAGGTGGTTCAGATTATACTGCAACACTTATCGGCGCTGCGATCAATAGCAGTGAAGTTCAGATCTGGACAGATATTGATGGATTTCATAATAACGATCCACGTTTTGTCGAAAATACCAAGAGAGTTGATGTTCTTTCTTTTAATGAAGCGGCTGAGCTGGCTTATTTCGGTGCAAAAATTCTTCACCCGCAAACCGTTCTTCCTGCCAAGAATGCAAATATTCCGGTCAGGCTAAAGAATACAATGAATCCACCGGATCCAGGAACGCTGATCACCGCTGAGAGCCAGGGAGCCGGGATCAAGGCTGTTGCGGCAAAAGATGGTATTACTGCTATTAAGATCCGTTCAGGCAGAATGCTGAATGCCTACGGTTTCATGAAGAATATTTTCGAAATATTTGAGTATTTCAAGACATCGGTCGACATGGTTACTACCTCAGAGGTTGCTGTTTCCGTCACGATTGACAATCCCAAACATTTGAATGAGATTGTCACAGAATTAAAGGAATATGGTGATGTAGAGGTAGATAAAAATCAAACCATCGTTTGCATCGTTGGGAACATGATTGCAGAAGAAAAGGGATTTGCCTCCAAAGTATTTGTTGCACTTGACAATATTCCAATCCGAATGATTTCTTATGGTGGAAGCCGTCACAATATTTCCGTACTGGTTAGCACCAACGACAAGAAAGAAACACTCGTTGCACTGAGTGAAAAATTACTGAATGTCTAAAAATTTGGTATGGAAGATTTTAATGACCCAACGGGTAATTTCAATAATTATAAATGGGGCTTTTTCTATTACAACAAGAGTGATAAGCGGGTTTTTGTGCCTAAAAGATCCGGAATGGGATACACTTTAAATTTCGGCAAGCCTTTCGTTACCCTGGGATTCATCTTATTCTTATTACTAATTATCGCCCAGGCATTCTTTCGTTACAATTAAAGTTCGAGTCCAGTTACTTCACCAAGAACAAATTTTTCGTAATTGTAAACCGGAGTAGCATACATTTTCAGCCACAATATCATAGAGGCTTCAATATCCTCGTTCACCAATTGAAGCCTTTTATGTGTCATCTCAAGGAAAGCTTCCTTAATGGCTAATGTGTACTGATCTGAATATTTTGTCGTCTTAAAATATAGATCGTAGGCGATATAATTATTAGCGAAAAGTTTGTAGTTTTTATAGATCTCCTTATCAATCTGTTCTGCTAAAAGCTTCAATCGTTCATTGTTGCCTGGTTCGTTGGAAATGTGCTGCAATACATCCACATCGATTTGACGACCAAACTGTATATGTATCCGTCCTTTCTGGTTTTTTAATCCACTGACCATACTCAGCAGGTCATCTTTTTCAGTCTTCTGAAAGTTTGGATCACTCTGGCGTTTATGCAATTCTGCAACTTTTTCGTTTCCGCAGGGCTCAATTTCATAAGAAATTGCCATCGGTACAATTTTCAATTCCTGAAAACCCTCAAAGAATCCGCCATTATTCGACATGTTGAGCATTTTCAGCAGGGATGGCTGGGTAATATCGTTTCCGTCTTTTGCCCTACCTTCCCGTTGGGCAATCCAGATTGAGTCTGTGCCTTTCGTAATCATTTGCCGGATATAGCACGAAAGCAATTTCGAGGATGCCAGCATTTGTTTAACAGGAATATTTCTCTTAACTATGAAAGAACGGTTGATCCGAACCAGGTCGTTGATCCATGGATATACCAGAAGGTTACTTCCTATGGCAATTTCTGTCGGACTAAAACCACTAGCATGCATTTTGACATTCAACAATGCAGAGTCGAGGATAATATCCCGGTGATTGGAAATATAAAGATACCGTTGATTCCTGTCAAGTTCATCTAAGCCTTTAATAGTTAAACCCTCTGAACTATGTAAAAGAGTTTTTTCAATCATTGGAACGACAAAATTGGCTTGAAAATCCTCAATCGTCTTCGTCGCCCTCATGGCGGCCTTCATCTGCTCCAACACAACATGGTTTTTATTCATGTATTTCTCCAGTACTTTGATGAATTCCGGATCGTCAGTCAATCGTTCCAATACAACAGATAATTCTTCGTTCCGGTAGGGTCGGATTTCGTCAAAATCGAGCACTGAATGCATTTTTTGTAGTTTAATAATTCGGTCGTCCACTTGCAGGACGGACAAAGTTAAAAAATATCACCTTATCGATTCAGAATTTAGATTATTTTAACCTTTGAACACGCAACCCCGTCCATTTAAGTCTGGAAAAGCCCAATTATGCATCATTTAACTATTCTAATATATTATCTATCAGCATTTTAAAACCGCCATGCCATTTGGCTTCTGATGTCAAATTTATGATTGCCGGGTGAGGCATCATTTCCAGATCCCAATGATTCTGCGCCTTGCCTGAGGGTATACCCAACCTTCAGGTATAGGGTCAGCATTTTCACCGGTAAACACTTAATGTTCAAATAAGTACGCACTCCCTTACCGTGAAATTCGGGTATGGCGAAATAGTATAGCAGATCATTCTCAAAACTATAAACCCTTGAATTATAACCATCTGTGTTATAATAGGCAATTCTGAACCAATATTTTAGTCCGGGAGATTGTGTAAGGATCAAATCCTGGTAAATCAGGTAGCCGTTTTCCGTAATTTGATTGAAGCTATACCCTGCTTTTTCAAATCTGCTCCTCAGTTGAAACTTCTCACTGAGTTTCCAATCCAGGTGGACCCTCCATTTAGACGTCTCTTCGTCAGATTGCTCCGGAGCACCGCTAACTCCAGTCTTTTTTTGCGGCTTGCAGACGAAACGGGTCTGCAGGTACATGGTTAAATTAGGACGGATTGTTATGTCTGTCCTAAAAGAGAGAGTTTTACCCCTGGAGGGAGAAATAGTCTGGTAAGTCATCCATGGGGCAAAATACAGATCTGCCTGTCCGCTCAGCTTCAATCTCTCCATCGGGCAATATTCGACAGCAAGGAAAAAACCTTCCTCGTTTTTTCCACCGCTCCCACCGGAAAATGAACCCGAATTGAAGGAATGAAAGGCCGGATCGTAATTTCGATAAAGAAAAGAGAGGGAAAGCTGGGGATGAACCTTCCAAAGTAGTCCATTTAGGATGGCCATTTTCTTGTTTTCCGAGACTCCTGCTTCACCAAAGAGGCTTATATCATTCAACACCAATTGGTAATCAAATCCAAAGTTAACATTTTCGTTTCCCTCGAAGGACTTCATTTTATAGGGTGAGTCACCCTTGGAAACAGGATATTCTAACTTCATTCTGGAAGCGAGGAATCCGAAACGCCATCTATCGAAGCGAAAATCAGCATAAGCGCCCATCATCCTTTCTTTGACATCTTTCTCATCTGACATTTCGGAGGTAGTTCTATGAAGTCCGTCAAGACGAAACGAAGTAATATTAATATCTTCATCTGCCATTTCCGATAAATTGGCATCTTTTTTTTTATCCGAATAAAATATGGATAGTCTGATTTTTCTCCTGGTTATCTGAACTGCTGCTCCCCTGAAAAACATATTTTCATCCGTTGAGCTATAGGGCCTGATACCCTCTGCCGTTCGCATCATCGAGGACATGTCTGAGGCATAACTTACACCACCCCCTGACCAGAGACTAACACCTTGTCCAAACCGGAGAAGATAGTCTCCCAATACGACTTTCTGAATCACCCCTTTTCCTTTCCAACTGATAAATCCAGATAAGAAATCGAATCCCATGCTGTTTGATTTTCTGAAAAAATCCTCACCTGCATCATTTTCGGCTGTTATTCCAAGGTCGAGCCATTGACCAATTTCTCCCCTGTATCTTGTAAAATATCCATATGGACTTCCTCCGTAGACAGGGGGCTTCCCTTTCGAAGAGGAGTAGCCAACAGTATTTGGAAATGAACCTTTTATCCTGGCCAGGAGTGATTGGATTACCCGATTTTCCCGCCTGATTTGGACAGAATCCTTATTAGGTTCAAAAACCAGAAATGGTTGAATCTTTAGTAATAGTTCATTGCTAAAGTCTTCCATCACCAATAACTCCTTAATAGTCAATATGGAACCGTATTTTTTTCGATAGTCAAGGATACGCTTGATTTGTCTGAAATTTAAGAGGTTCAGACGAGTGAGTTCGTCTTCAGTTGCCTTGTTGATGTTGATTGGATGAGTGGTATATTGGCTAAGGTCTTCCAGCAGAAGGGAACTTTCTGAACTGCCATCTTCGGATGAAGACAGGGATTCGGCGAGTTCTTCAATTTGTTGTGCGGAACAAAAATTGGCTGTAAGCAGGACAATGAAAAGAGTGAGGATAATGGGGGTTTTGCACATGGAAAGAAGAATGAATAATGAATAGAGAAGATGGAAAAGTGCAGATTTCAAATCTGCACTAGCGAGCAGCAAATCTGCACTAGCATAGGAAAGAAAATTTGGAGATTAATGTGGAGGATGAGTGAAGTTGCAGGAAAGGGAAAAAATTGGTGTGTAGCCGAGAAATTCGTGGTGAACAAGGGCAAAATCGAGCTGACAGGATTTCCATCGATAACCGAATCCCACAGTGTGTTGAAAAGGAGTCACTGACATACCGCCTCTAAGGAAGAAATTTTCCAGAATCAAATATTCCATTCCGAAACGTATATTAAAGCCGGAACCTTTTTCAGCTCCTGTATTTGTTTGATAAACTGCTTCGGCGCTCAGCAATATTTTTTCAGTCAGGAGACAGGAAGTTCCTGCGCGCAAGAGCATTGGAAAAGCAATCTCATACTGGAATGTCGAACAAGGAGTGACAATAATGTTCCGTAGATGTAAGCCGAAGGAGAGGAACTCAGAATATTGGTAGCCGAGTCCGCCATCCAGTTGAAAGGAACCCCTGCTGGTTCCGCTTTCAGGCAAGTTGAAGGTAAAATAGTTGAACAAGAGTCCGGCTGAGAGTTTCCTGGTAAGTCTCTTAGCAAGGGCCAATCCGAAAGACGATTCACTGTAATTTCCAATGCCTGAATGTGTTATTCCAACAGCAAATACAATGTCATGGGTAGGAATCACCACTGCGAGGGCACTTTCATTGTACCCATTAATAAGAAACGGCTGACGCAGGGAAACACCAGCTGAAATGGATTGGTTGGCAACACCCGGAGTTTGGTCGAGCGTCAGGAAAGCCTGGTTGTGAAATATGGAAAAATTCCCGGGTTGTGAGATGACTGCCAATGAAAGCGATGCCTCTCTTGCCCCGATGACGGTGACTCTTTCAACTGCCGAGCCATCCAATGACAGGAAAATGAAGCAGATGAACAGGCCGTTCTTGAAATTTTTGGTGTGCATATTCCGGGAGAATGAAGGTGAGATAAAGCGGAAAACCCCACCTGGGTGGACCGCGCTACCTCTAAGTTAACGCATTCTCACCGGAAAAAAGAATCGCTAATTGGTCTTAAAAGGATATTTTACCTTCTCTAATTCGGCGTTTGCCTCGACAATTTTGTTTTTAAGTTCTTCCTTAAACACAATCAATTTTTTCATCAGAGATTCGTCACCGGTCGCCATCATCTGTGCTGCCAGGATTGCAGCGTTTCTGGATCCGTTCAGGGCAACGGTGGCGACAGGAATTCCAGGAGGCATTTGTAGAATTGCAAGAATTGCATCCCATCCTTCCAGCGAAGCTTTAATTGGCACTCCGATGACAGGAATTGGGGTCATAGCCGCGATAACGCCAGGAAGATGAGCGGCCATCCCCGCTGCAGCTATAATCACTTTGATTCCACGGGAGTGAGCTCCCCGCGCAAATTTCTCCACTTCTTCCGGGGTGCGGTGAGCAGAAAGTGCATTCATTTCGAAGGGAATTTCCAATTGGTTTAAAACCTCCGCGGCGCCTGTCATAATGGCCAGGTCGGAAGTGCTTCCCATGATAATACTTACTTTGGCTTTCAATTCCTGAGTCATTTTGTTGTGTTTCAAAATATACAGACCAAAATTACTATATATTCGATATTATTGCCATTAATGTGATCTAAGCAGCATTTTTTTTTGCCCCCCCAAAAAGAATATTTTATCTTTGAGCGCACAAAAAGCTCAGTCAGCCAAATACAAAATATCTCTGCATGAAACGCATCAAGCTTTGGGACAAAGAATTTGAGATCTCTCTTCCTTATGAAAAAATACAGGAGACTGTTAAAAGGATGGCAGATCAGATGAAAATCGATCTCGAAGACAAGAGTGTGTTATTTGTTTGTATCTTAAATGGTTCTTTCATGTTTGCCGCTGATCTGATGAAGGAGCTTGAGTTACCTGACGCAGAGATTTCCTTTCTTAAACTCGCCTCTTATTCCGGAACTGATTCGACCGGAAATATCAAGGAATTAATTGGATTCAACGAAAATATTCAGGACCGTACTGTCATCATTCTTGAAGATATCGTGGACACCGGACATACTATTGCAGATGTGATTGCAAAGATCAGGGCCAAGGGTGCAAAAGAGGTAAAGATTGCCACTTTGCTTTTCAAACCGGAAGCATTGAAAACAGTCATTCACCTGGATTATATCGGCCTTGAGATTCCTAATGATTTCATAGTAGGATATGGTCTGGATTATGACCGCAGAGGCAGAAATTTGAAAGATATATATACGTTAGTTAAATAAATCCCATGATTAACCTGGTATTATTTGGTCCTCCCGGAGCCGGGAAAGGGACCCAAGCTGCTGTTCTATCGAAGGCATATAGACTGATCCATCTGTCGACAGGTGACATTCTCAGGGAGGAAATTGCCTCAGGGACCTCCATTGGTCTACTGGCAAAAGACATCATCTGCCATGGTGAACTTGTCCCGGATGACCTGGTTATTGAACTGATCCGTGAAAAACTGGATAAGAATCCAGAAGCCAACGGTTTCTTATTTGACGGGTTTCCCCGGACGGTTCCACAAGCCGAAGCCCTGGATAAACTGCTTATTCATTACGGAAGAAATGTTAGTGCCATGCTTTCGCTGGAAGTCGCCAAAAAAGAGCTTATCGCCCGTCTGACAAACAGGGGCACAACCTCTGGAAGGAGTGATGATGCTGACCAGAAAATCATCGAAAACAGGATCCAGGTGTATATCGATAAGACGGAGCCGTTGATCAAATATTATAAGAACGCTGGCAAATACGAATCAATCAATGGTATAGGCAGTGTTGAAGAGATTACAAATCGTCTTAAATCCTGCATTGATAAACTTCCGAAAAACAATAAAAGCCGCTAGGCAGCTTTATTGTTTTTCGGGAAGATGCTCCATCGTGAGGCTTAATTCTTCGTACCATTTTTCCCCATATTTGCGAATCAGGGGTTCCTTTAGATATCTCCAAAGAGGCAGATTATTTGATTTTCCGCACGCCCTGCCGGGTTTGCATATCTTTAGTTGCTCGTAGTTCACCCCATCGAATCTTTTATATTCAGTGATCCTGATTGGGAACAAGTGACAGGAAACCGGCTTACGAAAATCCGTATTCTTTTCAAAATAGGCTTTTTCAATCGCGCATAAAGTGATACCCTTTTCATTTCGAAAAGTGTATACACATTCATTTTTCCCGATGATAGGTGTCACAAGGTCTCCATCATGATCAATGAGTGAATAACCCTGTCTGGCGATTTCAGCCCTATTTTCCTCTGAAAGGTATTCTTCAAAAACGGGATACAACCGTTTAATCGTTTCAGCTTCATCGGGGATCAGGGGAGCGCCACTGTCTCCATCGACACAGCACGCGCCCTTGCATTGATCCAAATCGCAGCAAAATTTCGATTCAAGCACATCCATGCTTATGATTGTTTTCCCGATCTCAATCATATCAGTACCTTGCCAGTCATTTCAGGAGGGACTTCCAATCCCATGATTGTCAGAATTGTTGGTGCGACATCTGCGAGTATGCCATCTTGAATAGTAGCATCTTTACGATCTGTCACCCAGATACATGGAACAGGATTTAGCGAGTGCGCCGTATTAGCACTTCCATCTTCATTGACGGCAAAATCCGCATTACCATGATCAGCGATCACTATTACATCGTAACCATTGGCCCTTGCAGCTGTAACTACCTCTTTCACACACTGATCGACAGCTTTTACGGCTGTTTTGATCGCGCTGTAAACGCCAGTATGCCCAACCATGTCGCCGTTTGCAAAATTGAGACATACAAAATCTGCACTCTTCTTATTTAATTCTGCCACGATGGCCTCCTTTACAATGGGAGCAGACATTTCGGGCTGAAGATCGTAAGTTGCCACTTTTGGTGAAGGGATGAGGATTCGTTTCTCCCCGTCGAATTCAGTTTCCCTTCCTCCGGAAAAGAAAAAAGTCACATGGGCGTATTTTTCTGTTTCGGCGATGCGTATTTGCTTCAGTCCAGCCTTGGAAACAATTTCACCGAGCGTATTGTAAACATTATCCTTATCGAAAATAATCTTGATATTCTTGAAGGACGACTTGTAGTTGGTCATGGTGTACCATTCGAGTGGCATCGTTTTCATCTCCTGTTCGGGATGGTTTTCCTGAGTAAAAGCGATGGTCATCTCACGCAGACGATCCGTCCGGTAATTGAAACAAATCACCACGTCACCTTCCTGAATGGTAGTGAGGGGCTGATCGTTATCATCCGTCATTACAATGGGCTTGATGAATTCATCTGTTACTCCTTCGTCGTAGGATGCCTGGATAGCAGCAAGTAAGTCCTTACTCTTCTGTCCGACGCTCTTTGTCAGCATATCATAGGCCAGCTTCACGCGGCCCCAGTTGTTGTCGCGATCCATTCCATAATAACGGCCGACCAATGTTGCAAACTTTGCTTTCGTGGTAGCGAGATTTTTTAAATCTTCTTCAACGAATCCATATCCGGAACGTGGATCTGTGTCGCGGCCATCAGTTAAACCGTGAATGAAAATATTTTCGAGGCCCATGTCTGTGGCGATCTGTGCCAGGGCAACCATGTGAAGGCTCAGTGCGTGCACGCCACCGGGGCCTATCAATCCAATCAGATGGACGGGTTTATTGTTTTCCTTAGCATGATTAAACGCTTTGATAACCTGTGGATTATCTTTCAATTTATTTTCACGTATGGCTTTGTTGATCTTGACGAGATCCTGGTACAATACTCGTCCGGCACCAATATTCAGGTGGCCAACTTCTGAATTCCCCATCTGCCCATCGGGTAAACCCACATTTTCACCGGAGGTCAACAACTGACTATGCGGGTAGGTATTCCAAAGATGATCAATGAAAGTTGGATGCGTAGAAAAGATGGCATCAGATTTGCTTTTATCGCCTATTCCCCAACCGTCGAGGATCATCAGAAGTGTACGTTTTATATCTGTCATAATGTCTTTTTGTAAAATTTTAAAAACTGCCGCAAAGGTAAGTTTTTAATTGCTTTTTACGACAGTTGGGTGGATAGGTTTCTGGTATAATCCCAAGCTTTATTACCAGCTTGTCCGGGAGTGTCATGGCGGGCTTGACCCGAAAAGTCTGTTATGGATAGAATTTATAAATATCTTTACGGTGAAGGATCCGCTCGAAAAAGAGTGTATCATTTTCCAATTTTAAACCAATGCGATAATCTCCTACGCGAATCTTGAAATAATTCTTGTATCCTTTTAGCTTTTGGAAATTTGGAATTTGGGCAGGACTTGTATAGTTTTCAACTTCTTGGAAAAGTAACATTTCAACTTTATGGCGTTCTTTTGAAGGAAGTTTTGAAAGCTCTTTAAGAAAAACCCTATTAACCAATATCTTCATAGATTCTTTTGATCGAATGACTTGTAGAATTCCTTGGCTTCAGATATCGAAAGCAATTCGCCCGGGTCATTTTCTTCGATAAACTGCCCTAGAGCATAGTCCTCAAGTAGCTGCTCAATTTTGCCAAAAGTTTGAATGTCAATTTGCACCGCAAATGGATGCTTTTTGCTGTCAGTTACGTAGGTTTTTTTAATTTCTAACATAATCGAGAATTTTTAGTAAAGATAAGGCTTTTTGAGTTTATAAGAGAAAATATGCTTCGACCTCTTTCGTTTACAATTTTCTGATCAGTGTTGCCAGTTAGTAGGTAATCCGGAAGATGCTGTCACCAGACGAACCGTATAAAAATAGATTATTTCTGATTCACCCAGTGTTTATGCAATTCATACCAGCTAACACTTGAAGCGCCCAATCTCTGAGCCTGCCGTGGATGGCACAAAGGAATTACCTGAAACGTATGACCTGAAAGTATCATTTTGTGTTCCTGACCATAGGAATCGGGAGTTTGGCCAAATGAAGCCAGGTTTTCAAATTTCTTATCCGAAAAATAATTCAGAAACCATTTGATTGGCAAATCTCCCAGCAATATTAGAGTATCGGCGTGAGAAGCAGACAACTCATCCATTATTTCAAGTCTTCTGATTTCTGAATTCAATTCACCTTGCCAAAATTCAGGAATCGTAACCTTTGGCAGATTGTATTTTTTCGTCAATGGTTTGTAGAATCTATTAATAGCGTTCTTTTGATGCGGGTTTAACCTTGTTTCAGGTATTAGATCGCATAACCATGTATTGGTTCTATTTAACTGTAAAGGTTTCAGATATTGTTCATCCAAAGCCCTTCCGGAAGGACCGTTCAGATTTGAACCCGGAAGTACAAGCTTACCAGCTTCTTCAGGTATACTAATTTTGTCAATCTGAGCCTGCGCATCATGGCCAGTCCAGAAAATCTCGGGTTCACTGGCAACAGCAAGTGCTGCAACTAACTGATTCCCCTCTTTATCAATCCAACGGGCATGAACAGCACTTGCATAAACTCCCAGAACAAATACTTTTTTTGGAGATAAATCGGTTTGAATAACAGGATGAAGAATTTGTCCAAAGGGGAAAACGTAGTTCTTGATTGATGTCATTTCAATAGTATAAATTAATTCATTTATTTTCTCCACCTCACCAGCAAGTTGTGGCTTAAACACGAAATGTAACAATGCTTTGAGTAAATCCTCGGTGGATTACTAGTGGCTAAAGGTGCTTTATAATTATATTAGTTTTTCTTTATTAACATGCCTATCGACAAATCATTCACAATCTTTAATAAAGCTAGTACAAATAGCTTTAAATAAATCAAATAAGAATTTTGATGTTCTTCATCCGAATCACTATTAGTACCGTGTAAATATTTATTTCGCAAATCTAATCCATCGGTAAAATCCAATTTATTAAGATAGAAGTTGAAATACTTTTGTTCAGGTTCGGAGAAAAGAGTTTTACCGAAATAGATTAAACCTTCTTCGTGCATTTGATCAATCACAGTTCGTATTCCCGAAGGGAAATGCCAGTAACTTATTACCTCATCTTTATACAACTTACCAATTACAAGTAATTCGAATATTTTGCGAATCTTCACAAAACCTTCTTGATTTTCCGCTAAGTATCTCTCTTTTATAAATTTTTCAATAGCAGGTCTTTGATAGTTTTTGAAATCAGTTACCCTTACATCTTCTTTGACTAATAAACTATATAGGTTATGATATTTATTCTTGTAAAGATCTACATACCAAAGCATAGATTGATCCGAGAAAAATGAGTATTGAAGCTCTTGTAATTTCTCGCTTGATGTTCCGTAACCATATTTTTTCTCAACCGGACTTATTATGTCACTTAATTTTTTTGGGGCAGAACTTATTCGCAGTAATTCATGATTAATGATGCCATCTTCAGCATATAATTGAAATTGCTTTAAGAGTGATTCAAATTCGGGTGCAATCATTCTCACCTTTTCCAAGTTTGAGGTATTTTCAGAAGGAAATGTAATCCTGAGATTTTTGAGATTAAAGAAGCCATTGAATATGTCATCTATCACATCTTTCAAGATAAGCTCAATTGATTTATTTCTTCCCTTTAAATATCCAGAAAACATAAAAATTT
>JBAXKJ010000031.1:0-53765 GCA_037137375.1 Prolixibacteraceae bacterium
CAACCATGAGTCGTGTTGGCATTGCTGGTTGTCCAATATTGGAATAGAGTAATGATAACTCATTCTCAAAATACTTCCAGTCTATCTTTTTGCCAGGAGAACCAGTTCATGATTCAAGTCTATAAAATCTGACAAAAGCGGTCTGAACAATTCTCTCTGATTTTGGTTGGGCGATTTTCTTATCACATATTGCAAGGATTTTAATTAAAAATACGAATTTTCTTGCAACTTGGAACACCTATTAAAGCTAGAAATCAACAATAATGGGTTAATAATCAATAATATAAACTTATTTCAAACATAAGGACTATTTATATTTGCATTTAATTAAAAAACAATTTCCGTCCAGTTTAGCGGGGGGAGGTCATATTCAACTCTTCTTGCTTAAGAATAGAATATTGTGGGTTAGAAATGTGAATAGCAAGCGCATTGGAAGCATATAATTTAGCCATCTCTTTTTGCTCAATAAAAGCTCCGCTTTTATTGACATAAAAATGTTTATAGCCCTCCGAACTCAACAGATCAAATATTTTTTTGTATAAGTCAAAACCTCTAAAATCTCTAAATGGCTCTAATGTTTCATAATAAATAGTCGGGTGATACTTACGAATTGAATCCAAACCACCCTTTATGACTTCATATTCCATTCCTTCAACATCAATTTTAATGAAATCTAAACGCTTTATTCTATTTTCTTCTATAATATTGTCCAAAGTTTCAACTTCAACCAAAATTCCTGATTTTTCCCAAAGGCTAGCATTGCCTAAATTTTCAGGATCTTCGCTCCAAAACAGTTTTCCTTTTTTATCCGAAACGCCTACTTTACAGACAGTTACCAATGCTTGCAACTTTGGATTTAGCATTAGATTATCCATCAAGCGCGAACTTGTTAGTGGGCCTGGTTCAATCGCAATGACACCCCCTTGATCACAAATCTGGGCCATTAGTAAAGTAAGAGCACCAACATTTGCACCTACGTCTATAACTATGCAATTGCAATTTAAGAACTTTCTTAAAACAAAAGAAGTTTCAGGATCATATCTACCGGTCAACATTTCTTTTTCTATGGGATAATTTGTACTGATATTTACCTTGATGTCTCCAAGATATTTATCATAAATTAGATTCTTATTAAGTGGTATAATATCCCTTAACCTTCTATCTTTAATTGCTATCATAAGTTTAAGGTTAAAAGGTATGTACGGTATTTTTGCTAATATTTTCAATAATTTAATAAGGATGTTTTTCATGTTTTTTAATTTTTTAAGATTATCACTAGCGTTGCATTGTTATTAATATTGGTTCTTTGAAACCCTTGTTATTACTGCATTTGCTGAGTTTTTGATCGAGCTATGATTTGAAAATCTTTTTGTGTTTATTAGCCGAAATCTTTGGCCACGAACACAGGGAAGATGGTTTTCTCTCAGGTTATGGACTTCGCTCCTTATCATGTTTTTAAGTAATGTGTTAAACGTTATAATGGAGATTTCAAAGTTCAAAATCTGACTTGCTGGAAACAATTTCTGTGCATGGCATTTGGTCAATTGACTCATCGGGAGAGTTTAAGCGATATTGCCTTGTGCCTCAAACTCCAGAAAGACAAACATTATCATTTGGGCATTGGACAGCCGTTTCATAAATCAACGATTTCCGGAGCAAATGAGAATCGGGATTGGAGAATCTTTCAGGATTTTGCTCTCAAGCTGATTGAACAAGCCAAAAGTTTATACGTCAATTATAATCAATTAGATATAAAACTTAAAGGAGGCATTTTTGCACTTGATTCGACTGTTGTTGATCTTTGCTTGTCAGTTTTCTTGTGGGCAACATTCAGAACATCCGAGTCAGCCATTAAGATTCATTCCCTGCTTGATACAAGAGCGTATTGGCTCCATATGTAAACGGCTTTGTCTTTATGAAAGAGGCTTCTGGCTGCAACTATCTTCGAGGAAGATGGATCCTTTTTGAATTAGACCGTTTTTTTCAGGATAATGATGCTCTTGAACCGATTATCACTCGGGATCTTGTAGAACAATGGCGCAAGACCAGGATTAATGACAGCCCGGCAACCATCTACAGCAAATACTCGATCATATCCCAGCTTGCCCGATACATGTCTCGCCAAGGTCATGAATGTTTCATACCCAGGTTACCCAGAGAAGCTAGTTCCAAATGCGACTTCACTCCTTACATATTCACCCACAAACAGATAGATCAGATATTGTACAGGGGTGACATACTGAGGATGCACGACCGTCATATGAACAATACGATGTTCAGTGTCCCTGCAGTACTGCGTCTTCTATACAGTACAGGACTTAGAATTTCTGAAGCGCTTTCCATCAAAAATACAGATGTAAAGTTTGACAAAAGATACATCCTTATCCGAAAGACCAAGAACGGTTGCGAAAGGATGGTACCCATCAATGACGGTCTATGCCAGATATTACAACAATATGTAACCTATCGGGACAGAATGCCAGTCAGGCATGTAGGTTCACCGAGTAGGGTCTTCTTTATTAAAAGTGACGGTGAATACTGCAAAGCACAGACTATCTATTGTTGGTTCTGACAGCTTCTGGCTGAGTGTGGAATTCCTCCTGTTTTCCTCGGTTTTTTTGGGCTTAAAAATTTCATATTGAAAGACAGTTAGTTACGTTCATATTTTTGTAATTTTGGGTGTCCCGATTTTCACCTAAAATGTTTATACGCCAGAAAAACAACAAAAGCGGCACTGTCAGCATCCAAATTATCGACAAAAGCAGAGGTAGGTATAGAGTTGCTAAGACTATTGGAAGTAGCATGGATCCATTGGAGTTGGACCGTCTAAATGTCCAGGCCAAGTCTGAGTTGTCACGTTTGACCCCGCAGCTCGATATCAACTTCAACATCGACAAGGAGAAAGAATTATTTGATCTGTTCTTTAAAGGGATCGACAAAATCAGCCTGGTCGGTCCGGAGTTAGTGCTTGGAAAACTTTTTGACGAAATTGGCTTTAACGGCATCAAAGATGAGCTTTTCAGGCATTTGGTCATCACCCGTTTGTGTTTTCCTGTCAGCAAGCTTAAAACGACTGATTATCTGTTTAAATACAAGGGAATCAGCATAGATGTTGAACGAATCTATCGGTACCTGGATAAGCTCCACGACAAGCAAAAGGAAAGAATCCAGGAGATAAGCTACTCACATACCTTAAAGATTCTGCAGGGAGTCATCAGCGTTGTATTTTACGATGTCACCACCCTTTATTTTGAAATAGAGGATCCGGATGATCTGAGGATTGCCGGTTTTTCGAAAGATGGTAAAAATCAGAATCCTCAAATTTTATTAGGTCTCCTGGTCAGCATCGATGGATATCCCCTGGCTTATGAGATATTCGAAGGCAATAAGTATGAGGGGCACACCATGCTTCCGGTCATTGAAGCTTTCAAGACGGAGTACCAGTTAAAGGATCTTGTGGTGGTTGCTGATGCCGGACTGCTGTCTGATGATAATATTATTGAGCTAAAGTCAAATAATTACGAGTACATCCTTGGTGCGAGGCCGAAAAATGAAAAACGTTCGCTTCAATCTCAAATATTGGCCCTGAAATTAGAAAACGGCCAGTGTGCAGAGATAGAAATTGATGCCGAAACAAGGTTGATTATAAGTTTTTCCCAGGCAAGAGCAAAGAAAGATAAATCGAATCGACAAAGAGGGCTGACAAAGCTAGAACGTGCAATCAAAACGGGCAGGCTTTCCAAGAAAAATATCAACAATAGAGGCTACAACAAATACCTGAAATTAGACGGTAAAGTTAATGTCAGTATTGATTACGAAAAATTTAACGACGATAGCAAATGGGATGGTCTAAAAGGATATCAAACCAACACAAAACTCAATAAGGATCAAGTTATTGAACAATATGGAAAGCTATCATTAATAGAATTTGCCTTTCGGGTCTCCAAATCCGATTTGCGAATCAGACCTATTTTTCACAGACTTAGAAATCGTATAGAGGCACATATTTGTATAGCCTTTTGTGCCTATAAAATCTACAAAGAATTAGAAAGACAATTGAAGTTGGCAAATGCAAAATGGTCGCCAGAAAAAGCTATCGATATTGCCAAAACAATTTTCGAGATTACTATCATTATGCCTTTTTCTAAAAATATAGAGTCCCGATTGCATCTGCCAAATGAAGAGCAGATAAAACTTCTGGAATTATTTAGAAAATAATCCTGGCGCACGACAAAACTTACCCGTACGAGACGCATAAATGAAAAATTTATTTGATTCAGCCTTCATCTAGACGATTCTCGGCAAGTTGAAGTGCTTTTGGGTGTCCCAACGAGGAAAACAGGTGGAATTCCTTATATAGGTAACCACCATGGTCTTCGGGTTCATGACCTTCGACACACGTTTGCCGTTCATGCCATGGTACAAATGGCACATAGCGGTCAGGATCTTTACAGCAGTCTTCCGATAATATCTGCCTGCTTAGGACATAAGTCCTTGTTTGCGACAGAGCAATATGTAAGGCTTACAGGAGAGATGTATCCCGAACTAGTCGGTCAGTGCTCACCTATCAGCGCGTTTTTGTACCCAAAGATATAAACGCACAAGATATGAACACAGGCACTGACTTTGCGAAACACCTCAGCAAGTTCCTGTCTGAATATCTTCCATTCGAAAGAAACATGAGTCCAAATACAGTAGCCTCTTACCGCGATTCCTTTGTACAGCTCATCGGTTATATGAAAGATGTACAGAAGATTAAAGTGGAACAACTCACTTTGGATACGGTTACCCGCGAGCGGGTACTTGGTTTTCTTTCCTGGGTTCAGATAGAACGAGACTGCTCAAAAGCAACACGCAACCAGAGACTGGCTGCCATACACTCCTTCATTTATTACCTCCAATATGAAGAGATACACCATCTGGCAGAATGGCAAAGGATACTCTCCATTAAGGCCATGAAGGATGTGAAGAAAAGCATCAGCTATCTTACGACAGACGGTATAAAACTGCTGCTGGAGCAACCTGATATCACAACCGGAAACGGCCTCAGAAATCTTGCTTTACTGGCTCTCATGTACGATACTGGTTCACGGGTTCAGGAAATAATAGACCTGACACCAGAGTCGCTGAAAATAGAAAGTACCCCTTACACCATCAGGATCTTCGGGAAAGGTAGAAAATCCCGTGTCGTCCCTCTCATGGATGAACAGATTGTCATCCTGAAAAGGTATATGCAAGAGAACCATCTTTCTGAAAACTACAAGCTGAAACATCCACTGTTCTTCAATAGCCGAAAAGAAAAACTTACCAGAGCTGGTGTCACCTATATACTTAAAACTTATGCTGGCATGGCAAGGCAAGTATCCCCGGAATTAATCGCCGATACTATAAGTTGCCACTCCTTGAGGCACTCCAAAGCGATGCATCTGCTGCAAGCTGGAGTAAACCTTGTGTACATAAGAGATCTGTTAGGACATGTTTCGACACAGACGACGGATATTTATGCCAGAGCTGATTCTAAGCAGAAACGGGAAGCACTTGAAAAAGCTTATACAGACCTTGTTCCCGAAAAGGCTAAGGAACGTGAATGGGAGAAGAACCGTGATCTGGTTGACTGGCTGAAAGGCCTTCAGAAATGATATTATTATGCAAAGTTGTAGTGTAAAGTTGGCTCGTAATATCTTGATTCACAGTACAGCTTTTTCTTCGACTTTGCATAATGAATTGCTTTCCATAAAAGAACTTATGGAAAGCTTTGCATAAGTTCTTTAAATGGATAAAGCAACACCTTAAAATACAGTCATTTTGGGGGCAAAGTGGAAATGCCGTCAAGACTCAAATCTGGATTGCCATTTCGGCATAGCTCGTAGTAATTATCGCAATACAGCAACTGAAACTGAAATACACACTTTATGAGATACTTCAACTTATCAGTCTGGCTCCATTTGACCGAACTCCGATTAAGCAACTCTTTGAAAATGCTGAATATCAAGATGTCAAAGAACAAAAATATATACAGTTAAAATTATTCAAAAAAAGACGCAACGCTAGTGGTCGTGTTATTATGATATTCAAACAAAGACTATAAAATACCTATTTCTGATAAATATTTTTTTAATCGCTCCAATTTTTTATCGAATGTAAAATTACTATAGATTCTTTGACAAGCACTTTCCTGAAGTTTATGTCTTAAATTGTCATCAAAAAGCACGTGCTTTATTGCATATGCTAAATCTATTGAAGAACCAGGAGAAACATAATAGCCAAAGTCTCCAACAACTTCTTTTACTGCTCCAGTATCACAGACAATTACACATGCGCCACATCCCATGGCCTCAGCCGTTGCCAAACCAAAGCCTTCATAGTGTGATGGCTGTACGTATATTTCACTTGTCCGCAACATCTTAATTTTGTCTTCACGACTTAACATCCCTAAATATTTGACCTCATCACTTATTTTCAAATCTTTAATCATTGTCAATAAATAATCAACACCATCACCGTACATTCCTCCCAAATATAGTTTGACTAATATTCCTTCATCTTTGAGTAGCTGAATTGCTATTAATAGTTCTGGTATTCCTTTTCGTTTAAGGTTTTCTTTACCACTCCATGAAATATTAAATAATGCTTTTTCTCTTTGTTTGATTGGCCCTTGCAAATAGTCATCATGAATAATGTGAGGGTAATAACGTGCATTTTTAAGTTTAAAATATTCTGAGCAATTTAAAAGTTCTAGTTGGCTCACAAAAAGATTCAAAGTAGATAGTTCTGTAGCCATCTTAATTAATAATTTTTGCCAAAAGGGCCTATTGAAATAATCTCTTCCATTAAAATCCTTTGGGTAACGGAAATTAAATGTTCCAGTTATGATACATGGCTTCCTTAGTAATCGGCTTAATAAAACTGGGTAAAGGGCATAAGTCCACCACCAAATAAACATAACATCATAATTCAAAGGAATTTCTCGGAATTTAGTACATATGATTACCTGATGATTTAAAGCTTTTAAGGCATCAATGTCCTGTTTGTAGTATTCAAATGAATCAAGAGTTGATCTCTCGGCATGACAAAAGAAAATAATTTTTGACATATAGCGATTATTTATTTTATTAAATTTTTGCTATTTTAAAATCGATTTTTTTCATTTAGAATTTTAACTAAATATCACTAGCGTTGCGTTGTTATTAAAATAAGTTCTTTGAAACCCTTGTTATTACTGCATTTGCTGAGTTTTTGATCGAGCAATGATTTGAAAATCTTTTTGTGTTTATTAGCCAGAAACTTTGGCCATGAATACAGGGAAGATGGTTTTCGCTCAGATTATGGACTTCGCTCCTTATCATGTTTTCAAGTATTGCGTAAAACGTTATAATGGAGATTTCAAAGTTTAGAATCTGACTTGCTGGAAACAATTTCTGTGTATGGCCTTTGGTCAATTGACTCATCGGGAGAGTTTAAGCGATACTGCCTTGTGCCTCAAACTCCAGAAAGACAAACTTTATCATTTGGGCATTGGACAGCCGTTTCATAAATCAACGATTTCCAGAGCAAATGAAAATCGGGATTGGAGAATCTTCCAGGACTTTGCCCTTAAGCTGATTGAACAAGCCAAAAGTTTATATGTCAATTATAATCAATTAGATATAAAACTTAAAGGCGGCATATTTGCGCTGGATTCAACTGTTGTTGACCTTTGCTTGTCAGTTTTCTGGTGGGCAACATTCAGAACAACCAAATCAGCTGTTAAGATTCATACCCTGCTTGATCTGAAAACTTCCATACCAGAGTATATTTTCATTTCAGAGGGATCCTTGCACGATGTTCATGCTTTAGACATTATCAATCTTCCCTCAGGAAGTTATTTGGTTATGGACAGAGCTTATGTTGATTTTGAACGTTTGGAGCGACTGTCCAAAGAGCGGATCAATTTCGTCATTCGGTCAAAAACCAACATGAAGTACGAGATTCTGAACAGTGGGCAAACAGACTCTTCAACAGGAGTACTTAGTGATCAGGCTATTATGTTAACAGGGTTGAACAGCAAACATAAATATCCAGAATGCTTGCGTCGTGTAAGGTTCTATGATGCTGAAACGAAAAAGACATTGGTCTTTTTGACAAACAACTTCAAAATCTCTGCATTAACCGTAGCTGCCTTATATAAATCTCGTTGGGGTATTGAAACGATCTTTAAATGGATAAAGCAACACCTTAAAATACAGTCATTTTGGGGACAAAGCGAAAATGCCGTCAAGACTCAAATCTGGATTGCCATTTCAGCGTATCTCGTTGTAATTATCGCAAAACAGCAAGTGAAACTGAAATACTCACTCTATGAGATACTTCAACTTATCAGCTTGGCTCCTTTTGACCGAACTCCGATTAAAGAACTCTTTGAAAATGCAGAATATCAAGATGTCAAAGAACGAAAATATATACAGTTAAAATTGTTTTAAAAAAGACGCAACGCTAGTGACTAAATATGTTTGTTTTTATCTCTAATAATTCTTATAAAATGGATTAGATCTGGAGACAAATACTTTATAAGTAGAGAGATACGTTTTCTGATATATGCAATCCAATGAAAAGAATAATGTTTAACAAAATCACTTATTTCCATGCGGTGAATAAGAATAGATTTTAAGACGTCTTTTTTAGAGTTAACTTCATTTATAGAGCTAAACCCAGTCGATACAAATAGAATATCTGATATAATAATATTTAAAGATAATGTTTTATGTTTTCTTGAAAAGACTGTATATACAAAATCATAATCAGATGCGGCTTTAAACTCAAGATTAAATTTGTACTTCTTATTTATTTCGATTCGTGAAAACATGGATTGGTGAGTAAAACTTTTCCATAGTTGGTTTTCATGTCTTGCCTTCAAATAAAAATCTCCCCATTCGCTTCTAACAAATGCCCCTCCATAAATTAAAACAATTTCATTTGGTATTGGAGTGTTGAATACTTGCGATAAGACATTGTTGTTATAAAAGAAATCACCACAATTCATAAAAATCACCCATTCGCCGGAAGCATTATCTATACCTTTATTCATCGCATCATAAATTCCATTATCTCTCTCACTGATCCAATAACTAATTCTTAATGCATACTTTTTTATAATATCTGTTGTCCCATCACTGGAACCGCCATCAATGATAATGTATTCAAGTTCTGAATAGTTTTGATTTATTACGCTTATTATTGTGGACTCAATATATTTTTGTCCGTTAAATACGACTGTAATAACGGATATTTTTGGTTTGGACTTATCAGTTGTAATTATATTTCGGTGATTGTTCATTATTCCTATATAAATTTAAGAGTTCATGATCTCAATGTGGAAGTCAGTAAAGGGTGGTTCTAAAAATTCATTTTTAAAACAGTTGTCAATCAGTCTCTTTTAATGAGACAGTCATGAACAGAAAAAGCTATCGTTATTGCCAATGCCCCTTTCGAAATTGCTATCATTTTACTATTTTCTCAGGGAAAAGAAGCCTGACTGCATTTACAAAATAAAGAATAGATAGAACTGCTGAAATTGTTCCATCAGTATCCCCAAGTCAAACGAAATCTTAACCTTTTGAGAAACTCTTATAAATGAAAAATGAGCTAATTTGTAGTTCAATCTATTTGATTATCAACAACATAATGTGCCTTTGGGTGTCCCAACGCAGAATACAGAAGAATATTATTTCTTTTTAATTTTTGGCAATATGCGAATGGTACTACTATCATAAAAATTAAGAAAGGATATTCAAAAATTAAATTACCGAGCTTTAACATATGTAATGAAAAATAAAGTAATCCCAAACCTATATAATGTGTGATTTGATTTTTTGAAAATACGAATGTTATAATCTTTATGAAAAAATACATGTAAAACAATATCAACAAAAAAGATGATATTAATCCAACTTGATATTTGCCGCTAAAAATTTCTTGTGGTGCCAAAACAGTTCCAAATCCTAAAATTGATTTTGGTGTTAGCATGAATAACAACATATTTGACGAGTAATCACGGGAACCTGTTGCAATTGTAGTTTTAAATAGAATTACTTCTTTCAATATTGTTCCAAAAAGAATATAGCCTACAATAATTAATACTATTGCCAAAATCAATGTAATGTATCCTCTTTTTTGTAATAGAGAATTAGAAAGCAAATGCAATATAATGACTATTATTAAACATAATATAGTTGTAGTTGACATGCATAACAATCCAACAAACGAATACACAACAATCATCAAATATTTTATTCTCTTTTTAAGATTTTGATTAGCAAGGATAAAGAACAAGGCTGGAAATACCATAAAACATAAAACATGGGGTTCATGTGTCAATCCTGTAATCATTGGGATATCGCCTAATATCGATAACCTAAACTCAGCTGCGCTTACAATCGAAAGATGAGCTGGATAAAAGTAATCAACTCCAGCATTTATATTAGGGGTTAATAAACTATATTCTACGGGATTGGAATTTGCCTGTATGACTCCAAGTAAGATTAAAATAAAAGCCAATATTACTATAAATACATTATATAACGATATATATATATACGGACTTAAAACTATTTCAAAAGATTTTTTATAAGATGAAAAAAATATAGAATAATATTCAATACAATTGTACAAATAAAGTGCATAAAGAGTTATAAGAATATATAAAGAAGTAATGTGTAATCCGCTACTACGAAAAATCACTAATTGGACAATATCCATCACCCAAATTGCACATAAAATAATAGCGATATTAGGAAGATATTTAATTTTGAATATTTTCGTTCTAAATCTAATAAAAAATGCAATTATAAGGATGCCACTATTTATGAATATCCGATAAGCAAATGGAATATTTCCAAACACAGTATCCTGAATTATCGTCAAATTAATTGTAAGGATGAATAGGATAATAAAGGCATCAAATAAATATGTCTTCAAGAATATTTTGTTACTTGGAATACTCGGTTGAAGTTTCATTTAAAAAATTATTAATATCTAAAAATAGCTCTCTGTTTTTGACTATCCAATTAAAGTCTTTTTCCCACCATTTAAGTTGCATCAATCGAGTAATCTGTTCTTCATTGAATCTGAACTTGATAACCTTTGCAGGGATGCCTGCAACAATTGCATAGGGAGGGATGTCATGTGTAACGACTGAACCTGCAAGAATAACTGCTCCGACTGAAATTGTAGTTCCCCCCACGATAGATGAACGGGCTCCTACCCATACATCGCTTTCAATAATTACTGGGTATTTTTTTTTCGAATCTGCGTATTTAAATTCTGTAAATTTTGACTCCTTCACAAATGATTTTCCTGTTTGCTTTCCTAAAGAGTAAAAAACTGGAGAAGTAGAAACAAAACCGGTAACTGGGTGTCGCCCAGTTATGACTTGAACATCACTTCCAATTGAACAGAATTTACCGACTTTTCCTATAATTGTGGAATTATTTGCAATATACGAACATCTATCCATTACTCCTTTGAAGTATGAATTTTTACCAATTTTATTATATTCAGTAAAGCTTGAATTCATTCCTATATTGGCACTATTATGTATGGAAACATGGTGCCCCCAAAATCGAATTTTGTAATAAATAAGTTTTATAACTCTTATCATTTTCTAATTTTCACTACGTATAAAAGCATCTATAAAGGAACGAGAGCTACTGTTATAAACAGTTGAATTTTTGGCCTTTGCGTAATTATTTATTATAAAGTAATAATAAAATGTTTTCGACAAATCAGATAGAATCTCATGCATCTTATACATTTGATTATTAACCTTAAGCCATGGAATTAATTTGTCCACATCCTCATTATCGTAAAAATGTTTTGAGATTGTGCATACTTTATTGTCATTATCGACTCTTAGATTTTCTGTCCATGAATGATCCACTCCATAGACTTTAATTGTTTTATATCCCATATTAACAGATAGGTATATTGATGTTCCAACCACATTTCCACACGGAGCAGCAAAATTACGTTTTAAGCAATACTGTCCCCAAGAGCTTTCAAAGTCACCCAAATCTATAGAATTATAGGATTTTAATGAGATATTTTTATTTGCTTTAAAAATATTATTAAAAAAACTCAATGAGCTTTTTGGTACATATATTGTTAAATCCCAAGACGTATTAGAGATAATTGAGTCGAATAATTTTTTGCGAATTGATATATTTTCATCTGAAGTCAAATTTTCATCCAACCAATATCCAGGATCAGCAAAAACATAATAACAAGGGCGAATTGTATTATAACAATAATCTAAAGCAAAGTCATTTACGACAAGAACATCTGATTTTAGAAATATATCAAGATTTCTAGTTAAATCTATTTTTAAAGCTGGCCCTGTTCCCAAAATATATAAAGTACCTTCTAAAACTTCTCCAGAATATGGTAACCCGCCAATGTATGCTTTGTATTTTAAAATACGTCCTATGCTTATGATAAAGCTAATAAGTATTTGCAAATTTTTATAGATGTGCATCATTATTTTTTATATTATACTTTTTTTGAGAGTCCATGGCATAGGATAGAGTTTTGCACTTACTAACCATGTAGCAATGAAATAGATAAAAAATATTGCAGCAAATGATATTGCAGCACCTATACCTCCGAAAAGGGTTATTAGTAAGTAATTTAGTGGAATATTGACAATTCCTATAAAGATTGTGATTGTCGCAATAATGTGGGTTTTTTCCGAATAAAGAATGTAATTAGTTACCATGAAATACATTCCCTGAAACGCAAAGCCTAATAATATCCAAAGAGAATATTGTATAGCTGTATGAAATTGTTTTCCAATAAATATATTAAATATCAACGGTTGGAATAGATAATATATTAGTCCAAAAAGCAGAATTATTACAAAATAAGCATATGTAAATTTAACTATATTCCTTTTGTCTATTTCTTTATTTTCCGCCAATTTTTTATACAGCCAAGGAACAAATGCATTATTAAACGAAAATGTAATAAAGGGAATTATAGAACATATCTGATTTGCAACGCCATACAACCCAGACTCGTCAATGTTAACCATTTTAGTTAGGAAAAATCTATTGGTCAGTAATATTAATGAACCACCCAATGCATGTGGTATTAGTCCTCCGCCATATCTCAGAGCATTTTTAAGGTATGAGTATTTAAATAAAATCTTAATATCATTTTGTTTCCAAAATACGAATACTGCAATTAGGGCAAAAACAGATGTGGATATAACTATCGATAATATTCTTCCTTTCCAATTATTGAATAAAACCACGACAAATAAAATAGTTAGAGATGCATTTAAGGCTGATTGCAAAATTTGAAAAATTGCATATTTAAATGGTTTCTCCCGAACTTGCCACAAAACTAAATTAAGGCTACATAAAAATTGCGCAGAGGCTACAACGGGTATAAGTAGAAGCCAGTTTACTGGTATTTTTGTGTATATTTCTATGGTGTTTCTAAATGCGAAAAACAAACCAATTGAGAAGATTGTCGTGCTAATCAATATCAACAAAGAATTCCATAAATATGTTGCTAGGTCAGTATCTTTTGAATAAAATCTACGAGTGACAGCTGCATCTAAATTGAATCCCACAAAAGGTATTAAAAATGCTACAACAGTTGAAAACATAGAAATTATGCCATAGTCGGAGGTGGTCAGATATTTCGTCAATATTGGTAATAATAAAAAGGGAATAGCAGCATTTGTAAAACTTGCAATAGTATAAACACTTGAATTCTTAAATAAGTTTGATTTAAAAATAAGTTTCAGATAATATGTGATTTTATTCATTATTGAACATGGAAATTGTGGCGTAAGAACTCTTTAATGACAGATATCGATGAATACTAAAGCCATTCTTATTTAAACCGTCGACATCAATATATTTACCAACATATATTCTATCTCCGTTATGATCAACATCTGAGCACCATAGAAAATCATATTTCCATAATTTTTCATTATTTACAAACCAATTTACAAAGAAAGAATATGCACACAATATCGCGGTTGGGAAATTATATTTGGTAATTAATTTTTCTGGCAATATTGCCCTAGAATCCTCATATACTGTTTTTTTTATCAAATACCATTTGTTTTCAAGACTATCTTGCATAAATTTTTCCCGTAAATACCAGTCTTGATTATAGAAACAAGGTTCATATACATCAGGATTTGTACCAAATTGTTCCCTCAATGATAATAGAGATAGAACTTCACCATTCGCCATTTTATTTATACCTAATATTAATATACTATCCTTTGCTTGAGTCTCTAATTGAGCTCTTGAATATGGTATTTCTGGCACTATTGCTGGTAACTGGATGCCCATTTGGGGAGCTATTTTGGCTAATTCGTCTGATCCAAGAAAATTTTCCCCGAAGAGACTCTTTACTTTCTCTATCTCTGTTCTTCTTTCCATTTTTGATATTTGATAGCCTCTTCACAAGAGGCTAAATGTCCCATTTCTGAATAACGATCAATCCTATTAAACTCTTGTTCTAATCTATCAAATCTTCTTCCCCATGGATTCTCAGTAAACCATGATAAATTCCTGACAGGTGCATTATAGAGAATTATATTGCTTTTTGAATCTATAATTTCACGTAAAAATGTTAAATATGCGCGATATTGATGTTCGTGTGTGGCTACTAATATCAAACTTTTCCAACCTTTTATACATGCGAATTTAATAACTTCTACAGCTTGTTCTCGCGTATTTAATGATTTGCTCTCGTGAATGATATCCTCGTTTGGTACTCCTTGAATCAGGATGTGCGGAAGGACATCGACAAATGGGAAACTGCCATATTCATAATCAGTAATTCCACCACTAAAAATGATTTTGTCAGCCCAACCTTGTTTGTATAGTTCCACCGCATTGTCATAGCGATTTAACCCATCTCCTTCCAAAAGAACAATAGCATTGGATTTTTTCAATCCATCATTATCAATCAATGCGATAATTTTTTCTCTATCAGTCATATTAGAAATTATCCCAGAAAAGAGGCTGTCCTTCCTCAATATTAATTTTTGCTATTTTCCCAATGATAATATTTTTAAATTTTGGAGGAATCCCAAGTGCTGGTCTTAGAACATCAATATCATCTGCCTCAACTAATTTTCCTCGAGTAATATTTCTTTTCGCATATAAACATCTGCGTTGAACAAATATCGTTTCTCCTTCTTCCTCAACTACCTCTTTTCGGGTACTGCCTACAGCACGTTCAACTTCACGTACATAGTCGACCATTAATTTGAACTCTACAGGATTCATTGAATGAGGATGATCGGGACCTTTGTCTTCTTTATTCAATGTAAAGTGTTTTTCAATCACACATCCGCCTAAAACAACTGATGCCAATGCCACAACCGGACCCGGAGAATGATCAGAGTAACCCGTCAAAATATCAAACGCTGATTGATAGGTTTTTAAAACGTTTACATTGGCACTGTCGATTTTCGATGGATAATTTGTGATACATTGCATTAAAATCAGGTTGTGATTTCCTGTTGATTCTATTGTTCTTACTGCTTCATCAATTTCAGACAAGTTGGCATCTCCGGTCGCGAGCATCATCGGTTTTCCTTTTTTTGCAATATATTCCAGCATTTCCAACCAAGTTATATCACCAGATCCTATTTTAATGAAAGGAACATTTAATTTTTCACAAAGATCTACTGCTTCAAAATCATAAGGGGATGTTGAAAAATCGATCCCAACTTTCGAGCAGTATTCAGCTATTTCCTGATGCCATTCTCTAGGAAATTCTGCATCTTTAAACACCTCACTAACTGTTCGTCCCCAGGAACCATGTACTCCTTGTAAATTCATACGTGAGAAACCTCTTTCTGAAACAATCTTTGGAGTTAAAAATGTCTGAAACTTGGCACAGTCTGCACCCGCTTCTTTGGCGGCATCAATCAAACGTTTTGCTTTATCAATGCTTTTATCAAAGTTGGCGCCTATCTCTGCAATAAAGTATGTATGATGTCCAATCCCAATTGTTCTATTGCCAATTTGAATTTCTTTTGGAAATGATTTCATAATTTATATTTTTTAAGTTAAAACATCTTTATGGTTTTGCTCAAAATTTCTGCCTGGACTTCAGCTTCTGCCAATTCCCAATAATTAGTTTTTAGCTGGATCATACGCGGTTGTAAATATTCTGCAACAGGACAAAGATCTGGAAGGAATTTTTGCCAGACTCCTTGCATTTTCTGTATGTGATTCAAAAATAAGGGTTCGAAATAGGATAGTTTCCAAGCTGCATAATATCCATCACCCCCATTTTTCTGAAAAAGATTACGAAAATGGTACCAATCCTTTTGAGGATTATCGGTATTCAGAGTAGCGCTATATGACCAATATGAATTTTTATATCCGTCAGGCTCTGCCTGACGGGTCAATAAGTTTGTACCTGAAAGTGCCTGATTAAAAATATTTGCCACTTTAATGCGCTGCTCAACTAGTTCTTCTGCTCTTTCTAATTGACCAAGAACAACCGCTGCATTAATTTCAGAAAGTCGGTAATTGAATCCTAATGAAACATGACGACTATAATTGGGATCTTGAATATCATTGCGTGTGATCTTTCCTTGTTTTGCACTTACTCCAGCATATCCCAAACTGCTAAATCTTCGGGCATTATTGGCTAATTCCTCCTTATCTGTTGTCAACATTCCTCCATCTCCGCAAGTAATGTGTTTGCTTGCCTGAAAGCTAAAACTGGCAAAATCTCCAAACTGGCCAACCAATTTCCCTTTATAAGTTCCCAAAAAACATTCCGCATTATCTTCTATCAGCCAAATGTTATTTTTTTTGCAGATTTCCAATATTTTATCATAGTCAGGGCTAAGGCCATATAATGAAACCGTTATAATAGCTTTTGTTTTTTCAGTAATACATTTTATTATTGAATCAACATCAATATTGAATGTTGAACGATCGACATCAGCAAAAACTGGGATGCTGCTGTTTTGCAACACGGCAATAGCGGTACTTGACATTGTTAATGGCGGCACAATAACTTCTTCCCCTGGTTTTACACCAAGAGCTGCCAAAGCAGTGTGCATCGTTTGAGTGCCATTCACATGCCCAATGGCGTATTTTACATTAAATACTTCTCTGAATTTATGTTCCAAACGATTATTGAAATTGCTGTTTTTTGAAGTGTTAAATTCATTATCAAGTGCTTCTAAAGCATACATTTTCTCTATATCAGTAAACCTTTTCATAATGTATTCATTTTGTGTACATCGTACTGCGTTTCACAGAAGAATTAATTTTTGCGATGGCTGGTTCTTTTGCTAATAAGGTTAGAATATCGGTCATGTAAAAAATATCCTTCGTATGGTAAAGCTTGTTATAAATGATTTCAGTCATTTCCCAGTCAGGTAAAGTGTCGATTGTCCAACGTAGGTAAGATAAATCGGAACAGTTTTTTAAACACAGTTGCCTGAATAACGAGGGATTTCTATAAAAATACTGAGTAACATGTTCTTTTTCAAAATAATCTGTTGAGTTTTCCCACGCTTTCTGAAGCGCTTTAAATGAAAAAACTTCCGTGTCAAGTCCCTCTGGAAAAGTTGGGGGAGCGTTATTATAGGCAAAATCTAAATTACTTTCTTCAAATAATTTTATTACCTCATCAATGATTTCGGGATCTTTGAACGGATCATCAGCAGTTATCCGAACAATCGTATCTGCTGAATAATGATTAGCAGTTTGATAATATCTATCAAGGACATTGTTCTCATTGCCTCTAAAACAGGATATTCCATTTTTTAATGCCCAGATTTCAAGTATATCATCATTTGGATTTTGAGTTGTTGCCAATATGATTTTATCAATCTTTTTAGAAAACTTTATCCGATTGACAATGTGCCAAATTAAAGGTTTGCCGCATAGACTTTTGAATACTTTATTAGGTAATCTAATGGAGCCGGTTCTAGCCTGTATAATTGCAGCAATCATAATATTTCAAAACTTGGATCAACAAATTGTTTAATTTTATCCCTTAATGTTTCCACTGTTTCCCATACGGTATTTGTTCCTGAATTGTATTTAAACCCTTTTTGCACTTCCCATCCCTTAAAATGATTGATATATTTTTGCTTGTCGGCACCAGAGGGTAGAATAGCAAAATATTTATCGAATTCGATGGTATTATAAGAGTCACTTTCTGTAATCATTTCCTCATGGAGTTTTTCACCGGGTCGGATTCCCACATCTTGGAGTATTGCATTGGGAGCAATTGCTTTCGCAACGGTTTCAATTTTATAGGAAGGAATTTTGGGTACAAAAATTTCCCCTCCGAGTGCATTTTCGATTGCCCAAAGAACCATTTCGACGCCGGCTTCAAGGGAAATGTTAAAGCGTGTCATTTCCTTGTGAGTAATTGGCAAAACTCCGTTTTTAGCTTTGTCACGGAAGAAAGGGATGACTGAACCCCGCGATCCCATTACATTACCGTAACGAACAGCAGAAAAGCGCAGGTCTCTTTTACCTTTGATATTGTTGGCTGCTATAAAAAGTTTATCCGAAACAAGTTTTGTTGCTCCATATAAATTGATTGGGGCAGCAGCTTTATCAGTGGAAAGTGCAATTACGATTTTTACATTGGTTGCCAGCGCTGCATCAATTACGTTTTGAGCACCTCCTATGTTTGTTTTGATACATTCATCCGGATTGTACTCAGCTGTTGGTACTTGTTTTAAAGCAGCGGCATGGATGATAATATCAATATCTTCACAGGCTCTTTTAAAGCGGGCACCATCACGTACATCACCGATAAAAAATCGCATCTGGGGATATTTGCTTTCCGTATAAATTTGAGCCATGTCAAATTGTTTCAGTTCATCGCGCGAATAGATAATCAACCGTTTAACTCTAGGGTAACGTTCAAGGATAATTTTGGTAAACATTTTGCCGAATGAACCGGTTCCTCCGGTTATTAGAATTGATTTGTTGTTAAGCATCTTATTTATTTGAGAGTGAATGTTTTTAATATATTTAAATTTCACCTATTGGAAATTACACGAATTGCACGAATGAGTAAGTACCTGTTACATCAAATTATTCTAAGATTTTAATAATCCTATTACATGCAAAGCCATCTCCATAAGGATTAGTAGCCTTAGTAGTCGAAATATATGTCTCGGACCCATTGATTAACGCGGACACTTCATCAATAATTTTTTGTTTGTTTGTTCCGACTAAACGAACTGTTCCAGCCTCTATTGCCTCGGGTCGCTCGGTAGTATCGCGCATCACCAAAACTGGTTTACGTAGTCCGGGGGCTTCTTCCTGTATACCACCAGAGTCGGTGAGAACTAAATACGAAAGGTTCATAAGGTAAACGAATGGGAGATAATCGAGGGGTTCAATAAAGAGTACATTTTGTGTATACGAATCACATGAATTATTACGAATTTCACCAAGATCGCCAAATACTTTTATTATTGCATTTCGGACATTGGGATTCAAATGCATCGGATAAACAAAATCCGTATTAGGAAAATTTAAAGCCAGTTTTTTGATGGCTTCGCAGATGTTAAGGAACCCTTTGCCGAAATTTTCACGGCGATGGCCAGTAATTAATACAAGTTTTCGTGGCGTTTCCGTTGATTGTTTCGCTTCACTCGCAATAAAAGTATAAGGTGGATTACTCGAATAAGATACGGATTGCACGCATGAACGCCAGGCATCGAGTTTTGCTGATGGAAGTCCGAACTCAATTAATTTATTGGTGATGGTTTGATCTAAGTTGCTATTGTTTTTCATTTTATCAATCACCCAATAAAGGGCATCAATTACAGTATTACCAGTAACATAAATACTTTCTTCCGGTATATTTTCCATCATCAGATTTTGTTTGCTAAGTTGAGTTGGTGCAAAATTGTATTTCGCAATACGGCTGGTGATTTGGCGGTTCATCTCTTCGGGCCAGGGACTATAAATGTTGCGAGTGCGTAAACCTGCCTCAATATGCCCAACAGGAATTTGTTGATAGAATGCGGCCAGTGCTGCAGCAGTTGAAGTTGAAGTGTCTCCATGAACCAAGACCACATCAGGTTTCGCTTCTTTTAATACATCACGCATGCCTAATAATACCCGTGAGGTAACATCATAAAGATCCTGTCCGGCTTTCATAATATTAAGGTCATAATCTGGTGCAATCTCAAACAGTTGCAATACCTGATCAAGCATTTCGCGGTGTTGAGCTGTTACACAGACTTTTGTTTCGAATTGATCGGGGTATTTTTGGAATTCTTTAACGAGGGGGCACATTTTAATTGCTTCAGGGCGTGTACCGAATACTAATAATATTTTCTTTCTTGTTGGATATGTTTGGGTCATGATTTGTTTTTCAATTGTAAGTGTGGATTTTCATGGATGAAAACGCAGATGATCACGGATTAACTTCTATCTGAGGTATTGATAAGCGTCTGAATTGAATTTTTGAACCACCGAATGACACAAGGTATGTCAAAGGTAATTTCGTTGTTTCAAGCTCGATAATTATTTGTCTTAAGTGCGGATCGATCAGGAAAGAAAGGGATTTGATTTCTATAATGATTTGATCATAATATAAATAATCGACATCGCAATACTATCGGAGTTTAGTGTCATCATACCTGATGTTGATTTTCTTTTCTCTTTCAAACTGGATCTCAAACTTTGTAAATTCACTATCAGTGCCTCCTGACAAGCTGTTTCCAGAAAACTAGGACCTAATTTGTTGTGAACATTGTAAAAGGTCTTGATTATTTGATATCCTTATTGTTCAAACACCATTATCAATCTGTGTTTATCCGTGATTATTTTAGTTTATCGTTTGAATATCCCTGCAAAGTCCAGAATTACCTTGCTCTCATTAAAGGTAAATGTCTTGAATTCTTTATGAGCTACTAAAAATACCACGATGTCGGCTTTTTCGTATGCTTCGAGGTAATTCGTCAGTTTAAATACTGAATGTTCATTGATATTTGGTTCGACCACCAGAAATTTGTTCTGTTCACTTTGCATCACTTTTGTGGCAATGTATTTGGCAGGACTTTCACGTAAATCATCAATGTCAGGTTTAAAGGCCAATCCCATCAATGCAGTAACTGGTTTGTAGCCGTTCTTTATTTCAAATTCGAGCATAGCATTTCTGGTTTTTTCGGCGCACCAAAAAGCTTTGTAATTGTTTACTTCTCTTGCAATTCCAATAATGCGAGATTCACGGGGATATTCGGAGGTAATAAAGTATGGATCTACAGCTATGCAGTGTCCTCCAACTCCTGCCCCTGGTTGGAGAATATTTACACGTGGGTGTTTATTGGCCAGATGAATAAGTTCCCAGACATTGATATCAGCTTTATCGCAAATGAAAGAAAGTTCGTTGGCAAATGCAATTTGCACATCTCGAGAGGAGTTCTCGGTAAGTTTACACATCTCCGCTGTGCGTGCATTAGTCGGGTGTAATTCTCCTTTCACAAATATTTTATAAAACTCAATGGCTTTTTGGGTTGAAGCTTCATCGATTCCTCCAATTGAACGGTCATTGTAAATTAATTCGTGCAATACGTTCCCCGGCAATACACGTTCAGGGCAATAGGCAATATAGATTTTTCCTATCAATTCCGGACGTTCCCTGAAAATCATTTCAGCCATCTTTTCTGTTGTTCCCACTGGGGAAGTGGATTCGATGATGTAAGTGTCTCCTTCCTTCAGAAAAGGCAAAACAGATCTTGTACCTGCTTCAACAAATGAAATGTCGGGTTCGTGGTTTCCTTTAAAAGGAGTAGGGACAACAATAAGGTGAACATCCGATTCGGTTGGCTTGAGAGAAGCTTTAAAAAAACCTCTTTCTACACATTCCTTAACTAATGCTTCAAGACCTGGTTCAATGATGTGTATTTCTCCTTTGTTAATAGTTTTAACTATTTTATGATTTACATCAACACCGTGTACCTGAATTCCATGCTTGGCTACTACAGCTGCAGTTGGTAATCCAATGTATCCTAAGCCTATAAATTGTGCTATCATAAAAGATGGGTGTTATCTAGTAATGTTATTTTATGGTGAAAAAAGATTTCAAGAATTACAAATTACGCGAATTTGAAATTCTTTGCATCTAGTTTTGTGGAGGAATTAGTATTTTTGAGTTTGGAATCCGATATTTATCTGGTTGAAATAAGCGATTGTCAAGGTTTAGTTCGATTCAACATTAGTGAAGCTTGCTATTTAAATGATTTTGTCGTTGATCAAAATCCAATTCACTATTATTTATTGATTTGCTACTTCGAGAAGCCCTGTACAATGAGGCTTATCAACCATGATCGAAACAGAAACTCTTTACATAATTAACTGCAACAGAAATTTTCGAAAAATAGTGTTTTCAGGATAACTAATTCAAAATTCTTTTTATTGGCTTGAGCAAAGACATCAGTACTTCTGAAGTTCGAAATTTTGTCAAGTCTAGTTGTAATTTTATTGCTGGTTTAATTTCATCCCTTTATCAAGAAGGCGTATTTCAATATAAAATAATAGGGTAATGCGGGCAAAGAGATATTCTGCAAGCTATACCCAATCATTTTTACAAAGTGCCGTTTTTTATTCCATCCATTTATTTTTAAGAGGTCCGATAAAGCCTTTGCCAAAAACGATGCCAGTGCCTGCAAAGCAGCCTAAAAACAACCAGATAAACAAGATCATTGGGCGGTTGGGATTTGATTTTATAGTAGGGACAGAGACTGGTTCAATAATTGTAAAAACTGGAGTGTCTTGCTTAACCTGTATTTTTGCCTGCTCCAATTGTTTTGCTAATTCAGAATAGATGCTGTAAATCAGGTTGTATTGACTTGTTAATCGATCTTCTTCTGTTCTTGCAGTGGCTAAGGTCACACTTTTGTTGCGGTCGCGGAAGGAGGCGAGTTTTTCCTGAGCGGCTTCAAATTTTTTGGTGGTTTCGTCGAATCGTTGTTGGATAAAATCGAGATTGGCTTTAGCTTTTTTGATTTTGAATTCGGTAATGTATTGTTGAAGTAATTCTTGTGCGCGTTGGCCCAATTGGGCTGAGGCCAAGGCCTCCGGCATGGTGGCGGATAATGTTAAAACCCCCTCTTTGGGATTTACATTAAGGGAAACCAAGTCGGATAAGATCAAACGAACGTCACGTTGTTTGTCTGTCAGTGAAATTGGTTCATTGTTCCCTGCCATGCGATTCTGGTCAAAATCTTGTCCTTTGATGGTTTTCAGAATCATACCCGGTAATCCCAAAGTATACTTGAGAATGGGATTTGGTTTTTTTATATCGGTATAATAGTGGTAAAAAGTGACGGGTTCCTTTAATCCTTTAAACTTGATGGGCGTTTTCATCAGTTCTAATTGAAAAGGCACACTTGCGACAATTTGAGGATAAACCAATGGCGATAAATCACTGCCAATCGAAGTATTTAGATTGATACCTGCCATAGCCGCTAAACCTCCCAATCCACCTAAGCTACCTAGTTTGGATGAAGCATCACTGCTTGAAGGTACCATAATGGTGGTAGCAATAAACTCATTTGGGGAAGTGAGGGCAACGATTAATCCAATTACGCCGCAGATCAGGATGGATTTAAAGACGATTTTTCGACCATTCCATAAAGTCTTTGCTAATGCTAATAGGTCGATCTCATCAGAGTCGGATGTGTTTGGGGGTATTTGATCTGCCATTTTAATAGGATTTCAAGAACTATTGCGACTTACAGTAGGTAACGAATTTAACAAATGGGGTGCGGAATTGCAGATCCGCACCAGCAAAAAGGTATTTCTATCAGAGATTGAGTATATTTTTCACCATAATAATTGATACGGCAAGGGAGCTGAGGGCGCTGCCAATGGAGACCCATTTCATGACATCATCTTTCCTTTCGGGTTTCTTGGGGACGATGATTTCGGATCCGGGCATTATTTTGGGATTCACTCTGAAGATAAACCTTTTGGTGGTGGCGGTAGTGCCGTTGGGATAGATCACGTAGGTTCTCGATTTCCTGGATCTTTCGCCATAACCTCCGGCCATGCCGATGTAATTTTTTACGGATAAATTTTTCTCATACGTCATGGAAATCGGATTCATTACATTTCCTGACACTGTTACGGTTTGCAGGAGTTTAGGAATATGGATGACGTCGCCTGGTTGAAGTAAAAGGTCGATGCTGCTACCCGGATTGGCCATTATTTTAACAAAATTGATGCCAACCTGATTCGATTCCGTATCTGCAATGAAGGCGAGATTGATGGTGGTATCCTTTTTTATCAATGCTTTTTTTGCTGCGATCTCCGCCGGAGTCAGGTTGATTGTCCGGGTTAGCGTAGCTCCCGGTAAATATGCTTCGGGAATCAATCCGCCTGCCCGGTTGATGGCATCAGAAACGCGTTCCTGCTTATTGGTAATGGCATAAGTCCCGGTAAAGGCGACTTCTCCTGAAATAGTAAAGGTACCGGATATGATATTTCCAGGGGCACGGCGTACAAAGACCTCATCGAAGGGTTTTAGCTTGAAGGCTGCATCTGATGGGGCGAGTTTAAGCTCTCTAGTTAGGGAGAATTTAATTACTTCGTTTAATTTATTGGAAACCTTGGCAGCCTCTTCATAGTTAAGCTTGCGGACGATCTCAATCCCAGTGGGGTCGGCAGATTCGTTAAATCCACCTGCTTTGAAAATCAAATCACCCAAAGTTAAGCTGTCGATGTATTCAAAAGTGGCAGGTTTATTTACCTCTCCTGAGATGATGATGGTTTGGGACTCGCGTAGATCAAAAATAGACTGAATCTGAACAACATCTTCTTTTTGAAGTTCTGGATCAAAACTGCCGTTGAGAACCTGTTTTGGATCGAAGGAGATGTTTTCCATAGTATTGTCTGTTTTGCGACGACTAATCAGGGCACGGTTCATGAAGGCTTCTTCCTTTAGTCCGTCGGATTTTTTGATCAGGTCGGAAAGTTTCATCCCTGGTGTGAGTTCGAAATTTCCCGGATGGAAAACAGCACCCGTAATAGAGACTCTGTTGCTAAAGCGGTTAAGAATGGAGTCGACTTTTACAAAATCACCGTTTTGAAGAGCATAAGTGGCAAAGTTGGCTGCTGCCACATTCCTTACTTCTCGTTCCTTGTCGTTATTGCGAAGAATTGTAAGAGAGCGAGAATAAGCCTTGTCGGAAAGGCCACCGGCAAATTTCAAAAGATTAGTCAGTTTTTCGTTTTCCTTTATTTCGAAATAGCCCTTCTGTTTGACTTCTCCCGCTATTTCTACCCTTGTTTTGTAATTAGGAACAAATAGGATGTCTTGTTCGCGCAGCTGAACATTAGCAGTAGGGTCGGCATTGATCAGGAAATCGTAAACATCGATGATTTTGATTGTTGCTCCGTCGCGGATCAACCTGATTTCCCGGAAGGAGCCGTTTTCATTGGGTCCACCGGATAGGTAGAGGGCATTGAAGGCCGTGGCAGTCGCGGGTAGTGTATAGGTGCCGGGGGCATTGATTTCTCCGATTACTGAGATTTTAATCGAGCGGCCTCCACTGAGTGTCACCTCAGCCCATGTGTTGGGAGATTGGCCAGTCATGCCATTGTAGATATCCATCAACCTACTTTTGATCAGGGATTTTCCGGTTTCGAAAGAGATGCCTCTGAGGTTGACCGGTCCCACATCCGGGATGTTGATGGTGCCGCTCTTGTCGATGGTCAGTTGGTATTTCTGTTGTGAGGCTCCCCATACGTTGATGGTGATCTGATCTCCTATCCCCAGTGTGTAGTTTTGGGGAATTGGGATATTTACATCAGGTTCGAAAGTGAGTTTATCGGAATTGAAGAGTTGGTAACCGAAGATTTTCTTTGTTTTTTCAGAGACTGCGATTTCTTTCTTTTTGGAGGTTTGCTTTGGTTGAAATGTTTCTGTCCCTTTGTCGGGAGTAGTTCCTGGTATAATCCCTCCCCCGGCTTGCAGCTGCTGAATGCGGGTGGTAAGCTGATCGATTTGTGTCTGGGAGGCGCCCTGGGCTTTGGCCATTGCAATAGCCTGATCCTGAGTCAGGCCTCGAGATTGCATCTCAGAGATGATTCGCTGGATCTGCGCGTCGCTAAGGCTACCTACATCAACAGTGGCAGGGTTGACGGGCAGTTGCTGAGCTGTTAGAGTCGTGGCTATGAAAAAGAGTAAGAGGGAAAAGAGAATGTGCTTCATCTGAATGGATTTTGAATTTTTCAGAAAAGGTAGCTGATGCTTAAGCTGCCTTGAAAGTTATAAATATCTGTGCCTGGAGCCCAGTATTGGGTTGAGTCGGCCGGAATTGTTTGGAAGTTGTATTCGTAATTTAGGGATCTTATCAGTACGAATTTGGACGAGAGAAGAAAGTGTTTGTAATCCCATTGACCCAAGGCTGCCAGGCTAATATCCACCCAATGTCCACGAGGGTCTTTGCTGAATTGGTAATAGAGGTCATTGTTATGGACATACCTTTCAATTTGAACCCCAATACTTTTTAACCCTTTGCCCCAAGTCAACGAGGTTGTCTGCATGTTACTTCCGGGACCAATCCCTGCTCCCAACATTTGACCTTGATTCGTATAACCCTGGGGAATTTGGCCGTGTGAATAGAAATAGGCTGCGGCTCTATCTTTATCCATCATATTTTGTTCGAGTTGGGTCATTTCAAAGTTAAAGGCTATGTAACTTTTATCTGCCTGATTAAGATTGAACAGTTTTCTGAATCCGAGGATATAGGCTCTGGTGTGATCGATTTGAACCAGAAAATCCCTGGTGTTGTAATTTCCATCTTCATGTCCAAATTCAAAGTATGCCTCGAAATGATCTTTTGGAAGAACCCAACGGGCAAAGACGGAGATTCGTTGATCATCCGGTTTGACGCTCCCATCTGCTCCATATTTGTTTGTTTTTGTATTGGGTTCGAAAACGGGGAAATTACCAACGAATCCGCTTGAAATATCCAAGTTGTAAATAAGAAAACTGCGCGTTCCACCTAGAAATAGTCCAGGGACCCACCGAGGCTGATAACTAAGTACTATGCCGCTGAAATATCGCCAGTCGTTGCGTTTTCCCACCTCGAAGGGACTGTTGGATGATTCGAGTTTGCCTCCGACTATCTGACCTTCGAAGCTTCCGATAAATGACCCAATGGGTCTGACCGAATTGATTGTCCCGTGGTTGAATCCAGCCGCACTGTTGGTCATTAGAAGGGCATTATGAATGCCGGGTCCCCACCAAAGATTTTCAGATGAGATTCCAGCTGAGATGGGGCCAAAAGTAAGGCGGATGGAGCTTTGTCCCCAGAAGGCTTTTTTGTATGGTTGTCCGGGGAAAGATTCAGGGAAATCTATCACACTATGAAATGCGTTGTAAGCGGCTCTTTGACCTGGGGTTTTTTCCTCGGGGCGAAATGTTTCGAAGGGTTTGTTTTCTGCCCAGACCAGTTCGGGTTGGAGTTGAATGGAGAAGGGGCCGAGTTTGGCGAAGAAGCCACCGCTTACAAGAGTTTGGTAACCACGTGCAGGGATCATTCCACCATCATTTAGCGAATAGGGATGATGGGAGTTCCATTGTTGATTCCAGGTAAAGGGAAGGGGGGAAAATGAGAAAAGGGGAAGATGGGAAGATGGGGAAATGGGAATATGGGAAGATGGGAATATGGGAAGATGAGAAGATGGGAATATGGGAAGATGAGAAGATGAGAGCTGAGAGTTGAAACCAGAGAATAGTGGTCGGGAGACGAAGGAGATGGTGGAGTCGAGATTTCCTAATAGTTGTTCGCGACGGTAATAGTCTTCCATAATTGGAGTGCCGACGGGGATGGATTGAGCCAGCGCTATTGAAGACAACGCCATTGAAGTTATCAGTAAAATAAGCTTATGTGAATAAGGTTGGATCAAAGGAAAATTCAGAATTACAATTGATTAAATGCCCGAGAGACTACAAACGGTACGAGATTCCAAGATGGACCTGGTAGTTGTAAATATCTTTGCCGGGTTTCCAGAAGGTTTCCGTGCTGTTGGGGATGGGATCGTAGATGTGCTCGTAGTTGATGGAGCGGATCATCTCGGCCTTGGCGCTGAAGATGAAGTTTTTATAATTGTACTCACCCACCAAAGCAAAATTGATGTCTACCCAATTGGCACGGATATCTTTGACGGCTATGTAATGAAAGTTGTTGTTTTGCACGAAGCGTTCGACTTGAAAGCCAATTTTGGTGAGACCATGATGATAACTTACTTCCATGTTTTGCATATCTGATCCTGGTCCGATACCGGCTCCGAGGAGTTGGCCGCGATTGGTATAGCCGTGCGATACCTCGGTGTGTGTATAAAAATAAGGAATCGAGCGGTCGGTATTGGTGGTGTTTTGTTCAATCTGGGTCAGCTCCACATTGAACTGAAGATATCTGTCTTTTAACTGGTTAAGCAGGAACAGCTTACGAAAACCGATGATATAGGCACGGGTATATTCGGGTTCCAGCAGAAGATCCCGAAGGTTATAGGAAAGATCGTCCCTGCCCAGTTCAAAATATACTTCTGCATGCTCATTCGGCAAAATGTACCTGGCGAAAATCGACCGGAGTTGGTTCCCGCCGGTGGAGGTTTCGGTTGCCCCGTTTTGATTCTTCTTGGCAACAGGTGAAATGACCGGAAAGTTCCCCATATCTTCGTGGTAAACCATAAAGGATCTGGTGAGTCCCATAAACAGATAGGGCACCCATTTAGGCTGGTAGGTAACCACCATTCCGTTGATGTAACGCCAGTCATCTCTTTTGGGTGTGTAAGGCATATAAGGATTATAATTTGTCAAATTTTCCGGAAGTTTTAGGGGCGGATATCCCGATCCATTCAGACGCCCGGCAATAATTTGTCCTTCGAAAGAACCAATCCTGGTTTTGATTGGACGGGTAGTGTTGAAGGTAAAATGTAAAAAACCTCCGGCCGTATTGGACATCAATAGTGAGTTTCGCATACCCGGTCCCCACCACATATTTTCATTGGAGATTCCTGTTGAGAAGGCTCCAAAGTTTAGTCGGAGGCTGCTTTGTCCCCAGAAGAGCTTGCTGTAAGGTTTATCTCCAAAGCGCTCAGGAAGGTCGATGGTGTTGAGGAACTTGTAGTATTCGATCCAGACCTGGTATTTTTGTCCGATGCCGCAGCCAAAGCCATCGAAGATTTTGTTTTCGGCGTAGACGTATTCAGGCTGCAACTGCAAAGTTAGTGGCCCTGCTTTTATGAACACTCCTGCGGAGAAAAGGGTTTGATATCCGCGGGCAGGAATCATCTCGCCGTCGTTGAGAGAATATGGGTGGTGGGTGTTGTATTGTTGCTGCCAGGTGATTGGGAGGAGGGAGAATGAGAAAATGGGAAGATGGGAAGATGGGAGCTGGGAACTGAGAAGATGGGAAGATGGGAAAATGGGAATATGGGAAGATGGGAAAATGGGAAGATGAGAAGAGGAGAAAATGGGAATATGGGAAGATGGGAATATGGGAAGATGAGAAGATGAGAAGAAAGGGCGGGAGGTGAAGGAGATGGTGGAGTCAATGTTTCCTAAGAGTTGTTGGCGGCGGTAATAGTCTTCCATGACGGGGGTACCGACGGGGATGGATTGAGCAGTCGTTCTTTGTGAAGAGAGGAGAACCATTGCCAACAATAATAAAAGGAAATACCTCACTTAAATTCGCTTTTCAATGTGATATCGAGGCCTTCGGCCAGGGTGAAAGGGGCCATGAAGCCGGAGTTGTGAGCTTTTGTGGCATCATATTGGGTAGTGGCACAGAATTTCTTGATCCGGACGCTGTTGATCGGGAATTTTATTCCGGTCATCCAGGTAAGAAAGTCAAAGGCATATCCACCGATTAATCCCATCCAATAGGGAAGCCTCAGTGAAGGCAGTTTACGGGAGAGACTCTCCTCGGCCTGATCCACCAGCTCATTCATGGTAAGATCGGGTTTGTCGGTGTAATTATATAGGTTAAACCCTTTGGTATGGGTCTGGTAACTGAACTTTATGAAGGCTGCCACATTACCCACATAGGCCATGGATTTTCGGTTGTTGCCCCGGCCCACCATCAAAAATTTTCCGGAAGCTATCTGACGAAGCAGGTTGTGCACGTTTCCCTTGTTGTTCTCTCCGAATGCCACCGAAGGACGGATGATGGTCAGGGACCGGTTTTCAGTGTCTTGTTGATACCACTCTTGGAGCAAATGTTCTGCTTGCAGCTTGCTTTTCCCATAATGACTAAACGGATCGGGTGGAAACAACTCATCCGGATTTTTCTTGTTGAGTCCATAGATGGCTGCTGAACTGATGAAGATCATATCCACAATCGCTTTATGATCCATGGCTTCCAGCACATTGGCAGTCCCTTTGACGTTTACATCATAATAAAGAGAATGAGGCGTAACATCATCGCGATGCTCGGCCGCCAAAAGAATGACAGTCTTGGTCCCCTCTCTCAGGGCATTTTCAAGATTTGTTTCCCGTATATCCTGAATTGTAGTGATGCCGCCGAATTTTTCACTTGGGTTTTTGTCGATGTTGTAACAATGATCGGCTCCCATGAGCTCAATCAGTTTGGTTCCGATAAATCCACTCCCACCTATGACGGCCGTATTTCTCATCAAGGAATTAATTGGAAGAGTTTAATTGTTTCAAAACAGAACGATTGGTCTTTCTTCTGGTTGAATCTAAAACCCATCCCCATTTATTGAAATATTTAATCATGTTAATTGCATGGACGAATGTCAGATACCGGTCGTAATAAGATTCCCTGGCGTGGTAGTGAATGATGGACTCCTTCGGGTAAAAAACTGTTTGGTATTTTTGGTGGATCCTTCTGGTCAGATCCAGGTCTTCAGGATAGAGAAAAAATCGTTCATCAAATAGCCCGATCTCTTTTAATGCCTTTGTACTTAAGAGCATGAAACAACCGGACAAATAGGGTACGTTCATGATTTGATCGTAGCCGGTAAAGGCAAGTTCAAATTTCTCTTTCCTTTTTTGTAAGAATCTGTCGGGAAGAAATCTGCGCAGGATTAAATCTATTGGTGTGGGTATCAGCTTGCACACATATTGAATTTCTCCATTGGAAAAAAGAACCTTTGGCATAATTAGTCCAACCTCCGTATGCTCCTTCGTGTAACCCACCAAAGCGTGTAGTACATTTGGTCCAAAAGAAACATCCGAATTAAGAACCAGGTGAAATTCAGATGAATCAAGAACTTTCCTTATGGCAATATTATGCCCCCGCCCGTATCCTAAATTTTTGCCCTGAAACTGGTAAGTGACTCTTTCGTCGATAATGATATTTCTGAGCCGATCGTCCGGAGAGTTGTCTATTAAGAATAATTGAAAGTTGATGTTCGCGTCGCAAAAGCATTGAAAGACCTTTTTTAGTTCTGACGGATCTGTCTTAAAAAGTACGATGCTTGCGGTAATCTTCATGTATTGGTTGGAAAAGTACTCCTCAGCGATTCAATTGAATCCAGTAATTTGTTTGTTTGCTTTTTCCAGGAGTACTTGTCCCTGGTCAGATCGATATCACTTGCAGTTTGCCTGGGGATGTTAGCCGCGTTTTGCAGGAGATATACCAATTCATTGGGGTCCACGGGTGAAAAGTAACTGATTTTCAGATCCCGAAATTCTTTAAGGGCGCCGCGGTTGGAAGAGAATACCCTTGTTCCGGCAGCGTATGCCTCGAGGATGGGTAATCCAAATCCTTCATAAAGCGATGGCAGGACAAAGGCCAGCGCATTTTGATAGAGTGCCTGAATCTCGTGGTCTGGCAGTATGCCTGTATAAATGATGTTGGGTCGATCTCTTTGTGGCTTCATTTTTTCGCCAACCATGACCAGTTTGTGTGGCGAATTACTTTTCAAAAACGCTTCTACCAGGAAGCCTGTATTTTTCTGTTTTCTGAAGTTGCCAACGTAGAGAAAATATTTTTCCTTTTCAAGTTGTAATCTTTTCATCAAAGGTTCTGCAGTTGCTGGTCTTTCCTCCAATTGATTGATCCCTTCGCCAATCACCACGGAATCCTGATGGAAAATTTCCTCTAAATCTTTTTGGGTAGTTTCCGAGACACTGATGACCAGATCGCTGGCTCTCAGGCTCAATCTGACAATTCCATTCATCATGGCAGTTGAAAGCCAATTCCAGGGAGCGGAATTTGAAAAATATTTTTCGATTCGCAGGTACATCAGATCGTGTACCGTGAGGATCTGTTTTCTTTTGGCTCTTAGAAAATAGAGCCCCGAATAAAATGTGGAATAGTAGGTCTCAAATTCCAGTCTGTTGATGAAAAATGGAAACAGAAAGAAATGTAGCGGGTTATAGGGTTTTAATTTTGTTTCAACAATGTGGCCATCGGGCTTGAATCTTAGATTTTTACTGACAAGCACGGTTATGTTATCTTTGCCATATTTTTCTGAAAGTGCTTGAATAATTTCTCTTGTATACCGACTGATTCCGGTTGGATTGTCAGTCAGCAGGCGGCCATCGATCAGTATTCGGGTCATCCTTTATTTTCGCTCCGGCCGTGCTCCGCCCTCTCAGTCCCAGGTTGTAACTGGTCCCAAGATGGTCTAAATAAATAAAATGAGGCAAGTATTCGGTTCGAACCGATCAATTGCCTAGTTGACTTGCTGCCAAAGCAGCAGTATTTTTTTTGCGCCCAGACCTGCAAAGTGCTCCTGAAACTGCCCTTTACTCAGCAGGCTATAGATGATATTTCTTTTAATCAGTACCTCCGCTTTATCAATCAGATTTTCGAGGTAATTGGTATCCACACAACTACCTACAAGGACTATTTCTATGTTTGGACTCTCCAGTCCGCAGGCGAAGGTGCCGGTCAGATACACCTCGTCCACCTCTCCCAGCTTTTCGAAGACCTGCTCCACGACCTGGTCGATACCCAGGTGCTTGCGCAAAAGGGTCTGAATCTCCGGGAAGAGCGGGTAGGACGGATTGGCAGAGAAAATCTTTTTATTACCTGACAAGTGGGAGGTGAGCATGCCAGCCTGCTCAAAACGATTGAGTTCCAGGCGGATGGCATTGGTCGATTCGCCAAATTCGCTTTCTAACCCGCGCAGATGGGCTTGGGTGCTGCTATTGAGAAAGAATTTCAATAGCAACTTTACGCGTGTTTTAGACGTTATGAGGTTCTCCAGCATGATAAGGTAGGTTATCGAGTAACAAAAGTACTCATTAAATTGTGAAAACAGAACAGAGAATAGTGAATTTTTTTTTGAAGAAATAAAAAATGAAGAATTAAGAATGAAAAATTGCAGGATTTCAAGTGATTAAGGGGCAAAAAAATCTTGAGGTTTTTGCAATATAGCGCATAGGATGGGGCCACGGAGGGAGCAGACAACCAAATTCTTGTTGAAAGATGCTTTAATTCTTCGGTATAGTTTTAATAGAATGGGAATTTCACTAAGCATCGCCCGGATTGGAGAATTGGAGTGTTTATTTAGATGGTTATTACTCTTGATTAATTCTCCGCTTTGATTTAATACTGGCTGTTGCGGGGGGCTGCAGGAAAGTTTTTTCATGTCAATAGCCAGATACCTGTTTTGATAGAAGGCAGAGAAATCGATGAAGGATATTTGCATGCCTGCATGATTGGCTAACCGGGTGATTGAAGTTTCGCTGAACCACCAGAAATGGACAGGTGGGAGTTCGGTAGACCAAAGGATGTCCTTGAAATAGAAGGATTTGTTGGGGGTGGTAATGATCGCATGACCACCTGGTTTCAAAAGTTTGTTGAGAGCTGTGATAAAAGCCAATGGATTTTCAACGTGTTCCATTACTTCAGTCAGGATTACGACATCGAAGGTTGCAGGATGAGTTGTTGCGTACTCAAATAGATCCGTGAAGAGGTAATGAGCGCCGAAATTATTAATGGCTCGTTCGACTGCAGTTTGCGATATGTCCAATCCCAGGACGTTATATTTTGCCTGATTTAACGCATAAGTTAAATAACCCAGTCCGCTGCCAATCTCCAGAATAGTCGTGGATGACTTGTCTTTGACCAGTTGCTGAAGCGCTACTTTTACTCCCCAGTAGGCTTCCTCGGCTTGCGCAAGATATTCCAAAGGGTTGTTGTGATCCTTTATTTCCCGGGTATATCTGTGGTAGCGCTCATAACCGGGAATTTTGTCTGAAAGCTTGTAAATGGTTTCATAAAGAGCGTCTGTTGCATGCCTGGGCAATGCAAAAGCCGTATTACAATGGCTACAATGATATATCTGATAAGTGTCAGGTTGTTGGTATCCGGGGCAGAACCCGTGTTTTAGCCCGGGTTGGCCTCCACAAATGGAGCAGGCAGTTATTTGTTCTCCTTTCATTTTTTTACTCTGCGGACTTATCTTAAATCGATGAAAAGAAGGTGACTGAATTTGATGTTCAATTGTTTGACCACTTCATAAGGCCATTTCCAGTTGTTGTACAGGTGGGCGATACCGGGAGCCAGAATCATCGCCCAAATCCCCATGGTTGTAAAATTCAAAAGGAGCAGAACCAAAAGTATAGTGGTCGCTCCTGCAAAGAGAGATGCCTTAAAAAAGGGTACTTCATTGTTGGTCAGTAAAATACCACCTGCAATGGCATGGTTGCTTTCCAGTAGGGAGATGATTAGCGCTACAGCAATTAACGTGACCGGCAAGAGTTGTGTCTGACTTTTGATCAGATTCAGTGCGCCACTCCCAAGTAGTACCAGGGTTAATCCTCCAGCCAGATAGGTCAATACCAGTATCACCAACCCATTCAAATAAAGCTTCCTGATGGATGCAATATTCTGTGATACACGTAGATGTGCAATTTTGGGCGCATAGGTGGCCGTATAGATGGAGGCGATTCCTGCCAGGATGGAGATGAGTTGCAGGGTGATGCCATAAGATCCGATATCTTTTAATGGAAGATACATGGAACCGATTACGATGGCGGATTTCTGAACGGAAAAACTTCCCAGCGTTGTGAGTCCGATCTTGATGGCATTAGGGGAGATTGCCTTCAGAATTTCTTTTTTGGAGCGGCTTAGGGCAGCGTGCAGTTTTTGTCTGATTTCGGTTGTGAAGAAGGATCTGTAAGACAAGAACCGGATGATGAACACTGAGGCTGCCTGGGCAGAGACGATTGCCACCAAGCCGAAGCCTTTCATGATCAGGGATGCAGCAATCACCAGATAGACCAATTGCCCGACGATTACAATCTGTTTGGACTTTTTAATCAGTCCCTTGCCTTGCAGCAGGGCATCATAATATAAGGTATAGAGGTTGTAAGTATTGATGATGCAAAGTAGTCCCCAGGCCAGATAGACTTCTTTTTGATCGCCGTGATAATTCTTCAATAATTCATGAACGTACCAGGTGCCCAGGGAAGTCAGCAGCAGGAACAGGATGATAGCCATCCTCAGGTAGAATCCCTGCATTGTCCGGATAATCCCCTTGAGAAGTCCAAAATCAATGGTTTTTTCTTCTTTTGTGATTGCCTCTACCCCGGTAGTCTTCAGGTTGGAGACGCCACTAAAAACATAGGTCACATTTCGGGTGAAGGAGGGATTGAAGCCAAAATCGAGCAGTGCTGAGAAGGAGGTGATGGTCATGAAGATGGTCCAGATTCCAACCATTTCAGGCGGCATCATCCTCAGGATAAAGGGAAGTAGCAGGATAGACGAGGCAATTTTCAGAAAGGTAGCCCCGTAATTCCAGAATAGATCTTTGTGTCCGATTTGGATCATGTTAAGACTTCCGTTTTAGTGTTAGACTTCTGCATCAGGTTTAGAAAGACTGTACGCAAATGTCTGAAGGAGAGGTCGTGGAGCAAGGAGCTTCCAGAGAACAGTTCTGACTTCATCATTAAGCGGATCTTTTTCGCTTGGCCGATTCCTTTGAATTTCATACAGGCGGAAGCCCAAAAGTGAAAACTTAAATTGTTTAGCGCCTGCTCATTGTAATATACTGATATCTTGTTCTTTAGTTGGATATTCTTGAGAAATTTTTCGAGGAGCACCAATTGGTTTAAATCTGTTAGGTTGGAGTCTGTGGCTAATCTCAGGAGCCTGGTTTCTTGCTCAGTGATGTCATAGCCGAGGGTTTCGCGAAAAATGTTAGCCCGAATTTGATTGGCATTTTCGATCATTATTTGCTCTTTTGTGAGGCTGATATTGGTTCCGTGCCAGCGATATTTCAGCAAGACATCGGGCAGGTTGGCAAGTTTAGTGATTTTCGATAGCTCATAACCGTGTGCATAGTCTTCTGACAGGTCATAGGCCTGGTCGTAGGGTTTGGTCAGGCAGGTCTTCCTGACCATGATGGTGGGCTGACAGATTGGATTGTTGATCAGCAGGAAGGCCCGGATCTCCTCATCCTTTTGAGGCATCAACCTTCGTATGTTTTTGTGGCCGAAGGTGATGAAGTTGGTGCCGCAGAGTCCCACTTGCGGATTTTTTTCCAGGAAGCGAGCCTGTTTTTCCAATCTTTTGGGCAGGGAAATATCGTCACTGTCCTGCCGGGCAATGTACTTTCCCAGGCAGGCTTCAATTAACCTATTGAGGGTAAGAGGTATACCCAGATTCTGTTCATTTCGGATGACTCTGATTCGTTCATCCCGGAAGGCCTGGATAATTTCCAGAGAGCGATCCGTCGATCCATCGTCACATATGATCAGTTCGAAATTTGTGTAGGTCTGGTTAAGAATGCTCTGAATTGATTCTTTCAGGTAACTCTCCGCATTATAGACGGGCATGATGACGGATATTTCTGGAATATTCATTATCAGCTACTTACCAGTTTGGCGATTTTTTTGAATAACTTTATGGGACAGTTTATCAGCAGAAACAGCAGTAAGAATGGTTCTAGACGCAAGGTTTTGTTTAATACCGTGACAAAGGATTTAAGGAAGGAGTCCAATTCACTTATTGCATAATTCAGCCACATATCTCCCAGATTCAGTTGTATTTCCACTATTTCCTTCCGACTCAGTTTTATTCCTTTCTTTAGCGGAGCGATTATTTCAATTTTTTCTATTAATTGAACAGAAGTTCCCTGTTTGATTCTCACAGCATCGACATGACTTCTGAAGTTGTTCAGCGGTTGCTTCAGGTAATAAAAATCGGTCACCCCGGCCATTCGAATCCAAAAATCATAATCGGCACTCAGCCGGTATTTTTCTGAGAGTCCGCCGATGATTTCGAACCGGGATTTCCTGAACATCGCGGCGCTCATGTTGGGAATAAGGTTGGTAAGCAGCATCAATCTCTGAGCCACTTTTCCGGGGATTAATTGATCTCCCTGACATAATTTCTGAAAGGATTTGTTTCTAAACTGATAATCACTGCCTTGTACTATTCCCTTTTCGTCTACCAGGTTGCTTTCGGAGAACACCACTCCAACGTTATGGTTAGTAGTGATAGCCTGATAGAGAAGGGCGATCTGATCGGGGTGGGAGAAATCGTCACATTCGGCAAAGATGACGAATTCACTGCTCGCTTTACCGGCACCATAATTTGAGGCATGCACGTATCCCTGGTTGCTTTCGTGCAGGAAGAGACGGATATTTGGGTGATCCTTGAATTTCTTTAAGTATTCCTGACTTCCGTCGCCGGAGCCATCATCAACCACAATAATTTCGGTGTGGGGATAAGTCTGGGCCAGAAGGCTTTCCATCCGTTGAGGCAGGTATTCCAGATGGTTGTAGCTGGTGACTATGATGCTGACAAGTTTATCCATACGTCTGAAATACTTCGTCCCATTGGCGGAAGACTATTTCCGGGAGAAATCGTTTTACGTTTTGTCGGGCGGCGGTGGAGAGGGATTTGCGAAGAGCGGGGTTAAAGGTGAGTTCGAGCAGTTTGGTGGTCATTTCGTTGATGTCGAACGAACGGATTACAAATCCATCCGAGCTGGGGCCATCCGGGCACGGCTCAAGCGGGGTCTCAGGCGCAGGCTCAAGCGGACGGATTGCAAATCCATCCGAGCTGCATGGAGATCCATCCGGGCACGAATCAAGTGTAGTCTCAAGCGGACGGATTGCAAATCCATCCGAGCTGCAAGGAGATCCATCCGAGCTGCAAGGTGATCCATCTGAGTTGAAAGGAGTTCCAACCGGGCTGGACGGACGGATTACAAATCCATCCGAGCTCTTAGGAATTGGATCTGAGCTATTATAATGATGGATAATTTCGGCTGGACCGGTTTCGCAGTCGAAGGCAATGATGGGCAGTCCGCAGGCTTGGGCTTCGAGAAGTACCATGGGAAGACCTTCTGATCTGGAGGTCATCAGGAAGATGGAAGCTTCGAGGTATTCCTTTTCGATATTATTGGAGGCTGGAAAGATGGTGAACCGGTCGGAGAGGCCTTTTTTTTCGGCAATTCTTTCAATTTCCGCTTTTAGGGGGCCGTCTCCGATGATTCGAAGGTGCCAATCGGGGTTAGTCCTGCAAAACCGCTCAAAAACCTCCAGCATCAGGTCGTAACCCTTGAGGAAATCGATTCGGCCCACGGCCAGGATGATCTTGTTTTTGAGTTCTGCAGGTTGCTCCGGGTAGAAAGTCAACGGATTGGGGATGACCCTTACCTGAGGGTTGTGTTTTTTTAGTCGGGGCAGATCCTTTTGGGTCAGGGAAACCAGTAGGTCCAGTCGGGGGTAAAGCAGCCACCTGAGGAACTTCCAGATGTGCCTGCTGGCATGATATTGCGAATGAAGGCAACCGATCGTTTTGAGCTGTTCCGATCTGGGAACCAGTGCGGAGAGGATGATCGGATAATTGCCGATGCTTAGCAAAAATGATCGATTGTTGGGATTCTTGATTCCAGGGGCAATTGCTGTTTTTTGTCTGGTTCTTTGGGCTTTAAAAAATCTTCTGGTCGCTATGATGGATTCAATTTTTCTGAAGAGTTTCCATCCACTTTTGAGATTAACACTTAGATAATCCACTTTTACCCGGGGATCGATGACAAAGCGAAAGTCGCCGTCCGGCTTTCCAACGGAGAGCAGGGTCACCTCTATGCCTTTGGCAACGTAGTGATTGGCCATTAATACGGCCACCCGTTCTCCGCCGCCCCACAGGTGTAAATCAGCTACCAGGAATATCAGTTTCATTCAAAAGGAGGAGATCAAATTTTTTCTGGCAGTTTGCTTCGTCCAGAATTAGTTTAAGGTATGCTTCAAGAGTCCCGTAGAAATAATTAAGGCGAAAGGCAGGACGCTTGGGGAGTTTGGAATGCTTTGAATTTCAGCCAAGTCAATTTGTGCAAATTCCATTTATGTACGGCAGAATACTAATCTGCACCAGCCGGTGCTGCTTTTGGTCCAAGTGAGATTGAAATTCTCTTTTTTCGATTCAGATGTTTCTTCCCCGATAATGATGATAAAGTCCGATGCAACGGATTAAGGATCGTAAATCCAATGATTTCTCTTGAGTCTGATTGGATCCTTACTATTGTTCCGTCTCCTATATCAACACCTTCTGCATTTTTGGGATTTCCAAATGAGATATAAAGAACATCTGCTTCAGCATCGTAATCCCATTTGATTTTATCTTTCTTCTCTGCTATATTTAAGGTTTCCATAATATTCGTCTTTTTTTATTAATACTTCTGCTAAAATAGGCAGTTAAAATGAATCCATCAATCGTACTTGTTTCTTTGTAGGCTACAACCAGATACTTATCGTTTGTGACCGGTGTTTTATCATACAATTTTATTGCGAGCATCTCACCAAAATCACCTCCAATAATGAAATCCGGACTTTCAATGGTTTCAAGGATCCAGGATATGCAATTCTTTATTTCAGGATGATTTGTTGTTATATGATTAATCCGTTCATCTGTTAAACGAACAAGGCTATTGTTTTTTGAGTTGACGGTAATCATTTATTTGTTAATCGATTGGTAATGTGGCTAGATTTTTTGGACGGTGCCGTTTTTGAGGAGGTAGTGTTCGCCGGATTCTGCGCAGGTGGCGTGGCCGCTGTCATTGAAGTGGAGGCGGATGCCGAATTCGGAGATCCAGCCGATCTGAATGGCAGGGTTTCCAACTACCAGAGAGTAGGGGTCGACAGATTTGGTGACGACTGCGCCGGCACCGATGAAGGCAAATTCGCCGATGTCGTTGCCACAGACGATGGTGGCATTGGCACCGATGGAGGCCCCGCGTTTCACGGTAGTTTTGGCATATTCGCCTCTACGGTTTACCGCACTGCGGGGGTTGATGACATTGGTGAAGACGCAGGAGGGGCCGAGGAAGACATCGTCCTCGCAGGTGACGCCGGTATAGATGGAGACGTTGTTCTGCACTTTCACGTTGTTGCCGAGTACGACCTCGGGGGAGATGACGACGTTTTGTCCGAGGTTACAGTTTTCGCCGATGACTGCGCCGGTCATGATGTGGGAGAAGTGCCAGATTTTTGTGCCTTCACCGATGGTGCAGCCGGGATCGATGATGGCGGAGGGGTGGGAGTAGAAGTTGGACATAGGAAATGGGAAGATGGGAAGATGAGAAAAGGGGAAAATGGGAAAATGGGAAGATGGGAAGATGGGAAAATGGGAAGATGAGAAAATGGGGAAGATGGGAAGATGGGAATACTGGAGGCATGTCGATTGTTTGCGCTGGGCGCCAATAGGACTATGGTCGTTTGAAGAGTTTGAAATATTATTGTTCCCAGATGTCGGTTGCCTTGTCCAGAAGGAAGGATCTTATTTCTTCATCCGGTACCGGTTGAATCAGGTATTCGATGGGTTCGGTGTAATCGATGTCATCGAAATAACATAGTTGAGCCCTACATAATTTTTCTGAATATAATTGTCCAAATAGCACAGTAGCCCTTTCTGAAATTTTTTTTATGGAGAGATTTTCCTTTAAAATAAAGTAAATATCAACATAATCCTTCCATTTAGATCTTCGCCCAAGAGCATAGAATTTCATCGCTGCAAGATCCAAAAGTGCGGGCAGCCGGAGAATATCTTCAAGCTTTTCAGTCGCATTAATTTTGAAAGGGTATTGGTAAAAGGTAAATTTCACATCCAGGATGGTCAAGTTTAATTGCTCAGTAACCCTTCGTGTGACGAAATAAGCAGATTGAAATTCCGATACAGTTTGAATAATACTTTTAGGCTTGATGGGCCCAAATTTAAACAGATCGAAATCTATTGATCTCCGGTGTCCCAGATGCAGGGCTACTGCAGTCCCTCCAACAAGATAAAATTCTTTTTGAAATTTTTTGACCAGAGGTAATAATCTGGATTGATTACAATTAAATATCTGAACGTTCATATCGCTGAATAAGCAATGATAAAAAGTTGTAAATCTCAGGATAGTAATTCAATTTTTTACGGCCATGGAGGCTGTTGAAAATTTCTGCCAAATGATCCATTCCTATGAGTTGAATCAATTTTTTTACATCATCCAAATTTCCATAGTTGAGGATATTTTCAACCAGGAATTCGTGGCTGATGTCTCCTTTTTTGTCTTCCGGGGTATACCAAAAGAGGCTACTGTGCTGGTATATAAATTCTTTGATTTCGGGAGAGTTCATAGTAAAATCTGTGCTGTTTTACCAAAGATAATAAAAAACTTGAAAAGTTTAGGCACTGCGTGAAGTACGCTCTTTCGACCAGGGGCCGGTGAATGAGTTAAATTGGAAAATAAATATACGTTATGTTCAATATATTGATATATAGAGTGTTGATTATTGAGAATTGCAGTTATGCAACTCTGTTTTTCAAATAGCACTACCGTGTTTTTAATTTATCTTCATCGACCCAACAACAAGAGACTTCAACAAGGGACTTTAAAAAGGGACTTCGACAAGGGATAGGATGGCACCGATTTTTCACGGTCCCTGTGGCCCTTGTTCGCTAAGGCCCCGGTCCCTGAGGCTCCGGTTGCTGAGGCCCCGGTCCCGGATCCAGTCGGGAGGTTCTTTGCTGTCGAAAGGTTTTGCTCTTTCAGAAAATGTTAGGGGTGGAATTTGAGCAGGATGTCGGAGATGAATTTTAGTTGTTCCTCCGTCATTTCGGTGTGGATGGGGAGGGAGAGGACTGACTGACAGAGTCTTTCTGTGAAGGATAGCGAAAACCCCTCTGCAACATATTTTTTGAAGGCTTCCTGTTTGTAGAGTGGAAGCGGGTAATAAATCATGGTTGGTATCCCTTTGGAAGCCAGGAAATCCTTGAGCTGGTCCCTTAATCCGTTCTTTATTTTGATGGTGAACTGGTTGTATGTTGGAGGCGATGCCGGTTGATTGGTTGGCAGTGTCCCGTATTCAAAGTCTTTCAGCGCATTTTGGTAGTAGACTCCTGCGTGTTTGCGGGCATCGAGGTATTGGTTGAGATGGGGTAGCTTGACATTCAGGATGGCGGCCTGGAGGGTGTCGAGGCGGGAGTTGCAGCCCACGACCTGGTGATAGTATTTTTTCTGCTGTCCGTGGTTGGCGATCATCCTGATTTTTTCGGCTAACGCTGGATCGTTGGTCATCAGGGCGCCGCCATCGCCCATGCAGCCGAGGTTTTTGGTCGGGAAGAAGGAGGTGCAGCCGATATGGGCGATGGTGCCGGCTTTTTTCATTTTATATTCGGCACCAAGGGACTGGGCGTTGTCTTCGATGACAAATAATCCATGCTTTTGTGCCAGCGCCATGATGGGTTCCATGTCGGAACATTGTCCGAAGAGGTGCACCGGGATGATCGCCTTGGTTTTGTCTGTGATGGCCGCCGCTATCCCCGGAAGGGAAATATTGAAGGTCTCTTCCTCTACATCCACCATTACGGGAGTGAGCCCAAGGAGGGCAATTACTTCAGCGGTAGCAACATAAGTAAATGCCGGGATGATGACCTCGTCGCCGGGTTGCAGTCCGAGGGCCATTAGGGCAATCTGAAGGGCATCGGTGCCATTGGCACAGCTGATTACCTGACTGACTTGAAGAAAATTGGCGAGATTTTGTTCGAATATGCCAACCTCTTTTCCTTTGATAAAGGCCGAGTTATCAATGACTTGTTGTAGGACGGCGATCAGTTCGGGCTCCAGCTTTTTGTGCTGAGAGAGGAGGTCGACCATTTCGATATTAGTGCTCACGAAAACAAATGTTTGAGAATTGGGGAATGCTTCGCCTGCTCAGTCACAGGTGAGGGTGATCGGGCAGGGGCATATTTTGATCAAATATAACAGTTAAATTGCCTTGTGCGCACATGGGTATATCGGATTATTTATGTCGGACCGGTCGGAAGGCGAATTAACTTAGGTTTACAAAAATACGAAAATCGTGCCGATTGGTCAAGTCCCGGGGGTTACACTTTGGTTAAAATGCGGGAAGCTCCATTTCGCTTAGCAGCGGAAGGAGCTGATCTTTTGCGGAGAGTTTGATGGCTTCCTTCGGTAACTGCCAGTCTATCTGCAGTTCAGGATCGTCAAATTTTACACCGGCATCGTGTGCCGGGGCATAGAGGTTATCGACCTTGTAGGAAAAGATGGCTTCGTCGCTTAATACCACGAACCCGTGCGCGAAACCGCGGGGAATAAAGAGTTGCAGCTTATTGACGTCGTTCAGCTCGACCGCATAAGATTGTTTGAAAGTTGGAGAGTCTTTGCGAAGGTCGACCACCACATCCAGGATGCAGCCGGTAATGCAACGCACCAGTTTTGCCTGCGTATGGGGTGGTTTTTGGAAATGCAATCCGCGGAGTACCCCGTACCCGGATTTTGATTCATTGTCCTGGACGAACTCTACTTTTCCGATGGTTGCCTCAAATTCGGCTTGTTGAAAGGATTCGAAGAAATAGCCGCGGGCGTCGCCGAAGACGGTTGGAACTATCAGGAACAGGCCGGGGAGGGAGGTTGATTGGAAGGTCATATGAGAGAAAATGAGAAGATGGGAAGATGAGAAGATGGGAAAATGGGAAAATGGGAAAATGGGAAAATGGGAAAATGGGAAGATGGGAAGATGAGAAAATGGGAAGATGGGTTTGTGTTGGGGTGGATTGCATCCACCCTTTGGTGATTAATGTAGATTCTAATTAGGTTAGGAGGGAAAGGAGATATTGTCCGTACTGGTTCTTTTTGAGGAGGTTACCCTGGGTGAGGAGTTGTTCTTTAGTGATCCATCCGTTGTGGAAGGCGATCTCTTCGAGGCAGGCGACCTTGAGGCCGGTACGTTTTTCGATGGTGGCGATGAAAGAGCCAGCCTCGAGCAAAGACTCGTGGGTGCCGGTATCCAGCCAAGCGTAACCGCGTCCCATGAGTTCGACTTTAAGCTGTTTGCGATCGAGGTATTCCTGGTTCACGGTCGTGATTTCAAGCTCTCCACGAGGGGATGGCTTGATATTTTTGGCTACTTCCACCACCGAATTGGGGTAGAAATAGAGTCCGATGACGGCGTAGTTGGACTTCGGTTGAAGCGGTTTCTCTTCTATCGTGGTCACATTTTCGTGCTCGTCGAAGGTGCAGACGCCGTAACGTTCCGGATCGTTGACCCAATAACCGAAGACGGCAGCCTTTTTGTGATCGGTGACCTGCTCGACGGCCTTGCGGAGAAGTTCCACGAAGCCGTGACCATAAAAAATATTATCGCCCAGCACGAGGCAGACATCGTCCGTGCCGATGAAAGATTCGCCGAGCAGGAAAGCCTGGGCAAGACCGTCGGGGGAGGGCTGCACCACGTAACTCAGCTCAACGCCCCATTGGGATCCGTCGCCGCACAGGCGGATGAAGGCGGCCTGTTCTTCGGGGGTGGTGATGATGAGGATTTCCCTGATACCGGCCAGCATGAGGACGGACATCGGGTAGTAAATCATCGGTTTATCATAGATCGGAAGCAGTTGTTTCGAGGTACCGAGGGTGATCGGATGGAGGCGGGAACCTGAGCCGCCGGCGAGGATGATGCCTTTCATGATGTTACGATATTAGAGTTGCAAACAAATGTAGGAAAAATGATTGAAAAGTTTATCCGGGTTATTCCTGGATGATGATCAAATTCTTTTCGGGTGACTCGACTAACACTGTAAGCCCGAGTGGCTCGATGCGGAGGGCGACTTTGTTGTTACCACGAAAGGAGATGAGTTCGCCTTTTACTCCCATCATCGGGCCGGCAATGATTTCTACCAACATCCCCGGTTGGAGATCATCGGTGGTAATTTCAACTTCCAGGTCACTTTGTCCGAGCATTCTCTTGAGCATTTCGATTTCCTGGTCGCGGATTACGGCGGCTTTTCCCTCGAAGCGGACGTATTGCATCACATTATCAGTCTGCAATACAGCATCATACTCCTTGCGGGTAATGTGCACGAAGACGTATCCCGAAATCAGCGGTAGCTCCACCCATTTCTTGCGATCGCTCCATTGACGGAGCCTGCGCTGGAGCGGGAGGAAGGACTCGATGCCCTTGAGTTTGAGTTCGACGTGTACCTTCTTTTCGGCACGGGAATGGACGTAGATGGCGTGCCAGACGGGATCGAGATTTGGATTAAAGGGGGGCATATGGTTTGAAAAATTTGGACTACAGGTCATTTCGTCTGAAGCGGATGAACAGTTGGTTTTGCTTTATTTAGTTTCTAGTAAAGATTCAATCTCTTTTTTCAATTTGGGTATATGAATGGAGACTATTCCCCAAATAATCACATCATCAACTTTTGTCATATCCGTGGATCACCCAATTTCGGGTATCAATTATTTGACGGGAATTCTCAATCTTATATTCTGGATCGATCCTGAGTATCCGCCCCATGGCTTCACCAATTATTTCAATTTCCCTTTCTATACCTCTTCTTAACAGCTTGTTCTTTTGGTATTCAAAAAAATCATTTTTGCCATCTAAATATTCAAAGATAGAATCAATGGATGTGTTGATGTCGAAAAGGCATTTCTTTATTTCACGCTTCATAAATCAGCTCTTTAGTTTCGTTGATGCTTTCAATGAAGTATGGATTTGATAATGTTCTTTCAGTTACGATATCAATTTCCCTTTTGAAAAGTTCTCTGAGTCGGTAATGAAGAAAAAAATAGTTGTTGGTATATTCATCGACAGAAATGTTATCATCGAATGAAATCAAAAAATCGATATCGCTATTATCTGAGAACTTATCTGTCACAACAGAACCAAAAGCGTAAAGACTTTTTATCTTAAGCGCCTGACAAATAAGCTTTAAATCTTCTTTTCGTTTTTCAACAAACTGTTGCATTTTTTTTTTCAAAGATAATGAATTCTTCGGGCATTGGCTCAGTGTCCGGGATGGTAAAAGATATAAATAGAATAGAAATGATCCATTGACAGTGACATAGCGAAATTCATTTTCGTCAGAAAAAGTGCCAAAGCGGGAGGGGTGTGGAAAAAAGTTCTTAATTTTAGCAAGCATTGGAAATTTAATTAAATATATATAAGTCAAATGAAGAAGATTAGTGTGTTGATGTTAGTGCTTCTGTTTGCTTCGGCTGGGTTCGGGGCGAAGACAGGATGGGTTAATCTGTTCAATGGTAAGGATTTGGATGGATGGAAGGTGGTCAATGGCAAGGCCGCCTATAAAGTTGAAAAAGGTGTAATCATTGGAACCAGCGTGGTAGGAAGTCCGAATTCGTTCCTGGCCGCCGCTAAAGAATATGGCGATTTCATCCTGGAATTCGATATGAAAATGGACAAGGGTCTTAATTCAGGTGTACAGATTCGGAGTATCAGCGATCCCAAAATCCAGGAAGGACGGGTGCATGGTTATCAGGTGGAGTGTGATGATTCTGAAAGACGTTGGTCCGCAGGTATTTATGATGAGGCTCGTCGTGGATGGCTTTATCCTATGGAGTGCAATATTCCTGGTAAGAAGGCCTACAAGAATGGTGAATGGAACAGTTACCGGGTAGAATGTGTCGGCAACACCATCAGAACGTGGTTAAACGGCGTGGCTTGCGCCAATTTGGTGGATGATATGACGCCATCCGGATTGATTGCCTTGCAGGTACACAGCATCGGTCAGCGGAAAGAGGACGAAGGCAAGACCGTTTGCTGGAGAAATATCAGGATTTTGACGACTGATCTGGTGAAGGAACAGAAAAAAACGGATGCGCCTGAGGTGAGTTATCTGACCAATACTTTGACCAAGGCGGAAGAAAAAGCCGGCTGGAAACTGTTGTGGGACGGTAAGACTATGAATGGCTGGTTGGTTGCCAGGGATGGTAGTGTTCCTAAAAAAGGCTGGACTATTAAAGATAACATATTGATTGCTAATCTTCCAGACAATAAAGGAGGCGGTGATATCGTGACGCAGAAGGAATACAAGAATTTCATTTGGGAGGTTGATTTTATTTTCACTCCGGGAGCCAACGGGGGATTGAAATATTTTATCCAGCCTAATGCGGATGGAAAAACTTATTCGAATATCGGTTGTGAATTCCAGATTTTGGATGACGATCTGCATCCTGATGCCAAACTGGGGATCAACGGAAACAGGAAACTCGCTTCTTTGTATGATTTGATTCCAGCGAATTCGCAGAAATTCGATCCGGCACAGGCGGTTAAGCGGAGCAATGGTGTAAACCAGTGGAACCGTGCGCGCATTGAAGTTCGCGGAGAGAAGGTTACCCATTACCTGAATGGGGTTAAAATTGTGGAGTACACTCGTGGAACTCCTGAGTGGAAGGCAGTTGTGGCTACCAGTAAATTTGCCAAGGTGAAGGGTTTCGGCGAATATCCTACGGGGCATCTGATGATTCAGGATCACGGCGACGAGGTGCATTATAAGAATGTGAAGGTGTTGGAACTCAAATGAAGTTTTGACTTCCGGTTCGTGAGTCCAAAAAATCTCATCATTTGGCTGTCTATACTTATTTATAATAGTCAGAGGGTCATTACTGAACGTGAAAGCTCTTCTACAAGTCCTGGATGAGATTGGATATCAAAATTATGTAACGAAAGAACAGCCTGGTGGAGATATTCTTGAAGGGTTGAAAGGTTTCTGTACCCGGCTATCCAACATTCTAAAAATTGAATCATGAGAAGCTATTTTCTGAGTGTGGAAAGTCCGGTCGGCCGGATTACCCTTACCTCCAACGAAACCCACCTGAAGTCTTTGGCTTTCAGTGAGGAAGCGTTCGAAGAGTCGGAGACTTTACCCGAGATCCTGCTGCAATCGGCTACTCAGTTGAAAGAATATTTCGAAGGAAGTCGCAAGGATTTTGATCTGGCAATCGATCCAGACGGGTCCGGATTTCAGAAAAAGGTGTGGAAGAGGCTATTACAGGTTCCTTATGGTACAACAAAAAGTTACCATGATATTGCCATTGAGCTGGGTTCTGCCTTGAACACCCGTGCAGTGGGTACTGCCAACGGAAAGAACCCGATTCCGATTGTGGTACCTTGTCACCGGATCATAGGGCATGATGGAAAGTTGGTCGGCTATGCGGGAGGCATCGAAAGGAAGCGGTTTTTGCTGCTTCACGAGGCGGAGCACTCTAAAAAGGATTGGTTGTTTTAGGATCCCGTTTGTAACTTGCGCAGCAACTTAATCAGCAATTCGCTCAGCCACTCGCTCAGCCACTCGCTCAGCAGGATTTGCAATCCTGCTGTAATAATGGTTCCCTCTCAGCAAATCGTTCAGCAAGAAGCTCAGCATCTGGCTCTGTAAATTGCTCGGTAAATTGCTCAGCAAGAAGCTCAGCAGGATTTGCAATCCTGCTGTATTAGTGGAGTCGATTTGAAGCACTCAGGATTGCAAATCCTGAGGCGCGGTGATTGAGATTACAAATCCTGAGGAGCGGTGATTGAGATTGCAAATCCTGAGGAGCAGTGATTGTGATTACAAATCCTGAGGAGCGGTGATTGTGATTACAAATACTTTGGCGCAGATCGAATAATCTGAGTTTTGAGCAACTGGCGATATATTATCCAGGTGGCGTTGGAACGAATTGAGTTAGTTGGATTGGGGTTAACGTACAACTGATTTATTCGGGAAAAATCGGTGGACCGATGGGTTGGAGGATGGAGACATCGTTGACTCGTGGATTCTTGATTTCAGGAGAGATGGGGAAGGCGTTCATAAGACCGGATGGATAGGGTCGCATCATGGCGGAAATTTCCTCTGAAGGGATTCCTTCGCGAAGCCACCTGGATTCATCTTCCCGGTTTAAAATCACTGGCATACGGTGATGCGGAAGACTGGAGACCAGTTGATTGGGAAAAATTGTCAGAATGGCAAATGAATGAATCAGTTCTTCTGTGGCAGGGTTTTTCCAGGCGTCCCAGATGCCGGCAAAAGCAAATGGTCTGACTTTATTTTTAAGGTAGACCACAAATGGTTTATTGAGTTTTTCGACGGTAGTGCCTTCGAGGTATCCATCGGCAGGAATCAGGCATCGTTGCGAACGGATTGGTTTACGAAAGGCAGGTTTGTTGAAAATGGCCATCTCTCCGGAGAAATCAGGATCGTCGGTCGGGTTGTTATCCCCTTCGGAACGGGCATTGATCAAAGTCATCTGCTTTTGTGCCCAGGAGGGAGTGAGTCCGAAACGGTACAATTGAATTTCGTGGGGCCTTTCGCCGGTAATGACGGGAGATTTTTGTCCGGGTGAAATTTTGTAGGAAGGCAGAATGTTAATTCCTCCGGGGATATTGACCTTGAACCTGAATTTCAGGGAATCGGGACTCTGGATAAGAAAGAAGTTGCCACACATTTTTGTTCGATTGCTTTTTATTAACTTTAGCCGCGCTAATCCAATCATTCACCACGAGAACAACTATACAGGATCAAAAATAAAACAAAATAATACTTAGTGAAACCCTTATGAGCAATTGCTTACAATAGGCGATTTAAATAAGCCACAGGGTTCCATAGGGCAAATGAATAATAAATTATAATACGTATGAAATGAGCATAGGCAAAACCCTCAAAAGGTGATGTAAATGCCTTGCGTGTACCATGATTAATTACTGAATATCAATAAATTGACTAATATATTTACGATTGAAACCCTCATGAGCAAGAGCTCACAAAAGGCGATGTAAATAAGCCTGAGGGTTCCATACGACAAACGAAAAACAAATTTTATACGTACGAAATGGCCGGAAGGAATAAGCTCACACCAACCGAAAACGATAATGTGGCTATTGCATTTGGCTGTAAAAAAACAAAATGATAAACAAATGAAAGCAATTCAAATGGGATTTGTACTGTTGGGCGTGCTGACCTCCTGTGGCACCGGAACTAAAAATGCACCTCAAGCAGGAGCGAAGGCTTTTACCGGTGCTAAGGGCGAGGTTAAACTGATCACCCTGGATCCGGGCCATTTCCATGCGGCCCTGGTTCAGAAAAAGATGTACGATCAGGTGAATCCTGATGTCTATGTTTATGCACCTGAAGGCAATGATCTGGCCGAGCACCTGAAAAAAATCGATGGATACAATACCCGCAAGGAGAGTCCAACCAGTTGGAAAGAGGTGATTTACAAGGGGTCTGACTATCTTCAAAAAATGCTGGAAGAGAAGTCCGGAAATGTTTTGGTCCTGGCAGGGAACAACCGCATCAAGACAGAATATATTAAAAAGGCTGTCGATGCCGGTCTTAATGTGCTGGCCGATAAGCCAATGGTTATTACTCCTGAGAATTTTCCCATGCTGGAAGAGTCTTTCAAAGTGGCAGCGGAGAAGGGTTTGATTCTCTATGATATCATGACCGAAAGACACGAAATTACCACAATGATTCAGAAGGAGCTTCTGCACACGCCCGGTGTTTTTGGGACTTTATTACCAGGGACTCCTGAGCAGCCGGCGGTCGATATGATCAGCGTACACTGTTTCTATAAGAGTGTGTCTGGATCTCCGCTGGTCCGTCCAGCCTGGTTTTTTGATGTGAACCAGCAGGGTGAAGGGATCGTGGATGTGGCCACTCACCTGGTCGACCTGGTCCAGTGGTGTGTCTATCCAGGAGAAATTCTTCAGAAATCGGATGTTCAGATGCTTGCGGCAAAGCGTTGGCCTACAGTTATTTCACTTGAGGAGTTTAAGGATGTGACCAAGATGGAGACTTTCCCGGATTATCTGGCCAAGGATGTCAAAGAGGGCAAATTGAATGATTTTGCCAATGGTGAGATGACCTACAAATTGAAGGGAACCGTTGCAAGAGTCAGTGCGATATGGCTTTACAAACCTGAGCCCGGTGCCGGTGATTCGCATTATGCCATCATGCGCGGTTCGAAGGCGACGCTGGAAATCAAGCAGGGTGCTGCCGAGAATTATGCCCCGACACTTTATGTTCATGCAGAAAAAGGTGTTGATCTTAAGGCTTTCGCGGTAGATCTGGAGAATGCTGTGGTGAAAAATCCGAACCACGACGGACTTACGCTGGAGAAGGTGGGCGAACTAACCTGGAAAGTTGGGATTCCGGATAAATACAAGGTGGGTCATGAGGCGCATTTTGGTCAGGTGACGGAAGATTTTCTTGCGTACCTGAAGGCCGGGAAGCTGCCTGAATGGGAAGTTCCGGGGATGATTACAAAGTACTACACGACGATGGAGGCGTTGAAAATGGCGCGAAAGTGAAACGTGAATAGAATATGATTTATTGTAGGAGAAACGCTGGGTAAAATCAACACTTAAACAAAATGTCTATCAGCTTTTTGAGTGATTCTTAAGCCTGCTATATCTAACTTCTGTCTATTTTTTCCCTGATTGACAAAGTTTGGAATAATTATCAGTCCCCTCCTTGTCTCCCATTTCTGTTGCGATCTTGAAATTTTTGCAGGCCTCCTGACTTTTCCCCATGTACCAATAATTTACTCCCCTTAGGTTGTAGGGGTTGTACTGAACGGTCCATGGCTCGCGGATGGGAATCAGAAGGCTAAGATCCAGGTTACTTTTTTCGTATTCTTTGATACATTGCAAGCAAAATGCCCTGTATCGGCGTGCCTCGGTATAGTTCGGTTCCTTGTTCAATATTTCGGTAAAAACTCGAACAGCCTCCTCATATTGCTTTGCCCTAAAAGCGTCAAATGCTTTATTATACAGTTGTTGATATGGAAGAAAAATTGCTTTGCTATCCATGGATTTCTTTTGTTTTAATACCAGATTATCTTTAGGTAAATAATAAGCGGCTGAATCGATTACAGTGATAGCTTTTTGAATATTGCCGTTTCTATTATAGAAATCCAGTGCAAAAAGCCATGCTTTTGAATTATTTTTATTCTTTTCCAAATAGTCGTCCAGATTGATTTCAAGCTCATTTTTCAATCCTTTCTTTTCAAGGATTACCCATAGATTTGAGATATTATTGAATTTCTTTGGCCTAATGTTGTATGCCTTTCGTATATAGAATAGGGCGCTGTCTACGTTGTTTTGATTGTTGTAAGCCAATGAGATTAGGAAGGGTGATTGGTCATCGTATGGATTCGATTTATTCTTTTTCAACATGGCAATAGCCTCATCGTTTCTCTTTTCGTTGACCAAAAAGCGCGCTATGCTCGCATCAATGGGTACGCCAAACGTATCTATATCCGGGATGACGGGAAATTCGTTAATAAACATGTTGGCGGGGTATGTTTTCCCGGTTTTTTCATCTATATATACCAAAGACTGTAATTTAAGGGAGGTGAAATTCATGAACAGAATGTAACTGGATATTGAGAGCGATAGAACCAACAAAATGATGACAAGAAGTTGAAGGTACTGCCTTTTAAATTTCTTAATCTTGATTAATATTGAAGGAATCTGAGGCAATGGTCCGAAAAGTCTTAAAAGAAATTTAGATTCACCCGGATTTCTAAGCGGTTCTTTTGTGAAGTTTTCTGTAAACAGATTAGTTATTGCGATAACCATTCCCATGTATAAGGCGAACAATGCTGCTATTTCGGGGCGATCCTGAGGGAAATTAAAGAATGCGTCGACACTGTAGCAAAACAACCCAAAAGAGGGAAGAAAGAGCCATTGTAACCATTCAAAGAAAGCCTTTCGGAACAAGGTCCGGATAAAAACCCATCCTGTCAACAAAAACAGCAGGATGAAAAGCGCTCCTCCGAAAATCCCTGTTTCAGTGGCCGTTTCAATAAAATCGTTGTGTGCTTTTAACAAGGCAATACCTTCAGCGTCAGGAGAATAATTTTCCTCCTTCATCGTTGCTATCTTCCAGTTGCCGAGTCCGACACCCAAAAGGGGATTTTCTTTGAAAACATGCCAGGAGCGTATCCAAGGGGCAAACCTATTACCTCCTTTTGTCGTGGTAATTGATGCAACCCTTGCCTCAAAACTCAAAGCCTTTGCATCTGCTTTAGGATACAAATAGTGTTGCGTTGCTGTGAAGGTTAAAAATGAACCTATAACAAGAAGTAAGTATATTCCAGCCAATTTCAGTTGATATAGTTCTCGAGACACCTTGAATCGGATAGTAAAATAGAGAAGAAGTAAAATGGATAGTGTTATAGTTCCCAAATAGAAAGCCCGGGTGCTCAGGAAAAAAATAGCTGTGAAGGCTAAAAAAGCACCAATGATGCCTAGTGCCTTCATCCAATTTTGGTGAAAGAATATTAAGAAGAGCGCAAACGGAACCTTAACAAAAATAGAGGAGGCTAGGATATTTTTATTGGAGTAACCTAATATAATTTCGAAGACTGACCCCCTTTTACTGGTGATATAATTCAATACTTCCATAAATACTGCCCAGCTATCATAGATCAGCAGCAAGGTCATGGCTACACATAAGTACTTAATATCTGAAGTTTCGCATTAGAAATTAGACACTAAAAAAGATAGGTTTTGAGGTC
>JBAXKJ010000032.1:0-51016 GCA_037137375.1 Prolixibacteraceae bacterium
GTTGCACCTCCGCCTGTCAGCGATCCGATTGTATTGTTAAAACCTGTTATATCCATGACAACACCCGATGTATTGGCCAGTGTTACTGCTGAAGCATTTCCAAAAGCTCCGTTCGCACCTGTAGTTGCAACACCGGCTTTTAGTGTACCGGCATTGACTGTTGTTGCTCCTGTGTAGGTATTCAGGCCGGAAAGCGTCCAGGTTCCAGTTCCCTGTTTGGTCAAGGTACCAGTTGTGGTGCCAATGATGCTGGCCAGACTGCTGGCAGTGTTCGTGCCATCCAGCGTTAATCCGAATGTCGCGCCGGTGATGGTGCCCGCATTGGAAAGAACCATGTTTCCGCTGCTCGCCACAATACTGCTGGCGCTTCCCAGCGAGATAAGTCCAATGAAAGTCGATGCCGAAGCAGAGCTATTTGTCAACGCTCCACCGCTTGAAATACCAGTTCCATTGATAGTAAGTGCTTGTGTATGTGCGGTTGTATAAGAGAATCCGGCTAGATCGAGAGCTGCTCCAGTATTTACAGTTATAACGCCAGTTGTACCTGTCGGGCTGGATGTATTCACCGTAGAATTGGCACCTAGTTTGAGTATTCCGCCAGAGATGGTCACTGTACCGCTGAAGGTGTTTGCGCCGGAGAGATTCAATGTACCAAGTCCACTTTTGGTTAAGGAAAATGCCCCACTAACAATCCCAGAGATTATCAGGTCATTTGCGGCAGCTGCATTGTCTGCTACTGTGATTGTAGTATTTGCCGATAATGTAACCGGACAACTAATTACTGCAGAGGTATTCCCATTTGAATTAACTGTAATTGTATTTCCCCACAATGTCAACGAACCAGTTCCTGATGCTGAAATTGAAGCTCCTGTTTCAATTGTTAAAAGACCCCCATTCGCGATTACTCCTGTTGCTATTACTGGGTATCTGCTCACTCCAACAACCGGAATTGTTATTACACTACCAGCGTCATTGTTGGGAACACCATTATCCCAGTTCCCTGCGGTACTCCAATCAGTACTAATTGCACCCGTCCAAGTAGTATTTACTGCTGCTGCCTTTGCCTCATTCGCAAAAGCAAGCAACAGAAAAACCACCCAGATAATCAGGTAGTGCCGGAAACCTAATATGTGTTTTAAATTTCTAATGTTGTTTACAATTGTGCCTTTCAGAATAGTTAAATTATTTCATTATTGTCGGAAAATCATTTAAACAGCTAAACTCCGTTATCCCTGAAAAATGAGAGCAGGCTTTGATGGTTGATTTTTGCCAGATACTATTTGCTTTTATATTTAAACGATTGGGAAGAGGTTGGTCATCCGTAGAAATAACATCAACCTTCAAGTCAAGTGAATTTGGATTTAAAAACAGGAAATCGATTTCGAAATATTTGTTATTTGCTTGAGAGACTCCACCGAGCCCCCAAAAGAGTGCCTTCGAATCTTTGGGTGATTTACTTGAAATGAAGGATGCAAACATGTTGTTATTCCATTTCGTACTTACAGAATTTCTATAGATATGTGTTTGCCCAATCCTGTTGGTGTCCATCAGATCAATGGCCATCATCATGGTTTTCGAATAGGAGAGTAGAGGAGAAAAAGGGAGTAATAAGATGATTAATAGACCGATCCTGATCTTTTCACCAGTTTTACTGAATGGACCAAACATTCTGGTCTCCCTGAAATTGTATCGGAACAAAATAGGTCCCTTGTTCGAATTCATAAGTAATTTTTTCAGAGGATGTATTCTACCTGAATAACATCCTGATATTACTGATCCATTTCAAAATTGACACATCAAAAAACACCTTAGGTATTGCAAACAAGAAAGATTTTTAACATACAATGACTGTCTACACATTAAAAACTTCAAAAAATGTAACTGTGACAATTTGATTGATAACAAGGGGGTATCAATACACTCATATAAACAAAAAGTGTACCAAAAAATTATAAGTAAACTAATATCTCTGCTTTACGCAGTCAACTATTTGATAATAAACAGATTAAATTAGTACTTATTAGTATATTTAAATATCTTGATTTAGTTTCAATTGCAATTTCCAACAATTGTGCGCTTAATTGTGCTATTCTGTGCTATTTGATCAGATAGTGATAGGTTCTCCAATGATCACTTCTCAATAATTACTCTGGCGAGTATTGCAACATGCAACTCCATTATTTGATGCGTAAGTAAATTGACGATGTTCTATTTTATCCGTTTGTTTGTTCCTGTTGGAAAATAACTCAAGTATATTCTTAGTCCTCTATCATTGCTAAATTGCAGCAATTCGGATTTCCACAAGTGACTTCTGGAAGATTTTATGTTTGAAATGACAAAGTACGAGTGAGAGCATCGGAGGTCAAATTTTGTTCCCTCCAGTGCTGGTAAGATTAGGAAAATCACTTTTGCAATGACTCTGCCGATCTTTCTTACTCCCTACCTGTCAGGGAAAGTAATCCATTGATGACCGTTAAAGGATGAACCGGATTACCCGGAATATAAAGATCAACCGTGTGGGTATCCAGGAAACTCCTGTCAAGCGAAGGAGAGTCGGCGAAGATACCTCCGCTGATGGCATCCGTGCCTGCTAAAACTAACATCTTTGGCGAAGGGACCGCGTCCCAGCAGATCTGAGTCGGCTCCGCCATATTTTTCGTCAAAGGACCGGTGATCACAATGCCATCTGCATGACGAGGGGAAGCAACGAACTCGATGCCAAACCTTCCCATGTCAAACTGAACATTATTGGCCGCATTTAATTCCCATTCACAGCTGTTATCGCCACCGGCCGATACCTGTCTGAGTTTTAAGGAACTGCCAAACAAGGAAGTGAACTCCTTTGGAATGAGATCTTTGTTCAATTCAATAGGCTCGTCAACCCCTTCCTTAATAATCAACCTTTGCCGGTCGTTCGTCGACATCTTGTAATCTGTCGTAAAGGTTACTTTTTGAGGAAAGGCCACCGCACATTCTCCGCAAAAAGTGCATTTCCCAAGATCAATTGATACAGGCGATATGGATATTGCTTGTACCGGACAACACTCAACCAGTGCTTTTTCATCCACTTTTTCGGTCGTGATGACAGGCCTGCCCCTAAATATCCCCGGAACCTTTACGTTGCGTACATCCGGAATAAACTGCTTCCCCTGATGTAACCAAATCTTAATATTATTAAACATAGACGAAAATTATAAATCTGTAATCATTTATTCGCTGATGCAGATTTGCAATCTGCATCCTTTTACCAACGGATTGCAAATCCATTGGAGCAGTCATTAATCAAAGGTCATGCCCGCAATACGAAAGATTAAAGCTCTTATTGCAAATCGGGAAATCCGAAATTTCATTGTTCCTGACCGCCAATGCCAATGCCAGCCAGTTATGGAAAGAGGGATCCTTGATTTTATAATGAAGAAGTTCTCCTTCAGGACCAGTTACAGCACAATGGCAGATCTCACCCCGCCATCCTTCAACCAGTGAAAGGGAGAATAGTCCGGCTCCGGGGGTCGTGTGTAACGCAAGTTCATCGCAACTGAAAGAAATTTCTTCTCCGGACAAGGGTCCTTTGCCGGAGATAGAAGCAGGAACATTAGCAAGCAGCGTTCTCAGATACCCGATAGACTGCAAGACTTCGTTCTTCCTCACCTGCACCCGCGAATAAACATCCCCGTGATGTTTTACCTTCGGTTCATGCTGTAATTCAGGATACAAATAATGCGGATGCGAGGTGCGGATGTCACGCATGACTCCACTCGTACGGGCCGCCATACCCACCACACCAATAGACGAAGCATCTTCAAACGAAACGACACCAGTCCGCTCGAACCTCGAAAGGGCGCTTGGAAGATTGAACAACTGCGTATTCATCTCTACAAAATCGGGCTCGAAGGTATCCAATACCTGATTCAGTCTTTCCGCAAGCTCCTGACTGAATGGAAATCTATTCTTGCCAGGACGGATAAGTCCCTTGGATAGCCGGTTTCCACACCATTCCTGCATAAAATTCACAATCGGTGTCCTCAAACGACCGTAGACCGAACTGCCCAGCTGATAGGCAATATCCGTGCAAACTGCACTCATATCTCCGGTGTGGATGGCGATTCTTTCTAATTCAAGGGCGATGGTTCGGGCAAATTCCAGGTCGCGCGAAGGGGTAAATCCGCATAAGCTTTCCCATACCTGGGCAAAGGCAGCAGCGTGTCCGACCACTGTATCCCCGGCAATACTCTCGGCAAGGGTAGTTAATTCTGAGAGGCGATGTTTTTGAAGGAATAGTTTTTCTATTCCGCGGTGCTGATATCCCAACTGAATTTCGAGGTGCAAGATCTGTTCCCCATTGCAGATAAACCTGAAATGACCCGGTTCAATGACCCCTGCATGTATAGGTCCGACTCCAACTTCGTGAAGCTCTTCACTGTCAATAGAATAGAAAGGGTAATTAGAAATCTGCTGACTATCATCATACCGGTCAAATGCATAACGAACAGGTTTTAACCAAGGATGATCATTGTATTTTAGGCCAAAATTCTCATGAATTTCCCGTTCGAATTTCTCAAAACAAAGGAGCCGGGCAGTAAAAGATGAAAGATTTTCTAAAGGAGTAACCAAGCTGGATGACAGATGTATCACATGCTCCAGGTCATCGGCAATGCAGCAAATCAACTTAATCCAGGAACCTTCCGGATATCCGAAATAATTCACACAATGCCTCTCGGGTTTTCCTGAAATCAAACCTGTATTTAGTTCCAGGAAGGCCGGATAGTCGATTACCGGAATCCCGGTTACGGGGATGGACTGATTATTTTTAATTTCGATCGTCTGCATGTTCAATGGGGTAAAAGGATGATACTCTCTTTGATCAGTTCAACAAATGCGGGTGGCGGATTCAATCCCAGATATACCGCCAAGGCGAGCAGGATGAATTGCGACAAGGATTCCCAGGGACTCGTCCGGACTACCATCGAATCGTCGAAGCCCTCTGAAGGGACAAAAAGTACCTTGAAAATATTCTTTCCGAAGGCCCAAATGATCATGGTCAGCAGCAATAATACGACGATCAGGAGATAGATTTGCCGGGCATCGAACATTGCCTTAAAAATTAGAAATTCACTCACAAACAGTCCGGAAGGAGGCATCGCAGCCGAGCTGATGAATCCCAGTAACAGCACCATGGCCCCGGTCGGATTGTATTTAAAATAGTTACCAATATGGTTGATGCTCTTACTCTGAAATACCCTGTAAAGCTGGTTGTACTGGAAGAATAGACTTGATTTTACGAAGGCATGCAGAACGATATGTAGTATGGCCGCATAATAACCAATTCCACCGGCAGCTACACCAATCATTACGATTCCCATGTGTTCGATACCGGAATAGGCGAACATTCGTTTGATATTCTTGACTTTCAGCATGTATACCGTGGCGACAAACAAGGAAAGAAAGGCTGCAGTCAAAACTACCAGCCTGGCCCAGTGCAAGAGGGGAGTGTTGGCAATGATGATGTAAAAACGAAATATCCCAACGAAACCAAGATTCATTAATACGCTGGCCATCAGGGCACCTGCGGGTGCAGGAGCCGTATCCTTGGCATCAATACCGGCAGTAAACATGGGGACGAGCCCGAGTTTGGCAGTAAATCCGGTGAAGATGAATAGAAATGCCATCCTAAGCCAGATCGGATTCAATTCTTTACTTTGGGACAAAAGATAGGTGAATGAAAGGTCATCCGAACCGGTATGCTGAAGGGAAAGGCTCAGGAATAATATCCCAATGAAAATAAAGGTGATGCTGATGGCACAGATGAAGACATATTTCCAGGTACCCTCCAGGGCCAGTTTGTTACGGTGATGATAAATCAGGGCAGAGGCGCTAAGGGTAGTGATTTCTGTGAAAATCCAGGTTACTGCAATATGGTTGGAAAGGTAACCAGCGCTAATTGCAGTAATCAAAAGAACCAATGAGGCTAGATAAAGGGACCTGGATTTAGGAGGCTCAGCATGATTTTCGATGTAAATATAGCTGTGAAAAGCTGCTGGAATGGCAACAATTGACAGTGTAATCAAGAGCAAAATGCCCAACGAGTCGAAGGTGAAATAGACGGCATCGGTGGCGCCGGAGTGTAGGCAAGCCTGAACAGTGAACCAGATCTGCCAGACCAGAAACAAACTGAGCAGGGAATAGACCAACTGTTTGTTCCTGCTTAGAAAGAGGCTTAAGACAACTGCGACAGAACCCGATAAATAGGTGATAACCATGGATTTCAGGTGTTTGAATTAATAATCCTTTAAGTTACTGAGCTGATCTACATCGACATCCTTAAAGACATCTCCGATCTTATTCATGAAGATTCCCAGGATGAGCACACTGGCAAAAATATCCAGCATGATGCCCAGGTTCACCAACAGCGGCATCTCATTGCCTATTGCGAGAGATAACACAAATACACCATTTTCGATGACCATATAGCCCATTACATGCGTGATGATCTTACGCCTGGTGGCAATCAGGTATAATCCGAAGAATAGGGTAGAGAGCGCTACCACGAAGAATATTTTATCCAGATGATCGTCTTTTATTGCATTAGCAATCAGGATATTGACGACAACAATGGCGGTTGTAATAACCAATGATACAAAGTTTGGAAGAAAAGGCTCGGCTTCCCTCGTAATGTTGTTCCGTTTCAGGAGATAACTGAGAAAGACCGGTACTGCAACTGATTTAAATACAATGGTTTCCAGCAAAATAAAGGCGAGGTTAACCGGGTTTATCTCACTCAATTGGATGAAAACCACGAAGAATAGCAGGACACCCTGCAAGGCCAATACCTTGATATACGTCATCAACCTGTTGGCGATGGCCATGTAAAAGAGGGTGATGATAAAAATGATCAGAAGTACGTGTATCATATCAGATGAATTTTTGAAGAATCAGCAAAACACCGAAAAATATCAGGAGGCTCACAGAGGTCAGAACCACGATAAACTGTGGATTATGGCTCATCCGGAACCTTGCAATAAAGGATTCAATCAGTCCGATCGCTACTGCCATCGTAAACTGGATGACGAAGAAGGCAGAAATCGCATATTGATAAGGGATGACGCCAATAAAAAGATTGACAATCAGGGCGCCATAAATCGCAAATTTCAGGTATCCTGCCGTCAGGATCAATCCAAGGTCAAAACCGCTGTTGTCCAGGATCATAACCTCATGAATCATCGTGAGCTCGAGGTGGGTCTTCGGATCATCGATGGGCATCCTGCTGCTTTCTATCATGGCGATCATCAGCAATACAAAAGTGGCAAGCGCCGCGAGGGCATAGCTGATTTGTGAACCGATATGGAGGAAGGCGAATATTTCCTGAAAGGAGGTATGTCCGGAGAGCAGCGACAGAGAGCCCATCAGGATGAAAAATGCAGGCTCAGCAAACATCGAATACAAGGCCTCGCGACTGGCCCCCATTCCCTCAAAACTGCTTCCGGTGTCCAGCGCACCAATGATATTAAAGAATTTACCCAATGCCAGAACATAGGCAAAGAAGATGAAATCTCCGTTGAAACTGAGTAAGCCTTGGGATTTTCCAAAAGGAACAACCAGCATGGCCATCACAACGGAAGCAAAATAAACCGTCGGGGCGAGCTGAAAGATGAAACTGGTCGTTTCACTGTATACCGCACCTTTCCTGAACAAACGGACGACATCCCATATTGGCTGCAACAATCCGGGTCCCTTCCGGCCCGATGCCAGGCTCTTCGTCCGAATCACGATACCCGTGAAAAACAGGGCTGCCAGGATGATTAATATGACACTCAGCATGACTATAAAAATTTTAATATTTCTATGAATGATAAGATGTATTGGTATAATACCGGGATACTCAATACCGTGAGTATAAAAATTATCCCATATAAAATATAGAATTGAAGTCGCCCGTTGTTCAAGAAGACGAATCGCCCCATGAAGTATTTATTGAACTTCAGAACAGGGTCAATCAGCCATCTTTCGACTTTATCGTGCGCATGAGATGAATACCGGACTTTCGCAGGGAATATTCCTGTCAGCAGATCCTCCTCCTTTTCCACAAGCAGGGCAGGGGCAAACAATTTGCTGTAGGACCTGACGAAAGAGGCGGCTGTATATTGTTGCTTGAATGTAGGCGCCACATAACCACATCCCCAGGTCGGACCCTTTGCAGCCACTTGCTTCCGTAGAAAATAATTCCTTACCAGGAAGGTCAAAAGGATCAAAAGAATCAATATCCAGGAGGCAATAGTAATTGGTTGAAGTGCGTCAAATGCCTGATATTGTGACCCATTGACAAGAATTGGTGTTCCGGAATACAAACTCACAGGCTGATCCAGCAGGTGAATAAACATCAACGGAAATAAACCCACAAGCAAGATAAAACCAGTGAGAATATACCCTGGCAATAACTGGATGAAGGGAACTTCTTTGCATTTATGCGGCAAGGTGTGCCTCTCAGTACCCAGAAAAATAATTCCAAAGGCTTTCGTAAAACAAATCATCGCCAATCCACCGATGGCCACCAGTCCAACCGTCGAAAATATGGCCGCAAGCAATGAGAACATCGTTCCACCTGAAAGCCATTTATATAATCCGGTATAGAGGATAAATTCAGAAATGAAGCCGTTAAAAGGTGGTATACCACAAATGGCAATGGCACCGATCAGAAACAGGAAGGCTGTCTGGGGCATCTTCCTGATAAGACCGCCAAGTTTCTCAATTTCCATGGTATGTGTGGCCTGGTAAACATTGCCTGCCGTGTAAAACAACAGTGACTTAAATAGCGCATGGTTCAGCGTGTGAAGTAAGGCCCCGGCAAAACCAAGGGTGGTCATAGTGACGTTTCCTGTGCCAATCCCAATACATCCTATACCAAGTCCAATCCCAATGATTCCAATGTTTTCAATGCTGTGATAAGCAAGTAATCTCTTCAGATTGTGCTGAATGATCGCGAGCATGACGCCATATAATCCGGTCAGAACAGAAAGGATGAGAATGAGGTAACCCACTGTAAGAAAGTCAGTTTTGATCAACAGCAGCATGCGCATCATCCCGTAAATTCCGATCTTGATGATGACCCCTGACATCATGCCCGAGATATGTGAAGGCGCTGCAGGATGCGCATAGGGCAGCCAGGTATGAAACGGAACGAATCCCGCCTTGATGGCGAAAGCTACGAAGAAACAGCTGAAAAGCAGGATGGAAACGGGTCCGGGCAGTGTGGCAGAATAAGTTGTTATTGCTTGAAAATCAAAGCTTCCTGTCTTATTGATGACCCAAAGAAAACCAATCATCAGGAAAATGATGGAAAAATGCGCCTGAATCAGATAATTGATGCCTGCCTTAATGGTTACCGAATTTTCGTTCTCGAAAATGATGAGAATAAAAGAGGTCAGGGCAAGGATTTCCCAGGCAATAAGAAAAACGAAACTATTCTGAATGACACAAATAGCAATTATCGACGCATGCTGAAGGAGAAAAGAAATATAATGCAGGGTGAGGCTATTTCGTCGTAATCGGTAGGCCTTCAGATAAGAATAGCCATAGAGCCCTCCCGTTAGAAAAATCAGGTTGATGATCAGCATGAACCACCCGGACAAGGCGTCGATCCTGATGGGTATAGGACTGGTAACGTAACTTCCTGGTAAGGTGACGTTAATTGATTCCCCAAGGAGGGCTTGAATGGCGAAATATCCTGAAATTAAGGCGTTTATAGTCAATAACGTCAAAGAAAGCAACCCTTTCCCCCCGACCTTTAGAAAAGGGAGGAGAAGTAAACCAATGAACGGCATGAGGCCAAAAAGGAGGATCAGGCTCATGCTAGCAGATTAAAAATTGACAGAATAAACATGGCCAAAATAAATAGGATCCCGTACAACACATAGCTTTGAATCTTGCCATTCTGAATATAACTGAAGTAATTGGCAGAATGAACCAACCACCTGGTTACTGGATTTATCAGATTGAATTCAATAAAATCTTGGTAATGAGAAATATAAGATTTCTTCAAGGGAAATATTTCGTCCTTTTTCAATTCGTCGTATTGTTTTTTCTCGACGAGTAACGCATTAAAAATCTTACCCAGTGGTTTGGAAAATGATTTTGCCGTGTATTGCTGCCGGCTGCCTGGATTGACATAGCCGCATCCCCAGGTCACATCAACCCTTTGCTCCTTGGCTTTGACAGACAATTGCCTGATGATCCAGGTAAGAATGATGATTCCGGCCAATATCATCGAAATGATGCTGATGTGAGCGGTTGTTTCATAAATGCCATTGAGCGTGGCAATATCTGTCTGCAATGGATAAATCTGGGAAAGGATGTTCCCGATGGGTTTCATGAATAACTGCGGAAAAAAGGCAATGATCAGCATAAAAATAATGATCAGATATTGTGGAAAGAGCATCATAGCAGATACTTCATGTGTCTGATAATCCAGTTTGGTCCTCGGTTGACCCAGAAAAATGGTGCCATATGCCTTGGTAAATGTCAACAGGGATAATCCGCCAATAATACTTAATCCCGCAATTGATAGTACGAGAAGAATGATCTGACTGATATTTCCCCAATACACGCCCTGGATCAATCCGTTGTAAATCAGAAATTCAGAAACGAAACCATTCAAAGGAGGCAATCCTCCAATGGCTAGCGACCCAATCAGAAAAATGGCTGCAGTCTTGGGCATGGTCTTAATCAGTCCCCCCAGATTTTCCATATTCTGAGTATGCGTTTGCTGAAAAACCGATCCGGCAGAATAAAACAGCATCGATTTGAAAAGAGAATGATTCAGAACATGCAGTAAGGCACCGCCAAAACCAAGATAATACATCAGGGGTGCATGATTTCCAATACCAATCAGTCCGACGCCAATGCCAATGCCAATGATTCCAATGTTTTCAATGGTGCAATAAGCCAGCATCCGTTTGAAATCCCTGTGCACGGCTGCATTAAGTATTCCGTATAATCCGGTTAATATGGAGAGCGTCAGTATAATCTCACCAATGAGAAGAAAATCACTCTTTAAGAAGGTAATCATCCTGAGAATGCCATAGATTCCGAGTTTCACAATCACACCCGACATCACCCCCGAAATATGGGCAGGTGCCGCCGGATGGGCATGTGGAAGCCAGCTGTGAAACGGGATAAAGCCAGCCTTAATACCGAAACCTATAAAGAAGATCAGAAATAGCCACAAGTTTTGGTTAGAAGAAAAATAAGCGTTAAGCGCCTCAAAATCAAAGGATCCTGTTTTACTGAAAGCCCAAATAAAACCTACGGTAAGTAATAAGACGCCAATATGCATCTGAACAAAATAGTTAAGGGCGGCCTTAAAAGTTTTAGGGTTTTCATGATCAAAAAGTACCAGCATCATCGAAGAAAGCGACATTATTTCCCATACCACCAGAAAGGCAAATCCATTTTGTAGCATGCAGACAAAAAGCATGGAAAGATGAAAAACCAGAAACATGATCCGGTGCAGACCTAATTTTGGCCTTGTCAGACTATAAGTTTTCAGATATCCCATGCCATAAAAAAATCCAGTCACTACCGTGAAATTGATGATCAGGATGAACCAGGCAGATAAACTGTCAATCTTTAGGAGCACATCTCCCGCATAATTACCGAAATGGATGGTAAGAGAGATAGATTGATAGAGAAGTGCACGGACAGCCATCCAGGATGTCGAGAATGCAGTGTATAAAATAACGGGGACACTGATGTAGGAACCATATCTTTGCGGCGCGAGCAAAATGAGTATGAAAGCGAGCAAAGTCAATAAAATGGCTCCGTTCAGCAACGAAGAATCACTTAAAATTTCCACCTGAGAGCTATGTTTATTTCAGAATGCAAGATAACAGTAATATATAGCGTATCCAAAGAAAACGTGTCATTCAATATTGAACCTTCTTTTAAATCTGCTTTCCCCATTCATTATTGCTTCCAGAATATACCGGCCTTTTGGAAGATAACCGACATTATAGAAAAATTTACCCTGTTTAACGCTTTGATATTCATGCTTTTCAACTAGTTGTCCATCCATTGTAATACGTACTTCCATGTGGCACTTTACATCAGCATGATAGTCCAGTGATATGGAATCGCTGGTCCTTCGCGGATACAACACGAAAGCAAATTGAGAATTGCAGGTGTCGGGTACAAAGGCTGGAGTAGTCATGAAGGCAAAAAATTGACCGTTGCCACAATCGCTCTCAAAATTATGGAGCAACCTTCCTTTTAGATCTAAAAGACGAAGGTAACCGTAACCCTGTTTGGCTTCATACCAAAATTCCAGACCATTTCCTGCCGAATCTGTTAGCGTCATCTCATACTTTCCTGCTTTAAGGTACAGTGTGTCACGATATTCCTTGTGAGGCATTACCTTATCCGGACTTTTTAAGTAGGTTGTGTCACCCTTGCCGTTTATAATGTAAATGGAATTGTCTTTCGGATGATTGTTACTCAGATACTGGACAACAAATTTTTCAGGAAGAACAGTTGGTGGATCAAATTGTGAAACCATTAGGTTGTCCGCCGTCCATTCATCAATCTGACCGTTTGGATTAGTGAGTCTTACCATGAAATTGTTGACTTCACCAGGCATTGATTCAATATCTCCGGGAAGAATTACCTCTTCTTTTTGGTTGAATTTTAAATTTCCTTTCCAGTGGAAGGTTCGGATTTTACTTCCGATCGTCTGATAATTTACATCAAGATGCTGAAGGGGATTACTACCGAGATTGCGAATAATGATTATTGGATGGAAACAGGCCGGATTCATCCTGTTGTAATTCTGCTTTTTGTTTGGCACCAATATTTCTTCGAGGCTTGCGTCATTCTTACAGGTAGGAGCGCTGTATTGAATGAGATAAGAGGCAATATTTTCAGCGGCTTGAATATTCTCTTTGGCCGTATAAGGTTCCATTTCAATTTCTACGGAATGTTCACCGGGTTTAGAGAATACATCGTAGGAATCTGCAGTTTGTAGGTCGCCCGGACACCACCAGCCCCGGTCGAAAATCCAGGTTCCACCTTGAGGATAAAGGGGATTGGATCCGCATTCTTTCCATAAATTTTGATGATTGATGACGATCCCATCCATTTTTATATCCCTCCAGCGGCTGCAGAATTCGCTGCATCCTTTGGGATTGTCCATCCCATGACCAGTCTGCTGAATTCTAATCCTGTTGATGGAGCTGTTTTTCTGCATGACGAAAGGTATCGGAACAAGCAGTTTTTTTAGCTCCTTTTTCGGATCACCATAAGGAAAGGATCCAAACCAGAGAGGGGTGATTGATAAAGGATTTATTACCGGGCGCCCCTGGTAAACTTCAAAATCTATGGTAAGCGACCATCCTACAGTCTGTGGTTCATATCCTGAATGCGCATATTCAATCTGGACGCTGTCCCTAAGTTCCAGCGCAAAATCAGTTACATCTGCCGTCCAGGTAAAGCTCCACCCTTTATTATAGATGCTTCCATAAGGAGTAAGCATCCGTCCGAGCTCATAATTCAGATTTCTGCCATTCCTGCCGCCAGATTTCAGAAGCGTAATATGATCGAGGTAATCCCAATGTGCGCAAGGCAAAGTATCCGGACAACCTAGCGTAACATGCATAAGTATCTTCCTGATCTGAGACTGCTTACCAGGAAAGACCGCCCACGATAGGAATTTTCTTAACCCGGATGGATGTGTTGTCACAGTCACATTTCTATGCGAAACCACATGTTTCACGCCCGAATTCTGGGAATTGACTTGTAATGAAAGAATAATAGTTAAAAACAGGAGAGTGATCTTCATAAATATGGAATTCTATAAAGTAAAGGTAAAATATTTTGAAAAAGTATTTCTTGAGACGTTTATTAGTTGAAAATCCAATCTGATAGTGGTTGTTAAATATTTGTTAAAAAAACTGTTGTAAAACATTTTTTCCAAAAACACTAACATAATATTGAATTTCAATGGATTGCAGAATACACTTCTATTTTTCTTTGTTGTTTTCCTCCTCGGATCCAATAAATCTTAACATTTTTTAATAAAAAGATATAATTTAGTCGAGGATATGAAATAAAACGTTTTGTCGGCTTTTACTAAAACTAAGTGTGTAATCTATCTAAACTATCAAAGAGCAGGTTTTTCAACCTGCTCTTTTTGCTTATAATAAATTCTGTAATACACTTGGTAGATAACGAAAAGATGTCTATTTTTGCGCCACTCAAATTATGAGGATTATTGTTAATAGTAAATTTAATAAAGTATGTTGAACCAGTACGAAACCGTTTTCATTACTACTCCCGTTTTGTCTGATACTCAGATGAAGGAAGCGGTAGGAAAGTTCAAGGATCTTATCACCTCCAATGGATGTGAATTGATTCATGAAGAAAATTGGGGATTGAAAAAATTAGCTTACCCCATCCAAAAGAAGTCCACAGGGTTTTATCAACTCCTGGAATTCAAAGCTGATCCTGCCTTCATCGGAAAACTCGAAATCGAGTTCCGTCGTGACGAACGTATTATCCGTTTTATTACCGTGAAACTGGAGAAGTATGCTGCTGAGTATGCAGAGAAGAGAAGAAAAAAAGTTAATGCAAAAACTCAATCAGAAAATTAGTCATGAGCACAAATTCCAGCGAAATCAGGTATCTTACTCCTCCTTCGGTTGAAGTAAAAAAGAAGAAATACTGTCGTTTCAAAAAGAACGGTATCAAGTATGTGGATTATAAAGATCCCGAATTCTTGAAAAAATTTCTCAACGAGCAGGGTAAAATTTTACCCCGGCGCATTACCGGTACTTCTTTGAAATACCAGCGTAAAGTATCACAGGCAATTAAACGTTCTCGCATGATCGCGTTGTTGCCTTATGTAACAGATTTGTTAAAATAAATAGTAGGAGGTACGAAAATGGAAATTATTCTGCTTCAAGATGTCGCAAATCTGGGTAGCAAAGACGATGTGTTAGTTGTCAAGAACGGATACGGACGTAATTACCTGATCCCCCAGAAATTGGCTATTTTAGCCACACCGTCTTCAAAAAAAGTTCTTGCAGAGAACTTGAAACAACGCGCTCATAAAGAAGCCAAGTTGAAAGAAGTAGCACTGAAACAGGCTGAGATCTTAAAAGGCATATCTATTGTAATTGGTGCTAAGACCAGTTCTACAGGTAAGATCTTTGGATCCGTCAACAATATTCAGGTTGCTGAAGCATTGAAGGAAAAGGGTTTTGAGGTTGATCGTAAGCAAATCACCATCAAAGAAGATTCTATTAAAGAAATTGGAAAGCATACTGCCAAGGTGAAATTTCACCGTGAAGTAGTTGTCGAACTGGAATTCGAAGTCGTCGCCGAATAAGACTTCCATTCGATTTATTGCATTTCAGAATCATTTTTCTATCGCATAAAAGCTGTCTCATTCATTGGGACAGCTTTTTTTTGATATTTTTGCTTTAAATCATTCCTCTTGAAAAAACAAACCGAACAAAAATTAATTCAGCTATTTCAGAAAAGATTTTCTGAAGAAGTGATATCCGTAGAGATGTTGCCTCCTTCCGGCTCCTACCGGGAATATCTCAGATTGAAAAGTACCCATTTTATCGCCATTGGTACCTGGAACGAAGACGAGAAAGAAAACAATGCGTTTGTGAGCTTTTCCAGCCATCTTCGTGCGAGCGGTATCAATGTTCCGGAGATCTATGAATATGATCCAACAGATTTTATCTACCTCCAGGAAGATCTGGGCGACATGACCCTTTTTGCATACTTATCTGAAATTCGAAGCAAAACAGGTTTTTCTGCCGAGATTGTCGAAGCGTATCATAAGGTGGTCAAGGCCTTACCTGTTATCCAGGTTACTGCAGCAAAGGAGATTGATTTCAATTTTTGTTATCCCCGGAAGGCCTTCGATCGCCAATCGATGATGTGGGACCTCAATTATTTTAAGTACTACTTTCTAAAGCTGGCTAAGGTCTCTTTCGACGAACAGGCACTCGAGGATGATTATACTACCTTCTGCGATTATCTCCTGAAGGCTGAAGGCAACTTCTTCATGATGCGCGATTTTCAGAGCAGAAATATCCTCCTGAGACATGGTGAACCGTGGTTTATTGACTACCAGGGCGGCAGACGCGGACCTCTTCAATACGATCTGGCATCTTTACTTTATGACGCCAAAGCCGATATCCCACAAAATATTCGTGAAGAACTGATTGAGGAATACCTCGATCATCTATCAAATATTATTCCGGTGAACCGCAAGGAATTTAAGCAATTCTTCTACGGTTTTGTCCTTATCAGGATGATGCAGGCAATGGGTGCCTATGGTTTCAGGGGTTTCTATGAGAAGAAAACGCATTTTCTTAAGAGCATTCCTTTTGCTTTAATGAACCTGAATGTGGTCATGAAGAATATTGATCTTCCTGTCCAACTTACTGAACTTTATTCTGTCTTAAATTCATTGTCTGGATCAGAAGTCCTTAAGAACCTTGCCCCAAAAGACGCAGAGCTAACTGTTTCTATCACAAGCTTCTCTTATAAAAAGGGAATTCCGGCGGATCCTTCAGGAAACGGCGGTGGATTTGTTTTTGACTGTCGGGCGCTGCCGAATCCTGGTAGGCTAATTGAATATCAGCGTCTTACAGGTAAGGATAAAGAGGTGATTAATTATCTTGAATCCTATCCGGAAGTCGAAGATTTTCTAAGCTCAGCGTTTAGCCTTATTGACCAAAGCGTAGGTGTCTACCTCGACAGGAAATTTTCACATTTGTCGGTGCAGTTTGGTTGTACCGGCGGACAGCACCGTTCTGTCTATTCTGCAGAGCGATTAGCTGAACACTTGAAAACTAAATTTCCGGTCAGGATTGTTTTGCACCATAGAGAGCAGGATGGAATAGCATGAAATACCCATGAGACAATCAACACACCAACTGAAAATGAATATCTGGGTATTCCATCAGACCTTAAAAAAGCAAATTATATACTGATGAAACTTTATATAAACAACTCTGTATAAAGATTGTATATATAATGTTCTGAGGTATGTCCAAGAAAAAATGCGAAGATAAAGATTACGAAAAGCCTGAAAATCCGAAGTTTGCATGCAAAAAATGTGGCAGAGTTTCCAAAAAGGAAGATAAGGTATGCAAACCGGTTAAGTTGAACGACTAATACTTCTTTTTTCATGAAGGCATTTATCCTGGCTGCCGGATTAGGTACACGCCTTTATCCATTTACATCCGACCGACCCAAGGCCCTTGTGGAATTGAACGGCAAGACGTTGCTTGAAAGGGCAATCAGAAAGGTAAGCGAACTGGATGTATCTGAGATCATTGTCAACATCCACCATTTTGGCGATCAGATCATCAATCATCTCAAAGAAAACAGGAATTTTGGTTTCCCGGTTACTATTTCTGATGAAAGGGACCAGTTGCTGGATACAGGTGGCGCAATTCTGAAAGCAAGACCTTTATTAGGAGAGAATGAACCTTTTCTTCTTTATAATGTGGATGTGCTGAGCTCGGTTAATCTCTCTGAACTCCTTGATTTTCATGATAATAATGGTGGTCTGGCTACTCTCTCTGTACGCCACAGAAAGACCGACAGATATTTGGTCTTCGGCCCGGAGATGTTGTTGTCTGGTTGGCGAAATGTAAACACGGGAGAAGAAAAACTATCGCGGAAAGGCGAAGATTTGAAAAACTATGCCAATAGTGGGATTCAGATAATCCGTCCTGAAATATTTCCCCTGATCACGGAAAGTGGGAAATTTTCACTCATTCAGCTATACCTCCGACTGGCAAAAAGTGAAGATATTTACGGTTATCTTGATGCTTCAAATCTTTGGATGGATCTGGGTAAGCCAGACCAGCTGGAAGAAGCAAGAAAAATAATTTCCTGATTATCACCATTTGATTGGCTCATTCCAATCGATTTGCAATCTGCACCTCTCACTCCATCAGATTTGCAATCTGCACCTCTCGCTCCAGCAGATTTGCAATCTGCTGGCAAACTTTCTCCCAGCGGATTGCAAATCCGCTGGAGCTAAGCAAATTTACTATTTATCACCATTTGATTGGCTCAATACCATGCATTTCAAGATACCGGTTGGTCTTTGAAAAATGCTTGTTGCCAAAAAATCCCCGGTAGGAAGAAAGCGGTGAAGGATGTGGCGATGTAAGAACAAGATGCTTGTTGCGATCGATAAATTCACCCTTCTTCTGGGCAAATGATCCCCAGAGCATGAATACCAGGTGATTTTTTTCTTCAGCAAGGGTCCTGATAACCTTGTCTGTAAACTTTTCCCATCCATGATTCTGATGCGAAGCGGCACGGTTAGCCTGAACTGTCAGCGTTGCATTCAGAAGCAATACTCCCTGAACAGCCCAGCGATCGAGATTGCCATTAGCAGGGTAGGGGAGCCCTAAATCAGCGCTTATCTCCTTGAAAATATTTTGAAGTGAAGGAGGAAAATCAATACCCTCCGGTACTGAAAAACACAATCCATGTGCCTGGCCGGGACCGTGATAAGGATCCTGACCCAGGATAACGACTTTTGTCGAGTCGAATGGGGACTGATCAAAAGCATGAAAAATCAATTTCCCCGGAGGGAAAATCTGTCTCGTCGCATATTCCTGCCTGACAAAACTCGTGAGCTCAGTAAAATAGGGCTGCTCAAACTCTTCTGATAGCCTCTTCTTCCAGCTTTCCTCAATCCTTACATCCATACCAAAATATTCTTGCTTTGGTCATAAATATAGTGAATCAGTACACATGACCCTTCCAAATAGCTTGATTTTTCTTATTTTTAACGCTTCAAATCAGAAAAGCAATTTTAACTACTGCTGTTATTCAAAATGGAATCAACTATTAACCTGATTGGCGTCGATCTGGGCGGAACAAGCATTAGGGCCGGGCGTATAACTGACGATCAAATCATTCATCATACAAAAATTCCAACCCCTTCACAAGGTACAGTAGGAGAGGTAATGGAACAAATTTTTTATGCGATTGATGAGTGTATTAATTCAGCGACAACATCCATTGGAGTTGGTGTTCCATCCGTTGTTGATGTAGATCAGGGCATTGTATACGATGTAGTAAACATACCTTCCTGGAAAGTAGTTCCATTGAAGGAGTTACTCGAAAGCCGATATCATCTGCCAGTGTTTGTCAATAATGATGCTAATTGTTTCGTGGTCGGTGAAAAATACTTCGGAAAGGCCAGGCAATTTAAAAATATTGTTGGAGTTACACTTGGTACAGGACTCGGTTGTGGACTGATTTTCAATGGGAAACTTTACGAAGGATCGAATTGCGGTGCTGGAGAATTCGGAAATGTGCCCTATCTGTCTCACAATGTTGAATACTATTGCAGCGGTCAGTTTTTTACAGACGAAAAGAAAGTTTCTGCCATAGATGTTTTCAACAGAGCAAAAATGGGTGACTCCAAATCTTTGAAAATGTTTGAGGAATTTGGCTTCCACCTCGGTTCTGCACTTAAATCAATCTTATATGCATATGATCCTGAGATAATTATACTTGGGGGATCTGTTTCTCAATCATTTGACTTTTTCAAGGACGCCATGTTTCAAGCTTTGCAGGATTTTGCCTTCAGCAATGTTCTTGCAAACCTGAAAATAGAGGTCTCCGTGCTCGAAAATTCGGCCATCTTCGGGGCCGCTGCACTTCCAATTATTAAACAACTATAATTCAATACACATGAAACGTAACTACTACGTGGTTTTTTTGGTCTTTATAGTCTTCTTCGTAATCTCATTCCTGACCAATATATTAGGTGCCATCCTCCCCGTTGCAAAAGATGATTTTCATGCCAGTAATACACTGGCAGCCTTTTTACCCTTATTTTTCTTTATTGCCTATGGTGTGATGTCTATTCCTTCCGGTTTAATGACAGAACGTTTCAAGGAGAAAAAAATGATGATGGTCGCCTTTACTTCAGCCTTTGCAGGGGCGCTGATCTTCGGTCTGGTGCCAAAATTTGGAGTGATGCTTGGCTCTCTTTTCTTTATAGGCGCGGGAATGGCAATTCTACAGGTTGCCATCAATCCATTGCTTCGCGTATCTGGCGGAGAGGAGCATTTTGCTTTTAATTCAGTCATGGCTCAGTTGTTTTTTGGCGGGGCTTCTTTCCTGAGTCCAATGCTATATTCATACCTGGTTTCCGAACTTGGTCCGAATGGCCATCCTTCCGGATTAGTGAAATTTGTTGGAGGACTTGTCCCTGCCAATCTTTCCTGGGTTTCTATCTATTGGATTTTTGCCGCCATCGCCTTTGTGATGATCTTTGTAATAGCTGCATCCAAATTTCCTAAAGTGGAACTTAAGGAGGACGAAAAAACTGGAAATTGGGATACAATTCTCCATCTGCTTAAAAACAAGACAGTTGTCATCTTCTTCTTTGGTATCTTCGCCTACGTCGGCACAGAACAGGGTGTAGCTAACTGGATCTCAGAATTTCTGAAGACTTATCACGGACTTCGACCTGAAGTCGAGGGCGCACAGGCAGTTCAATGGTATTGGGGACTCATGACGATCGGTTGTGTACTCGGCTTAGGTCTGCTCAAATTGGTTGATAGTAAAATCATCCTGCGTGTTTTTGTCCTTGGTTCGATGACCTGTCTGGCAACAGCGCTCTCTTCCTCCGATCCTTGGGTCTCATTTTATGCATTCATTGCCATGGGATTTTGTGCCTCCGTCATGTGGTCTATTGTATTTTCCCTTGGGATGAATTCAATTGCAGAACACCATGGTTCATTCTCTGGAATTCTTTGTTCAGGAATCATGGGGGGAGCAGTAACACCATTGATAATTGGCTTTTTAGCTGATCATTTTGGATTAAGAACAGGAATGATTTTCAATTTTGTTACCCTATCCTATTTGCTCTTTATTTCGTTCTGGGCAAAACCTTTGATAGCGAATAAAACGATTTTTTCAACATAAAAAATGGGAGTCAGCCGACTCCCATTTTTCTTAACTATAAATCAAAATCCCTGGAAATTAGAAAAGGTTATTAATTAGTGATCTTTCCTCACTGATCGGGAATTGAGAATCCAATGCAAAATGTGGCCTTCTCTTGATCCACTGTCCTCTGGTGAAGTCAGGAAAATCAACCGATGCGCCGCCACGGGCAACCGACATCTCTGATAAGGCCGACACCGCGCTCCAGGCTGCGGCATCATAAGCATCCAGTGGAACAGGTTTCTTGTTACGTACTGCGTCGAAAATGCTGTTCAGCATGATAAAGTCCATCCCACCATGACCGGCACCTTCCGCTTGTGCACCTTTTTCCCTCCATAGCTGGTGGTCGTATTTTTGAAGCCATTTTTCCGCCGGATCCCAAACATGGGCTGTTGCACTCTGACCTTCAACATAGATCTGCTGCGCCGGATCCTTCCAGTTTCCTGATCCTTCGCCTCTCCAGATTCCATTGGTGCCCTGTACCCTGAACCCAAGTGAATAGGGTCGTGGAAGGTTCGTGTCATGTGTGACAAGAATGGTCTCGCCATTGGCACATTTGATCATGGAAGTGACGATATCTCCAAGATTAAAGTTGATATTTCTGTATAAGCTGTCCTTCGCAGTATGATCACCCACAAAATCATGCAGGCCCCTCGACTTGGTCGCCATGGCAGAAAGTGTAAGGAAACGGTTACCACGATTGATGTCCAGATAGGTCCCGATAGGCCCTAAACCATGCGTCGGATAAAGATCGCCGTTTCGCCGAACCGAATGCAATCCTCTCCATTGTGCCTCAGAATGAGCTTCTTTTCCTATTTTAAGATCATTCTTTAAGAGATCAAATTTTACTGCCCTCAGATCATGCTCATAGCCGCATCTGCAATGGACCAATTCACCGAAAATATTGGTTCTTATCATGTTGAGAATGGCCATCACATCCCTGCGATAACATACATTCTCCATGATCATCACTTGATTACCAGTCTGTTCATGAACATTCACCAGATCCCAGCACTCTTCCAATGTATTGGCCGCCGAGACTTCTACACCCGTGTATGGAACGCCTGCCTTCATAGAAGCAATCGCCATGGGAACATGCCATTCCCAGGGAGTCGCAATGATAACGACATCCAGTTGTTCGTTTTTCAACATCTCTTCATAGGCATGGTCGTGGCCGGTATAATATTTTGGCTCCTTCATGCCACCCTTCAAAACTATCTCCTTCGCCCTGTTCAGGGATTCCTGACTGATGTCGCAAATAGCAACAATTTCTATTCCACCTACCGTGATGGAATCATGAACATGGCCCTGACCGCGTCCTCCAACTCCAATATACCCAACCCGCACAATGCTTTCATCCCTCGGTGTAATTTTCTTTCCTTTTTCCTTTTTCTGGGCAAAAAGATCGTTGTCAATCATAGCCATCCCGGTAATACCAACACCCGCCATGCTGCTTTTTCTGATAAAATCCCTTCGATTTGTACTCATAAATTTGAACTGTTAGTTATTCTGGTTAATATTTTAGAGATCAGTAAGCAAAATTGTCTGAAAACTTTATAAAGACAAATATTAACAAAGGAATCCATAAAAAGAATAATTTTGGTCAGTTTAATTAAAAATTTTGTACCATGATTCGAACCAGGTTTTTGTGCACACGAAAACCGGTGGTAACGTTTAAAAAGTGGGGTCGAAAAGGTTTTTCAATCTTTACAAGTATGCACAAGGTTGTCAGGATCGCTTCTCTTAGCGTCATTTATTTAACCTTCTCAAACCCTTCCAATGCAGAACGTCCATTGCTATTAGCCTCTAATGATACACTTTCAAAGATACAGGAAGTGGAAATGGAGGAAGTTGTCGTCAGTGCACAACGCGCGCCGGTCGCATTCTCTCAGGCCGCACGCATCATTCAAGTTATCCGAATGGAAGAATTATCGAAATCGCCCGTCCACGATCTACAGGACTTGCTGAAATTTGTCTCAAATGTAGACGTTCGGCAGCGCGGTAATAACGGTGTTCAGGCAGACATCAGCATACGCGGAAGTTCTTTCGACCAGGTTTTGATTCTTTTAAATGGGATTCCTCTCAACGATCCCCAAACCGGTCACCATAATCTTAACCTGCCTGTCAGCTTCGATGCCATCGACCGCATTGAAATAATGGAAGGACCTGCTTCCCGGCTCTATGGTCCAAACGCTTTTAGCGGCGCAATCAATATCATCACCGGACAAACTACCATCCCAACATTAACTGGCAGATTCTCAGGTGGCCAGTTTGGATTTCTGGAATCAGCGATTTCCACAGTTGTTAATACTGGAAAATTAACTAATTGTATTTCTGTTGATTATAAAAGAGCGGATGGCTCCCTTAAGAATACTGATTTCAAGATCGGGAACGCATTCTACCAGGGAAGCCTGTTGTACCCTACCGGGAAACTGGAATTTCAAGGTGGTTACAGCAATCGGGGATTCGGTGCCAATGATTTTTACACACCGGTCTATCCTAATCAGTATGAGCAAATTAAGACTACTTTCGCTTCGATTAAAGCAACAAAGGAAGGAGCTGTGCACTTTTCTCCATCCATCTACTGGCGGCGAAATCAAGACCGTTTTGAACTCTTCAGGAATAACTCAGGCGCTCCCTCCTGGTATAAATCACACAATTACCATTTGACTGATACCTATGGACTTAATATGAGCGGATGGGTCGAATCATGGATTGGCAAGCTGGCTTTTGGAGCGGATCTTAGAGTCGAGAACATCCTGAGTACTGTACTCGGAAAACCAATCGGAACACTGAAAGATGTTCCGGGAGAACCAGGGGTACAATTTAATTATTCAGATAGCAGAAATAATCTGAGTTTGTTCGGTGAATACTCCAATCATTTGGGGCCTTTAGATATTTCAGGTGGATTAATGATCAACCATAACTCAACACTTAGTAATAAATGGCAGTTTTATCCGGGACTGGACCTTGGCTGGCGTATTATTGACCAGTTTAAATTTTATGCCTCTGTGAATAAATCGCTCAGAATGCCCACATTTACTGATCTTTACTATAAAAGTGCAACAAATATTGGTAATTCAGATTTGCATCCGGAAGAAGCAATATCTGTAGAATCAGGACTAAAATTTGGCAATAGCTGGATCTCAGGTCATATATCCATCTTTGAACGGTGGGGCAAAAACATGATCGACTGGGTTCGTCAGCCGGAGGAAACAATCTGGTATGCAAAAAATCTGACTAACCTGAATACAAAGGGAATAGAGTTTTTGGTAAATATTCTGCCTTCAAAACTGACCGGTAAGGATGGATTTATCCGTTCTGTGGACCTTTCATACGGCTACCTGAATCAGGATAAGGAATCAGGAACCTTGATATCTAAATATTTGCTTGATTATTTGAAACACAAGATCGATATCAGAATCAACCATGACTTGTACCGAAATCTCAGCGCTAGCTGGCTTGTTTCTTACCAGGATAGAAACGGTACTTACACTTTATGGGAAGGCAGTAAATATGGAAACGAGGTCGATTATGTGCCAATATGGCTGATAAATACCAGGATTAACTGGATGAAAAACAAGGTTAATCTCTATCTGGAAGCATCAAACCTGCTCAACAAGACCTACTTTGATTATGGGAATGTAGAGCAACCCGGGTCATGGTTCAAAGCAGGTATTGTATTTAAAACAGGAATATGAAACAATTTAATATTTAACAATCTTTAAGGTACTTTGAATCGGCTTAACTTTATTCTGTATGATATTTGTGCGTTAAGCATTTAGCATTTTTTTTCATAGTTTTGGTTAAGTCAACAAGCCGTCCCGATCCCCCTGTCGAGACGGCTTTTTTTATCTTACAGCTTGCTGTCGATTAGTTTAACCAGCTCTTCAAAATGCTTCTCTTCGTACCCTTCAGACAAATAAATAACTTTTCCGTTCTCATCCAGAAGAAAACTCCTGGGAATTAATTGTTTAGCAAACAGACCATAAACTGCCCGTTTCGGATCTGGAAACATTGTAAAGGGGAACTTATTATCCGATCTGAATTTATCAACTTCTTTCCAGGAATGTTCCCTGCCAAAAGTCAACATCACGAATTTTGGACTGTCCTTATGTTTCTCCCAGATTTCGGATTGAATTTTAGGAAGTTCCATTTTGCAGGGTCCACACCAGGTCGCGAAAAAATTTATCAGCACAATTTTTCCTTTAAAATCAGCAATACTGGCAATCTTCCCTTTTTCATATTCATACTTAAAAACAGGAACCTGCATCCCTGTGGAAACCAGGGTCCCAGAGTCAGTAGATTTATCTTGCGCGATGACTGAATTACCCACGAAAAGCAATATTAACAAGGTCATTTCAGAAATTAATCTCATACTATACCATTTTAACCTTTATACTTTAACCTTTACCCTTTACCCTTTAACCTTTACCCTTTAACCTTTAAAAATTCACTGATATTATTGAAAATTCTTGTATGAACATCCACCAATTCCTCTTTTATAAATTTGTCGCCGGTAATATGCTCATAAAGTTCAATGTAACGTTCAGATATCTGATCTACAAACTCATCACTCATGAATGGGACTTTTTGTCCCTCCTTTCCCTGGAAACCATTTTCAATCAGCCATTGACGCACAAATTCCTTTGAGAGTTGTTTCTGATTTTCGTTCCTTGCAAGTCTCTCCCCGTAACCTTCAGCATAAAAATACCTGGATGAATCGGGTGTATGTATCTCATCAATCAAATAGATGACACCATCTTTCTTTCCAAACTCATATTTTGTGTCGACCAGTATTAATCCCATGGTTGCGGCTATTTCCGTACCTCTCTGAAAAATTGCCCTGGTAAATTGTTCCAGCTGGGTATATTCTTCAGCGGAGACAAGTCCCTGACTGATAATTTCTTCCCTGGAAATATCCTCATCATGACCCTCCATCGCTTTGGTTGTAGGAGTGATGATCGGTTCAGGAAATTTTTGATTTTCCCTCATTCCTTCCGGCAGGGCAACTCCGCATAAAGTACGTTTGCCGGAACTGTATTCGCGCCAGGCATGCCCCGTCAGGTAACCCCGGATGACCATTTCGACTTTATAAGGTTCACACAAATGGCCAATTGTTACCATTGGGTCAGGTGTCGCGATTTTCCAGTTGGGGACAATATCCGAAGTGGCATCCAGAAATTTTGTTGCAATCTGGTTTAAAACCTGACCCTTATACGGAATACCTTTGGGAAGGACCACATCAAATGCCGAGATCCTATCTGAAACTATCATGATAAGATATTGATCTTTAATATTATATACATCACGAACTTTTCCCTTGTAAATATTTTTCAAGCCTGGAAAAGTAAAATCTGTGGAAATGATTGCTTTATGCATATTAGTTCATTTTTAATATTATACGGATTCTTCTCTCTTATTTTCATGTTTGTCATATGCCAGAACGATATCCTTAACGAGACGATGCCTGATGATATCGGTATGATCGAAATAGATGGTGGAAATTCCTTCTATGCCTTTAAGTATCCTTAAAGCGAAGATCAGACCTGAAGCTTGTTTACGGGGAAGATCAATCTGGGTAACGTCTCCGGTGATCACATATTTGGTATTCAGTCCCATCCTGGTAAGAAACATCTTCAACTGGGGAACCGTTGTATTCTGTGCTTCATCCAATATGACAAAGGCATTGCTCAAAGTTCTGCCGCGCATGAAGGCTAGTGGGGCGATTTGGATGATGCCATCTTTAAGATATTCTTCCAGTTTTCTGGCAGGAATCATATCCAGCAGGGCATCATACAAAGGCTGCAGATACGGATCGATCTTTTCCTTGAGATCTCCAGGCAGAAAACCAAGATTTTCACCCGCTTCTACGGCTGGACGACTCAGAATAATCTTCTTTATCTCTCTGCTTTTGAGTAACTTAACGGCTAATGCAATGGCAGTGTAGGTCTTTCCTGTCCCGGCAGGACCGATGGCAAACATCAAATCAACCTGAGAACAACTCTCGACAAGTTTCTTTTGATTAAGGGTCCTGGCCCGAATGGGTTTTCCAGCATTGCCGAAAAGAAGGACATCACTGTTATTCAAAATACTCTGATCGGCCGAATCCGGATCGTTGAACATGATCTGATGAATGGTCTCGTCAGACAGTGTATTAAACCGGTAATAATGTTCCAACATCAGCTGGAATTTTTGGGAGAATAGAGTTACCTGAGCCTCATCTCCTTTAACTTTAATCGTATTTCCCCTGGCAATCAACAATAAGTTAGGACAATATTTTTTGATAAGATCCAGTTTTGAATTCCTGATTCCGTAAAAATCAGTGGGTTCAATGCCATCTAGCTGAAAAGAGTTTTCGATCATAGGGTAAAAATTCCAGGAAAGAATTCCATGCAAAATAAATATTTTTTTGATACAGAATCGTGAGTGAAGTGTATCTTCGCAAATATCAATTAAGATTAGATGAACAAGGAAGAAAAAGTGGAGGCCTTTGGCAAATTGTTGCTTATCATGGACGAACTAAGGGAGAAATGCCCATGGGATCGTGAGCAGACCAATGAATCTCTGAGGAAACTCTCTATCGAAGAAGTATACGAATTAGGCGATGCGATCCTGGAAAACAATCCACAGGAGATAAAAAAAGAACTTGGTGACATTCTCTTACATATTGTATTTTTCGCAAAAATAGGGGAGGAGAAGGGCCAGTTCGATGTTGGAGATGTAATTAACAATCTGATTGATAAGCTAATATATCGTCATCCACATGTCTTTGGAACCACGGAGGTGGAGGATTCAGACCAGGTCCTCAAAAATTGGGAATCCCTTAAACTCAAAGAGAAGGGTAGGGGCAAACGCGTTCTGGAAGGCGTTCCGATGGCCCTCCCAGCCTTGATTAAGGCTAACAGAATTCAGGAGAAAGTTCGTGGAGTAGGATTCGACTGGGAATACAAAGAACAGGTTTGGGATAAAGTACGTGAAGAATTAGGTGAATTGGAAGTTGAAGTTAAAGCGGGGCGATTGAAGGCCATGGAAGATGAGTTTGGCGACTTGATCTTCTCCATTGTCAATGCTGCAAGGCTTTACGGAATTGATCCCGAAAGTGCCCTGGAAAGAACCAATCAAAAATTTATTAGGCGGTTCAACTATTTGGAAGAGAACACTTTATTAAAAGGAAAATCTCTTCATGAGATGACTCTTGAAGAGATGGATGTCCTTTGGAATGAGGCTAAAAAAATGGAAAAACCCTAATTCCTATCCTTGCTGATCTGCAGGCAATTCTCCAATATCATTGGTTCCGGCGATTTCCACTGTTAAAGGTACGATCTTTGCCAAAATCTTGTCTTTTGACTCGGTCAAATCAACAGAAATAGTATCGCCTTCTTTGATATCACTTCCTATAATCACCTCAGCAATTTCATCTTCCAGGTATTTTTGAATCGCACGTTTCAGAGGTCTTGCACCGAATTGCGGATCAAATCCTTTCTCTGAGATAAAATCCTTGGCTTCCGGAGAGATCGTTAATTTATATTTCAATGCCTCAATTCTCTGATAGAAGCCCTTTAATTCAATGTCAATTATCTGATTTATATGGCTCTTCTCCAGTGAATTAAACATAACAACATCGTCAACGCGGTTCAGAAATTCAGGAGCAAATGCACGCTTTAATGCCTTTTGTATCACATACTTATTGTGCTCATTTTCATCCTCCGGAGTTGTTCTGGTATTAAAACCGACACCCTGACCGAAATCCTTCAACTGACGGGTCCCAATGTTGGAGGTCATGATTAGAATTGTATTCCGGAAGTCTATCTTACGGCCCAGACTGTCAGTTAAACGTCCTTCATCCATCACCTGGAGAAGGATATTGAAAACGTCCGGATGTGCTTTTTCAATCTCATCGAGCAGAATAACGGCATAGGGTTTTCTTCTGACTTTTTCTGTCAGCTGACCACCTTCTTCATATCCAACATATCCCGGAGGCGCACCCACGAGCCTGGATACGGAGAATTTTTCCATGTATTCACTCATGTCAACCCGAATCAAGGCATCTGTCGTGTCGAAAAGATATTGGGCTAAAACTTTGGCTAACTGTGTCTTACCGACTCCTGTAGGGCCAAGAAAAATGAATGAGCCGATAGGTTTATTGGGATCTTTAAGTCCCGCCCTGTTACGTTGAATTGCTTTTGTAATCTTTTCAACCGCTTCATCCTGTCCGATAATATTTTTCTTCATGTCATTGTACATCACCTGAAGACGTTTTCCTTCGGCTTGTGCAATTTTTTGAACAGGAATACCTGACATCATGGCTACAATATCTGCCACTTGCGGTTCATCGACTATTTCCCTGTGACTCTCCAGCTCTTTTTCCCAGATTTCTTTTTCCTTCTCAACCAGATTCAGGAGGTTTTTCTCGTTATCACGATAGCTGGCAGCCAATTCGAAATTCTGTCCCTTAACAGCCAGAATCTTTGCAGCGCGAACTTCTTCTATTTTCTCTTCCAGCTTGATGATTCGGTCAGGAACAGAAATATTGGAAATATGTACCCTTGAACCGGATTCATCCAGTGCGTCTATAGCCTTATCAGGAAGGTGCCTGTCCGAAATATACCTGGCTGTCAATCTGACACAAGCTTCAATCGCTTCTTTGGTATAGGTGACATTATGATGATCTTCGTAGCGTTCTTTAATATTATGGAGTATATCTATGGTCTCTTCGATGGAGGTAGGCTCCACAATTACCTTCTGGAACCTTCTTTCAAGCGCTCCGTCTTTTTCGATATGCTGCCTGTATTCATCTAAGGTAGTGGCGCCAATACATTGGATATCACCCCTTGCAAGAGCCGGTTTTAACATGTTTGCTGCATCAAGTGAACCCGTTGCTCCACCGGCCCCGACTATCGTATGAATTTCATCGATGAATAGAATAATATTATCCACTTTGGCTAACTCGTTTAGGATCGCCTTCATCCTTTCCTCAAATTGTCCGCGATATTTTGTACCTGCCACAATTGAGGCAAGATCCAGACTGATGACACGCTTGTCGAATAATATCCTGGATACCTTTCTTTGGGAAATACGCAAGGCCAGACCTTCTACAATTGCCGATTTTCCAACACCGGGTTCTCCAATCAAAACCGGATTATTTTTCTTTCTCCGGCTGAGAATCTGTGCTATTCTCTGAATCTCAACTTCACGTCCAACGATTGGATCAAGGCTTCCCTCCATAGCCGCCTTGGTAATATCCACGCCGAAATTATCCAGAACAGGGGTATCCGTCTTGGGATTCGAAGTGCCTTTCTGGCTCTGCGAAGAACTCGATCCGCTACCACTTCTCCCAAACATATCATCCTGATCATCACCTTCTTCTGGAAAGTCAGACTTATTCTCAACTCTCGATAACTCCACTATTTTATTTTTCACTTCTTCGTAATTCAAATCATTTTTTTTGAAAAGTTCAAACACCATACCGTCTTTTTCCTTCAGTATTGCCAACAATAAATGTCCTGTATTCACAGTGTCCTCATTTAATGATCTTGCTTCAAGAAAAACAATTTTCAGAGTCCTTTCGGTGTTTTTCAATAAAGGGATAGAGGCATCAATGGGCAAAGAAGTACCTTTCCTTAAATGAAGCTCCAATTCATTCCTGAGTCTTGAAAAGTCAAGTCCCAATTGCTTCATTGAATCAATGGCAATCCCTTCTCCGTCCCGAAGAATCCCAAGGAACAAATGTTCAGTGCTAATATGATCGTTGCCCAACCGGATTGCTTCTTCACGGCTATAAGTCAAAACATCCTTTATTCTGGGCGAAAATTTTGAATCCATTTTATTGTTTTAATACTTTTCAACAAAAATCGTTCCTTCAGCAAAATAACGAATAATTTTAAATAAAAGTTTCATAAGGTCAAGGATACTTTACTTAATTATTTCATCAAGAATTATATCTAAATTACTGATATTTAGTAGGATATTAACTTTATTTAATATCAAAAAATAAATATTTCATTTTTCCCTTCCGGTTGCCAAAATGTCACCGTTAGACAGATCGGATATTTTGAAAAAATAACAAAGATTTAATCACAGTCAAATTCCCTCATTAACATTAAAATGCTTATTTTTGTGTTGCTTTTTTAATAACTATAATATACAAATAAGATCTATATGTCTGATTCAGAAAGAATTATTCCGATTAATATTGAAGAGCAGATGAAAACAGCCTACATTGACTATTCAATGTCGGTAATTGTTTCACGAGCTCTGCCTGACGTACGTGACGGGCTGAAACCCGTTCATCGCAGGGTATTGTTTGGAATGAGCGAGTTAGGTAATTTTTCAAACAGACCATATAAAAAATCTGCCAGGATAGTGGGGGAGGTTCTTGGTAAATACCACCCTCACGGTGACTCTTCAGTCTATTATGCCATGGTTAGAATGGCTCAATTGTGGTCTTTAAGGTATCCGTTGATAGACGGTCAGGGCAATTTTGGTTCAATTGATGGTGACAGCCCGGCGGCTATGCGTTATACAGAGGCACGCCTTAAGAAAATTGCAGAGGAGGCTTTGGCCGATTTGGATAAAAATACGGTTGAATTTCAGCCAAATTTTGATGAGTCCTTATCTGAACCCACCGTTCTTCCTACGAAGTTCCCAAATCTGCTGATCAATGGAACTTCAGGTATTGCCGTGGGTATGGCTACCAATATGCCTCCGCACAATTTGACAGATACGATAGAAGCCATCATTGCCTATATTGAAGATCCCCAAATTTCTATCAACGCATTGATCGATAAGATCAAAGCTCCTGATTTTCCAACCGGTGGCATCATTTACGGTTATGCAGGCGTTCGCGAAGCGTTTGAAACCGGCAGGGGAAGAATTGTTGTTCGTGGTCGTGCTGAAATTGAGACGACCGAACATGGAAGGGAAAAACTGATTATCACGGAGATTCCTTACATGGTCAACAAGGCAGAGATGATCATTAAGATTGCCGAGATGGTCAATGAGAAGAAAATTGACGGTATCAGTAATATCAATGATGAGTCTGACCGGTCGGGAATGAGGATTGTGATCGATATCAAACGCGATGAAATGGCCAGTGTTGTTCTGAATAAGCTGTATAAATTTACTGCACTTCAGACTGCATTCAATGTAAATAACATAGCTCTGGTTAAAGGCAGGCCTCAAATGTTAAATCTCAAAGACCTGATCCACTATTTTGTGGAACACCGTCATGAGGTAGTCATCCGACGCACACAGTATGATCTGGATCAGGCAGAGAAGAAGGCTCACATTCTCAGGGGACTGATTATTGCAATTGATAATCTGGATGCCGTGATTACTATAATCCGCGCAGCCAAGACACCTGATGAGGCAAGGGAAAATCTATGTTCAAATTTCGGACTGGATGACTTGCAGGCCAGGGCAATTCTGGATCTACGTTTGCAGAAATTGACAGGTCTGGAGAGGGACAAGATTCATGAAGACTATACCGAATTATGTAAGCAGATAGAGTGGTATAAGGAAGTGCTGTCACAGGAGCCTTTAAGAATGAAGATCATCAAGGACGAACTCCTTGAAATCAAAGCTACTTATGGCGACGAAAGAAGAACAGAGATTGTTTATGCTTCTGAAGAATTCAATCCTGAAGATTTTTACGCTGATGAGGATATGGTGATTACTATTTCCCACATGGGATATATTAAACGCACACCGCTAACTGAATTCCGTACGCAGTCCAGAGGTGGAATCGGCTCAAAGGGATCGAGTACCAGAGAGGAAGATTTTCTGGAACACATGTTCATTGCCACCATGCACAATACTTTATTATTATTCACAGAGAAAGGCAAATGTTTCTGGTTGAAAGTCTACGAGATACCTGAAGGAACCAAAATCTCCAAAGGCAGGGCCATCCAGAACCTTTTGAGTATTGAACCGGATGACCAGGTGAGAGCCTATATTAATGTCAAATCATTGAAAGATGAGGAGTATATTAATAATAACTTTATCATACTTTGCACGAAGAAGGGAACTATTAAGAAAACTTCACTCGAGGCCTATTCACGGCCCAGACAAAATGGAGTTAACGCAATTACCATCAGGGAAAATGATCAGTTGCTTGAAGCAAAATTGACTAATGGGGACAATGAGATCATGCTTGCTGTAAAATCGGGCAAGGCTATCCGTTTCCATGAGAGTCATGCACGCGCCATAGGGCGTACAGCTTCCGGAGTTCGTGGAATAACACTTGGAAGCGCTAATGATGAATTGGTTGGCATGGTCTGTGTGTTGAATGGGGAAGATGATATTCTGGTGGTTTCTGAACATGGATATGGAAAGAGATCCAAGATAGAAGATTACAGGGTAACCAACCGGGGTGGGAAAGGAGTCAAGACCATCAATGTTACCGAGAAAACCGGGGCACTGGTCTCTATTAAGAATGTAACGGATACCGACGATCTGATGATTATCACCGAAGCAGGTGTAACAATCAGACTTTTAGTAGATACCATCAGAATGACCGGTAGGGCAGCCCAGGGAGTAAGACTGATCAACCTGAGAGAGGATGATAGTATTGCTTCGGTTGCGAGAGTTGAAAATACAGTGATTGAAGATGATAGCGATGCGATTTCTTCTGCTGTAGAAGAAAGTGATTTAATCACAGATTCAGATGACATTGAAACAAATGATAATAAAGAAGAAGGTAGTCTCAATTAATTAATAATTTAAATCAAAAATTGTCCGTAATGAAAAAGATTCTTTTAGTAGTGATCCTGCTCTCAGTGAATGGTTTTCTGTTTGCTCAAAAATCTAAAGTCAGCAGTGCTACGTCATACAAAGAGAGTGGTAAATTAGACAAAGCTTGGGAAGCAATTCAGGAAGCGATTAATCCGGCTAACCCAAAATCAGAAAAATCTATCAATTGGCCCGACACATGGGAAGCAAGAGGGGAAATTCTCGAAGCTATTTACAAGTCAAAAGATGAAAATTACAAGAAACTTGTAGCGAATCCACTCGAAGAGGCCTACAAATCTTTTCTGAAAGCTATTGAACTTGATCCAAAGGGTGGTTCGCCTGGTTTGAAAATTAAATTGCTAAGTAGTTTTATTCCGACTTTGTCGAATGCGGCTATTGAGGCATTTCAAGCCCAAAAGTATGAGCAGTCAAGCGATTTCTTTGAAAAAGTGCTGAATCTTGAAGCTAGTAAACTGTTTAAGACTGATAATACGCTGGATACTGCCATCATGTACAATACCGGACTTGCTTCAATGAACGCAAAGCAATTCGATAAGGCTATCAAGTATTTCAAATTAACAGCTCAGCATGGTTATAATCCTGGATCATCTTATTCTCAGATCATTAGCGCTTATCAGCAAAAAGGTGATACACTGACTTCAGTAAGTATTATGAAGGAAGCTTTCAGTAAATATCCTGAAGATCAGAGTATTTTAGTTCAGTTGATTAACTATTATATTACAACTGGTAAGACAGAGGAAGCTATTGGCTATCTTGATAAGGCTATCGCGAAGGAAAAAGATAATCCATCTTTCTATTTGGCCAAAGGTATTGCGCTGGATAAATTAGGAAGACAAGATGATGCCATTAAGGAGTATGAACTTGCCATTAAAGTAAAAGCCGATTATGCGGATGCTTTCTATAATATTGGTGTAATATATTTTAATCGTGGCGTGAAACAGTTTGATGTTGCAAATGCTGTACCAACAAACGAGCAGGCAAAATTTGAAGCAGAAAAGAAAAAGTCTGACGAAGAATTTGCGAAAGCAGTTCCATACCTGGAAAAAGCAGTTGAATATAATCCTAAAGACACCTACATTAAAGATCAGTTGAAAAACTTGTACTATCGTCTTAAGATGATGGATAAGTTTGAGAAGATGAAATAACAAAAGGAAAGGAGCCAATTTTGGCTCCTTTTTCTCCCCTTACTTTATTTAACATAATATTAATTATAAGACAAACTATAATGAACGCACAAGTAGCTCATTTATCCCATAAATAAGCCTATTTACCTATAATTCAATGAGTTTATTGATTTCCTGGAAAGTAATTCAGGCATGCAAACACTTAGATTTGCCGCGATATATAATTTGAATAATCAGTAACTATCGGATCATACTGCTGATGAAATAACGGGGATGAAATAATAAAATCTGCAGTGGATCTATTGGAAGCAGTTGGAATATTATACATGACAGCAATTCTTAACAGTGCTTTCACATCCACATCATGTGGTTGTGGCTGCATCGGATCCCAAAAGAAAAATAACAGATCAATATTTCCTTCGCATATGAGGGAACCTAATTGCTGATCTCCACCAAGCGGACCGGATTTTAATCTCAGGACTTCCGGTGGTACTGCATCATTTTCTTTACATTTTGCACGCAGGGTATCATCTACCAGCTTACCTGTTGTTCCTGTACAGATCATACTATGCTGGGCAAGTTCTTTCCAGTTGTACTTGATCCATTCAACCATATCTTGCTTTTTATTGTCGTGCGCAACAATCGCAATTTTCTTTTTGGACTTCATCTTCATAATTTTTTAATAATTGTCGTCAAAAAAACTTCGGATTAATTGCCAGTAATCTTTTCTGAAACTAAAATAATCCTTATTTATGGCAATTGTATCGTATTTTTCAAGATCATTAGTTTGTATAATTGATTGAATCATAGGTATATAGTTGTTTGTTACATGGTAACTCTGCAAAAGCTTTAAGAGTTCAGAAGTAGAACCTCTCTCCCACCGTTTTTTGCGGAATTTCTCGTAGGACCCTAATTTGGCGGTGAAATAATAATAGTGTTCAACAGCCTGATTCACATCGGTATAGCTTCTGACATAAACCTCAGCCTGGGTCTCAGGATTCGTGAATTTCCTTCTGGGCTCATCAGAAGAAAAGGACATTATTCCAAAAGGATTATTGGCTTTCCAGAATACTTTGGAGGTACCCCATCCGGATTCGAGGATAGCCTGGGCGAGAACTAAACTAACTGGATGAGGATAAAGCTTAATCTTCAGGTCTTTAAGCGAAGTTGCATCATATTTTTCCATCATCTCCTTGAAAAAAAGGATATCTTCCGCCCTGATTGCCCGCTTGTTTACCATCCTGTTTTCAATGAACTCGATGCGCTGAAGAATGCTAAACAATTTGTCACGTTCGATTACAATTGAGGGCAGCAAGTAATCAATAAACAATCTCTTCCTTATTTCTTCTGGAATGGTATCAAAATCTAGGGTACCCTTATATTTTACCGGGACTAAAACAGAATGGTCCTGATGTAAAATGGATTTTATTCCATTTACCGTGATTTTGTCATACTTGATATGGTATTCAGGATAAATGTAATCGTACGATGAAATCTCATTCAGAACAACATACAAGATTCCAACCAGCAGAATCAATAGTATAACTTTAAATGCCTTTAGCATGAATACGGTTAATCATTTATCATATCAGGGGCCAAAGGTAGGAAATAATGCTGAATTTGACTCACTTAAACTCTACCTCCAACTGACGGACCCATTTATTAAGGCGTACATCAGTAAGTTTAGACTGATTTTCCTGGTCAAGCAATAAACCACATAGGTAACTGTTATTCAAAGCTTTGGAAGATTCAAAAGAGTATCCTTCCGGGGAAGTATAACCAATAATTTCAGCGCCTCTCTTATTTAGAAAATCTGCAAGAATTCCTACTGCATCACAGAAATTTTCAGGATAATTCTTTTGATCCCCTAATCCAAAGAGTGCGAATTTTTTTCCATTAAATTCCATTTTCTCCAGCGAAGGCAGCATCTCGTCCCAATAATTTGGCAATTCGCCGTCAAACCAGGTGGGCACACTCAAAATATAACCGTCATAACGGAGAAATTCATCTCCTTTACAACTTTCAATATTTAGGTTCTCAATGGCATAATTCTGGAATGTTTCACCTATTTTAACTGCAATCTTCGCTGATTTAGTAGAGTTGAAACTGTAAACAATGGCTATTTTTTTCATTCGGATTAATATTTTAACAACGATAAGGCAGCATCGTAAATTCTGTTGACATCGGGTAAGATGGCAGCTTCAAGGATTCTATTGAACCCGACAGGAGTAAAGGTTGAACCAACCCTGCGAATGGGCGCATCGAGAAATTCAAAGGCTTCTTCGCTAAGAATTGAGGCTATTTCACCTCCAAATCCACCGAATACCTTGTCTTCATGAGCAATCAGCACTCTTCCCGTTTTTCTGACACTACTTAAAATTCCCTCCTTATCCAAAGGTATAAGCGATCTGATATCTAAAATTTCAACATCAAAACCCTCCGTATTCAATTTCTCAGCTACCTGGAGTGTCAGATGGGTTGTATTTCCATAGGTAATGATAGTAAGATCCTTTCCCTTTCGCCTGATCCGGCACTTACCAAAGGGTACCTCAAAATCATCAGGAACTATTGCAGAGGCAGTTGGCGAGTTATATAAGGCCTTTGGTTCCAGAAAAAGAGTCGGACCTTCGGATCTAAGCGAAGTCCTGAGCAATCCTGCTGCATCATCCGCAAAAGATGGGTAAACGATCCGGATACCAGGAAAACACGCCAAAGATCCTTCAATAGTCTGAGAATGATAGAGTCCACCACCGATATATCCTCCGGAAGCCAGGCGAATAGTGACGTTTGGTGCAAATTGACCATTCGTTCGCCAATATTCATGGGTCATTTCAACAAATTGTTCCATGGCAGGCCAGAAATAATCCGCAAACTCAGCCCCTTCTACAACAATCCTGATCTTCTTGTCATATCTGGACATCCCATTGGCTGTTCCAGTGATATAGTCCTCAGCAATAGGACCGTTGAAGACACGTTTCTTTCCAAATTCCTTCTGGAGCCCCTTGGAAACATTAAAAATTCCACCTTTTTCCTTGTTGGCAATATCCTGTCCCCAAATAAAAGTGTCAGGATTTAAGGTGAATTCACTCTTTAAAGTCTCATTGATGGCCTCAATTAATTTTTTTCTCGTCCCATTTTCCGGGTCTATTTGAAGCCCATCCGGATATTTAGTTGATTTATAGTCGTTTGCGTAAACGAAATCATAAATACTTTTTGGATCAGGATCTGGTGAATGCAAAGCGTACTGATGAGCCATTTTCACCTCTTCTTTGGCAGATTCTTCAATTTTGCTAAGTTCATCCACATTAAACCTGTCGTATCTAATCAGCAATCTTTTAAATTTTGTAAGAGGGTCATATTCCCTTACATAGTTCAGCTCTACCTCATTACGGTATAAATCATGTCTGTCTGAGTTAGAATGCGAGTGAATCCGGATGCAATTGGCTTGGACAATACATGGCTTCTGATTCTGCAGCACCCAATTCTTAGCTTCCGTCATGGCATTCATAGAATCAAAAACGTCTTTTCCGTTACAATGAATGACTCTTAAATTTTTGAATCCCAGGAAGTTGTTGGCAACTTTACGATTGGCCGTCTGGTCTTTTTTAGGAACAGAAATTCCATAACCATTATCCTGAAAAACAAATATGACAGGCAGTTCTTCGGTCGAAGCGCCATTGATAGCCTCGTAAACATACCCTTCGCTCACAGATGATTCTCCCTGCGAGCTAATTGATACTCCCTTACTACCATAATATTTGATTGCCCTTCCTACTCCGGCAGCGTGCAAAGTATGATTTCCAGTACTTGAAGATACATTATGAATATTCCACTCAGGCTTCCCAAAATGGTTCGACATATGACGGCCACCGGAATTGACATCCTGAGCCTTGGAAATCCCATTTAAAATGATCTCTTTAGCACTAAGACCCGCTGATAAATTAGTAAGAAGATCCCTGTAATAAGGAAATAAATGATCATTTTCTCTATTAAAAATCTGGCCGATCGCAAGTTGAATTCCATCATGACCCGCATATGGGGCGTGATAGGACCAACCAATAGCCTGTTTCAGATAATTGGGAGCCTTTTCATCAAGTATTCTACCCAAAACCATTAAGTGATACCAATTTTGAAGAACGGATTTTTCAGTTTCTAGTATTGAGAAATTCTTAGGAACCGGTAGATCATGTAAGTTATTCATATATAATAAAATAGCATTTTTAATTAAATTGATCGTTTAGGATCAAAACCCTCAACCAGGTCGGCAATTCGGCGTAAAAATTTACCACCCAGCATGCCATCTACTACTCTGTGATCGTAGGAAAGCGAAAGGAAAACTTTATGCCTTACAACAATTGCGTCTCCTGTAATGGTTTCTATTACGGCAGGCTTCTTTTCAATGGTACCGATAGCAAGAATTGCGACCTGAGGTTGATTGATAATTGGTGTTCCCATAGTGTTTCCAAAGGATCCGAAGTTCGTAATGGTAAAGGTCCCTCCCTGAAGATCATCCGGATTAAGCTTTTCTGCTCTTCCTGCCTCTGCAAATTGATTAATTTCTTTGGTGATACCCAGAAGATTCTTGGTATCGGCATCCCTGATGACGGGGACCATCAGATTTCCACTGTTTGTAGCAACTGCTATTCCAACATTTATCCTTTTTTTAAGAATGATTCTGTCGCCATCAACCGAACTGTTGATCATTCTGTATTCAGTAAGGGCTTTTGCCACTGCTTCAGTAAAAAATGGCAGAAATGTTAGCTTTTCGCCATATTTTGATTGGAATTCATCCTTGTTTTTGTTACGCCATATGACCATTTCGGTCGCATCAGCTTCAACAAATGAGGTCACATGAGGTGCAGTCTGTTTCGACATCACCATGTGATTGGCAATCAACTTCCGGATTCTATCCATTTCTATAATAGTATCCTCAGCCCCTATAGATACTGATATTTTTGGTTTTTGAACAGATACGGATTCTGATGGAATTGATGTATGTTGAATTATTTGTCCTTGAGAATGGCGTTTCATTTGACTCGAAGACCGCTCTTCGACAAAACGAAGCAGGTCAGATTTTTGAATTCGGCCACCAATTCCACTTCCTTCGACATTTTCCAGTTCATTCAATTGAATTCCCTCTTTTTTTGCAATACTTTTTACAAGTGGAGAATAGAATCGGGTCGTTTTACTATTATCTCTTTCAGAATTTGGAATTACTGCATCGATTTCAGTCACAATTGTGTCCATAGTTGGGGACTTTGTCTCTTCAGCTTTAGTCGGTTCAATGCTATTACCTTCCAAATCTATGACCATAGCTACTTTGCCAACAGCCAGCAGATCATCAATTTTGCATAATATTGACTTGATTGTGCCAGATACAGGTGAAGGTATTTCTGAGTCAACCTTATCTGTGGCTACCTCGAAGAGAAGATCATCTTCCTCTATTTTATCTCCAATCTTAACAAAAATCTTAGTAACAGTAGCTTCCTGAATGCTTTCGCCCAGTTTGGGAATTAAAACCTCAAATTCCGTCATATTTTTTTAATTATTACATCTTATCAATTGAGGCCTTATCTGACGCTCAATGGCTTCATATACGAAATTACATAAAGAATGTAACACGACAACCTAATCTAATAGCGAATATGACATTACAATTGATGAAAGCGATGGAATATTGAGTATTTTCCTGCATTTGCATCGGAAAACCAAAGAAGTATTTCAGTTTATTTTGGGAGAAAATCGAATAAATCGTAATCAGGCCAATGGTTGATTTTTCTCAATGTGCCGGAGATAATCCTATCCATCTCAATGGCCAGGTGCGGACCCTTATAATTGCTCGTGTTTGTGATCATGACCCACGAAATGCCATTGGGTTCCCTCTTGACTAACGCCGAAGAGCCCGGAAGTGTACCAGTGCGCCACCATTCGCCATTCTCGTTGGTACTGCGCCAACCCAATGGATCCAACCCTTTCTCGTCGACATGGGTCATTTCGGAGATGCTTTGTGCAGATAGGATATCTTTCCGCCGCTTATCGAGGTCAATGACAACCAGTAATTTCATTAAATCGATGGGTGAGGCTATCCAGCCACCTGCCGAACCCAATAAGGCCATATTCGTGCTCCCATAGATCTTTGGAACCATTCTTCCACTGCCATCATAGGCCTCGACTGGTTGAGCATCTTCAGGCTGGTAATATCTTACCTCATTTGGAAGTTTTTCATTCTCAAAACTACCTCCTAATTGCATATCATAGATGTGCGCAGGTTTCAAAATGTTGTCCTGAACAAATTTTTCGTAACTGATTTTCGATACTTTGGAAATAACTTCACCCAAAATCATATAACCCAGATTGGAATAGGCGCTTGAAGCACCAGGTTCAAAATGAAGTCTCTTTGAGGTAACAAATTTCAAATAGGATCCAATATTTAGGGGCAACGGATCACCGGTTTGATCAGAAACGATCTTTGGGAGAAAAGCGATGTCTCCATATCTTTGTGTCCAACCGCCAGAGTGATTTAAAAGATTTCGTACAGTTATGTTTTCCAGACGGTTATCCTTAATTTGGAGGTATTTTTCATCGTTTAGAATCCCATATTTTCCAAACACCTTGCTATCGAGTTTGATTTTGCCACTCTCAACCAGTTTCATAATGGCAGAAGCAGTAATTAATTTGGATACACTGGCTATTCGGAACAAGTGAAAGGGCGAAGCCTGAACTTTCGCATCAACATCAGAATATCCATAACCTTTTGCATAGATTAATCTCTCATCCTTGACGATTGCAACAGCCAATCCCTTTAATAAATTCTGCTCTCTGAACCTTTCAAAGCTCCTGTCAAGTAAGTCTGTATTCTCTGAATCAATTATCTTTTTTATTATCAAATAGTTAAACCTATTATTGTCAGGAGCATTCAATACATTATTCACTCTTGACAGGTTGGTGCCCTGAAGCGAAGGCAGCAACCAAAATAATAAAGTTACAAATATGAATTTAATAAAATAACGAAACATACAATTGTGATTTACATTTGGTAATTACAAATAACTCAAAAGGACTAAAATAAATTACAATTGTAAACATCCAATGATGTCCTTTATGGAATTGTATTGATGCATTTCCAGGTAATTTTCAATTCCGGAAATAATTTTTTGAGTAGCCAGTGGATCGATAAAATTGGCAGTTCCAACCTGGATGGCAGAGGCGCCGGCAAGAAAAAATTCGATAGCATCCGTAGCATTCATAATCCCTCCCATTCCAACAACCGGAATTTTCACTGCATTGGAAACCTGCCATACCATTCTAAGAGCTATTGGTTTGATTGCCGGTCCGGATAAGCCACCGGTAATCGTCGATAAAACAGGTTTCCTGCTCTCAGCATTAATTGCCATGGCCAGGATTGTATTAATCAGGGAAATGCTGTCTGCACCGCTTCCTTCTACTACTCTGGCGATCTCTGTAATATCTGTGACATTGGGAGAAAGCTTCACCATCAAATGCTTGTTATATACTTTTCTGACAGCCCTGACAACAGATTCAGCAGCGGGACAGCTTGTTCCAAAGGCCATTCCACCCTCTTTCACGTTTGGGCATGAAATGTTAAGTTCAATTCCAGAGATATGCGACAGATGGTTGATCTGTTCGGAGCAGTCAATATATTCTTCAACAGTAGAACCAGATACATTTACAAAAATATTTGTATCATATTGAAGGAGTTTGGGATAGATTTGTTCAACAAAGTATTTTACGCCGCGATTCTGTAATCCAACTGCATTCAGCATTCCCGAAGGAGTCTCTGCCATTCTGGGGTAATCATTTCCCTGACGTGGATGCAAGGTGGTTCCCTTAACAACGAATCCACCTAAACTGCTAACATCGAAAAAATCATCAAATTCTTTGCCATAGCCAAAAGTCCCTGATGCCGTCATTACCGGATTTTTCAGTTTAAGACCGGCGATATCTATCCCTAATTCTACCATTTTAAATATTTTATATCAAATACTGGTCCTTTGGTACAAACACATTTGTTCCCGTCAATCGTTTCAGTGACACAACATAGGCAGACTCCATATCCACACGCCATTGTATTTTCCAGTGATACTTCACAATCGATCTGATTTAACCGTGCTGCAGCTGCCACAGCTTTCATCATTGGATCTGGTCCGCAGGTGTATATTCTATCAAAAAAGCCAATCTTTTCTTTCAATACAGCATGATTAGTCACAAATCCCATCGTACCGTGGGATCCGTCTTCCGTGGTTGTGTGAATCGAAGCGAACTTCGAAAATAAGTCCAATTCGACAAGATCGCCTGAACTTCTTGCACCTAATAAAACTTCAACGGTATGACCGGCCTCCTTCAACATCTCTGCAAGCAGTAACAAAGGCGCAAGTCCGACGCCACCACCAACCAATAAAGTTCTGGATTTTTTCTCAGGAATAGTAAAACCTTTTCCGAGCGGAAATATTACATTTAATTTATCCCCAATTGAGCTGTTTAACAGAGAATTAGTCCCTTCGCCAATACCTTTTATTAAGAACGAGATCGTGTTACATTTGTAATCTACCTGGTGAATGGAAAAGGGTCTTCTCAGGAAAACACTTGTAGCCTTATCAACCAGTATATTGGCAAATTGACCTGGAATTATTCCCTCCAACCTGATATCTGATTTCAATTCAAGGAGGGAATGATCTTTATTGAGACGAATATTTGAAATGACCTCAAGGTAGCGCACCGTTTTTTTCATGCGAAAATCACTAAATTACATAGGTTACACCAGAACTGCAAAACTAGGTTCAGACTGCCATGTTACCCGGTGAATGATGCGCAAATATAGCCAAAAAGACTTATGAAGGTTTGTAAATATGGAAAGTTTTATCTTTATAAAAGAATAGAATTTGCTCAATTTCCTTTTCTGCAGAGGAGTTAAATCCTGCAAGATTAGCTTTAAAATTGTGATTTTCAACTGACTCTTCCTTGACTGATTCCTTTTCAATCTTATGATCAGGGTTGCTCATTGCCTGCATTTCCGACAGGTTTGATTCCGTACTTGTCTGTATTTCTTTCAGATTGCCAGATTGCTGGTTAGTCCTTAACGATGGATCTGAGAAGAGATCCTGAACAGGAATCGATTTAATTTCTAAATCCGATCCGGAGGAAACACCTGAACTGAGCTTATCATCTGAAGTTGGAGTATTCATTGTTCCCTGGTTCATATTCATTTTCCCTTCACCAATCATTAGCCATCTTGAATTTACTAAGGGGAAGGCATGCAGCATTTTTTGTATGAAAGCCGCGCTTGGCTGGTTTCGTCCATTGAGAATATGCGACATACTGGATCTCTGAACCCCAATTTTATCTGCAAATTCGGCTGGAGAGATGTGTTCAGATTCTAAAAAATTCAATATACGATCTTTCATTTCATCAACATTAAGATACAAATGTAATAATATTAATTACATAATGCAAGAGGCATAAAATCCAGCAAATTACATAATGCAATTGAGTATAATTGACATATGTCATCAAACGAATCGTCTATTATGGAAACTTGATCATTGTTATCGTTAATTATAACTTTAATAAAATTCTTTAATTAACTGATTATAAGTTTAATGAAGTTTCTTATTTTGATGAAATTTCTAATAATACAGAAATAAATTACAAATGTAGACAATAATATTAATTTAATAGATTAATAAAATCAATTAAGTAGTTGAAATTGACTACTCTGTATAAAAAAATAGCTAACAATTTTGGCGTTATATTTGCTAAATTTCACTCATTTATTATAATGAAATATGTAAATCAAGCGATTTATTAGGGGAATTTTTGCTTCGTGTTGGTTTTTATCACTAACCTTACGAGAATCGGCTGGTTGCTACATATTCTTAAGGTTCATCGAGAAAATGAATTCTGACGAATAAGTTTTAGTGCTGAACAGATAGGATTCTCTTACTCCCATTTTTATCGGGGCGATAAATCTGAGGAAATGGCAATCTGTTAATAATTCAAAGCCTGTGGAATTCATTGATTTAATTAAATTACTGGAAGATAGATGGATAGGCAAAGAAATTTGTGAGATATCATAAAAAACTCTCAGGGAAACTCTCTTTAAATAATATAAGTGCCATAAATGCCAGTCCGGGTTGATCAGGGGTAAAACATAATCACTCCTTAATGTGAGAAGCTGATTGTTTTGCGTGGAAAAGTAGCCTCTGGGATAATAGATTAAATCTCCAAAATAAGAGTTTGCAGATATTTTTCGCTGGAAACCACCATAAAACATAAATCCATGATTTATGAGGAAACCAGGCAGGTAAATCGTTCCTTCTGCCGATGCAATTGATCCTAATTGTTTATCACCGAACGGCGTATGACGATATTTTAAATCAAGAACCTGTCCCCACTTTGGTTGAATATCGATACGACTTTGCTGTATAACGTTGCGTGCATAAAGCCTGTATGTGAAAGGAATATAGCTTCCTTTGAAGATATTGGAAGGTGTTGATACCTGCTGCCAGGTGTGCGAATAGCCAATTTGAAATTCGGGTTCAACTATTCGGTACATCTTCCCACGTGAAAAATTTAGGGGAACAGCAAGATCCAAATGTAGATTCATTACTTTTTGAGAATAGGGAACTTTCACAGTATCCTGACTAGTAAGGACATTCTTAGATGAATAATGCTTATTTATCTGATAATAGCTTGAATTCTCTTTCCCATAGTCCCCATAAAAATTCATCACAGGATACCAACCTGAAAAAACGAATTTGCCAACCCATTTTCCGGCACGGTTGACCTCAGAATAGTCGTATCCAAATTGTGTAATGGCGGTGGTAAGTTTATTTTGTGAAATAACCGAAAATCCAGTATGGACGGTTGTATTATCAGGATTGACATAACAAGGTGACCAGCTGTGTATATTGATCAGGTTTTTGACTTTGATGTATTTTTCACTGACGTAACTGCTTGTATCTAAAGATGAAAAATCTACTATTCCCTTTTCCTGATGGGTAAGATTTGCGGAAAGGCTGTCCTGATAATGATCCTTTGTTTCGAACACTTGCCATGAGGATGTCTTTAAAAGCTCAGTTTTTTCAATTTTGAAGCCATTTGACGTGTAATTCAGGTAAAGTAGATAATTACCATCATTTGAACTTTGAAGATCTTTTATCCCATATTTAGAGCCAAAAATACGATGTGTGATGTTGCTCATAAGATCGAAAGCAAAAACGTCGTTTTTGCCTGCATAATCGGCTATATAATACAAATATATTCCTCGTTGAATTGGCTTTCTGATTTCTCCAAACGAAGGATTTGTCAAAGTTGTCACCTCTCCGGAGGCAAGAGTTACTTTAATTAGACTTTTCCCCAGCGGACCTAATTCCACCGCGTATATTGATTTCTGATCGGACGACCACGAGGGTGTAAAATACATGTTGTCATTCAAAGCCTTGTATTCATTGAGAATTTGGAGCGTGCCGGCATCAATAAGGACGAATGAACATTGATTTTGAGTATTCAATTTGACAGTGATGATTGATTTCCCATCCGGGGAAACCGCCGGTGCAAAAATCTTTTCATCAAAAATCTTTTCGGTTAATTTGCCATTTTTGATATCCAGGATTCTCAAAATAGACGTTTCCTTATTTGTCCACCTCAGATCGGGTTTTGCTTCAGTCCAGATTACTTTTCCGTCACTGTAACTCATTGATTCATCTTCAATTATTCCTGGAGTAAAGATTTTTCTTTCTTTTTGATGCTTATCGATCAAAATAATAGAAGGAATTTGATTGAGAGGATCCTTGAGCGCTACAATTGTTGAGTCATTAACGAAATATGGATACCTGTAAGTTGTATAGATGTTGGATGCCTTAACCAGCTGATTGCCTTGTTGAATCTTATCAGCCGGATCATTGAAGTTAAAAGGTCTCGTAGACTTGAGATTATTCATTATTGCGAGATAATGTTCATCCTGATTCTTTCCGGTGTATAATTTCAAACCTTTTGAAAGTGAATTGAGGGCCAAAGGGTTTCTGGCAATATGATGCAATACTTTTCCCCAAACCTCTCCCCCATTTTGGCTTCTGATATTTGAAACTAGCTGATAACCAAGCTGATAATAATCCGGTATATAATCCTTATAGGATCCGAGATATGCCTTGTCAAGGCTATAAATACCCTTCTCATCAGCAATAGCCTTCCATTCCATGGTAAACGAAGGCATCCTGCCCCTTCCTGCATGACTCAGTGCAGTTTCGGTAACGACTGCATCACCTTCCAGAAACCAGAATGGCAAATATGCACCAATGATCAGAGAGGCAGCTTGTTCGCCCAAAAGAACTTTAAAGATGCCTGGCATTTCGGATTCAATTTTATCAATCTGAGAATGATGTCTTAACTCGTGAACAGCCAATTGCTCGATCCAGTTCTGGGCGTACATTTCTTGATTTGGGGTTGGATAAAGTTCAACTCTTGAGGGTGCCCATGCGACAAAACCATTAGATTTCAATACTTTAGAATGAAGAATGACAGAAATTTTTCGGGGCTTGTTTTCAAGAGAGGCTCCAGCAAAAGCGTATACCTTTTCGAATATGTGTGCTACTTTTTGAGCCTGACTTTCATAATCAGAAGGATAAATTATTTGGAAATTTTCCGAATTGATTTGGCGCCACTTGATGGATGCAGGATCTTGTCCAGACGTAAAATATTGCCCTACAGAATTATAAGGTAATTGAAGTAAACATAGGAACAGAAGTAAAGGGGCAGATTTTCGAAAGGCTATATGCATGGGACAATGATTTTTAGGGATTCTTTAAAGGAGCGCATTGCTCTTTCAACCATCCCAAAACAGCAGTTTCTGCAATTACAGGAGAAATCTTGGAATAGACGGTTTCATGATAATTATTTATCCATTTAATCTCCTCATCAGTAAGAAGTTCACAGACAATTAGATTTTTATCAATCGGGCAGAATGAAATAGTTTCAAAGCAGAGGAAATTTCCGAATTCGGTAGTGGAATGACTCTTGCATAGAAGAACATTTTCTATTCGGATTCCATATTCCCCAGGTCTGTATATGCCGGGTTCATTAGATAAAAGATGACCTTCCCTAATTGGTTCATTGTTAAATTCCGTCCTGATGCTCATTGGACCTTCGTGAACGGACAAAAAATATCCAATACCGTGACCAGTTCCGTGACCGTAGTTTATCCCTTTGTCCCACAAGTATTTGCGGGCGATAGCATCCAGCGAATAGCCTTTTGTTCCTTCCGGGAATACGGCAGTCGCTAAGGCGATATGTCCCTTCAAGCAAGTTGTAAAGTCCTCTTTTTGCCTTTGTGATGCGGATCCCAACGCAATTGTGCGTGTAAGGTCTGTAGTTCCGTCCAGATACTGTCCGCCAGAATCAATAAGCAAAAGATTATTAAGTTGAACGATACAATCCGATTCCATAGTTGCATGATAATGCACAATTGCCCCATGAGCACCGAAACCTACAATTGGATGAAAGCTGTCTCCTTTGAAGTTCGGTTGCATGCTTCGGAATTCGTTCAACTTATTCCCGACTGAAATCTCGGTAATAACTTCTTTATCAAGAATATGATTGATCCAGAACAAAGAATTGGCCATTGCAGCGCCATCTTTGATATGAGCATTTTTTATCTTCTCAATTTCTCCCCGAGACTTAATCGCCTTGAGATTAGTTACAATCGACAAGGAATGTTGAAGGTTATTAGAGGTAAAAACTAAATTATAAATTAGCGCATTCGTGCGAAGTGGGTCGAATTGTAAGCGTTGATCGACAATTCTCTTCAAAAATGAGAAAAATGAATCATAGGATTCAATTGTAATATCATCCTTTAAGAGTGCATTTGTTAACTCGGGGGTTAACTTAGCAGGATCAATAAATAGAACTACTTTTTGAACATCGACGTATCCATAGGCTGTAACCAGAGGAGTATAAAGAATCTCATCGCTTCTGAGGTTAAATAACCAGGCAAGATCGTCCAGTTGAGAAATTATTGTAGCGTCGAGATTCCCCTTTTTTAGCATTTCCCTGACTGAATCAATCTTTTGTCTTCTGGATCTGCATGCGAAAATTTCAGGATGCTCATAACATTGCCGGATAGGGGAAATTGGCCGGTCATGCCATATTTCACCAACCAGATCGAAGTCAATGCAAAAAGTTATACCCTTCGCACTCAATTTTGATATCATCTGATTGACCTCATCGGCTGAAATGGCTAATCCATCGGTAAAAACACAACTCCCATGTTTGAGGTTTTCGATCAACCACTCTTCAACTGAAATTGTGCCTGGTATGCGATCTTTCATCAACATAATCCCGGTACCCTCCAGTTCTTGTTCTGCCTGCAGAAAGTAACGCGTATCCGTCCATAGTAAAACAATTTCCTGTGTGACCAATACTTTACCATAAGATCCGGTAAAACCAGAAATCCATTCACGCGTCTTCCAGTTTTCAGGCGTATATTCACTAAGATGAGGATCAGCACCGGTAATCAGGTATGCATCAGCGTGTTTCTCCTGCATCAGGATTCTCAATCGGGATATTCTTTCTTTGATTTCCGTACTTTTCATAACCTTCAATTCTTAGATAGATTCATTTTCAAATAGAATCTAATAATTTGCCTCATACTTTCGGTGCATAACGCATCAAAGTTGACTTCACCGGGAGGAAAAAACTCGACTGAAGCCACGTCATCACCGGGTTTCAAACAACTTATGTCATCTGTCTCACAAACAAATGCCAGATCTACCGTAGGAATGACCATATTTGAATAGGGGTATAGGTTCGGAAATGAAACCAAATATTGCAGATTGGACAGATCCAGGTTTAGTTCTTCCTTTATTTCCCTTGTAGCGGCTTCTTCAGCTGTTTCCATTGGATCAACAAAGCCACCTGGAAGGTCCAGCATTCCCTTGTTGGGTTCGAAAGCCCTCCTGGTAAGCAATAACTCCCCCATTGAATTGAATATCAGGCAGGCAACTGCGGCAGAACTGTTGATGAAATACTGAAAATGGCACTCTTCGCACTTAAATGATCTGCCTTTATCTGAAGTGAAAAAGGAATTTGATCCGCATTTGGGACAGAATTCAAAAGAAGGTTTTTCCATTTATTTGATATATTTCATGGCCTTCATCCATTGAACCAGCATTAAAGGCCACTGATCGTGAGCTTTACCTGTTTTATGCATGCCAAAACCATGACCGCCTTCTTTGAAAATATGTAGTTCGGCCGATATTCCTTCCCTTTTGAGCGCCATATAGTACTCAATGCTGTTGCGGGGCTTAACTCCGGCATCGTCATCTGCCAATGCAATAAAAGCAGGTGGAGTTTGATTGTTGACTTGCAATTCGTTACAAAAATTCTGAATAATTTTCCAATCGTTGGTGTTCCCTATCAGGTTAACTCTTGAACCCATATGTCCCCATTCCTCCTTAAAGGTAACAACAGGATATAAGAGCACAGAGAAATCAGGACGGCAGCTCAGCTTTTCAATAGGATTATTAGAGTTCTTATTGCCTGAATCATAATGAGTTGATAAGGTTGAAGCCAAATGTCCTCCAGCTGAAAATCCTGCGACTCCCACTTTATTTGGATCAACAGACCACTCTTCGGCGTGAATTCTGACCATTCTGATAGCTTGTTGGGCATCTTGCAAGGGCATTTCCGAATGTCCGTATGGCAGGCGATATTTCAGCACTATACCAGCGATACCATGGGCCTGAAGAAACTCGCCAACTTCATAGCCCTCGTGATCCATTGCTTCCATACCATATCCACCTCCTGGACAAATAACAACTGCCACACCTGTATTCAACTCTTTTGAGGGTAGGTAAACTGTCAAGGTGGGTTCAGATACGTAGCGGACTCTTTTTCCTTCAAAGGTTTCTTCTGGTTTAGGAGAAACGACCGCTCCTGGCGTTCCATTCGGCCATAATTTCATAATCGATTGTGATTTAACAAATTGTACGAATAACATAAAGAAGAGAATTAAACAGATATTTTTTCTCATCACATTAAATATTAAAATTTATTACTTTCATTTTCGGATAATACAATCAGAACAAGGTCTAAAAATAACCAAATATCTATGTATTATTGTCAGAAATCCGTAT
>JBAXKJ010000033.1:0-50486 GCA_037137375.1 Prolixibacteraceae bacterium
GTTTTTTGCACCTTGTTGAATCCAGGTAAGTATCAATTGAGATTCTGCGGCTGAAAACTTGGCCCAGGTATGTGTGGATGAACCTGGAATAGTCAGTATCTTACTGGAAGCTGGAGTGGTTGTGTCAATTAGCTTCAAAGAATTGAGACTATTGTAAGCATTCGCTGCGGTGAGATCTGGTGCAGTTCCTCCTGTTTTATGACAAGATGTGCACTGGTATTGATTGCTGACGAAAATCGGAGCAATCTTAGCAGCAAAAGTAACCGGTACCGTTGTGTCAACTGGTGGTAGCTCCTCTTTTACGATGAAATCGTAGGTACATGCGTTGAGAAGTAACCCAAACGCAAAGAGAAGAAAATAAATATTTAATTTTTTCATTGAGGAGATTATTAGAGAATCAATATAAAAAAGACTTCTAATAGAGAGAAGCCTTTTTTATACCTGATCCGGATATCATATTATGGAATGATAGCAATTGAGTTGGTCAGCAACGCTCTTGCATAATCGAGGTTGTGAATACCCAAGCTATACTCGCGAAGACACAGTTGGAAGTTAATCATTGCTCCAAACTGGGCGTTCGTCATTTTTAATATTGGAAGTGTCTTGTTGTAAGTTACCTGATCTGCTGTCCAGGAAGCAGCTGGTGCAGGATTCTGGAATTGTTTCGCGTTGTAAGTCGGACCTGCTGGATTAGTGGCAGGGTCGTATACGTTCATGTAACCATCATAATTGTTGGTAGTAATACCATACCAGAGGTTCGTGGTTGAATCACCGTTCCGGTTGAGGAATTCAACACCGCTGTATTGTAATTTTGCAGCAAGTGTTGCAAGTAAACCTTTAATGGTTGTACGTGGGTTGGTCCAATATTTTGCATCGGAAGCTGTAACACCAGTATGACAGCCGGTGACATTACAACCGTTAAAGTTATTGATGGCAACAAAACTATGTCCTCCGTTTCCTCCATTGGTAGCGGCCATATGACAGTCAGCGCATGATGCAACTGTTGCATGTTTTGCACTTGCATAACCTAAATATCCTGTTCCGGTAAATTCGATACCACCGACTCCTGCAACGATTGCTCCCACTGTTCCATAGTGAGTGTGGGTGCGATAAGATGGGACGATCCTTGCCTGAGCAATTGTCGTGGCAGAGGTTCCATCAAAAAATACATCGGTTGGTTTTGAAATGAGAGATGCATAATCAAGGACATCACCGGTATAAGCAGTATTTTTAGTATTATTGAAAGTAAATGGTCTTGGCTGGTGACATTTGATACACAAGTTACTGCTTCCGCCATCCTGTTTCAAATCAATAGTCTTTTTACCACCCCAGAAAGTCATTGGAACGGCAGCTGTTGTGGTTAGTTTTGGAAGGTCAACTGAAGTGTAGGTTTCATGAATGGAACTGTGGCAGGTTCTGCACAGTAATTCACCATATGCAACAGCAGCATTACATGCATAGTCGTTAACATATTTTCCGGTGGATGCATTCAAGGTGAAAGTTGCGGGTATTTTTCTTGCTACAACATCCTGGAAACCACCTTGGGTGTGGCAAGGACTGCAACCTGCGTTTCCACTTTCTGAAATGGCCGCTTCACCGGTTTCGTGTTTGGAATATTGGAATTGTACGGCAATGATGTCCACCTTCGAAGGAGTATGACACATTTTACATGTCTGATTTGCATCTACACCATCTTTGCCGGCAGCGCCTTTAGCTCCGTCAGCGCCGTCTTTCCCGGGAGGGCCTTCCTTTACACAGGCGGCACCAAATGACATCAAGGCTACAGCGAAAATTGCAAGCTTAAAGAATTTTTGAAGTTTCATAAATTTTGAAAGTTTTAAGAATATAAACAGTATTTTTTAATTGAATTATCAATTAGTCTAATAAGACACGTTTGTAAAGTTAAAAATTGTAAAAGCTTTATACAAATAGAAATATGTTGATAGATTGACTGATATATTTGTGTGTAAAACAATAATTTAGTTGATATACATCAATTCATATTATGAAATACATCAATAAAAAGTTCCCAATATGTTGAATATTTCAACAGGCGAAAATTTAGAATATTATAAAATATTCTAATATGTAAATTTCATAGGGGGCATTACAATAAAAAGTGCTTTTTCTGGCAAGATGGACACGAAAAACAAGGGGGATAGGAAGGAATATGATGATTTGATGATATTTTGCCCTAAAATATTTTTTACTTTTAATTTTTATTGTTCGACTTTTAGATTTTTATAAATCTTGATATAATATTTTAGACCGGAATTTGAGAACATTTGAATCTGTATTTGGATTGATTAAAAACAGATCATTTTTTTCATCAAAGCAAAAAAAACCACTTCAAGAGAGAAGTGGTTTTATAATGACAACTAAATAAGTAGAGCTGGAAATCCGTGAAATTTTGAAATTTCAGGAGCCGATTTTGGCATTAGAATCCCCACAATCTTGTGATGGTGAAACCAACACAGAAGTTATTCCAATCGAGTTTTCTGTAGTTGTTGAGCATCATATCCTGAGGGAGCAGCGTATCATTGCTTCCGACGTAGATTTGGAAAGCGTGGGTACTGGTAGAAACCTCGTAACCAAAGGAAGCGATTGGCTCAGGATGAATGGTAAAGTCGGCCTGTTCAGACATTTCCTTAATTTGAAGCGGAAGATCGTAATTGAAGATCAGCGATCCCTGAGGAGTCAGCTTGATACGACCACCAGCATGTAATCCGACTTTGTCATGATCCTGATGCCAGGCAACAGTATTGTAATGCGAGAAACTTGCACCAACCTGTAAGGTAAGAAAACTGTTGAATTTGCGGGCGACCATCACCTGAGAATAATAGGATAGCCTGTTAGAGAACCGATAATCATGCTTTGTGTAGGCAACCGAATCGGAGGAGTGATAATATTTATCAGCGTCCCATGCTGATTTCAGTCTGCCGTCGATAGCAACGTTACCATAAAAAGAGACCGATACAGGCATTCCGGTATTCATTTGCTCAAGTGGAGTCCATTTGGCATTGAATTCACTGTACATATTCTTCTTCTGAAGGCCATATCCGATTTGTACATTTTTAGCCACGACGAAATCCAGTCCGAGCCTTACATTGGCGCCTGGAGCCATGATTCCAAACAGATCCTGGAAACCTTTCGACATCCCCCCGAACTTGTGCTGAATGCTGGACTCAAGTGTGTGAACAGGGGAAACCTTAGAAGTTTGCTGATCGATCAGATAACCACTTTCCCAGACAAAACGAACAGGTTTATTGACAACCTTTTCCGTAGCTGTGGAGTCTGTTTGACCTTGCGCCAGTTGATAGGTGAAGGGCAAAAGACTTAATAATAGTAATATAAAGGGTTTTTTCATAATTAATTGTTTTTTGCACCTTGTTGAATCCAGGTAAGTATCAATTGAGATTCTGCGGCTGAATATTTTGCCCAAGAGTGAGAGGCAGAACCGGGAAAAGTCAGTATCTTACTGGAAGCTGGTGTGGTTGTGTCAATTAGTTTCAAAGTATTGAGACTATTGTAAGCATTCGCTGCAGTGAGATCTGGTGCAGTTCCTCCTGTTTTATGACAAGATGTACACTGATATTGATTGCTGACGAAAATCGGAGCAATCTTCGCAGCAAAAGTAACCGGTACCGTTGTGTCAACTGGTGGTAACTCCTCTTTCACGATGAAATCGTAGGTACATGCGTTGAGAAGTAACCCAAACGCAAAGAGAAGAAAATAAATGGGAGATTTTTTCATTAGAAACAAATAAATTTTACTTGGATTATCAGCACATTTGTTTGAAATCTGCGGCTTTAATGATCGCCAGAACAGTTTAATGTTCCGTGTTAGCAGGAGGTTTCCCTGAAGATATAAAAAAGACTTCCGAAAGAGAAGTCTTTTTTATATTGTGTCTGATCTTAGTTAGCTTTTAACCAATCGATAGAGGTCTGAAGCAATTGAAGCGTATATTTTGGATTATGAACACCCATAGATGTTCCAAAATTTACCCATCCATAATTGTATGCAGCACCCAGTTCACCATATTTCCATTCCCGACCGATTCTGTTGGCCCAATCTGTATCAACAGCCATGGTAACAGTATTCCCGGGAACAACTAGTCCAGTGGTTGGTGATACGGTATTTGCAGAAGCAAGGGCCGTTCCAAACAGGGTAGTCGACTGAGTTGTGGGGAAGAGTGTTCCAAAGAAGTCATGAGTTGGCTGGGCGCTATAAGAAATAGCACCTGTTGATGCATTCACAGTTTTCTTGAAAACTTTACGTGCGGAAAGTGCTTCAGCTAATTCGGTAAGTTTAGCTTTAATATTAGTCTGGATAGGAGTCAATTTATCCGTCACATGGCAAGCCAGACATTTAGCTTTGTTGACAATCAAAGTGTGTCCTCCTGTTTTTGTTGTTGCATCATAGTCATTCATATGACAATCTGTGCAGCTGTAGGATGAATGTTGCCAGGTTCTTGTATAAGTCTGTCCTGAAAATTCATAACCATTGATCCCTGCAAATTCGTTAGACTGGTTTCCGTCGTGTACGGAGAAACTGGTTCCAATAGTATATTTTACAGTTGTGTTCTGCTTGGTAACATCTAATGGAAAGTATGGCAGCTGATTAAATGTCAGGATTTTGCCGGTTGCGTCCGTATAATTGACACTGGTTACACCCCTAATCTGGTGGCAAGTACAACACAGGTTACTTTTTTTACCGAAATCCTGGGCTTTGAGATTATTGAAATAGTTTAAGTAAACAGGATCGTTAACAGTCAGAACCAGTGAAGCTGGATCAGTTCCAAATTCAAATGTCGTATGCGCATGACAAGTCTCACAGGTAATTCTTGTACCATTGGGAATATCGTTGGAAACAACATATTTGTTCTGTGAAGTAATCTCCTTGAAGCCTTCGCTTGTGTGACATCTGGCACAATATTTTGTGTTTCTGGCGCTTGATGTACCGAAAAAATGTTTGGAAAGTTGATACTGAGCTTCTTTGGCATTCATATTCGCCGTGGTATGGCAGGTAAGACAAACTGTGTTAGCATCTTTACCATTTGTACCATTAGTACCATCAGTTCCTTTGGGTCCGGGAGGGCCTTCTTTTACACAAGCCGCACCGAAAGCTACCAAGGCAAAAATAAAAATCGAAAGTTTGAAAAATCTTTGAGGTTTCATACTGTTTAAGAAAGAGTTGATAAAAAGGATCCTATATAAATAATTGCTTTTGACTTAATAATCTGTCGGCAAAGATTATAAAATGTCAATTATGTATATAACTTCATTTGCTGATATATACACGCATAAATAGAATTATTTACACGAAAAAAGTCGATATATATCAAATGATAATATGATATATATCAATTATCCGTTTCTGCTGATCTCAAGCAGTTCGTTCTCTTTAAGGATTTCAATGGAATTTCTGGTGTGGCGGATTAAACCGGAATCTTCAAACTCTTTAAGACTTCTGATGAAACTTTCCTTGGTCATTCCTGACATGTCTGCTAATTCTTGCTTGGAAAGTATAAAATTGAATGGATTAGTTTCGAAAATGTTGTTTTTAAGATAGAGTAATGTGTCAGCAACTCTTCCGGGCATATATTTGTTCGTGAGGTTTATCAGTGCACTTAACATATTCAGATGCTGAGTGTTGCTATGTTTTAATAGCTCAATTGAGAAATTATTGTTTTTTGTCAACAAATTGTACAGTCTCGAGGTATCAATAAAACAACAATCTATGTCGGTTATTGCAGCAACGGTAAAATGTCTGAAATCGTCCACTATTGAACCGCCACCGGTGAAAATACTGTTAGATTTGATGATTTGCAAGATCAGGTTCTTTCCCTTTGGACCCTCTGATACTACCTTGGCCAATCCATTTTTCAGGCAAACGAGGTGGGTGAGGGGAGTATTCTGCTTCATGATAGTTTCACCTGGCCTGAAGTGGATCTGACGCTTGTTATCCATGAGCAGATGTAATTCCTCGGCTGATAGCATACCGAAAATGTGGGGATTCCCGCAATTCCTGTTACTGAAACAACAATCATATTTGCATTCCACGCAATTCGCACAGCCGGCTACATCCAGACCTTCTGACATATATTATGTTTTTATTTGATACAAAGATAAAAACTAATTGATAAATGTCAATAAAATAGGATTTCTACCCCCTAATTTAGACGTGATAAAGCCAGAACCTAAAAAAAAACACCTTTTTAAATCATAAATCAGGGACAATATTTTTTTCTGCAATAAGTGACCATGCTTTTACAAAGTTGGCTTCATCCGTAATGAAGATTCCGTTTTTTCGGAGCAATTTCTTCACAATCTTTTGATTCTCCCTGTTAAACTTAGATAGGAGTGAATTCCTGGTAGGATTTACTGTGGAAAATCCCTTCTCAGGAGTGTACAAGTAATAGATGTAGGCAGGCTGATAGGCTAATCCCGATTTGCTGTAATACGTATCACAAGATTCAAGGTTGACTTTCCGGTAAACCAGAAGTGAAATTTTCCCCTCAAAAAGGAGCTCGTAATATCGCTCTTCCCTGGAAAAACCTGTGCTCTGCATGCGACGGAATATTCTTTGATTTCCATTGGACTCTTTCAGCGTAAATCCCTTCAGGCTTATTTTGTCAATGACAATCTGGGCGGATACTTCAGTGTTGTAGTAAATCAATTCATCCCGGTAGGTGCTGTAACTTAAACCGATGTTGTTGATTTTTGTTCCATCCGTAAACTCAATCTCTCCATATATGAATTTATCATATAAGTATGGCTTTCCGGTATAATTTGGATAAGGCATAAAACGAGCTCCTCTGATCTTTTTGCCCGATTGATTTCCTGTTCCGGAATTCTGAGCCAATAGATCAGAAGTTGAAAGTATCACCAGGAGAATTGACAGATAAATTATGATCCTTGCCATATTATTTCACTTCAAAAATTTGGTCCTTACGAATGATCAATCCATCTTTTGTTTTTCCCCTGATAGTCAATTGGAAGCTTCCTTTTATATCAGAAGTAGTAAATTCAAAATGCATAGTTTCTGTTTTCTTTACACTTTTTTCCCAAAGGAGAACTTTCCTGAGATCTGGCTCATTGGAGGCGATGGATTCTTTGGGAATAATCAAATCTGCAGATGGTTGAAGGGCATCAAGGTTGATTTTCACCAGATCTTCTGCCTCCTTAAGAAGTGTCGGGTCCTTCTTTGGGGTATATATTGAGACCACGCCCTGAAATCCCAGGTTGCCATAAAACCTTTCATTTCTGCAAAGTTCGATCCTTTCAATATCTTTTGTTCCCAGATTTTTAATGATATTGAGATCTAAAACAGGTATGCCATTCAACAAGACCAATGGCTGCTCTACAAAGTAGTTTTGAGTAAATGGATTTAATATTTGCATGGTTGGAATTCTGTTGTAGGCCCTGAATTTTACTCCAGGCAATAATTCCCTTGAAATTTCAGTGAAATCAGGCAATTCGATAAATACCTCAGGATGAATTATTTCACTTGGTACCCCGTAGAAAGGATATTCTATTTCCTTTTTTAAGGCAGGTTTATGGATTGTAAGTACTTGTAAATTAAATATTTTTCGAAGTGTTACTACATCAATATCCTCACTAATAGAAGATTGAAGTCCGGATGAAATAGCAACCTCGTTGAATTTCGGCAAAATGTTTCTAAGGCTGTCACGACGGTTTAATACAACTTTTAATAACCGTTTCTTTTCCGGATCGAAAGCCTGAATTACCACGGGGATATTTCCAAAATAGTCAGTCAGTTGAAAATTAAAATTTCCGTCATCTCCCGTCATGAAATATTGGAGCTTTGGGACAGAATCCGGCACTGAAAGATATACACAGCCATTTCCGAATGGTTTACCGGTATTCATGTCGATAACTGTTCCTTTCACCAGAACCCCATCATTCTCAGTTCCTGGCGCCTTTGGAAGATTAGCTTTTTGGACGAAAGTTTGGGAGTCCATCCCCGGAGATTTCTCCGCTAATGATATCATCAGGTCACCGGCCAGACGGTCTAACGTTTCTGTTGGGATGTGAAGGCTGAAATTGATTTTTTCTCTCGTTTGACAGGAGTTTTTAATTCCATCCACTTTTATATTAGCCAACTGTTCGGCTATCGGTTCAAAGTCAGCTGCCCGTTGTAAGGAACTGACCCCGGTAACCCCGGAGAACCTGTTATAAATGAATAGTTCCTTAACTGTAACTTCAGGGTTCGAAATCGAAGAAGAGCATAATAAATAGGTTCCGGTTCCTAAGGAATCGGGGAGAACAATAAATCCATCTGTTTGATGATCAATGATTTTCTTGCTGATACCTGTTAAAATCCTTCCTCCGGGGTTCACAAGATCTACATGAACAATTCCTGACGACTCTTTTTCAGGAGCAAAAATCTTAAGGAAGATAGTTTCCCCACTGATGTAATTGTCGCGGTCAGAATACAGGTGCATGTATTCTGTATTTTGTGCTTTACCCAACAAGGCGATAAACAGTAGTAATATGGTAATTGTTCTTCTCACTCTTTTATTTTAACAAATATTCATTCGACAGTAAATTTAATGTCATTCTTCCCACCAATCAGGTGGTTTGATGGTAGGAGGGTTGGGTTCTTCCTTCGTTTTAGGTATGGCATTGACTCTTCCGGTAACCGGAATGTTTGGGTAACGAAAGATCTGCCTTTCTATATATTTTCCTGGCGGAGGATTCAGGTAAAAATAATATCGGTACTGCTGATAAGAATTAAGATCAAAAAAACCAAATACTTTTTTGGAAGGTGTCGTCGTACATAATATATTCCCTTCGATCTGTGTCTGTACCGGATCAAAGAGACTTCCTGCAGCGGAAAATTGACTATTCAATTTATCATGGAATTCATAGGATTCTTTTGAAGTTCCATATTGATCGATCATAACAATGTGTCCGCAGGAGACCAGTGTGTCCGAGAAGAGATAGGTGAAAGGGATGTACGATAAAGTGAGCAGATGATATCTTTCTATTGCAGCAGATGAATTGAAATTCTTTGGTCCTGCAAGCATAAATTGCTGATTATCAGTGTAGGTATACCATCCGTACGAAGCAGGAAGCAGTGCCTTCCCGGTAGGATCCCAGCTCCACTCTACAAGATTCCTCACTTTAATACGATAATAGGATAGGTCGTTTGAAACCGGCAGATCGACGAATAATTCTCTTCCCGGGTAGTCAAAAGTCTGTAGATCGTTGTTGGGTGTGTTGACGTAGACGGTCCTGATGATGTATTCGGTATAAAATTTCTTTAGGGAGGGAACGGGAGGCATCTTGACTGCCCTGGACTCATAAGTTTCATTTGAGAGAACTATTCTGAGATAATATGTTTTTCCGCTTTCCGGCAGGGAAGACAAGACATAATAACCACTGCTGGTTTCATTTCCCCTGATGATTACCTTGGTACCCAGTTCGACCAGGCTGACAGTAGCTCCCGTTACTTCGAGTGGTGGCAGAACGTCGTAGAAACTCCTGGTCTTGGACAAATGAATGACATTCTTTGATACATCATTGGTTATCTGTGCTTCAACAACCATGTTCCCATTCATGACATCCATGCTTGGCTGATATATTTCCTCGCAGGAAGCAAGGAAAATCATTGAAAAGAATAGATAGAATATTATTGGTCGCATCAGAATTTAAAATTATAGGTGATAGATGGAATTGGTATCCCGATAATTGACAATCTGAAAATATCGTAGCGGCTGTCTTCTACGCCACCAACCTGCTGAGGACTCTTTCTGTAAAAGACTGAATAGGTGTTCTTTCTGCCATATACATTATAAACGGAGAATGTCCAGCTTCCCTTCCACATATGCCGCTTACGCAGATTTTCGTCCAGCGTAAGGCTGATATCCATCCGGTGATAGGGAGGCATCCGGTATTTGTTACGGTCTGAAAAAATAACCACCTGATTTCCGGCAAACATATATTTCTGCTCAGGCAAGGTGATCGGGCGGCCTGAACTAAAGACAAAATTGCCTGAAAATCGCCATCTCCGGGTCATTTTGTAATTCATCACCGTGGTCAGATCGTGTGGTTTATCGTAAATGGATGGATAGTAGGCTCCGTTATTGATGACTTCCTCGGGAAACTGGCTGTCCCCTTTCCTGAATGTTCTGGAGAAAGTATAACTGACCCATCCATTTAGTCTACCTGAATTTTTCTTCAATAATAATTCCAGACCATACGAATAACCTTTCGAAATCATTAGATCCGTTTCGATATGGCGGTTCATGATGAGTTGCGCACCGTTTTTGTATTCGATCAGATTCTGAAGATTCTTAAAATATACTTCAATCGATGTCTCGAATTTTGAGTTCGCCGGATTCTTAAAATATCCAAATGCTATTTGATCATTGATCAATGGCGGAATATATGGATCGGCGGATTTCCAGTAATCGGTTGGAGAGATGACGGCGTTATTTGAAATTTGATTGTAAAACTGATGGATTCGCTGGTAGCTGATTCTCAGGGAAGCGCCCTCCTGTACCATGTACTTCATCGAAAATCTGGGCTCGAGTCCACCATAAGTTTTGATGACCTGTCCCGAATTGTAGCTGATGGAATCAATAATTGACGCAGAACTCCTGGGTACTCCCGGTGCATATCCATAAATCATTCCCGGGCCGAAACTGGTATATTTTGTGTAGCGCAATCCGGCATTGAAAGCCAGTTTATCTGTCAGATCAAAGTCGTCATCGGCAAACAAGGCCATTTCGGCTGATTGTTCTTTTCTCATGGAGGAAGCAATCACATACGAAATTGCCTGGGAAGGCTTTATTTCACCTGGATTGATCAAGTATCCAATACCTTGAAAGCCCGCATTGATCCGGTGCTTTTCATTGGGATAAAAGGAGAGTGAATATTTCAGACTTCCGTACTGAATGTCAGACTTCAACGTATAATCATATAATGCGAGGTTGGCATCTTTCTGGTCGATCGAAGTGTTGTATTTCGAATAAGCCATGCTTAAATTAGAAATGATCTTATCCGAAAGGTTCAGCTTCCAGTTCAGAGAAGCCAGTGCATTTCCATAATTGTAAAGACTGCTGGTATTGAGATTGAAAGCATCCGCACTTAAGTAACCCATTAGTTTCAGGTGGTTCTTTGGACCAAATTCGAGATTCAGGGTACTGTTCAGGTCATAAAACCTGGCGATGCTGTATTTGAAAGTCGGATTCTGGGTTCTTTGCAGCAGATAATCTGAATAGGTTGTCCTGCCGCCTATTAGAAAAGTGCTTTTCTTCTTTTTTGTAAGGGGACCTTCAATAGTCAGTCGACTATTAATTAAGCCTACCCCCCCGTTGATACTGATATTTTTTGAATTTCCCTGTTTCAATTGAACGTCCATCACGGAAGAAATCCTTTCTCCGTAGGAAGCAGGTATGCCACCTTTATATAAGGTGACGTCTTCGACACCATCCGGATTGATCATCGAGAAGAATCCAAAAAGGTGAGTACTGTTGAAAACCGGGGCGCCATCCATCAGAATCAGGTTCTGATCCGTGTTACCTCCGCGGACATTGAACCCTGAAGACATCTCACCAACACTTTGGACTCCCGGCATCATGACCATGCTCTTGATTAGATCTGCTTCCCCCATGAGAACGGGTAGTTCTTTTACCTGTACGGAGCTCATCTTGATCATACTCATTTGAGCCTTAGAGGCTTTGGAAATCTCTCCGACGACAGTAAGTTCGGCAATGGCGAAAGTTTTCTCAAACAGGTCGAAATCTGCTTTCCCATCCTGAATCAGGTTGACATTGAAGACCTGATTTTCAAAACTCATAAAAGAGATCTGCAAATGGATCTCTCCGGTGGGTAATTCGATGGAGTATCTCCCTCTGGAATCTGTTGCAATACCGATTTTGGTTTCCGGATTATATACAACCGCACCCGATAATGGTTCGCCCGTTTTTCCCTCAAATACCCTGCCTGTCAATTTGGCTTTCTTGTAGCGACCCTGATTCAAAGGATCTCCAACTACAATAATTTTGGAAGGCTCCTTGCCAAATTCATCTTTCCTGTCTGCATTCTTTGGATAGATAAATACTGAGTTACCCTGAAAAAATTTAAAGACCAATTCCTTACCAAGAAAGCACTGATTTAACACTTGTGTAAGTGGGGTATTGTCGAATTTTGCAGTGACGTCGATATTTTTTATCCATTCCAACTTGTAGAAAAAGCGAATATTATAGGTCTTTTCCAATTTGCCAAGAAATTCCGGAACAGCCATACCCACATAGCTTCCGGATATTTTCATCTCCTGAACCTCTTGGGAGTTTGCGGCCAGACTTCCAAAAAATAGTATAAAAAACAGTATGACAGTCTTATATGAACGGACTATTTTAGGATACTTCACTTAATGAGCAATGCTTTATTTAGGAATATTTCAGAACAAAGTATTTCCGGAGAGCCGAGACTCAACAGAAATAGCTGGTTCTCAAATGTATTTAATTGGAAATTAAAATACAATGATAAAATTTGAATTTACATTAAATCTCCCAGCGGGCCCAGATTAATGTTCAAATCTCTGTCTGTGAGATTAAAATGTTTCTTTAGTTCCTCCATTTTCATCTCGAGTTTCATCAACGTTTCCCCCAGATTTTCGATTTCATCATCTGATAAGGATCCTCCATCGACTCGTCGCATGGCTTGTTTTTCGACGAGTTTTCTGATTAATTCAACCAAGGTAAGCACCAGTTTCGCCAGACCTGAATCTGCATTGGCCGGGGTGAGTTTTAGTTTAGACTCTTCGGCATTTGTCAATCTTCCGATCTCTTCTGAAATATTTTCTATGGAACCGGTATTGAATAATATTTTATTTTCACTCATTGCTAATATTATTTCACTTGGAATTTTACAAAACTATAAGGAGGCCATGGGCCTGTTAGAACAAAATTTAGTTCTGGAAACTGGTTTTGTAAGGCGCTTATCTTCGCCAGTAAATCATTCTTCAACTCTTTGTCCAATAAGAAAACGGAGTCAACGAGGATGGATTCAGTAACCATTTTCTTGAATTTCTGGATTGAATTCAATTCGTTAAGTGTTGTGGTGATTTTATTAATAATTGAATCTACGTAAGTTACGACAAGTTCTTCAAGTCTGTGTTCATGTAATTTTTTGTTCACCCAATTCCTGTATATGGAGGTTTGGTGAGCAGAATTTTGAGTTTCAGGGAGCAGATTATGAATTGGTGATTTGTCCTGAATTTCCGTCTTCAATTTTGTGAAGTCGCATAAGATTTTTAGACCGAACTCGAATTTATTTTGAACGTACATCAGGTTTTGATGAATCTCCTCATAGTTTCTACCGAGCATGTTTTTAATATCATCGGGCGTTTCCATTATTGAACCATATCGCATTGGCAGTAAGGTGTAATATTGAGATAGATGCTCAATGATTCCTGCATATTCAATTGCTCCCGACCGTTCAGGAATTGTACTCACTTTGTCGACATTGCTTATAATGGCAATAATCTCCTCACATGAAACAGCAAGCAGCTCTTGACCCTTCAAACCTCTCATCCCCGTAAGTAGGGAACTTAGGTTTTGATTTGAGTGTTTTTCAGTTAAAATGGCGTAGATGAGTTTTCCCATTATTTTTCATATTCGCTGACCTTCTCCATGAGAATGTTCTTACTTACCGGTTTGAAAACAAAATCATCGAATCCTGCGTCAATTAGTCCCGCCTTGTCATCGTCCAGACAGTAGGCACTGACAGCAATGATCGGAAGTTTCTGTCGGAATGATTTGATTTCGCGTGTTGCTTCAATTCCATTCATTATAGGCATTTTTATGTCCATGAGCACAAGGGATATCTCGGAGTGAGCACGACATAGATCAACAGCCTCTTTTCCGTTGATGGCTGAAATAATTTTGTAATCTTTTTCTTGCAAGATTGTATTAAGATAAAGTAAATTAAACTCATCATCCTCAGCTATAAGGATAACAATCTTGTCATTCATTAAAGGTTCTTTCATATGAGGTCCCTATTCTTTCTTTCTTTTCCGGCTTTTAATTGCTCCATAGTTTCGACGGAACACAACATCAGTTTTAATCCCAAATAAACCAAATCAACATCTGCAACTGAAATTACAATGTCACCGGTGAGGATTACTCCCTTGTTCAAAACCCTGTCCAGTAATTCAAGTATGGTAATGTCTTTCGATTGATCTACAACGTTGTTATTCATTGGGTATACATTATTTTTTAATTTCCATGAGGCTATTTAGTTAGGTCTTTTCTTTGATGGAGATGAAACTAAACGGAGGCCACGGACCTGAAACTTCCATAGCAAAACCTGAAACTCCAACTTTTTCGGTCAAACTATTAATGTGGGCTTTAAAATCTTCAACCTTTTCCGCTTTTATAAGAAAAGATGCGTTCAAGATCATGGTGTCTTCTCTTCCTGAAAACTCTTTTGGGAGAATGTTACCCAAGCTGGTTGCCTCACAAAGATTCTTAATTTCTTCAAAATATTCTTGTCCGTATTGATTGCAGATCCGGTCCATTTCATTCTCGATCAGATCAAGCTTCTTTTTATTCAAAAGGAATGCCTTACCGGGAGAACTTTCCCTAATCTGTTTTGCCAGTGTTGCAGCTTCCACGCTTAGTTCATCAATTTTTTTACTGAGCAAATTTCGATCACAGTACATTTTAACTGCCCATTCTTCCTTACCAGAAAGCTGATCGAAATTTTCTGTCAAAGAATCTGAATAGTCATGAATGAATTTCTCTAAACTTTCCTGGCTATTATATATTGTTCCAAACTTAAATGGAATCACTGTACAGAATTCCATAATCTTGTTGATGATTGCTATGTGTTCTCTAACATGGATTTCTAGCCAGCTTATATTTGACAGATGTTTTTGGAAATTTTCCTCCGAGAAATCAATTTCAGGAACATACTTTACCACCGCGAAAAAGTCATCAAACTTAAGTGATTGCAAGCCTTCAGCTGTATTATTAGTAAGTTCCGGCTGACTGCCTGAGAGGCAGTACACATATATCAGGGGATTGTTCATGGCGAGAATTGATATAATTTATTCAGAAGTGAAATCCACCCCTTCAAAAGAACTTAGCCGTTCGAAAGACGTAATTTCGAGATTATCATCCATTTTAATGAAATAAAACAGTCTTACCTGTTTTGGAGGAAGGTTCATCGATTTTAAAAATGAATCATCCTCATATACTTCTGCAACTGCATTCCAGAATTCAAGTACTTTTCCGATCTTAATAACAGTTACATCGTAGCATTTTATGTTCTCTTTCAGGAACTTAACTACTTCCTTTTTTGCTTCTATAATATTACTCATTGAATTTTCTCCTTATTTTTAGTTTCCATCTGTTAATTTCCCACATTTCGGACATCTAAAAGCGCTCATTTTCAGCCTCCTTTTTTAGTTATTTGTTTTGTTTTTCTTCCCGGATATTTGCCAGTAAATTCAGCAATTCATCCTCTCTTCTATCATATTCTTCTTCGTTAATCTCATCCATCTCGAATTTCAGCTGCAACTCCATTAGCCTTTCTTTAACCGAACCTTCGTCTGATGTTTCTTTTTCGATCACCTCATTGATTTTACCAGCGAGAAAAAGTATCCCTTTGAAAGGGGCTAATATCAGGTCATCGATTAGAAACATGTTAGATTCCTTTCGTATTAATGACCAGATTTACAAAATTGTAAGGTGGTAATGTACCCACATATTTGAATGTCATATAGTTTCCAAATTTTTCATCCAAGGCGTTTACAGCCAGATCAAATTCATGCTCTATGGTATTTTTAATCAGGAAGGCTGCATTTAGAATCATCATTTCACCGTAATTGTCGTTTATTTTCATGTCTTCAGTTAGAGGATTTAGCGTATCCAGAATGATGTTCTTGTAATTTTCAGTCTCCTTTTTTAGTGCCTCCGCTACCATCTCTCCTATTTTCATCCGTTGATAATGTGTTTTATCTACCGGTAGGTTCATCAGCTTTCCCCGAAGCGACTTTATCTCTTCATATTTTTCTATGATACTTGCGTAGATTGGTGCCTCATTGGCAAGAACTTTAAGTCCAAGTTCCTTTTTGCCTTCCATTTTGGTTAGCATTTCATCGAATTTTTTGTAATCCTTTTCAAGTATTCTCAGGATACCGGCATCGTCGTCGTGTTCACTGATGGTCGAAAATCTAACAGGCAGAACAGTGAATTGCTTCATCACTTCTTCCAGGACTTTTTCATGCGCAATCATGTTTACCCGTCGGGCTTCATAGATGATGACCGGCGAATTGCTTACAATGGCCGTGATGCCATTGTAGTTGATCCCATAAACCAGGTCTGCCCGTTTCCCAATGCCAATAGGGCCGTATTCAATCGGATCATTATGCCTGATGATCCCGTAAATGTATTTGCCTTCTTTGAGTGTTTCCAATTCTTTTTCCATAATGATCCTTTAAATATTTTTTTGCAGAATTTGTTTTACAGTTCCCATTTCTCAGGAAAAATTTTCAGATCTATAAAATTGTATATTGGCAAAGGAGCCGTATAGACAAAATCGCATCTTCCTTCATATTTGGTTCCCAAATCAGACATTATATGGTCAAATTCTACTTCTCTGCCACTATTTACCAGGAATGCGGTATTCATGAACATCGAATCACTGCTTGTTTTATTATGTCTAAACTCAAAGATGGACCTTCGAAAAGCATTGATGATTATTTCAGTTTCATCCCTCTTCTTTTCAGCCAGGGCATTGGCAATCAGATTTCCGGCTTCAGTGATTTGTAAATTTCTTTTTTCGGGGTCGTTCAATTTTTCGATTTCAGCCTGAATTTTATGCAATTCCTTGTGTTCCTGTTCAATTTCCTTATAAATCGAGCCTATATGATTCCAGGTACCCCTTACATTTAATTCTATTTTGTTTTCGAACTGTTTCAGTAACTCCATAAATTCACTGTATCTTCGGTTGAGTAAGTTTCTTATTTCATCCGGTGTTGCAGCAATAATCCCAAATCTAATGGGAAGGACGCTCCTGAATTCATTCATTACCGCTTCAATTACTTTCTGATGTGCCAGCATATTTTCGGGGTTGACAATGAATCTGCTGAGTGGATGGTCACTCACCACCATGCACAGGCCGTCAAAACCAATTGTTGAGACCTGGTCGCCACGTCCGCCAACACCAATTGGTCCAAGATTTATATCGTATTCCGAAGCAATAATGCAATAAATGTATTTTCCGTCTCGTTGCATGTTAATCTTTTATTTTTAAGAGAATTAGATTGCCTGTTCCATAATTGTTGAAGGCAGAATTTTCAATATTCAAAGATTGTTTCTTTGATATAAAATATTCCAGCATGGTGTGGTAGGCCTTATTTAACTTGTTAAAGTTTACACTGTCTGCCTTTTCTGTTTGAGCATCCGGATGAACTAGTCTTGCTTTTTCGAGGTATGCCTTTTTTATTGTTGATTCTGTTGCCTCATCTTCAATCTCGAGTTCATTTTTTGCCTGTTCTACCTGTTCTTTATTTAGTTCTTTCACCTCGATTGTATAGAAACTGTAAAATGGCAAGGGACCGACTATTTTGAAGTTGAGTAATCCCTTGTATTCTTCATCCAGTTGATCAATGGCCAACTCGAATTTGGCCTTTTTACTCTTCTTAATTAGAAAAGCAGAGTTTGTGATCATCTGGTCATTCATCACTTCGTGTGTCTTTATGTCTTCACTGAAAGCAGATAAGACATCCAGAATTCTTAGTTCAACCTCCTTGTTTTTATTGGTTAACTTTTCTTGAACCATCATTCCCACCCTAACCTGGTCTACAGGGGACGGTGGGTTTTTACTATTCAGAATTTCATCTTTCATGGCTGTAATGTAGGGATGAATGGCAATCTCATTGATTACGGCTGAAAAATCGGCCCAGCTTACCACCATGTCAATTTCAGTTAGATGATCTATCTTCATCAGGGTATCCTTCATCAAATCATATCCGCACGCCAATATCTTAATAACTTCTTCTCTTGAGTTTGCAATAGTGCCAAGTCGCATAGGTACCACCGAATTAATTCCTGATTCGACAAGATTTTCAATTGTTTTCTGGTGATGAACCAGCAGATAGCCAAGCGATTCCTTATCTGTGTAATCGATCAGGTTACTCTCACGGTCTGATACGATGGCAGAAATATCTTGAAAAGGAATAGAGTAGATTTTTGGATTGCCTTTCGACTCTGACATTTCGCCAAGGGGGATATTCGGGGTTATTCCATAGATATATATTGCTTCTGTTGCCATTTTTCTTTCATTTAGAGATTTGTGGGTTTAATTTTTCTTCGTTGCATTCTGTTGGAGCACCAGGGCTATTGCTTCTTCAAAATGAGTTTCCTGAATAATAATTTCTCCGATTGTGTCATTTGATTTTCCCTGATTTTTTTCAATTAATCCGCGAATTGCAATCATGGCCGCTTTTCTGCAGATAAACTCAATATCTGACCCAGTAAGACTCTCTGTTTTCAGTGCGAGTTGATTCAGGTCTAATTTTTTATGGAGTGGTTTGTTCCTGGTATGTATTTTGAATATTTTTTCTCTGGTTGAAATATCCGGTAAAGGCAATTCAAATATCAGGTCGAATCTGCCGCTCCGAAGCAAGGCCGGATCAATTAAATCAATTCTGTTTGTTGCTGCCAGTACGACAACACCTTTCAGGTCTTCAATTCCATCCATTTCGGTAAGAAACTGACCAATCACCCTTTCAATGACTCCGCTACCTGAACCATCATTGCTTCTTCTTGGTGTAAGACTGTCGATTTCATCCAGAAAAAGGATACTGGGAGAGGCCTGTTTAGCCATTCTAAATAGTTCGCGCACCCCTTTTTCTGATTCTCCGATATAGCGACTCAATATTTGAGGGCCCTTTACAGATATGAAGTTGACGCCGCTCTCGCTTGCCAGCGCTTTGGCCAGATACGTTTTGCCTGTACCTGGCTTACCATGAAGGATAATACCTTTGGATGGTTTGGTATCCGCTTTCTGAAACAGGTCAGCATATTTTAAAGGCCATTCAACTGTCTCTTTTAAAGCCTCCTTGATATCTTCAAGTCCTCCAACATCCTCCCATTTTACATCAGGCACCTCTACAAATACCTCCCTTATGGCAGAGGGTTCGACCTCTTTCATTGCGTCAGTAAAATTATCCATCGTTACCTCCAGGGATATGAGCAATTCATAGGGAATCTCAGCCATTTCGAAATCGATCTGTGGCAGGATTTTTCGTAATGCAGTCATGGCAGCCTCCCTTGCTAAGGCTTCCAGATCCGCCCCAACAAATCCATGGGTAATTTCTGCGAGTTTTTCCATGTCCACATCCATGGATAGAGGAATGCCTCTTGTGTGAATGTGAAGGATCTCCAGCCTTCCTTTTTTGTCTGGAATGGAGATGGAAATCTCGCGATCAAAACGACCTGGTCTTCTTAAAGCCGGATCAATGGAATTTGGAATATTTGTTGCTCCTATGACAATTACTTTGCCCCTTGATTCCAGACCATCCATCAAAGATAAAAGTTGAGCGACTACCCGTTTCTCCACCTGTTTCTCACCACCCATATCCTCCCTTTTTGGTGCGATAGCATCTATTTCATCAATAAATATGATGGATGGGGCGTGAGCTTGCGCTTCTTCAAAGAGTTTTCTGATCCGGCCTTCGCTCTCGCCATAGAATTTCCCCATGATCTCGGGGCCGGAAATGTTAATAAAATATGCATCTGTTTCATGAGCAACTGCTCTGACAATTAGCGTTTTGCCGGTTCCCGGTGGGCCATATAGAAATACTCCCTTGGGTGGTTGAACACCAAGTCGCTCGAAAATTTCAGGATACTTAAGTGGAAGTTCTATCATCTCCCTTATCCGTTGAACCTGGTTGCCGAGTCCCCCGATATCTTCATAAGACACTTTTCTCTTAGCTTCTCCGTCCTGTTTTGCCAATTCAAGCTGAAAGGAGGTATTTGGATTTATCAGTACAATGCCTTCAGGATTGGTACCGGTAACAGTATAATCTACTGAGCGTGACCCAAAAAGGTTGGCTCTGACTTTATCCCCTTTGGTTACCGGCAAACCATTGATCAAGGAACCAATATATTTCGCATCATCGGCTTTAAACAAGGAGCCGGATTGCGTATCAGGCTTTAATTTTATTTTATTTGCCTGCTTGCAGGTGGTCTTACTGATCTTGACTTTTTCATCAATTCCAACTTGTGCATTTTCCCTGGTTATACCATCTATTTGAATAATACGTTTATCTCTGTCTTCGGGGTAGCAAGGCATAATTTTTACCGGAGTCGCACGTTTTCCCTGGATCACAATTAAATCACCACTTTCCAGTCCCAGCTCCTTCATGTCTTTTGGATCGATGCGGCCGATTGATCTGCCTACATCCTTTACAAGGGCTTCTTTTACGCGTAGTATTATGTCTTCTTTCATTTGATAATCATTTGTTTTTCATTTGCCAAATGGAATCGCCATGAGGTAATTATCATCTCGATTGGTGATTCAAAAATCATGACGATTTCATGATCTTATTGGATGATGTGGTTCAATAATCAAACAAAGCCTTTATTAATTTGTTCAAGGTTAAAATTCCTTTGATTTCTTCCGGGAATACTGGTATTTCGACTCTGTTTAAATGGGAAAATGTTTCATTTATCTCCTGAATATATTTTAACTGGCTTGACTTTCTTCTCGAACAAAAATCACAACCATCAGATTCCATTACATTATTAACAATAATTTGTCTGGCAGTAATCTCCGAATTGCTTAAGTCAGCCAATAAACGACCCGTCTCCGAAATAGCCATTGACTCAGGTATGCAAACAGGTATAAACTCACATTTGATTGGATTGCGAAGAATATTTTCGATTCTTTTGACTGTCTTCTTTAAACTCAATAAGAGTTCATCCACATCATCTACCTGGTAAGAACCGGAAAAACTGGTGATCATGTACCGGTATTTCCATCTCATTTTGGCTGCAACTTTTATCCATGCATCCAATAATTTAGGGGAGGAGATGAGACGCAAAACATGCCCAGTTGGAGCTGTATCAACAATATATTTTTCGTATTCTCCTTGTTCAATAAAATCAATGATCGTCTTAAAACTCATTATTTCATCAATGCCAGGTATCGATAAGGTTAGCATGTTGTCGATATCCTCATTGTCAAAATTGGTTGAGGTTACAAGAAGTTTTTTCAGTTCGTTGTGGTGTTCTCTTTTGAATTCAGATATTGCCTCATCAGCAACTACTTCAATAGCAGATAAGTTAGAAGCCCCTTCAATTTTCACTACCTTGAAACCGATTTTTTGCTCCAGGCAATCCGATATTGAATGAGCGGGATCTGTAGATATAAGTAGTGTCTTGAATTTTGAAGATAACTCTAAAGCAGTGGCAACGGCACAACTCGTCTTTCCAACACCCCCTTTCCCGCCGAAAATAATAAGTTGAAGGTCGCTGTTTTCTAGACCTTTGAGAGCCATGGCATTTATTTATTTACTTATTTTTATTTCGAGAATGCCATTTGTAAATTTGTGCTGCAAGTTTGATTTGTTCATTTTAAGTGGTAGCAGCAATTCTTTTCGGTAAGTTCTGTGCTTACCGATCGCAGATATTTCCAGAATATCTTCTTTCAGGTCAATCTTAATATCGGTTTCTTCAATTCCCGGCATTTCAGAAATGATAATTACCTCATTCTCTTCATCGAAGAAGTCAGTCAAAGGTTCACGTTCTTCATCCACGACAGGTCCTTCAGGCGTTTTCTTTATATTACCAAATGTCTCTACTTTTGGTGAACCTCCACCGGCAGTGTTAATAGTAAAACCATACACCCCCTTCATCCCTTTTCGAATATGGTCAAGATTGAATTCGCCCTCCTTGTTTACTCCACCTTTTTCCTCGAGTTTTGCGGCCAGGTCAACCAGCTTTTCAATGCCCTTAAACAAACCTCCAAGGCCTAAGAGGTCAAATTCTGAATTTTGTTTTTTTCCATTGCCTTTTTCGTTCTTTTCATCCATGACAAGTGTTTTTTAGGAAGATTTCTAGGTATTAGATTCTAAATTTGAGTGAAAGCAAATTGCGGTTTTTAGGATGAAACAATCTTTGCCTCCAGTTGTTCAATTCGTTTATTCAGTTCTTCTTGTTTATCATTAAGCTCTTTCTCACGGGCTTTTGTTGACAAATAGGTATCTTCCTGCCACCAGTTGATACCCATTTCCATAGCTTTATCCACTGAGGCTATCAAAAGCCTGATTTTTATCGTCAATAGATCTATATCAGCAATCTGTATTTTTATATCACCTGCTATGACGATTCCTTTGTCGAGTACCCTTTCCAGAATATCCGCTAATCCTGTTGCATTTATTGAATGAGTTGGCTCTGCCATAATGATTTGATTTTAATAGTCTAAAGACATTGTTTTCCATTCCTTCTGATCTTCTTTATCTTTCTTTTTATTCTTGACCGTAGGCTCAGGTGTATGCATTTCACCTGCTTTTTCATCATAATAAGCTTGTATCTCACTGAGTCTGCCCTGAACTATCTCTAGCCTTTGCATGATTCTGATCTCTTCACTCCTTAAGCGGGTTCTTTCTTTTTCGAGCATATACAACTTAATGAAATCAGAGTCCTCTTTGTTCGGGATTCCAGATTTGACCACACTTTGCATACTTTTGATGCTTTGCAGTCCTTTAATAGCGGTTGATATTGGCATGGCGATTTGAATTAATAATGGTGAGTCACGAATGGAATATTGGGTCTTATATTTGTTCGCAGGATCTAAGTATATTGTACAATCAGTTCATCAACAATGAACCGGACCTTCTCCTGATTGGTCTTCGATCCAATTCTACTCGTCTCGGAAGTTAGAATGTCCTGACAAATCTTCCTGAACATTTCTTTCGACTTCGTTGGGGTAGTGTTCAATGTTGCCAGAGTTTTAGCAATCATGATAGACCCGCGTATAGTTGGATCAAACTCTGTTTTTCCAGATTCCCTAAGACCTCTGACTATTTTTACGATGGTTTCCGTGTCTTTTAGAGATAATTCAGATTTGGCCATGGTAATCTTCAGTTCAGTTTCATAATCAAAATGATCCAGATCCATGGTAACCATTCTGTCCCGAAGCGCATCCTGGGTACGGTTAACGCCGGCATACTCTTCAGGATTTGAAGTGAAGATGGCTCTGAAATCGGGATGTACTTTCATATAGTAATCCTCTTCCTTGGCTGCAGAAGTGCTTAACATTCTTTCCTGAAGTATAGGTAATAGTATGTTATTGGCTTCAGGACGTGATCTGGTAAATTCGTCGTAAATGAGTGTAAATCCATTTTTTACCGCAATGGTTAAACGATTATTTACCCATTGTTTACTCATATCCTCCTCATATTTGTGAACAGAGTGAATAAACTTGTCATCCAGTCTTTTATATTTATAACCTTGCTCACTTCCAATTAGATCAGAAGTTTTATATTCTGCATCGCCATGAATAATTACCACAGGTCTTCCAATTTTGCTGGCCAGGTGCATCGCGACTGTCGTTTTTCCCGTCCCTGATGGTCCTCTGAAATGGACTGGAAAACCTGCTTTTATATAGGTTAGTCCGCGGGAGGTAATGTCTCTAATGTAATCGGTCTCGACGAAGTTTGACATTGGTTTAAGTTCGAGAACGGTATTCATCTCATTGTTTTCACTCATGATGTTTTAGTTGAAGGGTTTTAGGGTATTTGAATAATTCTATTAATTAAATGGCAAATTGGGTAACTGCTCCATCGCTTGTGCCCAAATGGCTCTCGCTTCGTTAATTTCTGTTGTTATCCTGGCCTTTGATTCTGAGTAATTTTTCTGCAAAGCCTTATACTTTTCCAATGCCTCCTGCCTTTTTTGCAGACTTTTTCTGATTTTATCGATGGTCTTTTCCAATTTTAAAAGCTTAACTCAATTGTATCCAATTCCCCGGCAACGTGTACAGGGCAAACCATCAATTGACTTACCGGATCCCTGACATTTGTTACACTTGGTAGTCTTATCGCAATGGTTCAGGCCTTTGCCTCCGCATACGATGCAGGATACCCTTGCTCCGAGTGGGTTCTTTCCTGTTCCAGCGCAAAAGACACAAATATTGGTAGGTTCCATTACTAAAGTCTCACCGGTTCCATTACAAACCTGGCAACTTGATATCTGGGAGAGCAAATCATAAGGATCTTTTCCTGTCCCGCTGCAAAAAGCACATCTAATAATTTTGGTCATGCCACTCAGAAATTAATGGTTGTAAATTGAAAAAGCGGAGTCGAAAAACGTGTTATTCGACTCCGAAAATCCTTTAGCGTTATTACAGTGGAAAGTAAAAATTCTCTATTTTCTTCACTTTACCTTCGTCAAGCAATACCTTAGCAATAAACCCCAGTTTCATTCGGGTTTCTCCAAGCGGCCCTTCCATCTCTGATATTTTCACTCCCTTTATAGGATGCTTATTGATGAAATTCAGAACCTTATCTTCTAATGTATTCGGAGGGACATCCTTTGATTCGACATTTGGCTGATCTTCTTCCATTTCTTTTGTACTAATCTCGATCGGCATCTCGATTGGTGATGATACTATTGCTTCTTCCGCAATCGTTGCTTCATTTACCTTTGCTTCAACTGGCATCTCTTTTGCCACTACCTTTTTTTTTTCCGTTTTCGCAGCAGTCTCTTTTTTAGGAGTCACTACACCTGTTTGCCTGATCTGAGCCATTTCATTCTGCATTTTCGCCCAACTCGCTGTCGCCTGAACCCTGTTGTTTAGAAGATCATCAAGTATCCCAAATGTGGCTTTTTGAATATTCTTGACTTCCTTCTGGATTCCTTTGATGGACTGATGTATACCTTTCATTATCTCTGAGTAATCTTTCAGTCTGCTGGTCTCACCACTTGCAAGATCTTTTCTGAGTTGTTGAGCCATCTTTTGATTTTCCTTGCTGATATCAAACAGTCTCTTCTGAAAACTATTTAACAAGGTTCTGGTATAGTCGACCCTTTCTGTAAGATTTCTGCTTAGTTCGGCTCTTAATTCCGCTGACATATCATGATGTTCAATTTCAAACCTGGTGAGCATATCGTTGGTGTTCTTAAAGATAGCAGATACCTCATCATTGATGTTTTTAATATCATTGTTGATGTTTTTCATCAGGATACTGAATTCCTTTATCCTGATTTTTTCATTTTGGGTTCTCTCAGTTCTGTTATTGGCGAAAGTCTTGCCTAATTCTGCTGCCATCTCTGTTCTATCATCAGCAAAGCCTATCATCATTTCACTTGTAGAAGATTGAATGTCAATTACTTCTTTTTGAATAGATGAGATAGTCAGGTGTATTTCTGACATTAGGTTGGTGAATGCTCCCAAGCGCTCTTTTTCTCCTGCGGCTAATCCTTTTCTTAACGCTAAAGCATTAGCGGTTAATACATTTGTCATTTCCTGATGATCTTTTTTGAAGCCATCAAGAGTCTTTTGAACTTCAATTACTAATTCCTCATTTTCCTTGATCCGATTTTTGAAAGAAGTTAAAAGCTCTTCAGTCAAATTTTTCATTTCTGATGCTAGTCCCATTTTCTTATCTCCTATAGTTTAATAATTGTTACAATTCTTCTAATTAAAATCCTTAATGATCATATTTTTAACGCTTTTAATATCCTGGATCATAATGTGATCTCCTTTATTCAGGATATCCTCAAAGCTCTCTATCATTCTGACATGCATTTGTTGAAATTCAAGAAACGTTTTCATGACGGTTTCTTTTCTTAACTCCTGGAGTTTTACGATTTGTGCCAGTTGTTCTTTGACTGCATTCATCGTTTTTCCTGCGTCCTGGGGCGTAATATCTTTGATGCTCAATAAACTGCTTTTCAGTGATTGCGCAATTTCTTTCTGGTTTTCAATAAAGTCGGAAAACTGGCGCTCTGCTTCATTTTCTTTTTCGTCCAGTAAGTTGAGAATTCCCGACATCATGCTATGATAGTCCTTTTTCCTGAGTGAACCATTTTTTGCCATTGATTCACAGATTTTTGAATTCAGTACCTCTCTTTGTGCCTTAAGTCCGTTTAAGGACTGGTGAACATTATCAAAAAGATTCACTGATGAAACTGTGATGGTCTCTGAAGATTGAAAGGCTATTTGAATTTTTTGTATTCGAGTTTCATAGGATGAAATGATGTTATCGATGAAACTGTCAATTTTTACTTCTGGCTGGATACTCATGGTAGTGGCTGGGTTGAAAACGAAAAGTTCTTTTAATTCTTCTGGTAGTGTTGCTTTTGGAGGCACTTCCAGTGAAATTTTGAAGGGATAGTTCTTGATGTGAAGAAGTGATTCCTGGTAACCATGCTTTCTGAATAGAACCTGCAAGGATGTTTTAGCAAGAATAACTACTTAAACGCAAATTGCCTTATGCGGCTTTTGCAGTTAAACCAATTGCTTCGGCATATTTCAGATAAGTCTCAACTGATGCGACAACGATTCTTGCTTCAATAGCAAGCAGTTCAATACCAACCAATGATACCCTTACCCATGCATCAACTACGACACCCTTGTCGAGGATACGGTCAATAACTTCTACTAAACTTGATGATCCGATTGTTTTTTCTACTGACATTTTGTAATCTCCTATAATTTAATTAGTATGTACCGTACTTAATATTAGAGAGACGGCTTACCTCTTTTTGCTCAGGATTCACCCAAAGGCGTTAGTCCTTGATGTGCCGGACTCGAACGATTGTGTTAGTTTTCCAATTGCGAAGAAGAATAGGCAAAGGGTGTGCCAATAAAAGAAGGAGATTAAGAAAAACACCAAAATATCTGTCAATTGACTGATAATGAATATTAAATATTTTGATAATTTTTGTGCAGGATTTCTTACCTATAAAAGAATGCAAGAGTCACCAAATTTGTAGAGAAAAAATCGCGTAGCATACGCGAAAACGCGTGACTCAAAAAGGTGTTTTTTTACCTGGAAATACTACTCGAAACTGTTATCACTCAAGATATCATATTTTTTCATTTTTCGTCCCAGAGCATCCCGGTGTATTCCTAATATGTCAGCGGCATTTTGTTGATTATACCTGCAAATTAGTAGTGCCTTCCGAATAATTTTTATCTCCTGAATCTTCAGATTTAAGGATTCAGAAGATTCCTCTGGTAAGGAATTTTTCTGCTGTTTTACAGGAAAAGAAGATATGCCCAGCGTACTGCCTTTACAAAGGATAACAGCTCTCTCGGCAAGATTTTTCATCTCCCTTACATTTCCCGGAAATTCATATTTTTTCAGTAAATCAAATACTTCTTCGGCGACCTTAAGATTTGGTTTGTTGAAGATAGTTGAATAGTATTCGATAAAATGGTTCAATAACGGACCAATGTCTTCCGGCCTTTCCCGCAGAGGAGGAATATGAATATGTAAAGTATTCAGGCGGTGAAGGAGATCAAGCCTGAATCTCTTTTTCTCTATCCGCTTTTCGATGTCATGATTGGTCGCTGAAATTACCCTGAAGTCAGTCTTGATCTGGTTAGTATCTCCCACACGGGTAATCACCTTTTCCTCAATGGCGCGCAATATTTTCGCTTGTAAATTCAAAGGCATATCGGCAATTTCATCCAGGAAGAGAGTACCCTGATTACATACCTCGAAATATCCCATTTTATCATTGATAGCACCAGTAAAAGATCCCTTCTTATGCCCAAAAAATTCACTCTCGAGCAGGGACTCCGTGATAGCACTGCTGTTTACGGCGCAGAAAATCTGGTCATTTCGATTACTGGAATAATGTATGATTCTGGCTATATTTTCTTTACCTGTCCCACTCTCACCAGTTATCAACACGTTGGCTTCAGGGTAGTTTGCCGCTGTTACTGCCTGTTCGTAAACCTCTCTGATTGCCGGACTGATACCAATAAATTGACGGTCGATTTTTTCTTCAAGATTTTTTGAGATCAAAGAGTTTTTCTCTTCGATCTGCTTCATCTTACGTTGCAACTCTATGTACTTCTGTGTACGTTCAATCGCAATCTGTATGTCCAAAAACCGGAAGGGTTTACGCAAATAATCAAATGCCCCGAGTCGCATGGCCTTAATAACTGTTTCCATATCCCCGTGCGCTGAAACTATAATGACTTCCATAAACGGATAATCAATTTTTACTTCTCTTAGCACATCAAGACCACTAATGCCCGGTAAACGAATATCAAGGATTAATAAATCTATTTTGTTGGCCTGCAATATTTTTCTGGCATCACTAACGATGTTCGCTTCGAAGGGCTCAAACTCTGATTTATCAAAGAATCCACAAAGTTCTTCAGTAAATTGTTTCTCATCATCGAGAATCAGAATCTTAATACTATCTTTTCTTTTCATTATTTTCTCCTCTGAGGATCTAAAATTATTTTGACTTTTGTCCCACCAAACTCTTCACTCGATACATCGATAATACCACCCATTTCCTTGATTATCTGATAACAAATTGTTAATCCGAGTCCAGTACCTTTTCCTTCTTCCTTGGTAGTATAAAAAGGAAGCATGATTTTATTCTTATCCTCATTTAGGATCCCTATTCCATTGTCAGTCACTTCTACAACCAGTTTCTGATCTGATAAGTGAGTTTTTATTCCAATTGTCATTTCAAAACTATCCTCCTGACTGTTTTTCTTATCCAATACGGCATCTTTGGCATTGGCTAACAGGTTAATGATAACCTGTTCAAATTGAAATGTATTACCAACAATTGAGGGTAGTCTTTGTTCAAGCTGAAGATCCAGTGCGATTTCAAGATGTTTGAATTGTTCCAGGATCATGGAGGTGGCATTTTCGATGCTTTTATTGATATCAAAATCAGAAAATAAATAATCATCACTGCTTCTTGAAAAGGCCCTGACATGATCAATGATATTTCTGATTCGCAAAATATTCTCGAAGATCTTATCTGTTTTGGATTTGAAAAAATCAATATCTATTGTTTCAGTTTTAGCCGATTCAAATAAGATCTTATCGAGTACCAGTGAGATTATATTCAGGGGTTGATTGATTTCGTGGGCAATTCCTGCGGCCATTTGTCCGAGATTGGCCATTCGATCAGCATGTATCTGCTTGGTTTCCATTTTTTTACGCTGGGAGATATCCCTGATGATGATCATAAATGACAGAGGTTTTCCATCCACATCCTGAATCAGCGTGGAGCTGATTTCTCCTAACAAAAAAGTATGATTTTTCTTTTCTATGATCAATTCAATATTTTGTGAGAGCCCTTCATTAAGAGTCTTTTCTGTGATAAGTCTGATGGATTTTTTTTCCTCTGAAGGAACGAAATGAAGGATGTGCAGACCTATCAGTTCAAACCTTTTGTCTGCTCCTAATAATTCAACTCCAATCTCAGAAACCTCCGTAATGATCCCTTTTAGATTGATCAGAAAAACGCCATCCGGAGATGAATTTAATATTGTTTTATATTTTTCTTCACTGATTTTAGAAGTTAATTCGATCTGTTTATAGCCTGTTATATCTACAATATTTAAAAGACATTGTTTGCTGCCACCTTCAATCATACCTTCAATATGTACATATTTTGGTTGATTGTTACCTGTTTCGAGCATTACCTCACATACTTGCTTCGACTTGTTATTAAATACATTCTCAAAGAAATTATTAAATACAACCAAGGTCCCTCTGGCGACGAAATGTCCAAAATGATTACCTATCAACGTTCTTCGTTTCTTGCCAAGTAAAAGTGCGCCGCTATGGTTTAATTCCAGAATTGTTTTATCATAGGAAAGCGTTAAATAGCCAGTGGGTGCGAAATCATATAATGCGTTATATTTTTGCGCAACAAACTCAGCTTGTTGCTTTGCCCGGTTAAGTTCACTGCTCTGAATTTCACGTTGTATTTTTTGCGTTTTCAGAGTTTCTTCCATCTCCTTACGCAACGTAATTTCTCTTATGAAGCCAAGTATATTTGATTCTGAGATTTTTACAGCTTGCACATTCCACCAACCCTTTGTACCATTCTTATGTAAAAAAAGGAAATCCGCTTCAGTTGTCCCTCTACCTGTAATTCTACTAAATTGAGATATTCCATCTTCGCAGTTCCATTCCGGAAGTAAATCTGAGACAGTCATTTTTTGTAGCTCCTCCCTCGAATACCCGGTGATATTGCAGACCGATTCGTTTACCTCAATATACCTGCCTTTTTCATCCGCGACAAAGACACCGTCAGGTGCGCTTTCAATATAATTTCTGTATTTCTCCTCGCTCTTTCTAAGTGCTAAGTTGACCCTAAACAGTTCATCTGAAGTTTCTTTAAGAATTGTAGCATTTCTGATTATTGTTGCTTTTTGATTATAAAGATCAAGGAATACATCGACTTTACTAATAATGATATGCCTTTGTACCGGTTTGGATAGGTAATCGACAGCCCCGCAACTATATCCTTTTGCCGCATGCATTTCATCATTATAGATGGCTGTCAGGAACATTACAGGTACTTTGAATTCTGATCTGTTTTCGTTAATCTTCTTTGCAAGCTCATAGCCGCTCATTCCTGGCATGTGAACGTCAAGGATTGCCAGTGCAAGTTCGATACCATAGGATTTTTCAAGCGCATCATTGCCCGATTGAGCAGAAATGATATTAGCCTCTTTTGATTCGAGGATTGCTTCGAGAAAGATAAGATTTTCAGGTATATCGTCAACAATCAGAATGTTTGGTAGAGTTTTCAAGAGGATGTGGGACTTTTATGGGGAAGCTTACACTTTCTATTCCTGTAGTTTTAGTTTTGGAATGAATAGTAAACAAGTTTTTTAGTCAATTGTTCATTCGTTTCTTATGTTTCGAATCGGCTTACTCAGCAGAACGATATTAGGCTAAACTTTAATAAAATATTAATTAAATAGATGGAAGTAAAGGTTTTTCTTCAGTTCTTCTTTCATATGCTATTTTTACGAATAGAACTAACGACATCCCATTATGATTAAAAATAATCTGGTAGGTTCAAAAATAACCTCCATTCGTCAAAGCAAAAAGGTTGGCATCGAAGAACTTGCAGAACGATGTGGTTTTTCCATCCAAATGATGAAGAAAATTGAAGAAGGGGATACCATACCATCCCTGGGTCATTTAATAAAAGTTGCCCGAGTGCTTGGAGTCCGGCTCGGAACATTTTTAGACGACAACGATCGGCTTGGTCCGGTTATTTCGCGAAAGGGTCGATTGACGGAAGGCTCAGGTTTCTCGACTTCCAACAATGATACTGGTTCAGGACTTACCTTTCATCCATTGGCTGGTGATAAATCCGGAAGGCATTTCGAACCTTTTCTGATTGATATTGCCCCTTCACCTACCTCTATCACACACCTTTCTGCACATGAAGGGGAAGAATTTATCTATGTGCTTTCCGGTGAGATTGAAATTTCTTATGGAAAAGATTGTTATAGTCTTGCGCAAGGTGACAGCATCTATTATGATTCGGTAATCGACCATAACGTCCATTCGGCCAATGGTGAGACCGCAGTCATTCTTGCAATTGTTTATGCTCCTTTTTAGTCTAAGCTATTTGCTCATTAGCTCCCAAACTTTTATCTCTTTTTTTCATGGAATTAATTGATGCCACTTTCGGTCAGTTTCTTGAACATTGGACCGAACTTACTCCAGATAAAGATTTTATCGTTTATCCCGACAGGGGATTGCGCTTTTCATATAGAAATTTTAGCGAAAGAGTTGATAAGCTTTCAAAATCATTGCTTTATTTGGGAGTCAGGAAGGGTGATAGAATAGGAATTTTCGCAAACAATGTCCCCGACTGGCTTACCTATTTCTTTGCTACCGCTAAAATTGGTGGGGTATTGGTTACTATCAATACGAACTACAGAACACATGAACTTGAGTATCTGGTAAAAAATTCGGATCTGCATACGCTTTGCCTTGTTAATGGCTGGCGCGATAGTGACTATGTACAAATGATCTATGATTTAGTTCCGGAATTGAAAGAAAGTCAACGGGGATTCTTGAAATGTGAAAAATTTCCTGAATTGAAAAACGTCATTTTTATGGGACCTGAAAAGCATCGGGGCATGTACAATACGCCTGAGTTATTGCTCCTCGGAAGTCAGCTTGACGATAATATGCTTGTTGAGGCTGAATCTCAGGTTTCCTGCCATGATGTTGTCAACATGCAATACACTTCAGGAACGACTGGTTTTCCAAAAGGTGTGATGCTGACCCATCATAATGTCCTTAACAATGGCAATGCAACCGCATTTTGTATGAATTTTACTTCTGATGACCGATTGTGTGTTTGTGTGCCACTCTTCCATTGCTTCGGTTGTGTTTTGGCGCTATGTTCAGTTATTACACAAGGAAGTACCATGGTCATGGTAGAGAATTTCGACCCATTAACGGTCCTTGCATCGGTTCAGAAAGAGAAATGTACGGCACTTCACGGAGTACCTACTATGTTTATTGCAGAATTGAACCACCCCATGTTCAACTTATTTGACCTCTCCTCTCTTCGTACCGGAATAATGGCCGGTGCCCTTTGTCCCATCGAAACCATGAAAAACGTGATGGATAAGATGAACATGAAAGAGTTGATTATTGTCTACGGGCTTACCGAAAGTTCCCCTGGCATGACCGCGACACGAGTTACCGATTCACCATTTATCAGATCAACGACTGTTGGCAGAGCCTATCCTTCGGTAGAAGTTAAAGTTGCAGATCCTGAAACCGGACAAGAACTTCTGCCAGGAGAACAAGGTGAACTCTGTTGTCGGGGGTATAATGTGATGAAAGGCTACTATAAAAATGAAGTTGCTACCTCGAACGCTATTGATCCGGATGGATGGCTCCATTCAGGTGATTTAGGTGTTATGGATGAAAATGGATACTTTAGGGTTACCGGAAGGATTAAGGACTTGATTATCAGGGGTGGGGAAAATATCTATCCCCGAGAAATTGAGAATTATTTATACACTAATCCTGCGATTGAGGCAGTCGAAGTTGTGGGTGTTGCCAGTGAAAAATATGGTGAAGAAGTAGGGGCTTTCATAAAAAGAAAAGCTGGATCAGAATTGCAGGAGGAAGATATTATTGATTTCTGTAGGGGCCAAATCGCTCGCTTCAAAATTCCAAAGTACATTTTTTTTGTGGATGAATTTCCGATGACTGCTAGCGGGAAAATTCAGAAATACAAATTGAGGAACCTTGCGCTGGAATTGATTAGTGCCCGGCAGTAGCATCCTGGCCTTTCATATCTTTTAGACAGCGAACTGAAAAGCCATTTCGCTTAAAGTAGTTACCATTGTAAAGGTAGGGGTCAATGTGACTCAGTCCTCTGCCCCAGGCGTAGTCGTTACTGGTCTCGGTCGAAGACCACCAAAATCCGTCGAAAACCATATTATAATATACCCCTTCATCGTGACGATACCCCCCTGGTAATGCGTTAAATCCTGTTTCGTTGGTGGCACCTCTATTGGGGTTGTTCCAATGCTCCGTTCCGGTCTCTTTTAATTTACCTCCGGCACTTCCTCCGAGTACAGTTGGTAGGTTAAACCATTCAGCATCCGTTGGAACATGCCACCCATTCGGGCATATTTTTTCGGATTTAATAACATACCAATTGTATAATGCTCCATAGTTTTTTTTGTACGTCGTATCGTTTTTATACCAGCAATAAGCCGGTTTAGTTAAACTGCCCCATTCAATATTGTCAGAGACTAACCGGATTGCAGTTCCATCTTTAAATTTAGTTGTTTTAAGATTCTCGGACATCCATATCTGATTACCTATTGTAACAGTTTGATATACATTCCCATCTATGTCTTTTACCGTATTTTCGGGGGGACTTTTAGTCGAAATATTGGCTTGATCTTTTATTATTTGATCTTTTTCCAATCCGCGTTTATCCATTTCATTTTTTAATCTTGACTTAACCATTAGACTATCGGTGCTAAGGCCACCAGTTAGCTTGAAAAATAATTTTGTCTTTACTCCTTCCAAAATAGCAAATGTTGTATCAACATTCGCATATCCTTTGCTGATTAGGCGCAGGTTATGTTCGCCTGCGGATAAATCTTTTATCGTTTTAGGGGTTTGACCATAATTTATACCATCAATTCCAATTATTGCTCCTGGAGGTATGGATATAACATCCGCAGTTCCAAGGGGCGATGTAAGGATTAAATTGATATTCTGTGATCCGCCCCCAATAATTTCAATTTTTCTCTTTGAAGATCTAAATTTATCAAGCCTTGCTTCAAGTGAATAAATTCCGTTTTGAAGGTTTCCTTTCCAGATTCCTTTCCCCACTAGTGTATTATCAATAAATATCTCCGCATTTTCATGTGTTTTAATGGTTACTTCTGATTGATCGGAATTTATACGAGACTTCTCAGATGTTGATTTTTCATCTGTTGGTTTGACGTATACTGGCTGATCGTTATTTGCTAATTTATTAGGGTTCTTTTCAGCTTCTGGTTTTATATTAGCTTGGGGATTATTTTTAGGAATGGATTTGTTCATCTTCAATTTCAAGTCAGTCAACGCTCCTTCAAATATCATAATCAGCGTATCTATATTTTCATATCCCTGTTTAATTATACGAAGGCTGTGTTGGCCTATGGACAAATCTTTGACTGTTCTCGGTGAGAGGCCATAGTTTGTTCCATCAATACCCACTGTTGCTCCCATTGGATTAGTAACCACTTTTGCCGTTCCTAATTTCAATTGTGGTATTAAATCAATTTTTTGATTTCTGCCGGAGACCACAAAAATATTTTTTTTGGCAGTCTTGTAGTTATCCAATCTTGCTTCCAACGAATGAAATCCGGAATCGAGGGGTCCTTCCCAAAAACCTTTTTCTTTGAACTCACTATCAATATAGATTCCGGCATTTTCTAGCGTTTTGATACTTATCTTAGGTAGAACTGGAATGTCCGGCTTTTTTTCTATTGTGTTTTTTTCGTCTGCTAGAGGTTTTACTTCTTTTGAATTATTACTGTTATTAAGATTTTGGAGAATCTTTCCCAAGGCCTGTTTCGTTTTGGGTGCCCCTGCGTTTGTAATGCTGCTAACTTTCAAATTCACTGAAATCTCGGTTATTTTACCTTCTGTTACTACGATTATTGTATCAACATTTGAAAATCCCTGTTTAATGAGTCGAAGCTGGTGTTCTCCAACGGACAAATCTTTAATTGTATTGGGACTGGTTCCATAATTTTTGCCATCTATTCCTATTATTGCTCCAGGAGGAATGGTGACGATGTCGGCATATCCAAATATGGGAGTAGGAGATAAGTCTATCCTTTGATTTCCGCCGGCGACGATCTCAATGTCTTTTCTGGCTGTTTTATATTTTTCAAGTCTGGCTTCAAGAGAATGCACTCCCAAACTTAATCTTCCCTGCCAGTTTCCTTTTCCCTTATTTTCATTGTCAATGTAAATTTGAGCGTCCTTGAGGGTGAAGATGCCGACTTCCGTGAAATTGGGATTAAGCGTGAATTTTACTAGTGAAGTCCGGCCATCAGTAATTGTAACTTTCTGTGAAGCTGGTTGATAATTGTCCTTTATAACCTGAATGATGTGTTCTCCGCTATTTAATTGGAGTTTTTCATATGGGGTTGTATTATTTAATGATTCTCCGTCAACAATTACTTTTGCACCAAGTTCAGGCTCACTCGTAATAGTGGCATATCCAAAGGCCGGCTTCAATATTACGGTCAATTCCTTTTTAACATCTGAGATTTCAAATTTGCCGGCTTCAGTATGGTATTTTGGGGCTTCTACCCGGTAGCTATAATTTCCAGGTTTAAATTTTGCCTGGTAACTGCCGTTCTTGACATACTTTTCGTTGATATAAATCATTGCATCGGCTGGTTCAGTCGTAATGACCAGCCATTGACTGACAATTGTTTCCTCAATTGTCGTGATCACATTACCGGAGATCAGCACCAATTCATAAACAGTCGCTTTTTCAATATTTAGGGGCAACTGATAATCCCGAAGTATTCCCAGATAAGGATGTGAAATAGTTATCCGTTTTGCACCATAAGGAACATAGACCCATATTTCTGATGGTTTCTGAACTGTTTTTATGATGCCTATCTGTCCGCAATCGAAAGTAAAACCAGTCTGGGTAGTTACTACCTTAATGATGGCGCACAGATCTCCGTTTTGGTCTTTTTTTGCTTCGTTGACCCTTGCGTCAAGGTCATTTGGTAATTTGTTGAATGATTTTACAACTAATTGTTGTTGAGAAAACGATGAGGACGTAATTACTATCAGAAAGCAGATGGATAAAAAATATTTCATAGAAATTTGATTTTTTATCTGTTAGTTCAGGTCATTCCCTTTTCTCAATACATTAGAAATCGGATAGTCCATAGATGTGACACAACCCAGGGGATGAAGATTTCAAACTACCTGGAAATAAATTAATCAAGGTCTGCAGAACCCTTACTGACATTGGTATCCAATTGAAAAAACAATTGAAGGCCCTACATGGCTTTCAATCTTCATTACTATCAATTATTAGCGCAAGCTACTCAAAGTTAAATCTTTAATAAGAGATTTGCAAATTTTTTTCAGGTATTTTATGGCCCTAAAATTCTTGGTGAATTATCCTTAAAGGAATGTAGAAGAAATTCCCTTCATTGCAGAAAGCTGCAAATATTAGGGGTATTATTCAGCAAAATCCGCTGAATAATTCCACTTACATCATTCACACAAAAAAGGCTGCAGGGTATATACCAGCAGCCTTTTCGACTATAGACACTTTGTTCAATCTAAATCATTATTGATTCTTTACAGGAATGATGAAAAGGGGAAGTGTTGATTTTTTTAAAACCTCTTGTGTGACACTACCCATGACAATATTATCCAACCATTTCCTGCTATGCGAACCCATTACAATGATATCTGCAGCCACTTCTTTTGCTTTTTGTAAAATAGTTAGAGCAAATTCACCATCACCGATCACCGTCTTGATATTTTTATCTCCCAGGTGGTCCTTTGTTTTGTTAAGGAAATGTTGGGCCGCTTTATTGATATTTTCATAATTGTCGAGTTTCATTTCAGCTAAATCACCAAAATTGATAAATCCTGTTATTGGTGAATATTCTGTAGAGGAATAAAAAACAGGAGTCAATAATACGTGCATCAAGAATACTTCAGCATTCATCTTTTTTGCCAACATATATCCAATCTCTGCAACCTTCCTGGCGGATGGGTTGTAATCCAGGGCGATTAATACTTTTGACATTTCAATCTTTTTCATGATATTTTTTTGAATATAATTTGTTTACCTAATTCCTGTTCTTTTTATCCTTTGATTATTCTCAACAATATCGCTATTATCGCAATAACCAGAAGAATATGAATTACAGATCCAAGACTCATGACAAAATAGCCGATTGCCCACAGAATAATTAAAATCACTGCAATAATATATAGTAGGGATCCCATAATATTTGATTATTAGAATGCGTGAAATGCAAGACCCAATGTGGAGACTCCTGTAGAAAGGTCAAGAAATAATCCAACTTTATTGCTCAGGTGATACTCCGCTCCAATATGTAAATCAAGGAATAACGGATTGGCCGCATTGTATTTATTATCCTGGTAATAACCATTGTCCCATCTGGTTTTCACCAATGAAAATCCTAAAGAACCAGCCAGGTAAAAATCCCAATCCGGATTAGCTCCCAGGATCTTATCAAAATAGTAAGTCCCTTTTACGCCTAATGGGATAACAGTTTCCTGATAATAATCCTGGTGGTAAGTAAAAAAGGTCACAAAAGGTGCCAGGGTAAAACTATTAGCGACATCAAACTCGTAGTTGATATTAAAGACAGGAATTGAATGTGCCACGTAACCATAATATCCGGCATAACCGCCAATCCCCAAACCTAAATTCAGGGTACGTCCGTAATTTTCAGAATTACGTACATTATTTTGGGCTGAGACAGTACTCCCTAAAACGGCCATAAAGAGAATTAAAATGTAGATTTTTGTTTTCATTATTTTGATATTTAATTATTTAGATAAATTTTTTGAGGTATTATTTGCATCGTTTATTGATTGCTATCCTAGTCTTTACGACCTTTATTATTTTTAGCTTTCTCTTTACCATGCTTGTCATAATTACGATCATCATTAACTTTACTGTTGATGCTCTTTTCATTTCTCCCTCTGTTGGACTGGTTGTTCTGATATTGGTCTTTGCTGTTATACCTGGCATTTCCTGGTCGATCACCAATTGTTCTTTGTGATTCGTGGCGGAAGCCTCTGGCATAATCTTTTTTATGTTGGTTAAATTGAACATAAGGAGTATTACCATGATAGTCTTTCAAGACGACCTTGTAGCCATTGTACAAATCATAATTTCTGTACTGGTAGGGTAAATAGCTTCTTCTGACCCAGGATCCACCATCATAGTAAATGAACATGGATGATGGGACATCATAATATGCCTGCACATCGGGAAGGTAGTAATAGCGCACATCGGAATATCCTGAAGGACCCCAGGAAGGAGGCGTTCCAATGTTGAAACGAAAAGAAAGCTGAGCCTGAGTCGAACCTGCAAAAAACAGCATGATCCCCAAAACGAATAGTTTTAAAATTTTCATTGTATTATTTATTGTTTATTACGAAGTATCAAATGGAAAAGCCTGATTAAGAGAATTGTCATTATTTCTGTTGAAATTTTCCGAGTCAAGGCATTTCCATCTATTTTATTTTCAGTTAATTATATATTACAAAGGTGGGTTATTGAGTAATGGAAAGTGTTACACAACTATTGATAATTATTGTAAGATTCACACATTTCCGTTTAGATTATTGCAATTGAGCGAGGAGAAGATATTTGCCCGTTTTATTTCTGATCTTCGGTATTCTTTTTGACTTCTGCCTTAACTTCCGCAGCTTTTTCTTTCTTTTTGAAGTAACCTCTGAAAAGAAAGTTATGCTTGGCTGCATTCATGTTTTCATCTAAACCCTTGCTGCTTTTTTTAAGATTGACGATGGTTTGATTCAAATTTTCCGCGATGGTGGAATCTTGAATCAACCGTCCAAGCGTTCCGTTCCCCCCATTTATTTTGGTCATAATCTCAGCCAGCTCATAGGAAATTACTTCAGCATTTCCAGCTGTAACCTTTATGCTTGAAATGATTTCATCTGTTTCGATCGGTTCCTTTGAAGCAAGATGCTGACCCACCTGCGCAAGGGGAGAACTTGCTCCTCCCTGACTAATGACCAGAAGTTTGTCTCCAATGAGTCCTTCTGATCCAATGGAGACTTCACTGTCGTTCTTAATAAATTTTTTTACCTCTTTCTGAATTGTCATCGTAACTTTGACGGTAGAGTCATTGATAATATTGATGTTATCTACGGTACCTACATTAATCCCGGCAAAACGAATATTATTCCCTACCTGCAATCCACTTACATTGTGGAAAGTTGAATTAAGAGAATACACAGGATTAAAAAGATTTTTTTGTCTGCCGATAAAAAATATAGTCAGCACAAAAAGGACCAAACCTCCTGCCACAAAAAGCCCTAACCTTATTTTAAAATGATCTGAATGCGTTTCCATAAATATTTATTTAAAAAAAGATTTGATTATTAAATCTTTCGAGTTTTCAAATTCATCTAATTTCCCTTCCATGTATACCGTTCCATCCATCAACATGATGACTCTGTTTGCAGTCATTCTTGCACATTCAATATCATGGGTGATGATGATAGATGAGGTTTTGTATTTTTTCTGAATACTATCAATGAGTTGGCTGATCTCATCAGATGTAACTGGATCCAGACAATTATCGACAGCAGCCGCGAACAACTCGAAGCGGATTTAATGAAACTCGACCCCCGGAACAGATGGGCGGCATGTGAAAAGCTCTTAGGATATATTCTTAAAACTTTTTCGCGGGCCAGTTTAATGAAAATAATTGTGGGAGACCATAAACCCTTAATGAAAATAATGATCAATGAAGGATTATAACGATAAGACAGAACAGGAAACCCGCCAGGAGATAGCACAGACAGAGCAGGGCGCGGCCAAATTGATAGACAACGCTTTTAATAAAATGTGTATCGAGGTTTTCAGCCTATCACTGGTAAAGGTTTATATTTCCAGAGGCCAGGCCCTACCCATTTCCGAAACCAAACAATTAACCGCTTTGTCGGGCGAACTGGATAATGTCATAGGGAAGACCCTACAGGCCGTTTATACACAGCTTCGCGCCCACATGCTCAAATCGTGGCAACTGGGCGAAAAGCTGGGGATCGCTTCAATAATCGACAAGGTACCCGCAAACGTCCTGCAATCGCTATTTGATAGGGGCGTTTTTGCTCACAGGGAGAAAGCGGCGGCGGCATTTATTGACAGGACTACCCGAGGGCTAGCCCTATCTGACAGGGTTTGGAGCTTAGAACCTGCCTTAAAACTGCAAATTGAAACGACCTTACAGTTGGCAGTCCAGGAAGGGCGTTCTGCCCTGGACGCTGCTAATGACCTGAGAATATTTCTAAGGGACCCGGACAGGCTTTTCAGAAGGGTTAAGGATGAGGCCGGAAACCTTCAACTTTCAAGGGCAGCCCTGAACTATCACCCAGGCAAAGGCGTTTATAGATCAGCTATTAAAAACGCGCACAGATTAGCCAGGACAGAGATTAACAAAGCATACCGCCGGGCAGACTGGGCGCAAATGCAAGACTTACCGTTTGTAACCGGGCAACATATCAAGACCAGCAACAACCACCCAATAGCAGACATTTGCGACGAACTAGCTGGGGTTTATCCAAAAACCTTTGTTTGGTCAGGATGGCACCCACAGTGCAGGTGCCACATGATCAAGGTCCTAGTAGACGCGGCCCAGTTTGTTGAAATGCAGTCCGGAGAGTTTACACCGTCACAAATTACCAGCTATCCGGAAGACTTCGCCAACTGGGCCCAGCAGAACAGGGACCGGATAAAACAGAATAGCGGAATTGATTGGATTGAAGACAATCCGGAAGTTTTAGCAATGTTTGAAAACATGAAAACAACAAATTAAAAACAAAAATTATGGGACTCCAAAAAGGCAGAACAAACAACCCACACGGCAGGCCAAAGGGAAAACAAAACAAGGTTACCACCTCAACAAAGCAATGGATCCAGACAATAATTGATTCAAGCCGCGAACAACTAGAAGCCGATTTAAAGAAACTGGATCCGGGGCAGCGTTGGGCAGTTGCTGAAAAACTGCTTAGTTACGTTATACCAAAGCAACAAGCCACCAGCGCAACGATTGAATTTAGCCAGCTGGGCGAAGAGCAAATAGACCAAATTATAAACGATTTAACACAAAAACTAAAATGAAAATCACACTTACCAGGGAACACAAAGCCTTGTTATTGCAGGCACTAAGCGACGGGTTTATTTACGACCAGGACCTAAACACCATCAAAGGGGTTGAGACCTTCATACCAGACAGGCCAATGAGCCGACAGGATTACGGGCGTTTGCTTTTGAAACTAAAGTGCCAGAATGAAAGCGAAGACGAAAGCGACGACGAAAACGACGACAAGTAATTTATAAACAATTCATTTATTCACATTTAACAAAAATCAAAATGGAAAGAATTTTAATTAATGAGAACGTTTTTCACTCAGGGAGCGCAATTGACCAGGCCGCCAATTCAGCAAGGGTAATAAACGCCAGACTAGCCCCAGCCCTACAGGCCATAGGCTTTGAACTTTGCGCAGAGACGTTGAAAGACTGCTTATCCGGGGCCAATGTTACCCGGAAAGCCTATTTTTCCGCCGTTGAAGCTGACATTAAAACAACCCGCACACCTTCAATCCGCAAACACATGCAGGACGCAGCAGACGAAGCGTTTGAGGCATTTGAAAGGGAGTTGCTTCAAGTCAGGAACGAAGCCAGGAACTACAAATTTTTGATAGTGGAAGGCGGTAAATGTGTCTTGACACCAGACAACGAAGAGAAGATTAAAGAGCTTTCAAGAATTTACGTCACCGAGAAAAAAGAGGTAGAAGCCTTTAAAACTCATAGCCAAATTGTTGAATTATTAAATCAGCTATTTGGCGGGCGGATCCCTTACCGCTGGAGCTCTATTTTTCTAGAGAAAGAAAACGCGATAATCCGAAACGACGAAACCGACTATTCAAAACTTATTTAACATGGGAACTATCAGCGAAGCAATACAAAACAGGATCCAGCAGAGGGACGCAGAGCAGCCCGCCACGCCAATAAGAGGGCTTGAGAAACCAGACTTAAGCGCGGAGGTTGACCGACTGGTCAAAGCCCTAACACGGGATGACACAAAAGCAGCACCGCCGCCCCGGGTAAAGGTCCCAGGACAACACGCAGAGTTTAGAAAAAACTTTGCCGAGGCCGTTAAGACCAGGATAGCCCAACGCGAAGCGGAGACACCCGTTGAGGCACTGAAAGGCCTACAATCCACGCCTTAAAAGTGTTTGCGACATAAACACTTAATTACATTAATATAAGACATTTATACTACATTTCATAGAATAAATGTCTTGTATTGTTATTTTGTTTATTCTAATATTTACACTGTTAAAACCTAACACATTTTTTTTATGAACAACCAAAATCACCCCGGCGAGGTCTACGACAGATTTGTACTCTGTGGCGTTGACACTTTCCTAGAATCATGCAACGACAACGCATTTGACTCATTGCGAGCCCTGCAGAGAATTAAAGCCGACTGGACAGAAAACGAAGAAAACAAAGGTTGCAGGAACTCAAATCTGTTGCTAATTGTCGGGGTGGAGGCCCTTCTTCTTGATATTGCAGAAGCGGAGGCAGCCTATAACCTGGACCTTTTGAAGAAACACGAACAATCAAACTAAACCCATGAACAAAGAAAGAGCGTGCAGGATCCGCGTCTTAAGCGAGGAAGTAACCGGAAAGACGATCCAAGTTAGAGCGATAGCGCGGGGAGTCAGATTTGACATTCATCAAATAATTAAATTGTGTGCCGAAATTGACGGGGCCTTAAACGAACTTGCCCTACTCAGGGCCCTGGATGATGCGGCGAAAGAAGAGATGGCCGCACGGCTGAACTGACAAGAAAAAACACACCAAACAAAAGAGGCCGCGTTGAGTAAAATCGAGGCGGTTTTTTTGCTTTACATTTTGGCCAGGTAGATTTATGCGGTTATTTTGACTAACATTGATACTGTTAATCTAAACCAATATTCAAAACATGAAACACAAAAAATTGTTTGAGGCTCGTTTGCTGATTCTTCTAGCCGTGTTACTATTCTTTGGATGCACAAAAGAAGAAACAAAAACCCCATTAACAGTATGGGTTAAGTGTACAAATTCAAAATTATATTCGTTTAATCCTTTGGTCACAGGTGCAAGCGTGTACCTGTTTCCCGGCGTAAATTTTGCAACGACTAATTTTGAATATTTAGGGGCCGGCAAGATTAAAAACAAGTCAACAGGCGAAATATTAACTTACACTCAAATGAAAACCTCAAGCTCAGTCAAAGCAATCGTATTTGAGGATTTGTCAAATGGCATATATGGTACAGTGGCGGACGTCTCCACTCTATACAAAATCAAAACCCAGTTAAGCACGTGGAACGGGGCGTCTATAAATCTCCCAGAATCTCTTCAGAACTATGACAACAACACAGTTGAATTTGTTTTTGATATATGGCCCTATTCTGTTACTGATTTGGGTATTTAAAATTCCAAACTTATGTTTTTGAAAAATTGAGCCCGGTTTAATAGCCGGGTTTTTTGTGTTTAGATGGGTTTGACTTGTGTATCTCTATCGAAAACGGCACTAAAACGGCACCATGACAAAAAACAGGGGTCAGATATTTCTATCTAACCCCTTGATTTTCAATTAGTCGGGGTGACAAGATTTGAACTTGCGACCCCCCGCCCCCCAGACGGTAAAATTTCCTTTATTTAATTTTGTAATCATTTATATATCATTATATTTGTACTGTATATCAATGATATATAAATATCTATTTTTCTATTCATTTGTACATTTATAGTCGGGAATCAGTCGGGAGTATTTAAAGGAAATGGAAAATAAAAATTGCAGGTTTGCTATTGATAGTTCTAAGGGCCATGAATTAAAGGACGGCACCTATCCAATAGTTTTGTATGTCACAAAAGAAAACAAGCGCAAAACAATTACTACGCTCTTTAGTGCCATGCCAGAGCAGTGGGATTCAAAAGGACAATCCTTTCAGGTTGATAATAGATTTAGTCAAATCAAACTCCATCCAAAACGCAAGAGTAATAACACCTGGCTGACCGCTAAAAAAGTACTGTGCGACAAAATCATTAAGGATTTTGATGAACATCGTATTGACTGGACGTTAAATCAATTCGAAGAAGAATTTACAAACATCAGAAGGAAATCAAATGTAAAGGATTTTTTTGAGCAAAGTATTGCGAAGTTAAAGAGGTCTGGACATATAGGAAATATGAGATGTTATTCTCAATGCCTACATGTGTTAGAACTATTTGATGCGAAATTCGACAAGAAGGTTTTCAACGAGATAGACAAGGTTTACGTAAGAAAATTTCACGACTATTTATATATCGATAGAGGTTGCAGCCTGAATACCATCCGGTATTACATGAAAGCTCTTAGGGCGATCATAAACAAGGCAATCGAAGCGAAAGAAGGATCTGCAGTAACTTATCCATTTGGGAAACTAGGGTATCAAATAGAAGGTGAGGAGACCCAGAAAAGATATTTGACAAGCGTGGATCTAGAGAAATTGAAGAATAAGCCTCTGGAGGATTACCATTTGAATCTGTATCGAAATATTTTCCTGTTCAGTTATTATTGCCAGGGAATGAGCTTTATTGATGTGTCACACCTGAAAAAATCAAATATCCATAAATTGGAAACCGGGAGCTACATTGTATATCGCCGTCAGAAAACAGAAGGGAAAAACACAAAAGCAATCAGCATTAAAATAACTGAACAAATTCAAAACCTTTTAGACTGGTTCAAGGCCGAAACACCATTGATTGGCGATTATCTTGTTCCGTGTATCACCATTGAGGGCCATGAAGGAGAAAAGCTGTATCAGCACATTAAGGACAGGGTTCATAGGTTTAATAAAAACCTGAAGACTGTTGCGGAAGAACTTAAAATTGAAGGGATCACGCTGACAACATACGTTGCCAGACATTCTTATGCAATGCGTTTGAAAAATTCCGGCATATCAGAGGACGTAATTTCACAGGCACTGGGACACAAGGATCTGAAGACAACAAAAACATATCTTGATTCATTTGGCAATGAGGTAGTTGATAAGGCTAATGAGGTATTGTAATAATCACAGAGATAAAATAAAATGCAATGAGTGAAGCAGATAACACAAATAATTGGGATGATTTCCGGGATAGATTCGATATAGAACTATTCAAAGATAAAGGGATCGCTCAACTGGGTCGTAGGTACATAAAAAATAACTATTTTATCCATCATCTTATCCCTTTTGATGAATCGGACGAAATTACACCGCTTCCGATTGCTGCAAAAGGAATAACTGCGTTTCTGGCAAGTGATGATTATATGTTCCGGGAAGCTGTTCGGGGTGAAGGTAGGAATGCCGGAAAAGGCGTACAAGGATTTTATCAGAGCTATTATGGCAATTGTTTGAAGCACTTGAAGTACAATGAAAAATGCAGGGCTATTTTTGAAAGTGATCGGAAATCAGACTACGAATTAATACATGAACATCTTAAAAGCGAAATTAGAAATTTTAAAGAGTCTGAATTACTGTTCACTGAGTTCCATGATTTCGGTGAGAACAGTGAGGGCAGTGAGTATAAGGAGCTGGAAAGATCATTCATCGATATTGTTAAACGTGCTGCCAAGGAATACCCGAAATGGGTACGAAAAACTCATAGCAAGAAATCTAATCCAGATGATGACGCAGAATCAGAAGCGCCTCCAAGCATAGACGATATTCTAAAAGATATGTTTCCTTTCAATGCTAATGAACTCCCAGATCTTAAGAAAAAATTAGAGGGAGGGAGAAAAATTATATCGTTAACCTTTGTTGGAACCAAAGTACTGCTATGGCGAAAGTTGAAAAAGTTAAGACTTGCAGGTATTAAAAGAAAAATTATCGCAAACGTTTTCGCTGAGTGCGTTAAATTGCGTAAGTCTTCAAGCATTTACACGACTTCATTAACATTAATAGAGGATGAGATTTATAAAAATATATAAAGGGAAAAGGGAAAAATAGGGGAAAAATAAGGGAAGAATTATTTTTTATTTCATTTAAGAGGCTAATGTATAGATAAATACGTTAGCCTTTTTTTTTGCATTATAGGGAAGTGTAAAAAAAATCCCCCTTTATGTTTGTCTTCGCACCAATAGATAAAAGTTATGAGTATTCAAACAGCAAAACGAGAAGAAACGCCGCTCCTGCATCCCATTTTGGCGGACGCATTAAAAAAGATCTTTTACGATGTGGTCCTGACAGTCTTCGAGCACACCAAAAGCGAACCTGAAAAAAAAGAAGTACCGCCGGTCTATGGAATTGATACTTGCGGAGAAGTGACAGGCCTTGCGAGACCTACAATCTACCGAAACACCTCCCGAAATCTTATGCCTCACTTCAAAAGAGACGGCAAAATCTATTTTAAGCGTGATGAAATTTATGCCTGGATGACAGAAAACCGGGTTAAAACCCAGTCCGAATCTATTAAGGAAATGGATGAGAAGTTTACAACAAAGAAAAGGAGGTAAAATTCATGTATCACACAAATTTTATCTCCAATGTCTTGTTTGAGAAGCAGGGCAAAGGTAACAAAAAACAATTACGACCCAAAACCAAGGCCATAAATTCAATCGTGGCATTCCTGAGGTCAAAAGGACTGAAAGCTGAAGGAGTTGCCAAAACCTCTAAGGCATTTGCTGATGTAATGGCCACCTTAGCCGGGAAACCCCTTGAGGTAAAAGTAGGAGCAAGGCGATTATCACCAGCTCAGCTGAATTACAAAAGGGCAATCGATAACGCCGGTGGACTTTATGTTGTTACCACTAACGCAGAGGACTTCAAGGCCTGGTACCGTGATCGTGAAACAGTTAAAAACACGATGCCATGAACGAAATTATAATTTTCAGCGATAAACAATTCGGGGAAATCCGGACGGCAACAACAGACGCAGGGGATCCTTTGTTTTGCCTGGCAGATGTTGCTAAATCTTTGGGTTATCTAAGACCCGCAGATGCAGTTACGGCACACTGTAAAGGAGTCTCCATTTTACCGACCCCTTCGAATGGAGGGATTCAACAAATCAAGTTTGGGAAAGAGGCTGAGGTTTTCAGGCTGGTAATGAAATCTAAACTACCTGATGCTGAAAAATTCCAAGACTGGGTATGCGAGGAGATCCTTCCCTCCATCCGTAAGTCTGGCGGTTACATAATGACCAAAGAGGAAGATTCTGTAGAGATTATCATGGCAAGAGCATTATTTGTCGCCCAGGAAGCCATGGACAGGCAAAAGGCTAAAATAACGGCGCTGGAAAAAGAAAAGGAGAATGTTCAGAAGGTTCTTGAACACCAGGCTCCAATCGTTCAGTATGCCAATGAAGTTCTCTCTTCAAAATCGTACCACACCGTTACAACCATCGGGGCACAATTCGGAATCTCCGGCACGACACTGAACCGTCTTTTGGTCAAGGCAAAGTTTATTCGCAACACAGAGGGCGAATACAGCTTGTGCGCTCCATATTTCGGAAAGGACTACACGGTTACTAAGACATTCAAGTATGAAAATGAGGAAACCGGAGAACGTGGAACCAGTATGGAACTTCGCTATACCGAACAGGGACGAATGAAAATCCACTCGATTATCGAAAGGGCAAAGACTGTTGGGCTCCTGAAAACCGTTCGTGGTCGCCTAATGATTGATAAAACCTGGGAAAAAACCGAAAGCCATGCATGAAGTAAAAGCTTACCGCTGCGATCATTGCCGCTTTACAAGGCAAACTAAGCCTTCTGTAAAAAGACATGAACCCACTTGTTTTTACAACGAAGCAACCAGAAGTTGTGCTACGTGCGGCCACTTCATGTGTATAAGTGAGTTTGTTTGCTACATCGAAAAATCCGACAAGTTAACAACCAACTGTGAATCGTGGATTAGTCCAGATGATATAGACCAAGATGAAAGAAAAGGCTATTTAGATGCCAGATCACATTTACTAGGATGTCCATTTTAACCCCCTTCCTCCCGTCAAATATAAAAATTAACAACATAAAAACCGCTAAGCCATGATAAGAGAAAGCTTCGTAATTCACAGGAGTTTCTTTGAGCCGGTCAGGGACATGAGTAATGAAGAGAAGGGCATCCTTTATGATACTCTTTGTGAATATGCTCTAAATGGAAACCTTCCTGATAATATCCCTTCTACTGTGCGCCTAGCCTTTAATTTTATCAGCCCTGTTATCGACTGGGACTATGCTAAGTTTCAGGATACAGTAATAAGAAATCAAGAGAACGGAAGGAAGGGAGGAAGACCAGTAAAGAACCCACCCGAACCCAAAAAACCCAGTGGGTTATCTGGGTTATCAGAAGAACCCAAGGAAACCCACGGAAACCCACTCGAACCCAAAAAACCCGATTCTGATTCTGATTCTGTATCTGATTCTGATAATAAGAAAAGAAGAAAGAAGAAAACTAAAGTTTTCACTCCTCCCTCTCTTGAAGAGTTTAAAAATTACTTCTTTGAAAATGAGTATCCTGTCGAATTAGCAGAAAGGGCATTTAAAGGCTATGAGCAAAACAATTGGTGCAAAGCCAATGATAAACCTATCACAAACTGGAAATCTACATGCATTAACGGCTGGTTTAAGCCAGAGAATAAACACACAGCCGGGAATCAGCAGATTAATGGTTACCAATCACAAACCGAAAAAGCCCTTTAAACATGAAAAATACATTTGATAAAATACCGCCACAGGCGATCGAGGAAGAACAGGCAGTGCTTGGCGCTTTAATGCTGGAGCAATCAGCTTTTTCAAAAGTCAGCAGTATTCTTACAGTAGATACTTTCTATGAACCAAGGCACCAAGTAATATACAGGGCCATACTGGGTGTTGTATCTGCCGGTAAACCGGTTGATTTGCTTATTGTCACCCGTGAGTTAAAAGACCAAAATGAATTGGAAAACATCGGTGGTGCATGGTACATAACACAGCTTGCAGGAAAAGTTTCAGCAGCCGCACACATTGAACAGCATGCAGCGATCATAGCCCAGACCTATATTGCCCGTAGAGTGATCACAATCACTTCTGAAAGAGGGTCCCAGGCTTACGATACGAGTATTGACGTGGCAGATATATTGTCAGGACTTCAAAATGACTTATTGAGCCTGGTGCAGATTGGACACGGGAATGAAACAACTATCGCTGACGGTTTGGTGGAGATTCAAAACAGAATCGCCTTCAACCAGAAGAAAACCGGATTGTCTGGACTCGGGACCGGCCTGGCCAAATTAGACAAAAAAACCGGAGGCCTGCAGAAAACAGACCTTGTAATCATTGCCGGGGACAGCTCACAGGGCAAAACGTCGCTTGCTCTTACCATCCTGAAAAATGCAGTAATGACCGGCGGTGCACGGTGTGCAGTTTACTCACTTGAAATGTCCTCCGCTCAACTTATTGCCAGGATTCTTTCTACTGAAACCGGAATACCTTCAAACGAAATACTTGGTACGTGCCTGACTTACGAAGAAGCTGAGAAGATCGAGCGCTCCACAGTTAAATTATCCTCCCTTCCGGTTTATTTCGATGAAGGGTCTAACTCAACTATAGATCAGATCTGCTCTTCGATCAGGCGCCTTGTAATCAAAAAGAAAATCAACCTGGTAATCGTGGACTTTTTACAGCTGGTGGCCTCAGATAAGAGGAACAGAACAGAAGAGGGCCAGATAGCTGAAGTAGCCAGAAGGCTAAAGAATATAGCCAAAGAGTTAAGTATAACCGTTATAGCCTTATCGCAATTCAGCCGGGACGCTTCAAACCCACGTCCGGCTGTCACCCGGCTACGCGGAAGCGGTCAAATTGTTGAAAGTGCCGACCTGGTGCTGCTGATATGGAGGCCAGAGGTTTATAAGATTCAAGTATTTTCAGATCCATTCTCAGGAACTCCTTCCGCCGGATTGGCAGAATGCATTATAGCAAAAGGTCGGAATGTTGGTACAGGAACCTTCTTATTACGGTTTAACCCCGAAACGACAGGATTCTATGATTACGATCCGAAATACATCCCTGGAGATTACAACCCAAACAAAACCACACAACCCTCTGAGAAAAACATAGATAATGAACCGTTTGTAAATACCGGGTGAAAATTGCACAGGTCCACCGGTTAAAAAGTGAACA
>JBAXKJ010000034.1:0-49947 GCA_037137375.1 Prolixibacteraceae bacterium
CTGAGAGGGGGGTCAATATCACCGGAGGAGGGGTCAGTATCGCCGGATTATCCACCCTACTTTTATTCTTCAATAACTCTGATGTCATTTTAGGATTTCAGGGTAGTTTACTGGGTAGTTTTTAGGAAATACTACCCAGGTGAGAAACAATATTTTCCAGAAGGATAGATATTTCTTTTTTTACAGTTTGTCAGATCCCTAAAAGAATAGTATTTCTAGGGATTTATATTTTGAATGGAACAGTTGGGGGACAAAATAGTTAGAAGTCTGTTTCCAATTCATGTCCATTTTCCAATAACCAATGCTTTGCTTTCTCATAATTAGGCAATTGAGCTGAAACCCGGTTCCAGAATTCAGGTGTATGATTTGATTCAAGCAAGTGGGTTAATTCATGAACGATGATATATTCGATCACATTGATAGGAGCCTTAATCAGACGCCAGTTCAAATGAATATTGTCCTTCGGTGTGCAAGAACCCCAGCGATATTTTAAATCTAAAATATTGATATTGTTGTAACTAACGCCGATTTGATTTGCAATTAATTTTGCTTTCGGAATGATAATCTCTTTGGCTGATTTGATATACCACTGCTTGAAAAGCTTATTGGCTTGCAGTTGGTTAATTGTACTAATGAAAAATTTATTGTCGAAAATCACACCTTCAATAGAATCTTCAACAATATGTAGCTTATAGTTTTGACCCAAATACATCAAAGATTCCCCAGCTACAAATTCTTTCATTTGCTTTTCAAAAGGATATTTCTGATTGTGATCTATTTTTTTTTGAAGCAACCTTTTGCGTTTTGCAATTTCTCTTGCGATCAACTCTTCACTGGTATTTATTGGAGCCTGGACAATGACACTTCTGTCCCGTTCAACAATGATGCCGATTGTTTTTCTTTCAGAATATATGATTGAATATTTTATGTCCATCCTAATCCTCTGAATAAATAATTGCCGATGTCATCCTTTCATCTTTTGACCATGCCAAAATCTCCTGGGCAATCTCGTTTCTGTTTCTAAAAGCGGCTGGTATAGAGTGGCATTCCAAAGCAATATAATTAGAAATCTCACCACGTAATCTTGAAACAGATGCAGGATTACCCCAAAAACCAATGAGCGCCAACTCTATTTTAAGCATACCAAATATTTCTTTGGTCCAAATGATTAGGTTATTTACTTCATCATCATTGAGATTCTCCTTTTTGTCGTAAATCAAAGCATGCAATTTCCGATATATCGGCATTTGGGTTTTTCTGTTTAATCCTTTTGTATCCTCTTCACGCGCCTTTTTTATTCTATTGCGCAATTCTTCCAGTAAACGGTAAATTTCTTCCCAGTTTTCTTTAAATGCAATAAGGATTCTGCTTAGTTCTTCTGCAAAAGAGGCATACAATTCAGGGTCTTCATCTATATTGATATCAATGAAGTGTCTGATCGCATGCTCAATTTCAGCAGCCTTGGTTTTCTCTCTTTTATGGGTTTGAACTGAATCAAAGAATTTGTCATCCAGAATGGAAATCGGCTCTACTTTAGTTTCAATACCTTTCGATTTCAAAAACTCATCGGTAACTTTTCTGAGTTTTTCAGAAACTCCTTTCATACTCATCCGCTGGTCACGGAAATGCTGTGAAGCGAGAGTATTTATCTCGGCAAAGCGATTCAGATCCTTGATGTAATCCAGGGCTTCTTTTCGGGGGAATACGTTATCCAATGCTGTAGAAAAACGCTTAAAAGCTTCAGTAAACTTAAACCGGATATCTTCATCATAAAACAAATTAAAAATATCATCGGGATCAGAGTAATCTGCGATTCCGTTGCTTTCGAAAATATCTTTTAACTCTTCAAGGGAGTTTTTTAATTCTGCCATTAGTTCAGGATTATCTAAAAGGCAGCCGGTAATTTCTTGTTGTTCCTTTTCCCAATACGCGTCCAAAGCACGTTTCATGTGGTTGCCCATACCAACATAATCAACTACAAAACCAACTTTCTTATCATCATCATAGACTCGGTTTACCCTGGCAATTGCCTGTAATAAATTGTGGTTTATAATGACTTTATCGAGGTACATGACTTGCTCAATGGGTGCATCAAAACCTGTCAGTAACATATCCACCACAATCAAAATCCCGATATTCCCGTTTACTTTGGAATTATCTGAATCATTTTGCTGTTCGGTTTTGCCGAATTTCAGCTTAAAACCAGCAATTGCCAGTTTCCTTGCCTTGCTATCTGCATACTGTTTTAAGTCAGGCTGGTCATTGTGATTTACATCAGAAATTACAACTGCAGTTTCAAGCCTCTCCAATGCTTCAATAGAAACATGATTCGGATTTTCATGTCTAAGGTCCTCCAATATTTCGTCTTTTGCAATTTGTAAAGCAAGACTGTAGCGGTGAGCAGCTTCCTTTGAAACAGAAACAACCTGAGCTTTATATCCATTTGGTAAGACATGCATCACATAGTGTTTTAACATGTCTTTTGCTTTTTCCTTGATGGTCTCTTTAGATTCAAGATATGCTCGTTTTGTACCGTAAGCCAGGATATCAATCTGCTCACCGATGTTATAATCTTTAAATACATCCTGAAACTTTTTATCTGCACCCTCACGGTCATCCACACCTGCCTCGTGCGTGCGGCCTTCGTAAACAATTTCGAGTGTTACGCCATCTTTAATTGCCTGTCGCATGGTATATTTATCGATATAGTCGCCAAAAGTTTGTTCTGTCCGGGCAATTGGAGTACCGGTAAAGGCAATTCGTGTGGCATTGGGCAAGGCTTTGTCCAAATTTGCCCCAAGCTTTGTGTATTGTGAACGATGAGCCTCGTCCGTCAATATTAAGATCTTGTCGGATGGGTTTAATTCGGGGAATGCTGTATCATATTCCCTTTCCTGAAACTTGTGAATCATGACTGACACAATTTCAGAGGTATTCGTTTTAAGTACAGTTTTTAGTTCTGTAATATTTTTGGGATCATTGATGGTATATCCCACCGACTTGGCAGTTTCTTTTATCTGGTCATCCAACTGAGTCCTATCGGTAAGTAAAACCACCTTGTACGATTGCAAAACCGAATGCAAATACATTTCACGAATTAGAAATACCATGGTTAATGACTTACCGGAACCTTGCGTATGCCAAATAATGCCACTTCTTTCATTTCTGTTTTTTCCGTTCAGTAAGTGTTCGACTGTTTTCTTTACTGCTCTCAGTTGTTGATAACGACCGACAACTTTAATGAGTTCTCCATTCTCTGTGGTAGTCCATATAGAAAAGGTCCGAATAATGCTCAGGAGGTTCTCAGGTTTGAACATCCCATGAACCAGGCGCTGCTGGTCGTTTGGAGAGGTGCGAATATCCAGTGGAATATCTGTATCGTCGTTGCCGTCGGAATCCACGAAGTAGGTTTTTTGGGGATTGCAGTATTCAGCCAGGGTTTCAACAGTTTCAGGATATGGATCAGACCATCGGTAGAAATGTTTTTCAATGCTTGTGGTTACTGTCCCAAATTTGGCCTTGTTACGACAGGTTGCCACGATGAACTGATTGTAAAAAAACAACTGTTTTGAGCCCTCTTTCACATAGTCCCGTTGTTCGCAGTAGCGCATCAACTGATCGATCGCTTCCGGTATGGGTTCCTTTGTATGCGGACTTTTACACTCGATTACCGAAACAGGGATGCCGTTGATGAAGCAAATAATGTCCGGATAGATATGCTTATCGGTACCAGGAATACGAATCTTAAATTGCGAGACTGCGACAAAGCTATTGTTGTTGATTCTGTCCTGATCGAAATCGATGTAATAAACGGGTTCGTAACGCAACCCTTCCGATGTTTGGCGTTGTACTTTTGTGCCATTAATCAGGAGATCCAGGATACGCTGATTATTTTTATAAAGATTGTCACCTTCAAATGTCGTTAAATCACTCATGGCTTCAAACACCTGTTGGTCGTTCATCCACGGGTTGATCTTTCTAAGGGCAGTTTCTAAATCCTTTTTCATCAAGACCTGGGCAAAATCTTCGCGCTGGGTTTGCTTTGGCGTTTGACCCGTACCCATTTCCATACGTAAAATGGTCCAGTGTATGCCAGGAATACTTTCCAGTTGCTTTAAGAAGGGCTCTTCTACATGATTTTTTTCGTCAAGCCTGATTTGAGGAGGTGTCTTGTCTGTTGCCATCGAATAAGCATTATTTATTTGATCATTTCCAGCGTTATCTTTTTATCGGACATGTCCGTTAAAATGTCCTTTATATTTTACACTACTATCTCTTTGTCCAGATACCCTCTTTTATCAATTCCTTTTACTCTACCCGGACAATTATACGTCATTTCATGTCCGGATCCATGTCCGGATTTTATGCCGTCATCAAAATTATCTTATATTACATCTTTATTATCAGGTATTTAAACACTTATATTGTCGTCTTTATGATCATCATTATCTGGACATTGATGTCCGGATCCATGTCCGGATCCAACTTTTCATGCAAACCCAACGCTATGATTTATCGGACATGTCCAATAAACTAAATTGCAAAGCACTGTTAGTTGACATAATATAAGACACTTCTATTTATACTACCTCCTCCATATGTTTTGCCAATCAGTTTTCTATCAGGATATGGGACACTTTGTCCTTTAAAGTGTCCCATATCTTTGAAACTACCTTTGCTTTGTCCAGATACTCAATTCAATCATTGAATTACTTATCTATCAGGACTGCCATGTCCAGATGCATGTCCAGATCCATGTGCAACACTATTAATATCAGATACTTTAGTGTTATGTCCAGATTCACTTCTACCATCAAATTAATACTTCATTTCGGCATCATTACTGTAAATATATAAGGCTATCTGGACAAAAATCTGTTAGAACATGTCCAGATTCAATGGTTTTTACACCTATGTCTTCTATCCGGACAATTATATCAGCACATATTCAGTTTTAGGGCCCCCACCGATTGGCTTTACCAGTTTTAATTTCTTAAACTTTAACAAATGCCTTTGTGCTTTCTTTTCATCCATTTTAAAGTGTTCGGTATATTGTTTTTTACTAACGCGTTTTTGTTTTTGCAGATATTGATATCCCAATAATTCTTCTTCGTTTAACTGCTCGATTGCAGATGAAACTTTCTTTCTGAAAACAGTAATGATAAAATAATCATGTTCGATTCGGAAAGTTGGACTTGGCAGACTATTGTCATCTCTGAAAGCTTTCAATTCTTTCATGCCGATACCACGTTCTTCGACCAGTCCGGTTTTAAAGAAGATATAAGCCAGTTTTGGGTTTCTGCTAATAGGAGGGACCTCAAATTTTTTAAACTTGTCTAATCCTATTATTGGAGCTCCCGGACTCCAAATCTCAATTTTCTCCTTCGATGCTACAATTCTCACTTGCTTATCTTTAATAGTATAATCCCGATGGACAATTGCATTGATTATTAGCTCACGAAGGACTTTTTTTGAAATATCAATGATCTCTTCACGATGAAAATTCTCCCTGTTGATTTCCGGCAAAAAACTTAAATCAAGTAAATCTTCAACTTTGCCTGGCATTAAAAGCAATGGACCTTCAATGTCTTTTATTTTGGCATCTCCAACCGATTGTTCTATTGTAAATTTAATTCTTGATTGTTCAAATTCTACTTGTGGATTTCTACCCAGGAGCAATAAACCCATACCTGTTGGCCGATGAATTTCGGTATCTTTTTCTTTAAAAACTAAGCCCAATTGCGATAAATACTTGATGAAACCATCTGAGGCAATTTTGAAACTCAAGTTTAACCTATCAATCAGATCTTGCTGCGCCTCTTCTGATAAATCAGTGATGTCGAAGTTTCCAAGTCCTTGTGATAGTATTGTTGGTTTTGGAAGTAGTGGATTTGAATTAAATTCATGTGCTCTAATTGAAGCGTCATCAAAAAATTTCTTATTTTCCTGATAAATAATTTCTACTAAATCATCATCAAAGTATCCAACTTCAATATTATTGGAAAGAATAAAATCCCGACCATCTCCAGCCACTGATGGATCGGGGTCAATATGGCCAATATATACCTTGGCAAACCTGGCATTTACAATTCTTTCCGCACAAGAAAGTTTGGGGTGATTCCGGGCACCAGGTGCGCATGGTTCTAATGTGGCATAAACCACATTCCCATCAAGCTTTTCGCCTCTTTTCTTTCGCTCAATAGCAGTAAATTCAGCATGATCGCCAATACGCAATTCGCCACGATGAGAAGTTGAAAGCAAGATACCTTCCTTCGTGGCAATAACAGCACCAACTTTAGGATTTGGCTTATTGTCATCGCGATTAGGATCTGGAATTGATTTGCGCATTTCTTCCACTGCTAATTCCATCAGTTCCCTTGGACTGTATTTGTTACCGATTTGATATTCTTTTGTTCCCATTAGTATAAACAATAATGATGGTTAGAAAACAAATTGTCTGGTGTGTGTTTTAACTCTAATTCTCGTATATTTTCAAGTAAAATATTCAGTTTGTCCTTATTAATACCGTTTAAATCATCCGTTGTAATCAGAGAGTTTGCTAGTCCATGTTCAAAGTAATTCTTTTTTCTCTCCTGCCAATCATTGAAGTATTTTCTTGTATCTAACATGCCTAAATGCTCCAGGTAAATTTCTTTGCCATCCCTTAAATAGATAGTGAAATCTGGATGGATGGTGTAAGAAAGGTTTTTCAATTTCAAAGGGCTTTCATACTTGAAATTCAAACCACTTTTCTTTAATGCTTCATAAATAATGAATTCAACTTTAGATGAAACTGTTACGCCATAGTCAGGAATAAACTTCGCTTTTTTGTCGGTCGGCTCAGAAAAAATTGATGTATTACGGTTGACCAAATGGGAGTTGTTTTTTGCAATCATCAATAAATTCTCAGTTGTGTCTTGGACGAAAATAAAGAGACGATACTTGGAACGTGTAAGTGCAGTATAAAGCAACTCTTTTGATAATAGTGATTGTTTTTGTGGAATTACAAGAAAAACATTCCTGAAATCACTTCCTTGCGACTTATGAACTGTAATGGCATAGGCTAAATCAAAATTTTCCTCATCATCAACATATTCCATAGGTTTTTCTGAGTCCCTGAAATAGTACTTCCTTTCTTCATAATCTATGCGTTTACCGTCCTTGGCCCAATTTTTTGGCGTTACTGTAACCAATCCAGTGGAGCCATTAGATAATTTCAGTTTTCGATTTTCCCCTCGTCCAGTGTACCAATTATACAGTCGAATAATTTTATCTGCATGATGGAAAAACTTATCCATTTTTTCGTTCTCTTTCTTCTTCCTGAACTTACCCTGAACTTCTTTATTCAAGCCAAGAGTTCCAAAATAACCCGTTCGGTAGGGCGATAGCAATTGAAGGTTCTCAATTTCCAATGTTTCTCTGAATTTAAAACCCTGATTATTTACATAACCGTTATCATAAAGTCCAAAAAGAGTATTCAACTTCTGAAAATCAGTTCTTACTACTTTTGTAGGTGCCAAATCCATTTTAAATACGGCTTCAAATGCTTCTTCCATTTTAGAATACAATTCTGACTTGTTCTTCCATTTGTACACGAATAAGCCTTTACTTTTTTGTCCTTCACCACTTTCAATAATATTAAAGGCATCTTCATAGCATCTGGTTTTATCGGTAAAAGCATCTGCCAATTTCAATATATTCTCATCGTTTTCCTGACGGCAATTTGATTTCAGATTAATGTAATGAGCATCCAACAGGTTTTCTGAATTCTGGATGTGGAAAATGATATCATGAAATGGTTTGCCAAATCCAATAGGTGGTAATTGGTTTTCGTCTCCCACGAGAATTACACGTTTTGGATAGTTATCAGTGAATTTGATGATGGAAAGAAGAATAGTCAATTTATTCAAGTCAAGCATGGAAGATTCATCAACAACTAAATTTTCAACGGTTAGTTTGTTATTTTCATCTATTTCCAAGGTCTTACCCCAATCATCATAACACCAGCCAAAATTGTTGTCAAATATGTATTTGTCAATGGTTTTGGCTTCAACGTTGGTCAATGAAGTATATTTCTTAATATTTTCAGTCAAACGCAATGCTGCTTTGCCTGTCGGGGCAAGTACCAATACATCTTCACCAATGTTTTGCAGGTGTTCTATAATTTTACTTGTCTCATAGGTTTTGCCGGCTCCAGGTTTCCCTGTGAGCAGATAAAACGAATTACCAAAAATGTTTTTATAGAGTTGCTTTCTTTCGGCAGTAAAAAGTTCCTTTTGCTCCCTTGTCTTTACAATGTCTTTTAATTTTTCCAGACTGATATTGATGTGAACATCAATATCTATTTGCTTTTTGGGTGTATTATTTTTACCAGTTAGTTTAATGATGAGTTTTTCTATCATTTCCTCCGACTTTCTCACTACTTGCAAATACAGATATTTATTTTCAGATGTTTCCTTAATGAAAAGTTTTTGGATGAAGTGATTTCGGTAATCATCTTCTAATGTTAGGAGGGCATCATCATCGAGTTTGATTTCGTTTTTGTAAATCAATGGATGTTCATATAGGTCTTTAAGGATGGAATCAACTGCATCATAGCAATGACCATTATTCCCTATTTGCATCAAATAATTAATGACTACTGAACGAACTCTTTCAGGACTATCTTCAACCAAATTTTGAAGTTTTCTATGGCGGTCGACATACTTTTTGTCCGGTATCATTCCCATATCAATTTTAAATACATCTATTGGTTCGTCCTGCATGTCAGGAATATCCAAATCATCTTCGTCGCTTTTGTATTCCTCATACAAGGCATAAGGATTGCCTTCAATTTCTTTTAGTAGTTTTTTATCTGAAATAATTTTCTCAACTTGATTTTCAGTCAAAACGAACAAAGACAATTTGGCAAAAGACAAAAAATGTTTCCTAAAAATTCTGTTGCTACTTATCTCAAGTAGTTCATCTTCATAATTATCAAGTTCATCTGGAATTTTTTCATCTAAAACATCTTTGAAAAATTGAATTAAGTCGTATTTGTTGCTTAGTAAGGGCAAAACCTCATTTGCCATTTCTTTGGCAACTTCCAAATCCTGAACAATATTGTTCAATACTAATGGTAAAGAGGGATATACGCCTCTTTTCTTCCATACCTTTTCAATCAAATTGTTTATTCGTCTTTCCTCTACCTTTAAATCAGATTTCAAAACTTGCTGATTGTGTTCCTGCGCTTTTTTGATTGACTTGCGCAGTTTGTATAGCAAATACAAACATTTGTCGTCATCCATATCCATGCTTACATACTTGAAGCCACGAATTAGGGATTCTTCCTCTATAATTACCTTTACATCCTGAAGAAGTTGTTCGCTTCCCGGGTTTTTTTCTACATAATTTATGTATTCGTGGTAGGGCAATAAAATTGAAGTTTCAGGGTCATGGCAAAACTGCAACATCCAGTTCATGGTTGGGAAGTTGGACATCGTAACACTTGAACTACGTGTTTGTTCCAATTCTTCCCCTGTAAATGGAAAGTATTTTGGCTCTGGTAGCTCGCTTATTTCGGAGCATCCCAAAAGCAAATACCGCATATCATCTGCGGAAACCGGATTATCGTAATTGGCATAAAAGAATATAATGGATTCTTTCGGCTTAAACTTGTTAATAAAGTTGTCAATTCTCTGATTCAGGTCAGGCCAATAATTACCGTGGATTTTCTTTTTAGTTTCACTGTGCACAAATGAAAGTTTGAACGGCCATGTAATTACAGAATGCTTTTTCATCACATCCTTAATGGCATAAGGCACCCAGCCAAAAGCATGATGATGGTCAACCGGAAATTCCTGGTTGCTGAATGCATTGATGCTCCAATAGCAAGGAGGCACGCTCGATGGTTCAAAATTGCCTTTGATATATAGGTCTTTTAAACCTTGCTCAATGTCTGTTCTCTTTTTCTTTTCTATCCTACCAGAAAGCAGCGAATGAGCGCCCGTGCAATAGTTATTTCCTTCCGGATTACAGCAAACTTTGCCGTTCCAGTTGTTATCGTGCCATGCCATTCTTACTGATAAGTGCATATTTATATATAGATTTTGTTTGTAAACTCGTCAACAAAAAAATTCCGGTGGTTAAAAGAGTATACTAACTTAAATGAATCAGTGTATAATTCCATTTGTTTTATTTCTTTTTCATTTTTTGGATCTTCAAGGTAAATTTGATTCCAATTATCTATCTTAAATTGTTTTTCAATCTCCATCCGATCAAATGGAATTTGAGTATTGACGATATTATTATGTAAAGGCCAAGTCCATTCTAAAACAATATCGGGCTGAATTTGACTGATTTTAAAATTGTTTAGTTTCTGAGGTATTCGAAGTAAAATGAAATTATTTTCTTTTTCAACTTCAGGTGTATATAACTGTAAAGCAATGATAGAATTGACAATTCTCATGTCATTTGTTCTAATCACTGAAATGCCTTTGCCGTTAAAAGATCTCAATCCGTACTGTTGGATTTCAGTAAGCTTATTACATGTTGTAATATGGTAAAATGCTGCGAATTCTTTAATTAAAAAATCTTTCATATTAACTAACTCTTACCTTTCCACTCAGCAAATCCTGCATTAATCCAGTTTTGAGAGACTTGAGTTTGGCGAGATGAATTTTTGTTGAAAAAATGTTGGCTTCATTTTGATTTAGTAGCTTTTGAATCAATTCTCTTTCCTTTTTTGGGGGAATTAAGATTGTTAAATTTCTAATTTTACCCATCCCGAATGCGGGCTGTGATGTGGAATGAATAGAATTTTTCACTTGAATATGTATGTATTCAGAGTTTAAAACCCAAAATATAAAATCAGGGGTTTCGTGTGGCTGAATCAAAATCACGTTTGCACTTATAGTTATATTATTCCATGCTTTTAATCTTTTAGGCTCGCCTATTGTACCTATTTTGCCAAATATTATATCTCCATCTACCAGCTTATACCTTCGATTATGCTCTTCTAAAACAGAAGAAGCTACCTTTCTGCATTTTTTTAAATCAATGTTTCCATTTTCATCAATGTCGCTTATGCCTATGTAGGGTATTCCACTTTCAACAGAAGGTGGTGTTCTGTGGTTTGGTTGCGCATCAATTGCTTTAATTAAAGTATCTAAGTTATCCACATCCCATTCCTCCGGCACTTCAATGCCATTTTTCACCACAAACTTGTGCGTTTCCTTGCTGCGGATATTGCCTTTTTCATCAATACCATTAGTAAGTAGGTCTTGCATTAAACCTGTTTTAATTCGCTGGTATTTGGCTGTCAGGGCTTCGGTGTGTTCTATGGCTTCATCAGCAGTAGTAAGGATTTCGGCAATGCGGGTTTGTTCTGGTTTTTTAAAATTCTCAACATTCAGACCAAGCAAAATTTCTTTATCAACGTGTGGTATTCCTGAGCCATTTGTTTGTGATTTCAAATAGCCTTCAAATGCTTTTAGTTGATAATAAAGAAATTCAGGATTATATTCTTCTTTGTTAAAGTCAAATTTCACCATCGTTGAAGAAAGAATACCCTTTTTCCCTTTAAAGAACTCTCCAGCATTAGAACCGTCCCAGAGTAATAGCAAATCTCCATCAATAACTTCTACTTTTGAAGGGAAATTAGGTATAAAATTAGGAATGGCATTTCCTCTTAAATATTCAGGAGTCAGATACAAAATCAAATCACCTGGATATAATCCTTTTTGAGGTGATTTCCCTTTTTTATATGTTAGTACTTTGTCCAACTTCATTAGCTCAAGAATTTTAGATCAGTCAAAAAAGTATTTAGTTTGTCTAATGAACTTTTGCGTTGGTTTTCCAATTCCTTCGAAGTCACCTTGTATTTATCCCAAAGTTTCTCGTTTCCGGCAATCAATTTGCGTTTTTCGGCATTCATGTATTTTAATAATTCCTTTTGCACCAGGCTGTTGTGCTTTTGTAGAATCAGGGTTTTACATTCTTCTGGTGTTATTACTCCACCAATGCTTTCAAGAAATGCATCGAGACCCAGCATCTTTTCTTTCATTTTAAGGCTATCGGCTTTTAATGCTTTTAGTGTTTTATTGTAAGCCGTTTTTTCTTTTGCGACTTCGGGTTCGCCTTCTATTTCGAGTTCAGTAATTCGTTTAAGGGTATGAGTAAGAAGGCTATTTATGTCAGCTTTTTCATCATCAACTCCATACATTTTAAACTCAATTTTCTTTTCCAGGTCTGCCTGCAGTTCCTTAACCCTTGCTTTTGCCTCCCTGATGGCAGTTTCACTGGTTTTTATGCCTTCGAGAATTTCTTTGAGTTCGGCAAGTTCAGTATTGGCACCTTTTTGTTGGTTCAGCATTTTAATCTGGGCCGACAAATAATCTTTGATCACTTTTGGCGAAACCTCCTCGGGCTCTTTGCCTTCCTCTGGCTCCTCTGGCTCGTACTCAACGGTTTCGATGGCTTCCTGCAAAGCGGCTTCTTTTTCACTGATCAGATTCTCTGCTTCGAGCAGGACTTGCGCTTCTGTCTTAAAATAGGTTTCGATAAAGTACTCTTTTGGTACCAGACTTGGCACCCAGCCAATGGTCGCAATGGTTTTAAGGTCGTATTTGATCGTTGACCACCAGTTAACAAACACCCCAGCTACCTGAAACTCGTCCAATACATTTTTAGGTATGAGCTCATCTTTCAGTGTGGAGATGAGTTTTTGTCGTACGACTGGCATTTTGTTGCCGCCCAATGAGATGAAATCGATCATTGGTTCTTCTGTACCATGGAGTTCGGGGTGCTTTGCCTTGGGTTGGGCGGAAATTTTGGCAAACTCTTCACGTGCAAGCAACCACCAATTATCGAGTGATTGCTGCATTTGGGTAAAAATTTGCTGAACTTTTAAATTGCCTTCAATGCCAGTTTTTAAGGATGCTTTTTCTGTTATCTCGTCCTTAAAAAGCCAGTAGAGATCCTTGTACGGATTAAAAATTTCTTCAGCTGACAAACCGAATTTGTCGTATTGCGGCTTTTGGCTTTCGATCTCAACAATGGGTACCCCGCCAGTTAAATGGGCTTTGACGTCTTCAGGTTCAGGATCGGGCGTATTGTCCACATAACGGCGTATGTTCAGGTTGTAATCGTGTACCTTCGCGATGGTTTTTTTATCCACCAGTTTGCTGTATTTCTCAATTTCGAGTTTATGTGCAAACACAAAATCGATTTTCTCAATGTCTTCGGGCCTTAGAAAATTCTGCACTTTGCCTTCTCCATACTCTGAATCCGCATTGATGAAAAATATTTTATCCTTTAGTTTCTCATCCTTATTTTTATTTACAACCAACACACATGCCGGAATTCCTGTGCCATAAAATAAGGCTGGCGGCAAGCTGATGATGGCTTCAATCAGGTTGGCTTCCACGATGCCCTTGCGAATTACTTTTTCGGCGCCTCCGCGGAATAAAACACCATGCGGCATGATAGTGGCCATACGCCCTTTGCTATTCAGGCTGGCAATCATATGTTGTACAAACATGAGATCTGCTTTTTTACCGGTTTCGGGTGCAAATCCATATTCAAAACGTTTGTCGAATTTCATCGCTGTCCTGCTGTAGTTTTGGCTGAAAGGCGGGTTCGCAATCACGATATCAAACTTTCGCCATGAACCATCCTTGAGGTTTTTGGGGTCTTCGAGGGTATCCCCGTCTTCGATGGTGGCCGATGAAATATTGTGCAAAATCATGTTCATCCGGCAGATAATCCAGGTGGTTGGATTGCTTTCTTGACCATAAAGCATCAGGTTGCGTGCGTTCTGTCCCTGCTCTTCAACGTACTGCAAACTTTGGATCAACATACCGCCTGAACCGACTGTCGGGTCATAAATTTCCATCCCTTCCTTTGGCTTTAGCAATTGCACGAGCAGCCGAACCACCTGACTTGGAGTATAAAATTCTCCACCTTTCTTGCCGGCACTATCTGCAAAGTATTTGATCAGGTATTCGTAGGCAGCACCAAGCAGGTCGGGAAATTCAAAATTATCGTTGATAAGCGCCGGCAGTTTGCTGTTAAAATGGTTGATCAAATCTATCCAACGTTGATCCGGGATTGATGATTTTCCTTTTTTGATGTTGAAATCAATTCCTTTAAGAACATTGCTGAGTAAATCAGTATTGGCATCTTCCACCGCGTGGAGCGCTTTATTCAGGAGGGTTCCGACGTTTGTTTTTGCATCCCGTATAGGAGGATGGTAGATTTCCTTTTCTTCACCGTCCTCCTCTTTCAATTCTATCCAGCTATTGTTCCATCTGGCCCTGGGAGGCACATAAAAGTGAGTATAGGGTTTATAAGTGGTTGGGTCGTTTAAAAGTTCCTGTAATTGATCAGGTTGCAAGTGACTGAATTTTTTCTTTACCTGAGAAGAGGCTATTTCAAATTCATCAGAAAGACGTTTTAGGAAAAGGATTCCGAAAATAAATTCCTTAAACTCAGAAGCGTCCATCTTTCCACGCAGAATATCACAGGCTTTTAAAAGAAAATCTTCGAGTTGTGAGAGGGTAATCTTGGTTTGTTTCATTCTTGATTCAGGTTATTTAACTTAACTATAAAAGTATCAAAATTTATAGGTTAGTCATCTACCAACACCTACACTAATTCACCCCCTGAAATTGAATTAGTTTCAAAGATTTTAATTGTCAGATAATCCTATTTTTAGGATTATCTGAGATGTTCCAATAATATTTTTAATCCAATTCCGATCAAAATTAGACCCCCAAGGATTTCGACTTTAGAGCCGAACCGACCCCCAACATCTTTTCCTATCCGGATTCCTAACATAGAGAAGAAAAAGGTGACTGCTCCAATGATGACTGCCCCACCGAAAATTTTCTCTGTCTCGGCCAAGGCATAGGAGAATCCTACCACCAGAGCATCGATACTCGTTGCGATGGATAGTGTCATGATATGCCTGAATGAGTAAATATTGGACTCTTTCTTGTCCGCCGGCATGGTTATCCCTTCGTAAATCATCTTGCCTCCCAGATAGGCTAAGAGTATAAATGCGATCCAATGGTCGACCCGTTCCACATAAATTTTAATACCGGTACCCAGGATCCATCCTACGATAGGGAGGAATCCCTGAAAGAAAGCAAATGCGAAGGAAATTTTTACTGCATGACTGAAAGAGACATTTTGTTCCGCGAGACCGCAGCTGATGGATACTGCAAAAGAATCCATCGAGAGTCCGATAGCTAAAACAACGACAGTAAATAGATCCATTAACCAGGATTGATTCCGCAAAGATAGAAAAGAGTGGGAAATGGGAAAATCAAAAGCCGTCGATTGCTCGACGGCTTTTGTATAAAGGCCTCTGAGGCCTGATGATATATTGGGATGAGTATTACATCATTCCGCCCATGCCGCCGCCCATACCGCCGCCGCCTGGCATTGCAGGTTCGTCTTTCTTCTCTTCAACCAAAACACATTCGGTTGTTAAGAACATTCCTGCGATAGAAGCTGCATTTTCCAATGCAATGCGGGTAACTTTTGCTGGATCGATAACACCTGATTCATAAAGATTCTGGAAGACATCGAGGCGGGCATTGTAACCGTAGTCGCCTGTTCCTTCTTTTACTTTCTGTACGATCACGGCACCTTCAACACCTGCGTTGGAAACGATCTGACGCATTGGTTCTTCGATGGCACGCTTGATAATCAGGATACCAGTGGTTTCGTCGTCGTTGTCACCTTCCAGACCTTCGAGAGATTCGATGGCGCGAAGCAGTGCAACACCACCTCCGGGAACGATACCTTCTTCGATGGCTGCGCGGGTAGCATTCAATGCATCGTCGACGCGGGCTTTCTTCTCTTTCATTTCGATTTCTGAAGGAGCGCCAACATAGAGAACAGCAACACCGCCAGAAAGTTTGGCAAGACGCTCCTGTAATTTTTCACGATCGTAGTCGGAAGTCGTTGTCTCAATCTGTTTCTTGATCTGACCAACACGTGCAGCGATCAGGGCAGACTCGCCAGAACCGTTTACTATAGTTGTTTTGTCTTTGTCGACAGTTACTTTTTCTGCGCGACCAAGCATTTCGAGGGTTGTATCCTCCAGCTTCATGCCTTTTTCTTCTGTGATAACAGATCCACCGGTCAGGATGGCAAGGTCTTCCAGCATTTCTTTGCGACGATCACCGAATCCGGGTGCTTTTACTGCACATACTTTCAGACCGGCACGCAGACGGTTAACAACCAGTGTAGCCAGTGCTTCACCTTCGATATCCTCGGCAATGATCATCAATGGACGACCAGCCTGGTGTGTAGCTTCCAGTATAGGAACCAATTCTTTCATAGAACCGATCTTCTTGTCGTGGATCAGAATAAAAGGGTGTTCCATTTCGGTAGCCATTTTCTCAGTATCTGTAACGAAATAAGGAGAGATATATCCGCGGTCGAACTGCATACCTTCAACAACTTCCACATAAGTGTCAGTTCCTTTAGCTTCTTCTACCGTGATAACGCCTTCTTTGTTCACTTTTTGCATCGCTTCAGCAATCAGTTTGCCTATTTCAACGTCATTATTGGCGGAAACACGTGCAACCTGCTCGATTTTACTGTAATCGCTACCAACATTGACAGCCTGTGATTTGATGTGCTCAACCACTTTGATTACTGCTTTGTCGATACCACGTTTCAGATCCATTGGATTGGCACCTGCAGTAACGTTTTTTAAACCTACCGTGATAATGGACTGTGCAAGAACTGTTGCTGTAGTTGTTCCGTCACCTGCATCGTCACCAGTCTTGGAAGCAACTTCCTTAACGAGGTGAGCGCCGATGTTGGCATAAGGATCTGCCAGATCAATTTCTTTGGCAACTGTTACACCATCTTTGGTTACAAGTGGTGCACCAAATTTCTTTTCGATGATTACGTTACGACCCTTTGGTCCCAAAGTAACTTTTACTGCATCTGCCAGTTGGTCGACACCTTTCTTAAGCAGTTCGCGGGCTTCAATATTGAATTTAATTTCTTTAGCCATTTTGAATAAATTTTATTTATTGACAATTAGTTAATTAAGCGATGAAAAGAACATCTGTCTGGTTGACGAGCAGGTAATCTTTTCCTTCAATTGTGAGTTCGGTACCTGCATATTTTCCAAAGAATACCAAATCTCCAACCTTAACTTCCATCACCTCATCTTTTTTTGCAACACCTACCAGTACAACTTTCCCCGATAGTGGTTTTTCTTTAGCTGAATCTGGAATGATAAGACCACCAGCTGTTTTTTTCTCTGCTTCCTGCGGCTCGATCAATACTTTGCCGGCAAGGATTTTACCTTTAAGTTCTGCCATTTTTAAAAAAATTTATTTAATAATTAGAATGAATAATATTTTTTATACCTCATCCTATCAGAATTTGTGCCAAAGCTAAGATTGGCTGGATAAGGTACCGTTTTCGGACAAAATTTCAATCAATAACACAGAATCAATAAATTACGTATTGCAATACACACATAATCAGGGATTTCCGCAAATGTGATTTTGTCAGTTTTTTCTGCCAAGATGACACAACAAAAACAAAAAAGCCAAAGCAGTTTGCGATGGCTTCTAATATTGGTATGGTCGGAGCAATTATTTTGCCTTCGAGGTGTCTTTTGAATTCTGAGGAACAGATTGTGGGAAGGTAGGCAGGGCAGAAGGATCCTGAACACCTTGAATCTGTTGTTCGATGGCTGATTTTGCCTGCACGCCATGACGGGGAAGAAAGGCAGTTGCGCTAATACAAAGCACTACCAGTGCAGTAGCCAAAATCCAGGTTCCTTTTTCCAGAAAGTCGGTTGTCTTGCGAACTCCCATGACCTGGTTGGAGCTTGAAAACGAAGAAGCAAGTCCCCCGCCCTTGGAGTTTTGAACAAGAACAAGCAGGACGATCAGAAAACAAACTATGAAAATCAAGACGGTAATAAATGCGTACATCTGGTGTTAATTAAGTAATTTTTTTATCTCTTCTATTTGCTGGGCAAAATAAACACTTTTTTCGGGAAATTTCAAACTTAACCTTTCAAATGAGTCAATTGCCTTTTGATAATGACCTTGTTTAAGGTAAATTCTTGATAATGTTTCAGTTATGTATTCGTCGTTTTCGAATTGGCCTTCATCTTTCGACTCAGACTTTTCGTTTCGCTCCGGGATATTTGCAATTCCGGGTTGAATGGACGGATTAACTTTGATGAATTGATCGATTAAATCAATTTTTAAATCCTCATTTGTCTCAGAGGCAGATATTTCAGGTTCAGATTTTATCGGATATTCATCCATTGAAAAGGACGAACCGACCGGTTCGAAGCTGAGGAGATCGAGGTCGATAATTTCCGTATCAGAAGCACTGAATACAGAAAGTTTGTTGATTTCCATTTCCGGAATCAGAGGATCTTCATTTAGTTCGAAAAGTTCCTGAATTTCAGTTGTACGTTTATCGACAGGTTTAACCGGTTCGGCAATCATTGAAGGACGATCAGGCTGCTTCAAAAGCTGATACAGTATGGTCCGGTCTGCTGCGTAGATGGAACAGGTTTTCAGGTAAGCTTCGTACCTAAAGTTGGCTCTTGAAAACAAATTATAGGTATAGAGAAGCTGGGCCGATTGAAAATAGGGGAATTCATCGACAATCTCTTTTAAGTCTCCGATGGTTTGTTCCTTGAGCAAACCCTGCTTCTCGACAAACTGAATCAACTGATCTCTTGATATGGACATTGCTGACGCTTCAATTGATGAGTAATTATATCCTTACCAGTTAGCAACCGATTTGTTGAAGATATCTTCAATCAATTGATCGGTGATTATTTTAACTGCTTCATTTTCTATCTGGCTGACGGGTTTGGAACTGTCCCAGTCGAAATAGGCAGAAAAAGAAGTATTGAAATCCTGGTCATGGTCCTTGTTGTTGACGAATATCACTTTAACCGTGATGGTTAATCTGTTCATAGAGGCAAAGTCGCGGCCGGTATCACTCTTCTGAACGGAAAGAGGTCGAACATCGTACCCGGTAATTTCACCTGAAAATTCAAGATCCCCCTGGTCGGTATTGAGCGTGAGCCCGGTTTCATTGACAAATTTATCCTTCATAGCTTCCGTAAAACTCTGACTTAATGTCGGATTGATCACCTTGGATCTGTTTCGGAAGTAATCGATGAACACATTTTTCACCTCGGGGGAAATGGATGCACCACTTAAAGAATAGCTGATCTTGCATCCGGATGACAGGAAGAGGATCATCAAGGTGAGTATTATCTGAAGCCTGAAAAGGGCAGGAAATTTCTTCATTTTTGGGCGATATTGTATTCTTTGATTTTCCGGTAAAGCGTCCTCTCTGAGATCCCAAGCTCTTCTGCCGCAAGTTTTCGTTTTCCGGCGTGTCTGTCCAGGGCTTTCGTGATCAGCTCCATCTCCTTTTGTTCAATAGATAGCGACTCCTCAACAAACTCTTCAGTATCCTGAATGTGAGCTCTTCCGTTGGCTTTAAGGTAGCCTGGATTAAATATGGATTCCTCCGGCAGGTGGGCGCTTCCCCTTTCAGGGTAGAGCTGCATGAATCCCTCCTCGTCGGCTTCTGTATGTACCGCATCCGGGGCGATTTTTACCAGCTGATTGAATTTATCTTTCAGTTCGTCCAGTTCTTTCTTCAGACCAATCAGCGCATTAAGCATCATGGTGCGTTCATTCTCAAATGCCCTGGCGTCGGCTTCTTTGCTGTACAATGCCGGAAGGAAGCCTGTTTCCTCATTCGGTATGTAGTGGATCAGTTTTTCAGCGGTAATATCCCGTTCGGTTTCAATGATTGAGATCTGCTCTGTGATATTTTTCAATTGTCTCACATTGCCCGGCCAACGGTATCCAAGGAATATTTTTTGAGCCTCCTCGTTCAAGCGAATGGAAGGCATCTTATAACGTTCAGCAAAGTCATTGGCAAATTTCCGGAATAGCAGGAGTACATCATTGCCTCTGTCCCGCAAGGGTAACACTTTGATGGGGACTGTATTCAGACGATAATAGAGGTCTTCTCTGAATTTTCCCTCCCTGATGGCATGTGTCAGGTCAAAATTTGTCGCGGCTATGACCCGTACATTAGACTTTTGAACCTGAGAAGAGCCCACCCTGATAAATTCCCCGGTTTCGAGGACTCTCAAAAGACGGACCTGTGTTGAAACCGGCAGTTCGCCGATCTCATCAAGGAAGAGGGTACCTCCGTCGGTCACTTCAAAATAACCTTTTCGGTCGTTTAAAGCACCGGTGAAAGAACCTTTTTCATGACCGAAAAGTTCAGAATCGATAGTGCCTTCCGGGATTGCACCACAGTTGATGGCTATATATTTCGCATGTTTTCGGGGGGAATGGTGGTGGATAATCTGAGGGAAAGATTCTTTTCCCACACCACTTTCGCCGCTGATAAGCACGGAGAGGTCGGTCGGAGCCACCTGAAGTGCAACTTCAATGGCCCGGTTCAGTCCGGGAGCATTCCCGATGATGCTGAAACGTTGTTTAATCTCTTGTATATCCATGCAATCAACTGCTATTTCCGACCTGCAAATTTAGCATAAATCTATGAATATCCGACTGCTGATGTGCATCCAGGGTCAAATTGCAGTAAAAATGGTTATCCCGGTTACGGGAAAAGAATTTAGATAAAATATTACTTTTGCAGAAGAAACTCAGTGCCTAACATTAAATCACAGATTATCTTATGACGCCAAAATTTATTGCCATTATACCATCAAGATACGGGTCTTCGCGTTTTCCCGGGAAACCGCTGGTCGACGTTGCCGGGAAAATGATGGTTCAGAGAGTGTATGAGCAGGTCGCTCAGGCGGTGGATGATGTGTGGGTTGCGACGGACGATGAGCGTATCGAAGCTGCCGTACGCAGTTTTGGAGGCAAGGTAGTCATGACATCTGTCGATCACCGCAGTGGGACGGATCGTTGTGCCGAGGCTGTCTTGAAAATCAGCAGGGAGACGGGTAAAAATTTTGATGTTGTAATTAATGTGCAGGGGGATGAACCGTTTATTCAACCTGAGCAAATCAAAGTTCTTCAAGAGCCGTTTCGCGTGGATCCGCTTACGGAGATAGCCACTCTAATTCAGCGTATTTACAATCTTGAGATTCTGCTGAATCCAGGAGAGGTAAAGGTTGTGCTTGACATTCATGGTAATGCAATATATTTTAGTAGGTTACCGATCCCAATGGTTGCTAAATTTGATCAGTCAGAATGGATTGATAAGTTTAATTTTTTCTGTCATGTCGGGATCTACGCCTATCGGACAGACATTTTGCAGAAACTGAGTAAGCTACCCGAAGGTAAACTGGAGAAGGCCGAATCGCTTGAACAACTTCGTTGGCTGGAAAACGGATATAAGATAAAAACTGAAATCACCGATCACATTTCTGTCGGAATAGACACGCCTGAGGAACTTCAGAAAATTGTTGAGGACGGAGTTGAAAGATATTTTGGAAGGCGCTAGGGATCATTTATTGTCGTAACTTTAGCAAGACAAAAGGTTTTCTTATGGGAACGCACCGTTTGGTTGAGATGGATCCTTATCTTCAGCCTTATACACCTGATTTCGAGCGCTGGACTGCTAAGTTCAGAGCTAAGGAACATGAATTGCTTGGAGGACTATCTTTACAGGATTTCGCTTCCGGTCATGAGTATTTCGGACTTTTTAGAACCGAAAACGGGTGGATCTTCCGCGATTGGGCACCCAATGCAACCAGCGTTTTTCTCATTGGTAATTTTAATGATTGGCAGGATCATTCTAATTTTGAGTTGAGAAGCATTGGGAATGGAGCCTGGGAGCTTGAAGTTCCTCTGTCAACCATTCATCATGGAGATCTTTACGCCATATCACTTTATTGGCCCGGAGGTTCGGGGAAGAGAATTCCGGCATGGGCCAGGAGGGTTGTCCAGGATCCTGTAACAAATATATTCAATGCTCAGGTATGGGCGCCCAAAGAATCATTTCATTTCAGACATATATTTAAACCGCTCCATGAGGCTCCGCTTATCTATGAGTCGCATGTGGGGATGGCTGGTGAAGAGCCCAAGGTGCACACCTACAATGAATTCCGTTACGAGATGCTACCACGCATCAAGGCAGCCGGATATAATACAATTCAGCTCATGGCGATACCTGAGCATCCTTATTACGGAAGTTTTGGTTATCATATATCCAGTTTCTTTGCACCTTCGTCCAGATTTGGAACACCCGAAGAGTTGAAACACTTGATTGATGAAGCACATGGAATGGGTATCTCAGTAGTGATGGATCTGGTTCATTCACACGCAGTTAAAAATGTTAATGAAGGACTTGGATTGTACGATGGTACCCGAACACAATTTTTCCATGAGGGGGCGCGGGGAGAACATCCTGCCTGGGATTCCTATTGTTTTAACTACGCAAAGAATGAGGTTCTGCATTTTCTCCTTTCGAATATAAAATATTGGCTGACAGAATTCAGGTTTGATGGCTTCCGGTTCGATGGCGTGACCAGTATGCTTTATTTTGACCATGGTTTGGGTAAGGCATTTACCTGCTACGCGGACTATTTTACCCCGAATCTGGACGATGAGGCCATCGTATATTTCATGCTTGCCAACAAACTGGCACATGAGATCAATCCTGTTGTCCTTTCCATTGCCGAAGAGATGAGTGGTTTACCAGGTCTTGCAGCCCCAGTGAGTATTGGTGGTCTTGGCTTCGATTACAGAATGTCGATGGGGGTACCTGATCTGTGGATAAAACTGATCAAGGAGCAACAGGATCAGGAATGGCATGTGGGTCATCTTTTTCATGAGTTAACTACTCACCGTCCTGAAGAGAAGGTGGTGAGTTATGTTGAGAGCCACGACCAGGCCATGGTTGGTGACAAGACGGTTATCTTCAGGCTGATTGATCAGGAGATGTATTTCAGTATGCGGAAAGATCAGCCAAATCTGATTGTGGACCGGGGTATTGCCCTTCACAAGATGATCAGACTTGTTACCCTGGGGTGCGCAGGCGGCGCGTATCTAAATTTTATTGGAAACGAATTCGGTCATCCGGAATGGATCGATTTTCCCCGTGAAGGAAATGGATGGTCTTACCAGCACGCCCGGAGGATATGGAGCATTTCCGATGATCCTGAATTGAAGTTTCACTGGCTGCTTGATTTTGACCGGGATATGATACATCTTTTTAGAAAAGAGCATTTGCTTGAAGTTCCTGAGGTATGGCGAATTCATGACAACATGCCTGATCAGGTGCTAGCCTTTATGCGCAAAGATCTGCTTTTTGTCTTCAATTTCAATCCTGACAAATCATTTGAAAACTATGGTATCCCCTGTGAACCGTCCAAATTCAAGGTTATCCTGCAGACGGACGCCCATATTTACGGTGGATTTAACCGTATTGATGATCAAATGACCTATTATTCTTTGCCTGAGAGTGGAATGGGTTCACCGCATCAATTGAGATTATATCTTCCTGCCAGGACTGCGATCGTTTTGCAGAAACAGCCTTATGCCAGGGTGCGGTAATTATCTTATTAACAATTCATTGATTGCATTTAGAATCTTTTTTCTCTCACTGAAAGGTACCGCGGAGAGGCATACCGGAGGATAACTTGCCAGGCCTTGTTTCAATTTAACGGTTAGATGCAAATCCCATTTTAGTCCGAAAAAATATTTCTTTACCTTGATATGCCTAAGGCTGGCGATGGGAAATTCAATGGATTCATAGTCTCTGTCGACCGAGTAAAGCGCATAGTGCCTGATAATCAGCTTCCCATTTTCTATTTGAACCCGCACGAAGTTATAATTCAGTACCCTGGCTAGGAGCGTCATCAGCAATAATAAGATACCGAGAATGACTACGATGCGATATTGCTCAAGCCAGATGGTCACTGAAATGGCTAATAGAATTGCGACTCCTGAAATCAGTTGAACCTGCTTCAGCATAGACAGATATGCTTTGTTATGATAGACCATTTTTCTGAAATAATATTGTAAGTTACAAATTTAATTGAAATTGTGATTGTCGTACGTATGGCACAATTCTTGTAAGCCAAATAATTATTTTGAGAACCATATAATTTTCTATAATTTCGTTAATGGCCAGTGAGACAGATCTTCTGAAAAGAATCAAATCGGGCAATCGGGATGCTTTTGCGGAGTTGATGTCTGTTTACCAAAAAACAGTGCTGAATACTTGTTATCGTTTTTTGCTCAGCAAAGAGGATGCAGAAGATGTTTCCCAGGAAGTTTTTATCGAGGTTTTTCACTCGATAGGAAGTTTCAGGGAAGATTCGAAGTTAAGCACCTGGATCTACCGGATTGCCGTGACAAAATCCCTGGACGAGATCAAGCGGAAATCCAGAAAAAAGAGGATCACTTCAATTGGGAAGACTTTGGGATTGGAGAAGATTACACATTGGGTCGCAGGTACGGAACGACCAGACAAGGCTCTTGAGGATCATCAAGACCTGGATTTGCTCATGCAGGCATTAAATCGTCTTCATGAGAGTCAGAGGGTCGCTTTGACCTTAAGTAAGATTGAAGGATACAGCAATGCTGAGATTGCTGAGATCATGCAAACGAGCCTTACTGCTGTAGATTCATTAATTTACCGGGCAAAGCAGAATTTAAAAATATTTTTAAAACGTTAATCGCCAGAATCTAAAATGAATATCGTCTAAGAATAAAACCATGAAAAACAAAATTGACCTGCTTGACCGATTTGAACACCTGGAGTCTATTGAGCCTACTGCTGAATGGAATGAAAGAGTAATGTTCAAAATCAATCAACCTGCTGCCAATAAGGAAAAAAATTTTGGCAGCCGGCTGGTCTTATTTGCCATATTTCTTCTTCTTGCCATCAATGTATTTTCAGTAACCAAAAGCTGGCTTCAAGAAAGATCGCTGCAGGATGGTTCCAACCTCAGGGTGATTGCCTCTGAATATTTGATTTCTACTAATTCATCTAAATTCTAATCAGATGGACATATTTTCAAAAAACAAATTTTTAGTGAGGATCATCTTTATTCTTTTATTTCTGAATATTATCTCGACGGGGTATTTATGGTTTCAGAAAAGGGAAAAGCCAGATGATCGGCAGCCTAAAAAAGAAAGAGAAAACTCCATGAGGGCACTGAAAGATAAATTGAATCTGACCAGAGAGCAGGAAATGGCAATCGTCAGTCTGCGGCAGGATTTTGTGCAAAGGGAAGAATCCGTTACACAAATGATCAAGTCGCAGCGGGATTCAATGAATGTTGTGATGTTTCATTCGGATAGTGATACGTCCATGTTGAAGAGAATTGCTAAGCGGGTAGCTGACAATGAATTCCAGCTGGAACTTTTGAGGATTGAACAGGCGCAAAAGTTTAAAGGCATCTGTACGCCAGAGCAGCTTAGGGAATTTCAACATCTTGTGATCAATATCCGCGATATCTTACAACCTCCGAATCAGCCCCAGATTCAACCCCAGAATCAGCCCCGCAATCAGCCTCAGAATCCACCCCAAAATCCACCCAGGAAGAAAAAAGAATAATTTCGTGCCAGATTTTCTGTTTTTCATCTTCTAAGCTTAGAGAAGCAAACTGAAATTTTCAGAATATGATCAAGGAAAATGTTTGGAAGATATTAACGAGAGTCGTTTATTTACTACTAATTACACCTGTTTTTAGTTTTTCCTGCAAGAAGCAAGAGCCTGTTGTGGCTGATGTACAGGGAATAACAACATTTTATCTGCCTGATACGGGTCAGACGACAAGCTACACCAATACCAAAGGCGAAGACTCCGATTTTGATTTTCATGCCCCATCCTATAAAGACAACGGAGATGGCACCGTATTAGATAATGTAACAGGACTGATGTGGCAGAAGGGTGACGGCGGTGAAATGATCTATGCCAACGCCGCCACTTATTGCAAATCACTTACCCTTGGCGGTTTCAGTGATTGGAGGCTTCCAACATCACATGAATTGTTTGGACTTAATAGTTATGATAATGTCAATCCGGCTTTGAATACTTCCATTTTTACCAAAACAACTGCTGAATATTGGTGGACCAGCGATGTGCGGGCAGATGATGCAAATTCAGTCTGGGTTGTGAATGCCGGTGGTGGCGTTGGAGCCCATCCCAAAACAGAAACCCTCAGCGCCGGCGGTCCCAAGAGGTTTCATACCAGGGCAGTCAGGGTACCTGTGGCAGTTTCATTTCCGGCAGTTCATTTTAAAGACAACGGGGATAATACAATTACAGATAATTATACCGGCTTGACCTGGCAGAAATTGCAGTCGCTCAATACGTTGACCTGGGAGGAGGCACTCAGCTATGCAACCTCTCTCACCTTAACAGGAAAGACAGACTGGAGGGTTCCAAACGTGAAGGAGTTGCAATCACTAAATGATGAAAAGTTATACAAACCCTCGTTCAATAAGAGTTTCTTTCCCAATGTTCTCTCGGGGAATTATTGGAGCTCAACTTCTCAGGTAAACGCGACCAATCGGGCCTGGGATCTTAATGTCGATTATGGCATAGTCTCGTACAGCGATAAAACGATCAAGGAAAATGTTATCTGTGTAAGGGGAGGAAGCAAATAATGTTAAAGAGGATAACGAAATACCTTTTTTTTGCGGTTCTATTCCTGACGGCTTGCTCTAAAAATAGCAGTCATACGGCTCAGGATTCAGAGATACTGGTTTCTACTGATGATAAGGGATTCTCTGAAATACTCGGAAGGCCGACCAACACTTCGGTGACGATGAGCATTCTTTTCGACCAATCGTCTGATGTATATTGGGAATATGGTACCTCCACCGGAGTTTATCCGCTGAAAACTGCCACTTTCACAGCTATCAAAGACAAACCACTTGAAACTGATTTCACCAATCTTTCAGCCAATACAAAATATTTTTACAGGACCTGTTATAGGGCAAGTGGGGTAACTTCATCCTTTCTTGCCGGATCAGAGCATTCTTTCCAGACTCAAAGACCTGCAGGAAGCGCCTTTACTTTTACCATTGAATCGGATGAGCATATGTATGATAAGAAGGGGGTGGTGAGTATTTATCAAATAACGTTGAACAACCAGTCGCTCGATAATCCTGATTTCATGCTCACCCTCGGCGACACTTTTGGGGATGATCATCAGGCTACTTCCATAACTTCTGCCCAGCTGGATGCGTTGCACAAGTATTACAGGGCATTTTTTGGCAAGGTATCCCACTCTGTGCCTCTCTTTGTTTGCCTCGGAAACCACGAAGGTGAAAATGATTACTACATGGGGCTTACTCCTCCCAATAATCTGGCTATCAATGGAACGCTTTGGCGTAAATATTACTATCCAAACCCCTTTCCCAATGCGTTTTACTCGGGGAATACAGAAAATGAACCGTGGGGCATTTCACAGCCTCAAAATTATTATGCCTGGACCTGGGGGGATGCCCTCTTTGTGGTTCTGGATGTGTATCGTTACCAGAACAAGACGAATCCCAAGCCTGAAGGTTGGGACTGGTCACTTGGACAGACCCAATATAACTGGCTGAAAACAACTCTAGAGGCGAGTAAGTCAAAATACAAATTTGTATTCGCGCACCATGTTCGCGGCGAAGGTCGTGGAGCTCTTAATCTTGCGAAATATTTCGAGTGGGGAGGATATGAATCCAATGGTACGACTTTTAGTTTTGCTTCGAAGAGGCTGGGCTGGGCAAAGCCGATTCACCAGCTCTTTGTGGACAATAAGGTGAATATTTTCTTTCAGGGCCACGACCATCTTTTTGCTCACGAAGTCCTGGATGGCGTCGCTTACCAGGAAGTCCCCATGCCCAGCGATTCCACCTATCAGATCGGAAAACTTGCGAATGCTGATGCCTATGTTTCTGATGTTGTGGATGGGACAGGGCATTTACGGGTGAATGTTTCCCCGGCTGGGATAAAAGTGGACTATGTTCAGGCCTATCTTCCAAGGGATGAAAACGGATCCCGGAAAAACAGACAAGTTGCATTTACCTATTCAATAAAATAGATATGAGAACCAGATTTAATGTATTTCTTTTAATATTCGCGGCTGCTCTTTTTGTCGCATGTCACGGGAAAGAAGCAGCAACTGCCATTCAAGAACCTGAAGTTGTTACCACCACAGATGGAACGGCCTTCTCAGAGATACTTGGAAGGCCAACAAATACTTCCGTCACGGTAAATATTCTTTTCAATAAATCGTCAGAAGTTTATTGGGAATTCGGAACTACTGCCGGAAATTATACCGGGAAAACGGTGACAAGTACTGCCAACAAGGATGTTCCGCTCGAAGTCGACCTGACCAGTCTGACCACTAACACAAAATATTACTACCGGGTCAGGTACCGACCTACGGGCACACCCACTTTTCTAGCCGGACCAGAATACACTTTTCAAACGCCAAGAACCTCGGGTACCTCTTTTACTTTCGCTATCGAAGCCGATCCTCATCTGGATGATAATTCTGACACAACCGCCTATACCCTGACGCTCAAAAACATACTCTCGAAAAGTCCTGATTTTTTAGTCGATCTCGGAGATACCTTTTTTTCGGAAAAGCAACCTGTAAAAACTCAAGCTGTCGTTACCGCCCGTCATTTACTGTTAAGAAGTTTTTTTGATAATACCTGCCACTCGGTTCCACTTTTTCTTGTTCTTGGGAACCATGAGGGGGAGGCAGGTTGGGCATTGGATGGTACCGCTAACAGTCTTCCGGTTATGGCATCCAATACAAGAAACCTTTACTTCCCAAATCCGGCACCAAACACCTTTTATTCAGGCGTATCCAAATCAGAAAACTTTGTTGGTCAGAGAAAGGCTTATTATGCTTTTGAATGGGGTAATGTCCAGATCATCGTCCTGGATCCATATTGGTACACAGTCTCAAAACCTGGTTGGGGCTGGACTCTGGGCAGTGATCAGTTTAGTTGGTTCAAATCTGCCATTACATCCAGTAAAGCCAAATACAAATTTGTTTTCTGCCATAACTTGGTCGGAGGAAATGGAAATGATGCACGCGGAGGATCTGAGTTTGCTGATTTTTTTGAATGGGGAGGCAACGACCTCAATGGAACAGCCAGCTTTGAAAAGAACCGGCCGGGATGGGGTGGCAAGTCGATTCATACGCTGATGAAGGAGAACGGCGCCACCATCTTTTTCCATGGACACGACCATTTCTATGACAAGCAGGATAAAGACGGCATTGTTTATCAAGAAGTTCCGCAACCTTCCAATAAAAATATTTCCAATACTTCTGCGGCAGACTATGGGTACACAACCGGCAAAATTTTGCCTGGCAGGGGGTACCTGTTGATGTCGGTGACCAGTAACAGCGTAAAAGTCGATTATATAAAAACCTTGTTACCTACCGAGGAAGGCGCCAATGGTAAAAACGGTGATGTAGCCGCTTCTTATACTATTAATTAATAACAGCCATGAAGAATATGATATTCCTTCTTGTTATCGTGTTTTATCTGACGAATTCTTCTTGCAGCAAAACAGAACCAGCCACTACTCAGGATCCTGTGACCGTTCAAACTTCAGACATGACCGAGGTACAAATTCCGGCAGGAGCGTTTGATATGGGAGATCACTTTGGATTTGTGGATCCCGCGCACCCCAGCGATGAGGTACCGATACATAATGTCAAGGTGAACACTTTTAAGATGGCCACAACAACTGTTACCAACAAACAATACCTTGCGTATCTGACTTCTGCGCTTGCTAAGGGTCAGATCGAGGTCAGGAGCAATACCGTCTATGCTGTTGGAGGATCTGATATTTACTGCTATACCAATCAATATGCTTCTTATTACAGCATCGGATATGACGGTAAGAGCTTCTCTATTAAAGATTTCAGGGCTAATCATCCTATGGTCGGAGTCATGTGGAGCGGAGCTGCGGCCTATTGCAACTGGTTAAGTCTGCAAAACAACCTGACCGAATGCTACAATCTCAAGACATGGGTCTGTGATTTTACAAAGACAGGCTATCGCCTGCCAACGGAAGCAGAATGGGAATATGCGGCAAGAGGCGGGAAGACGAATCCTTATTATAATTATCCATGGGGTGATACCCAGGATATTACCAAAGCCAACTGGCCGGATTCAAAAGATCCTTATGAAGTTGGCGGAGATGCAGGTTTCCCTTATACCACTCCGGTGGGCTTTTTTGATGGAAAGCTTCACCTCAAATCGGAATACAACTGGCCGGGTACGGCGGCTTCTTACCAGACTTCCAATGGTGCCAATGGATTTGGACTGTACGATATGGCTGGAAACGTCTGGCAGTTTGTGAACGATTGGTATGGGCAAAATTATTACAGCGTCAGTCCATCGGATAATCCAAAAGGGCCGGATACCGGTTTCATCATGCCCGACGGTAAAGCCTACCGGGGAATGCGCGGAGGCAACTGGTACAACGGCTATACTACAGCCCAGTCACCCGTCAACGACGGACATTCCAGGGTTTCGAACAGAAATCCTTCTTACTACCGCGGACCACAAGATCCAAACCATCCGTGGTATCATGTTGGATTCAGAGTCGTAAGAAATTAATTTCAAAGTATAAATTATGAAACCTAAATCGAAAATTTTCATCTATCCGTCTATTCTTATACTATTATTATTGACGGCTTTCCTGGGTACAGGATGTACTAAAGCATCAGATCCTACTGATGAGACACTTGTGGATACAACATTTGATCCGGGGAACTTAAAAAACAACATGGGATTGATTCTCAACACCACCAAGGCTTTCCCGGGGTATTTGCTTTTTGCACCCAAACAATACACTGCCACTTTCCTGATCAACAACAACGGACGTATTTTGCATCAATGGACGGCAAGTAAATATCCGCCCGGACAATCTGTTTATCTACTCGAAAGCGGTAACATCCTCAGATCTTGCATGACCAAAGGACAATTAAGTAGTGGCGGAGGGGAAGGCGGCAGGGTCGAAGAGTACGACTGGGACGGAAACCTGGTATGGGAACTGGATTTTTCCACAACGACTTATATGCAACATCATGATATCAGACGACTTCCAAATGGAAATATTCTGATGCTTGTGATCGAAAAGAAGACTTACGCGGAAACTATCGCAGCCGGGTTTAACCCATCCAAGTTTCAGCCGGAAATTGCTCAAAAGGGCATGATGCTTCCGGATTATGTGGTTGAAATCCAGCCTACTAAGCCGGTTGGAGGTAAAGTCGTGTGGGAATGGCATACTTGGGATCACCTGATCCAGGATTTCGATGCTACGAAATTAAATTACGGAGTGGTCAAATCGCATCCTGAGCTGATTGATTGTGCAGGGGATCAAAAAGCCCTTCCTGCATTCTGGAACCACATGAACTCAATCGATTATAATGCTTCCCTTGATCAGATTGCGCTTAGTGTCAGGGGTAACAGTGAAGTTTGGATCATCGACCACAGTACCACCACAGCGGAAGCCAAATCGCATGCCGGCGGGAAACGTGGCAAGGGGGGAGATTTGCTTTATAGATGGGGAAACCCTGCCTGCTACAGAACGGGTACGGTGAGCGATCAAAGATATTTTCAACAGCACGATGTGGAATGGGTAAAGTCTGATTGTCCTGGCGCAGGAAATCTGACCTGCTTCGACAACGGACTGGGAAGAGGAGTATATTCGACCGTTGAGGAGTTTACGCCGGCAGTTGATGCCAGCGGAAATTATACCATGGTGGCCGGATCCGTGATTCCTCCTGCAAATTACACCTGGTTTTATAAGGGAACGACTGCAGACCCCATGTATTCGGAGAATATCTCGGGAGCACATCGACTGCAAAATGGAAACACTATTATCTGCTCTGGAACGGTTGGCGAGTTCCGCGAAGTGACCACTGCCGGCGAGATGGTGTGGAAATATATTTGTCCGGTAGCAGCTAACGGCCCGCTTGTACAGGGCTCAGCTATTCCTGAGGATGCTGCACGGGCAGGAGAATTGATGAATTCTGTATTCAGGGTATACAAATATCCGCTGGATTATGCTGCGTTCAAGGGAAGGACCCTTGTCGCCGGAGACAAAGTGGAAAAATAGAAAAGTCATAGAGTTGTTCCTATCTTCAAATCTTTTATCTTAGTGGCTACAAATGGTTACAATAGTCTTCAACCATTGGTAACTCACTTAACTAAAACTTGAATGACTGGGACACAGGCGGTTAGTCAGAATGCAGGAAAGGGTAGTTCACAGACCTATATTTTAGTCACGGCTTTTCTTTCCTTATTTGCGATTGTTGGATTTGCCTTGTACGGGCCACCTTTCTTCTATGATTTCATGACGAAAGAGTTTGGCTGGTCCAGGTCGGTCGTTACCTCAGGGAATGCCCTTGGAAAATTGCTGGTTGCCCCGTTATTTGGTTTTCTTGCAGGATGGATGATCGATTCATATGGCCCACGAAAGCTGATGCTGACAGGGACGCTTCTGGCGGGAACCGCCCTGGTAGGACTAAGTCTTTCCAGTTCCCTGGGAATGTTCTACCTGTTTTATATTTTTAATGCGCTTGGATATGTTTTCGGCGGACCTCTTCCATGTCAGGTATTAATTTCCAGATGGTTTGAAAAGAATAGAGGTAAGGCAATGGGGATCGCTTACCTGGGAATCGGAACTGGTGGGGCTGTGGTACCCTTAATTTCAGCGGCACTTGAAAAAAATCTGGGATGGCACATGGCACTGGCTTCGCTTGGTCTTCTGATCATTTTGATCGCTTTCCCAATGGCATTTTTTATACGTGATCCGTCTAAGGATACTACTGGAACAGCTGTGGTGGCTGATGCTATTCCCATTTCAGCCATTCTCAGGAACCCTAATTTTTATCTGCTTGCGATCGGGAGTATGTGTTCCATCGGAGCAGTTGGCAGTATTGTTCAGCATCTGAAGCTCTATCTGAGGGATTTGGATTATTCGCAGGCAAATGCTGCACAGGTGATCTCTTTCCTGATGTTTTCCAGTCTGGCCGGGAGGGTTCTGATGGGATTTTTAGCCGATTTAATCAACCGAAAGTACGTGATGATCCTTATTTATATGATCGTCGCCTGCACGATTCCGCTTTTGTTGCTTCCTGACTTTCCTGGTAGGGTATACCTTTTTGCGATTATTTTTGGAGTAGGACTGGGGGGCGATTACATGATTATTCCCCTTATGGCAGCAGATTTGTTTGGTATTAGGGCACTTGGCAGGATCATGGGAATCATCCTTGTTGCAGACGGCATTGCAGAATCGCTTTTTCCGATGTTGGTTGGGCGCTTGTATGATGTTTCTTCGGAAAGCTATTTCACCGGTTTTATTTTTCTGATAGGGCTGGCATTGCTGGGAGCGGTGATTGTTTCCTTCCTGCCAAAGACGAAAGGGGCTGAGATCGTTTAAATTACATAGATATGATTATCAACAATCAGGTCATTCCAGAAGATTTACGAGGTAAGCTCAAGCAATTTTGGGCTTTATCAGGGGAGAAGATCGCCTCCATTGAAAAGGAATATGACACAAAAGCGGGTGCTCCTGTTTTTACCGTTAAAGGAAAATATACCTCCCGGGGGTGGACGGAATGGACACAGGGATTTCAATATGGTTCGGCGATCCTGCAGTTTGATGCGACCGGTGATGAATCGTTTCTGGAGATTGGACGCCGGAATACGGTCGGTTTAATGGCGCCCCATGTCAGTCATATTGGTGTTCACGACCATGGATTCAACAATATCAGTACTTACGGTAACCTTCTGCGATTGATGTCGGAAGGGAAGATTCCGCAGAATTCCTGGGAAAAGGATTTTTATGAGCTGGCGCTGAAGACTTCGGGTGCTGTTCAGGCCAATCGTTGGACCACCATTCCTGAGGGCGGATTTATCTATTCCTTTAACGGACCTCATTCGCTATTTGTCGACACGATCAGATCCTGCAGGATTCTGATGGTCGCCCACCGTTTGGGACATTATCTACCGGGTGAAAATGACAGGCACATTTCGTTATTTCAACGGGCTGTCGATCATCTGCTGGCCACTGCCAAATTTTCTGTTTACTATGGCGAGGGTCGCGACAGTTACGATATCAGGGGCAGAACGGCACATGAATCCATTTTCAATCCAAATGATGGAAACTACCGGTGTCCGAATTCGCAGCAAGGTTATTCCGGATTTACCACCTGGACGAGAGGTCTTGGCTGGGCTATGCTTGGATTTGCCGAGGAAATTGAATTTCTGCATACTTTGCCGGAACAAGAATTTGTTGGTAAGGTGTCTAAAGCTGAATTGGTTCGCATTTTGAAAGAAGCCGCTGAGGCAACCTGTGATTTTTATATCGAACATACTCCGGTCGATGGAATACCCTATTGGGATGCCGGTGCACCGGGATTGATCCATATTAACGATTATCTCAACAGACGGGCCGACCCCTACAACAGTTGGGAGCCAGTTGACAGTTCTGCCGCGGCCATTGGTGCCCAGGGGTTGCTCAGGTTGGGGCACTTTCTGCAATTGCAGGGTGAGACTGAAAAGGGTGACAACTACTGGCAGGCTGGATTAACAGTGGTTTCCAGGTTACTGGAGTCTCCTTATTTATCTTTGGATCCTGCACACCAGGGCCTTTTGCTGCATTCGGTTTACCATCGTCCAAATGGATGGGATTACATCCCGGAAGGCAGTAAAATTCCGTGTAACGAATCGAGTATGTGGGGCGATTACCATATGCGTGAAACAGCCCTCTACCTTACCAGGATTATTTCGGATGCGCCTTATTACACCTTTTTTAACGGAATAGAGTAATCATGGCCACTGAATTGAAAGATCTTTCGAGACTATGCGTCCACACCTTAACGAACAGGCCCTGGAGCATCGAAGAGTGTGTAAAAAATTATTCTGCGGCAGGAATCAGAGGGATTACCATCTGGCGCAATGTGCTGGAAAATAAGAATCTTTCGGCTGTCAGGAAACTTCTTGACGATTCCGGGATGGAGGTAGTTTCCCTTGCTCGTGGGGGTTTTTTCCCTTCCGTGGATAGTTCCAAACGAGAGAAGGCTATCGAGGATAATCTCTTTGCCATCGAACAGGCTGCCGCCGTGGGAGCTCCTTCCATTGTACTTGTTTGCGGGGCGGATGTAAGTCAGTCGCTGGAGAAGTCAAGGGAGCAGATTGCCGAAGGAATTCTTAAAATCTTGCCGGCTGCACGTCATGCCGGAGTGAAATTATCTATCGAACCGCTTCATCCGATGTATGCCGGCGACCGTTCTGCTATCAACACGCTGAAGCAGGCCAACGATATGGCCGAAATGATCAACTCTCCTCTTGTTGGGGTAGCGGTCGATGTTTACCATCTCTGGTGGGATCCCGATCTCCGTTCTGAAATTCTACGCTGTGGTATTCACGGGCATCTTTTTGCCTTTCATGTCTGTGACTGGAATGTTCCGACGGTAGATTTTCTGAACGACCGCGGACTGATGGGCGATGGTTGCATCAATGTCCCTCAGATAAGATCCTGGGTGGAAGAGGCAGGCTTCAAAGGGTTTAATGAGGTTGAAATCTTTTCGGATAAATATTGGGCGACAGACCAGCATGCTTATCTCAAAAAAATTATAGAGGCATATCTGACCAAAACTTAAAAGGGTACAAGGAGCCCGGGCGTTTGGTAATAAATGTTAGAAATGTTTTAATGTTTGAAGGGTTAACTATCCTGAATTTGTAATTTTGAAATCAGAAAGTCTCAAGGCAATAAATATTTTTATTTGAAAAATTATGGCTGAAAATATGACCATCCACAAGGTTGGTATTATCATGAACGGCGTTACCGGTCGCATGGGGACCAACCAGCACCTGATGCGATCCATTGTCGAAATAATCAAGCAGGGAGGCGTCCAGTGCGGTCCTGCCGAGTTTATCGTGCCAGACCCCGTGCTGGTTGGCAGGGATGAGGTGAAGCTCCGGAAGCTTTCTGCGCTTTCGGGCGTCACAAAATGGACCACCAATCTTGATGAAGTGATGAGCGATCCAGCCTACCAGATTTACTTCGATGCCCAGACAACAGGGCGCAGGGCGGAGGCGGTTAAGATGGCGGCCCGGGCAGGCAAGCATGTCTATTGTGAAAAACCTATTGCCAGCGACCTTGCCACGGCACTGGAATTATATGAGGTCTGCGAGAAGGCTGGTGTCAAACACGGCGTCGTTCAGGATAAATTATTCTTACCAGGAATGCTGAAACTGAAGCGGCTGATGGAGAATGATTTCTTCGGCAAGATACTCTCTGTCAGGGGCGAGTTCGGATACTGGGTCTTCGAGGGATTCAACGTCCCTGCACAGCGTCCGAGCTGGAACTACCGGAAAGAAGACGATGGTGGAATCATCATCGATATGTTATGCCACTGGCGCTATGTCCTGGATAACCTCTTCGGAAACGTAAAGGGCGTCTTCTGCCTGGGGGCTACGCATATTCCGGAAAGGGTAGATGAGCAGGGGCGTGTATATAAATGTACTGCCGATGATGCCGCTTATGCAACCTTTGAACTCGAAGGTGGCGTGATAGCCCATTTCAATTCTTCCTGGGTTACCAGGGTGAGAAGGGATGATTTACTGACCCTTCATGTGGATGGCACAAAAGGTTCGGCAGTCGCCGGATTAAGGGAATGCTGGACACAACATTATGGAAATACACCGAAACCTGTTTGGAATCCTGATATCCCAAGTCCTATTAATTTCTTCGATGGATGGTCCAAAGTGCCCGAACAGGAGGTTTTTGGAAATGCTTTTAAGGTGGAGTGGGAACTTTTCCTGAAGCATGTGGTGAAGAATGAGCCCTTCAGATGGACGCTGCTGGAAGGGGCGAAAGGGGTACAGTTGGCTGAAAAGGGTTTGGCTAGCTGGGCAGAAAAGAGATGGGTTGAGATTCCTGATTTGGGAAGATGAGACATGAGAAATGAGAAGATGAGAAATGAGAAGATGAGAAGATGAGAAGATGAGATATGAGACATAGGGCATTAGATGTATAAAGACTGAGAAAATGGGAGTATGAGAAAGATTGCATTAGTGACGGGGGGCACGAGGGGTATCGGACTCGGCATAGCTACCGAGCTCGCCAGGGCTGGTTTCGATTTGGCAGTGAATGGTGTTCGTGAAGAGGCTGCAATCATTTCTGTATTGGATGATCTAAGAGAATATGGAATTCAGGTTGCTTATTTCCAGGGGGATATATCTTCAAAAGACGATCGCCAGAAACTGGTTGAAGCTGTTTTCAAACAATTTAACCGGATCAATGTGTTGGTCAATAATGCAGGAATAGCTCCTCCGGAGAGACGAGATATCCTAGAGTCAACCGAAGAAAGTTTTGATTTGGTGATAAATACCAATCTCCGCGGACCCTATTTCCTGACCCAACTTATTGCCAACAGAATGATTGAAACTAAAACGAGGGTACCTGAAGAGTTTTACTGCATCATCAATGTTTCCTCTGTTTCAGCTTCTGTTGCTTCTGTGAACCGAGGAGAGTATTGCATTTCAAAGGCAGGAATTGCAATGGCCACAAAATTATGGGCCACCCGGCTTGGAGAATTCGATATTCCCGTATATGAGATCCAGCCGGGCGTAATCCGGTCTGATATGACTTCCGGCGTGACCGAAAAATACGACAAACTTTTTCAGGATGGATTGGCAATTCAACAGAGATGGGGCCTCCCGGAGGATGTTGGAAAGGTTGCAGCCGCCATGGCAACTGGAAATATGCCCTATTCAACCGGCCAGGTGGTGATGGTGGACGGCGGAATGACCATTCAAAGATTATAACCTTCATGCTGGATTAGATTCAACACCTCCTCATTATTTGGGGGATTCAGGATTAGTCCGGAATGACAAGCCAGCAATAATTACCTTCTAAATACTGTGATAACATACCTATTCAAATGCGATGTATTAACCGACTAAAAAAATAGTTAAATAGTGTTAATGCTATTGATTGACTAAATAAATAGTCGTATATTTGTGTTGAAGGATTGATAATAAATAAAAAATGTCATGCAATTAACAAAAGCAGAAGAACAGGTCATGCAGATCTTATGGTCGTTGGGCGAGGGGTTGGTCAAAGATATCCTCGATCGTTTCGACGAACCAAAACCTGCACGAAACACCGTATCGACGGTGGTCCGCATCCTTGAAAAGAAGGGATTTGTCGGGCACAAGGATTATGGCAAAGTGTTTGTCTACTACCCCCTTGTTCAGAAGAAGGAGTATTCCGGGAAGCAACTTTTTGGATTGATGCATGATTATTTCAACAATTCCTTCCCTGCCATGGCTTCTTTTTTTGCCAAAGAGAATGACCTGTCGATCAAAGATCTTGAACAACTGCTGGAAGAGACTAAAAAGGAATTAGCAAAACGCAATAAAACCGAATAATTATGGAAGCAATTGGCTTGTTTCTCCTGAAATCGGCTGCCTGGTTAACGGGTTTTGCCTTGGTTTTTTTGTTGGCATTACGCAATGAGCGTTATTTCATGCTTAACAGGATTTTTCTGCTTGGCGGAATATTGGCTTCCTTGCTTTTTCCACTCTATACCTTTCACTATACAATTATAGTGCCTGCAGTTACAACGACTTCATCAATAGGCGAACTGTCTGCTGGTGAAATAGTTGCAGAATCATCCATCCCATTATATTACTGGATCTACCTGGCTGGTATCCTGGCTTTCTTCTTTCGAATGCTCTTCCAGACGTGGAGGATTATCCGTAAACTTCAGATAACCGGATATGAACAAACTGGCGCAGTTAAATTGGTCCGTACCCCCGAGTTTGCCACTTCGTTTTCCTTTTTCTCTTTCGTTTTCGTCAATCCTTCAATTGCACAAGTTGAGATGGAAGAGATCATGAATCACGAGCGTGAGCACATTCATCAACGTCACTGGTTTGATTTGATATTGGTCGAGCTGGTCTGTATCGTGCAGTGGTTCAATCCTTTTGCCTGGGTTTATGCTCATCTGGTCCGCCAGAATCATGAATTCCTGGCAGATGAACGGGCACTGCAAAGTACGGCTGATCCGGCAGTATATCAGGCAGCGCTCCTGAATCAGTTATTGGGGGTTCCTGTCTTTTGTCTAACCAATTCCTTCAGTTATTCACTTAACAAAAAAAGATTTAAAATGATGAAAAAGACTATAGATTCCCCTTTTAGAAAATTGAAGATGCTAGCCGTATTGCCGGTTGCAGCCTTCCTTTTCTATGCCTTTTCTACCCCTGAATATCAGTTTGCAGAAGAAAATTCTACCATTTCTCCGGAAGTTACCACGATAGATGTCAAGGGACAGGTTCTGAAGAGTGACGGTACACCCTTACCAGGAACGTCCGTAATCTTGAAAGGCTCTACCCTCGGAACTATGTCAGGCCCGGAAGGAAAGTTCGAATTAAAAGGCGTCCCCTCCGATGGAGAGTTGTATTTTTCTTTTGTCGGATTTCAGACAAAAGTCCAAAAGGTAAGCAAGGAAACGATGAAAATCGTGATGGAAATTTCTAAGGTAGGATTAGAGCAGATTACTGTTGTGGGTTATGGCACACCCCCACCTCCAGCTTCAAATGTGAGTTCAGGAATAAATGGAGAGGTGCGGAAATTAGAAACACAAGATTTATCAAAAAGTATGAACAGTGCAAATCCTCCTTTGATCATTCTGGATGGTATTCCAATTGACAAGAAGGCGATGGATCAGATTGACCCTAATAACATCCAGAGCATATCTGTCCTGAAAGATAAATCAGCAACCGCTGTGTATGGAACGAAAGGGAAAAACGGCGTAATCCTTATTAAACTTAAAGACAAAAACAGCGCTGGAATATCCGGGAATAAGGTTCAGAAGCAAAAGGGCAGCAACGAACCGGTAACTGTCGCCGGATATGGTAAGGATACGCCACCACCGCCACCTCCACCTCCAGTTTCACTTATTAGAGGTTTTGACAGTGCAAAACTTCCTTTGATCATTTTGGATGGTGTGGAGATTGACAAGAATGCGATGAATCAGCTCAATCCCAGTACCATTGATAGAATGGACGTTTTAAAGGATCAACCAGCTATCGAAAAGTATGGGGAAAAGGGGAAAAACGGGGTAATTATGATTACCACCAAAATTACGGCGATGAAGATGTTAGACAAAGCCTTACGTATATTGGATGGAAATGAAACTGATAAAGCCACGATGGATCAGCTGAGCCCAGCCAGCATTGAAAGGATGTATATTTTGAAGGATCCATCCAAAACCGCTTCTTATGGAGAGAAGGGAAAGAATGGAGTGATTTTAGTCTATACAAAAGAATATAAACTCAATAATCCGGAAAAATTTAAGGAGGCCACCAATAAAATGTTGGAACCTGTCCAAAGGAAAGACGGCGTCTATTTGGTTGTTGAAGAGATGCCTGAATTCCCCGGTGGTGAAATGGCATTAAGAAATTTCATCGGCGAAAACATCAAATATCCTGTAGAGGCCAAAGAGAAAGGCATTCAGGGCAAAGTATTCGTCACATTTGTTGTAAATAGCAAAGGCAAAGTAGAAAATGCTAAAATAGCCAGAGGAGTAGATCCTTCACTCGACAACGAAGCATTACGTGTAGTTGGACAATTGCCGGAATGGAAGCCGGGCAAGCAGAAAGGTGAAGCCGTCAGTGTCTCCTATACCGTGCCAATAAATTTTGCGCTCGATAATAAAAAGCCCGGTGAACAGGTAAGTACTTCAAACACTGGTGACGAGCAAGTCTTTGTTGTCGTGGAAGAAATGCCTGAATTCCCAGGCGGTGAATTGGCATTAAGAAATTTCATTGCTGAAAACATAAAATACCCGGCTGAAGCAAAGTCCAAAGGTATTCAGGGTAAGGTATTTGTGACTTTTGTCGTCAGCAAAACAGGTAAAACCGAAAGTGCAAAAATTGCACGTGGAGTAGATCCACTCCTGGATTCAGAAGCGCTCAGGGTTGTTGCCTCCCTCCCAGAATGGAAACCTGGCAAACAAAGGGGTGTGAATGTAAATGTCTCTTATACCATCCCGGTACAGTTTAAACTGGATGGTGGCGTCAATAACACCGGACAAGCCGACAATCAGCCAAAAGCAGAAAAGCAAGTCTTTATTGTTGTGGAAGAGATGCCCGAATTCCCGGGAGGACCAGATGCCTTAAGAAGATTCCTGGCGATGAATGTAAAATATCCAGCGGAAGCTCAAAAAGCTAAGACGCAAGGGAAAGTTTATGTCTCTTTCGTAATTAATGCCGAAGGGAAAGTTGAGCAGGCAAAGATTGAAAAAAGTGTAGATCCTGCGCTTGATGCTGAGGCCATCAGGGTTGTAGGTCTGATGCCTGAATGGAAACCAGGCAAGCAACGAGGTACTGCAGTCAGCGTGTCTTACACGATCCCTATTCAGTTTAAACTTCAATAATGTTCCAGTATCAGTTCAAATAATTCTTCCGAATGAAGCCGTCTCAAAACCTGAGGCGGCTTTTTTATACCCATTCCGTAGGTATGAAATTTTTCATTTATATTTATAGGGGATTGTTGGTATGGTCACAACCATTCAATTTTTGTTTAATTGTCAGAATATAGAATTTGAAATATCTATGAACTCCAGGGAAAATCTTCAAAAAACATTGAATCATCAACAACCCGATCGTGTGGTTTGCGATTTTGGTGGCACAGCAGTAACAGGAATCCATTGTCTTGCAGTCAAAAATCTTCGGAAACATTTTGGTCTGGAAGACCTTCCTGTTAAGGTAGTCGAACCTTTTCAAATGCTCGGCGAGGTCGATGATGAGTTGATTAACGCGATTGGAACGGATTTCGTGGGGGCTTACGGCAAGAATAACATGTTTGGAATCGCCAACAATGAATGCGAATGGAAACTGTATACCACTAACTGGGGTCAGGTTGTTCAGGTTCCCGTCGAATTTAACACAACTATTGATGAAGATGGCAGTACCCTGATTTATCCGGGCGGAGATACCTCCCTTGGACCCAATGCCCGCATGCCAAAAGCGGGATACTTCTTTGATGCAATCATACGACAGGAACCAATTGATGACGAAAACCTTAATCCGGAAAACAACCTGGAGGAGTTTGAACCAATATCAGAGGCCACCCTCGATTATTGGGAGAGAACGATCCGAATTCAGGCAGCGAAAGGCAAGGGAGTCATTGCAAGCCTCGGCGGGACCGCATTGGGCGACATTGCACTGGTTCCGGGCATGCAACTTAAGAATCCGAAAGGAATACGTGATGTAGCCGATTGGTACATGAGTACCGTTTTACGCCCGGATTATATTCATGCAATTTTCGAAAAACAGACAGAAATTGCCATCGCTAATTTTAGCCGAATTTACCAAAGAATAGGAAATCAGATAGATGCAGTTTTTATCTGCGGAACAGATTTCGGAACCCAGGAGTCTACCTTCTGCTCTCCCGAAGATTTTAAATCCCTCTACCTGCCTTATTACAGGAAAATAAATGACTGGATGCACCTGAATACTAAATGGAAAAGCTTCAAGCACTCCTGCGGCGCTGTCGAAACGTTCATGCCTCTTTTCATCGAAGCTGGCTTCGATATCATCAATCCCGTTCAAATCAGTGCACGGGGAATGGATCCTGCTCATCTGAAGAAGGAGTTTGGTAAGGAATTGGTTTTCTGGGGTGGCGGGGTCGACACACAGAAAGTTCTTGCCTTCGCAACGCCTTCAGAAGTCAGGAAACAAGTGCTGGAAAATTGCACTATTTTTGCAAAAGATGGTGGTTTTGTCTTCAATACCGTCCACAACATCCAGGCGAATGTACCGATTGAAAATTTGGTGGCCATGCTGGATGCAATTCATGAATTCAATGGTAAGATATGACAGATCAGCTATTTGATATACAAAAATTTACAATCAACGATCTTGACCTGATCGCAGCCAAGCCCACTGAACCGCACATACACGATTGTGAGGAATTGTTAGTTGGCGGCGCAGGCCAGTTGGATCATTTCATCGATTTCAAGGCTTCAGTTTATGAGGCTCCCTACATCAGTTTCATCACCAAAGGCAAAATGCACCGGGCCAAACCTAACGTGAAAGATGGCAACCTGGACCTGTGGCTCATTCTTTTCAGCAGCGAGTTCATTCCCGAAACGACCTTCCAACTCTATTCCAATTACCATGATCATGCTACACTAGAGTTTCCGCAAGGATCCTGTTTTGGCAGGATCGACCAGTTGTGTGCCATGATGTATGAGGAAAACCAACAAGATGCACCCGATTACGCTGTGATCCGTCACCTTTTGAGCGCCCTGTTTACCATGATAGAATCCCAGCGGAAGAAGTTGGAGCCGGAAAATCTCAATCAAAAGACCCAAAATATCACCTTCAAGAATTTCCTTAAAATTCTGGAAGAGAACTTTCGCAGACCGGAAGGAGTGGATTTCTATGCCGACAAACTCTTCATGTCTTCCAGAAATCTGAATCTAATTTGCCAGAATATTCTTCAGCAGAGTGTATCGGAGATCATAGAAACAAGAAAACTGATAGAGGCGAAAAACCTGCTTATTTCAACTGACAAAACCATATCAGAAATTGGTTATGATCTGGGCTACAACGAGAAAGCCTATTTTACAACCGTCTTTAAGCGCAAATCCGGTCAGACACCTACCGAATTTCGCGAGGAAATGAAATCATTAATTTCCTGAATTCACAACCTATTTTCCGGAAAGTGTTACCTCTAGTCCCTGTGGTAGTCGCATCTTTGTATCATAATCATTAAATAAAAATTAGCATTATGGATACGACAAAAACAAAATGGGTAATCGACCCGGTTCACAGTGAAATTTCATTCAAGGTAAAACACCTGATGATCTCCAATGTCAAAGGATCTTTCAAGGAATTTGACGCAACCGTTTACACTGATGGTGATGATTTTTCGACAGCAGCCATTGAATTCAGCCTGAAACCAGCTTCTGTGGATACTGGTGTCGCCGACCGTGACGGCCACTTGAAGAGTCCGGATTTCTTCGATGTTGAGAAGTATGAAACAATATCTTTCAAGTCCGAATCACTGACAAAAGTGGATGATGAAAACTATGAATTGTCCGGCGACATGACCATCAAAGGCATCACAAAGAATCTGAAATTGGCCGTTGAATTCGGTGGGGTAGCGAAGGATCCATGGGGTAACTCAAAAGCGGGATTCACCCTGAATGGCAAAATCAACCGCAAAGACTGGGATCTAACCTGGAATGCAGCCCTTGAAGCGGGCGGTGTCCTGGTAGGAGAAACAGTTAACATAATTTGTGAGGTACAACTGTTAAAACAATCCTAAAAATTACGTATTAGCTAAATACCCTGATTCTAAACAGGATGAACAGAAAGAATTTTCTCAGAAGTTTAGCAATATTACCCTTAACAGGCGCGACCATGAAACTTGAGGCATTAAATAAATTATCCGGATCCCTGAGCAGCACGGCGAAGATGCCGGTGCTGTTTCTTGGCCATGGTTCTCCGATGAACGCCATCGAAGAGAATGAATTTGTTACAGGATTCCGTGAGGTAGGTAAAACACTGCCGAAACCGAAGGCGATTCTGTGTATTTCGGCACACTGGGAGACACGTGGAACTTTCGTCACTGCCATGGAAAAACCGATGACGATTCATGATTTTGGCGGTTTTCCGCAAAGATTGTTTGAGGTGCAGTACCCTGCGCCCGGAAGTCCGGAACTGGCGCAGGAGGCACAAAAATTGGTGACTAAAACAACCGTTGGCCTCGATCAGAAATGGGGCCTCGACCATGGTTGCTGGAGTGTCGTGAAACATCTGTATCCGGAGGCCGATGTACCTGTCATTCAGATGAGCCTGGATTATTACCAGACCCCTCAGTTTCACTATGACCTGGCCAAAGAGTTGGCGACATTAAGAAATAAAGGCATTCTGATAGTCGGAAGCGGAAACCTGGTCCACAACCTTCACCGTGTTGCCTGGGATAAGATGAATGAAATTGGTTATGGCTTTGACTGGGCATTGGAAGCTGATGAAAAGATGAAGAAATACATGCTGGACGGAGATCACCAAAAGCTGATCAATTTCAAGTCCGAGGGGAAGGCCTTTGATCTGGCCATTCCGACTCCTGAACACTTCCTTCCCTTGCTCTATATCCTTGGGTTGAAAGAAAAAAATGAGAAGCTTAGCATCTTTAATGATAAGGCAGTTGCCGGCTCTCTCACCATGACCTCCATAAAAATCGGTCAGGCTTAAAAATTTATTCAATACTTTTACTGCCGGATTGGGAATTCTCCCATTCCGGTTTTTTAATGTCTAAATGTCTCATGCTGTTGCAGAAAATGTATTGCATAAAGAACCTGACCTTAACAGAAGACGGGTCCGGATTGCAGTTTCGCTGGTTTACTTCAGCATGGGACTCTGTTTCTCTTCCTGGGCAAGCAGAATTCCTGAGATTAAGACAGCACTTCAACTGAACGATGCGATGTTCGGAACCATCTTGCTCGCCATTCCTATTGGCCAATTCCTGATGATGCCGGTTTCCGGAAAGCTTGTTACGAGATTTGGTAGTCATCATATTTTGAGTTTTGCACTCCCTGGTTACACCCTCGTCCTGAGTTGCATCGGACTGGTACAAACGGGATGGCAGCTGGCCCTGGCGCTTTTTTTCTTCGGCATCTGCGGAAACATGTGCAATATCTCTATCAATACGCAAGGCGTAGCCGCTGAAAAACTCTACCAGCGCTCCATCATGTCCTCCTTTCACGGGGGTTGGAGCCTGGCCGGTTTTACGGGGGCCCTTATTGGAATCGCGATGATCAATTTGCAAATCAGACCTTTATGGCATTTTGTTACAGTAATTCTTATTGTGTGGATTATTGTAAAGATCAATTTCCCGTATTTAGTCCGTAGCCAACACCACAGGGTAAGAACCGACGACACGAAGAGAAAATTATTCAACAAACCCGACATCGTCCTACTTCAGCTCGGCCTCATTGGCTTCTGCAGCATGTCAAGCGAAGGCATGATGTTCGACTGGAGTGGCATCTATTTCAAGGATATCGTCCATGCCCCACCATCGCTGGTTGTGCTTGGATACACCTCGTTCATGATTATGATGGCTTCCGGGCGATTTGTCGCCGATTGGGTTGTTTCACATATTGGCAGGCAAAGACTACTGCAGATTTGTGGCGTCATGATTTCAACGGGTCTTTTTACAGCAGTATTTTTCCCTTACCTGATAACTTGTACGCTCGCTTTCATGCTGGTTGGACTCGGCGTTTCCAGCATGGTTCCAACAGTCATCAGTGCCGCAGGCCGATATTCAAAAGTCCCTACCGGGATAGCGCTGGCGACGGTTTCCAGCGTTAGCTTCCTGGGTTTTCTGATGGGCCCGCCGCTGATCGGTTATATCTCTCAGGCCTTCGGACTGCGTTATTCCTTCGCTGTCATCGGATTTTTTGGTCTTGGAATAACCTTTTTGGTTTCCAGGGTGAAAGCGCTACAGCACGAAAAGGCTCACTGAGATAAAATTCTTTTACCTTTGTCGTTTCAAAGAATTGAAGTTTTCCCACTTATGGCTGATATGAATACCGTCGTGGTAACCGACAAACTGGAAGAGGCTCTTGGAAAAGTCATGGCAACATTTCCTGATGATAAACTGTTTTTGGTGGTGGATCAGAACAGTGATCATTTTTGTGTTCCGCTGATTCAAGAGGTGCCTGGTTTTAAGAAATTCAAGAAAGTGGTGATTCCTTCGGGTGAGGAGACCAAGTTATTATCCTCAGTGGAGAAGATCTGGCTCTTTCTGAGTCAGAACGGAGCCGACAGGAAATCTCTGGTCGTCAATCTGGGAGGCGGAATGGTGACTGATTTAGGAAGTTTTGCCGCTTCAACTTTTAAAAGGGGCCTCGAATTTGTGAATATTCCGACCACCTTATTGTCCCAGGTGGATGCCTCGGTTGGTGGTAAAACAGGTTTCAATTTCAACGGACTGAAAAACGAGATCGGAGTAATTAATCAGCCTTTGCAAGTGATCATCGACACCCGATTCCTTAAAACAATGGATCACGATAATATTATCTCAGGATATGCCGAGATGATCAAGCACGGATTGATTTATTCCGGTGAACATTTGGCAGAATTAAAGCAATATGACTTAATTCATCGTGACTATCATCTCCTTGAAGGAATGATAGAAAGATCAGTTCAGATAAAGGAATACTTTGTAGAAAGGGATACTAATGAAAAAAATATCCGCAAGGCCCTGAATTTTGGTCACACGGTGGGGCATGCCTTCGAGAGTATCTCCCTCAAGAAGTCCAATCCATTGCTACATGGTCATGCGGTGGCTTTCGGAATGATTGCTGAGTTATATCTTTCCTGTATTAAATGCGGTTTCCCGGTTACGGACATGAAGACACTATCCACCTGGCTATTGAATGTCTATGGTCATTTCCACATCACTGCCGAAGACTATGAATCCTTGTTCGAACTGATGGGGCACGACAAGAAAAATGAAGGCAAGCGGATTAATTTTACACTTATTGCTTCGGTTGGTAAGTTTGAGATCAATCAAAACTGCAGCAAACAGGAAATTTTTGAAGCGCTGGATTTCTTCAGAGAGTTAAACAACGCCTGATCGTATGAAACGAGCATAGTCAAGACCCCCAAAAGGCGATGTAAATCAAACTGCGAGTTCCATGAGTACTTACAGATATTCAATAATTTAACTAATATATTTACGAGTGAATATCCTCCTAATAAAAGCAGACAAGACGATCGTTGGGGAAATCTTGCTTCCAACCTCGAAGAGTATCAGCAACAGAATGCTGATTATTAATGCTTTGAGCTACTCACCATATCCCATTCAGAATCTGTCTGATTGCGATGATTCAGTCGTAATGAATGAGGTTCTTCAGTCCAATACAAATCGCTTCGATATCGGTCATGCCGGTACTGCCATGCGCTTTTTGACGGCTTATCTTTCAAAAATCGTAGGAGAGTGGCACCTGACGGGTTCGGAAAGGATGCAACAAAGACCCATTTCTATTTTAGTTGATGCATTGAGAAAAATGGGTGCGCAAATTGAATATACTGGTGTGGAAGGTTTTCCGCCATTGAAGATAACAGGCACGGCGTTGAAGGGTGGAGTGATCGAACTGGACGGGAGTATCAGCAGCCAGTACATTTCAGCCTTACTGATGATTGCCCCGACGGTTCAGGGGGGGATTACCCTTCGTTTAATGAACAAAATCACTTCCCGATCATACATCGAAATGACCCTGAGCCTGATGAAAAAATTTGGCATCAAGTACCAATGGAATGGGAATGAAATAAAGATAAATGAACAGAGCTACAAGCCGGTGAAGTATACCGTTGAGGCAGATTGGTCGGGAGCTTCTTACTGGTATGCGATGGCCGCATTGGCTGAGACCTGTGACCTTCGCCTTAAGGGGCTTTATTTGAATAGCCTTCAGGGCGATGCATTGCAAGCTTCCTGGTATGAAAAATATTTTGGTATCCGGTCGAAACAGGAAGGGGATTCTGTGCGGCTGACTAAGATAAAGTCAGAGCCGATGAAGCAGTTGAACCTTAATTTCATTGAGAACCCGGATATCGCTCAGACTTTCGTGGTGCTATCTATCGGAAAGAATTTGCCATTTCACTTTACAGGACTCAAGACATTAAAGATTAAAGAGACAGACCGTATAGCTGCACTCAAAAATGAATGCGCCAAACTAGGTGCTGACTTGTCGGAGCCTGAAGAGGGTGAATTATCCTGGGATGGTAAAATTTCAGAGGCACTCAAGGAAAAGGAGCCTGAAATTGCTACTTACGATGATCATCGCATGGCAATGGCCTTCGCACCGGCGGCGTTTTTCAAAAGTGAGATTCGAATTCATGATGCCATGGTGGTGACAAAATCCTATCCTTCCTTTTACGAAGATTTACGAAAAGTGGGCTTCGGGGTGGTTACTCTTTAATTACCTGAATTTTCATCCTGATATTCTGAAGCGGCCTGTCGCCCGGACCTGTTGGCTGAGCAGCAATAGAGTCTATGACTGCAAGGCCATCGAATACTTCTCCAAAAACTGTGTAGGCACCGTCCAAATGAGGGATTCCACCAAGAGTCGTATAGGTTGCTATCTGTTGCTGTGTTAACTTAAGAGGATTCTTCTCGATTTCCCGCTCGGCTTTTTTCCTGATTTTATCGAGCAGCTTATCATAGCCATCCTTGTTTCCAGCCATCTGAAACAGCATCAGCGTGTCAATTTTATCAGCCTTATATTTAAGGAAGAGCGATTCTGTAGCCCTTGCATTTATCTTTAATTCAATAGAAGGAATCTCGTCCAATTTGTAGACTTTTCCCTGTGCCAGGTAAAATTGGGTAGCTGAGGAGCGGCGCTCAGGATTCTCTTCGTCGCCATTCCGGGCAGCCGCTATCACTCCTTTCTTGTGGATAATCCCCGGACGGAATTCGGCGGGGACAGTGTAATTCAAATCTCCATCACCCAAAGTCTGATCTTTGGTGGCGCGTTTTGAATTCGGATCTCCACCCTGAACCATAAACCCTTTGATAACCCTGTGAAATAGCAGACTGTCAAAGACTCCTTCCTTTGTAAGCTTCATGAAATTGTCGCGGTGAAGTGGCGTTTCGTTGTATAAAACGACTTTCATGTCGCCATATTTCGTCATAATCTTGACAATCGGGCCATCCACCGGAGGTTTATTTTGAGAAAATGAACAGGAAGTGAAAGTAGCAATTGCCAGGAATAGAATTGCGCGCATTAATTGATTTTTCATAATATCTGTAAATTTTAAATCATAATTCATAAACCCAGAAGATTTGCGAGATCTTCAGGTTTAACAGTTTTCAACTCTCCACGCTTGGCTTCTTCTATCGAACGATCCAGTCGCTCCCTGATTTCAGGTTCCGAGAAAT